>DASUFB010000048.1:0-103617 GCA_036274775.1 Burkholderiales bacterium | reverse complement strand
TGTCCAGCCGGGCAAATCCTTGACAGTACAAACCGGGTAAATGGTTGACACTTTTCTAGACGCCGTCGCTGAGGCGGGCGTCCCGTTCATCGAACCTGGCGAGCCACACGGGGCCGAAATGCACCGACCAGATGCCATCGTCCAACGGTTCCAGGCCCAGGCGCTCGCCCGCCAGCACTTCACTGACGAAGATGAATCTGCCACGCCAACTGATGCAGCCGTTGTCGGAGACCTTGGGCGTGCGGAAATGCCCCGGATAGACCATCTCGGGCATGCGCTCCGGATAGCAGCGCGGGGAGGCGTGATAGCGTGCCGCCGGGACCTCGCCATCGAGAGCCCGGTGCGGCCGCTCTTCGTTATAACGGCGCCGGAAACGTTCGAGCACACGCTGCTGCGCAGCCAGGTTGGCCGCCGGCGGGCACGTGGCCTCAGCTTTAAGCGTGCGATGCATGCGCTCGTGGCGTCCGTTTTGCTGCGGCCGGCCCGGCTCGATGCGTACCGGCTGGATGCCCAGCTTGATCCACCAGGCCGAAAGCCGGGACAGCCCACCGATGGCGCAGCTCGCAAACGGGGTGCCGTTGTCGGTGAGAATCTGCAATGGCAGCCCGTGGGTGCGAAAGGCCGCCTCAAAGCCTGCACGCGCTCCGAGGTAGGCCACCGAGGCTTGCCCGCGGCAGGCAATGAGGTAACGCGAACACCCGTCTGCGATGGTCAGCGGGTAGCAGTAGCGGTGGTCTCGGGTGAGAAATTCACCTTTGAAGTCCGCCGTCCATACGTCGTTGGGCGCGCGCATCTCGACATACGGACGTCCGGGATGGCGGTGGCGGATACGGCGCTTGCGTGCACCGACCAGGCCGTGGCGCTTGAGGATCTCGCCGGCGGTGGAGGCCGCCGGCAGTGCCAATCGGGGGTGCAATACCGCCAGGCGCTGCAGCAGGGTCACCGGCCCCCAGTTCGGATGGGCCCGCCTGAGCTTCACCAGCGCCTTCTCCACTTCCGGGGAGGTCTTGTGCGGGCAGCTCTTCGGCCCGCGCGGGCGATCTGCCAGACTCGCCAGGCCTTGCGCCCGGTAGCGTTCCCAGAGCACATAACCGGTCTGGCGGCTGATGCCAAAACGCTCACATAGCTCGCTCATCGTGAACAGGCCCGATTCATAGTCGAGCACAAATCGCGTTCGCTCCTTGATCACATCGGTCTCCAGCCATGGCATGGCGCACCTCCTTCGATGCCCCATGCTCCTGCACATGACCGTCAACCATTTACCCGGTTTACGATGTAAAGGATAAACCCGGTCCATACCTTACTCAGTCCTCAGTCCACAGCACTCAGTACTCGGCACTCCCGGTCACCTCGTGACCGCGGCATTGCCGATGTGGCTGAACGGCAGCGAGATCGGGCCGAAGCGGGAATTCGCGTCCAGCGAGCCCGACACCTTGTAGGCGATCTGGTTGCCGCGCAGCAGGTTCACCAGTCCCAGCGCGGCGCCTTTCGGCGAAATGGCGAGCGGAACGTCGACCGCGGCCGTGCCCCCGGCGGGCAGGCCGACGGGATTCGCCAGCCGGGTCGATCCCACGTCCTGTCCCGCCAGGGCGAAGCCGACGCCGAGCTTCGTGAGGTCCAGCGGGAACTGGTTCGTGTTCCTGACCCGCAGCTTCGCCGTGGCCCGGATCTGCTCCACGCCCAGCTTCTCGACCTTGAGCGCGCCGAGTTCCACTTGCGGCACGGCGGGTACCGGGAGCTCGCCGCTCTTCGAAAGCGGCACGTCGAGGCGGCCGGCCACGGGCGCGTCCATGCCGAGCCTGAAGTCGGCGGTGTAGGGCACGACGGACCCCGGCCTGACACCCTTCAATGCCGCCGCCAGCGCGGCGAACTGGACGGTTGCGGGCACTTGCAGCACCTGCCTGCCGTGGGCGGGAATCGATCCGGTCGGCTTCAGCGAGCCCGCGAGGAACGGCTTGCCGCCGCTCGACAGCGTGTAGCCGAGGTCCGCGAGCGGAAGGCCGGCGTCATACGGATTCTCGACCTCGACGTCGAAGAGCAGCACGATGTTCTCCAGAGACAGGCCGCGAATGCTGGAGCCGATGATGCGGGCCTTGGGTCTTGGCGCCGAGGACAGCATGTCCTGCATCGACTGGCAGCCCGGAAGCAGGACGACGAGCAGGCCGAGGATGGCGAGGCGGCGGGAGACGGGACTGTGCATGGCGTGGGCGGAGGTAACTTCCGTCCAATGCTAGCGCAAGAACCGCGGCGATGCCGTATGCTTTTGCGCGATGAAGCTTTCCCTCAGGCGCCTTCCAGTCCCGCTGGCCGCGCTGCCGTGCGTCCTGGCATGCGGGGCGACGGGCGCGGCTGCTGCCGACCTCGACATAGAGGTTCGCGGCATCCAGACGAGGACCGGCCAGGTGCAGGCCGCGTTGTTCGCCGACGCGGAGGATTTCTCAGCCGACCTTGCCTTTCGCGCGATGATCACCCGCGAAGGCGAGATCAAGATCGGCGTCTTCACCGACGAGGGCCGTTTTCCGCGCCCGCCGGCGGCGCGCGCCTCGGTCCCTGCAAAGACCGCGACCGTGCACCTGCGCATGACCGACCTCGCGCCCGGGACGTATGCGCTCGCGCTGTATCACGACGTGAACGGCGACGGCAAGGTCGACACGAACTTCGAGGGGCGCCCGCTGGAGCCCTGGGGCATGTCGAACAACCCGCGGCCGAGCGGGCGCAAGCCGGTGTGGGACGACGCGAAGTTCGAGCTGCCGGCCGATGGCGCAAGCCTCGTCATCGACCTGCACTGAAGCCGTTCTAGCGCCTGAATCCGTAGGCGCGCTCTATCCTCGCCACGCGCAGCTCGTATTCGCGGTACCACGTGGCGCGACCCTGTTCGCGCGCGATCGTGTGCTCGGCGTTGCGCTTCCAGGCCGCGATCGAGGCCTCGGAAGATCACCGCGTAGTACGGCGGCTTCGGGGTTTTCGCCAGGCTGGGTTCCTCGACGGCTCACCTTCGGGGCTGTTGTCGAAGGCAGCCGCCTTCGACGGGCGGCAACGCGTCGTGCCGCTCCGTTTCATTTTACACGCACGAGCTTGCGCAGCGTGTTCAGGCCCTGCGGCGGCTGGCGGTCCGGGAAGATCTGCGACCAGGCCGTGAAGGAAACCTCGCCGACGTAGATGTCGCCGCGCGAATCCACCGCCATGCCGTGGGGCGCTACGAACTGGTCGGGCCGGTCGTGGCCCGCGTGCGCGGCGCCGAAGCGCGCGACCAGGCCGCCCTCGCTGTCGACGATGCTGATGCGCGGGCCGATGTTCGGCACCTGGCGGTTCACCGGCATGGTGGGCCCGATCTCGCCGATGTAGCACAGCGGGTCGCGTCCGGTCTCCATGACCATGCCGCAGGGCCGGTGCAGGTTGTGCCACTCGGTCTCGTAGCTGCCGTCGCCGTCGAACACCTGCACGCGGTGGTTCTCGCGGTCCGCCACGTAGACCCACCCCTCATGGTCGCAGCACAGGTTGTGCGGGATGTTGAACTCGCCGGGGCCGGTGCCCGGCTGGCCCCAGGTCTTGATGCGCTTGCCGTCGGGCGAATACTTGTGCACCTGTGCGTTGCCGTAACCGTCGGAGACGTAGATGTCCCCGCGCGGCGAGAGCGCGGTGTGCGTGCAGCGGTGGAAAGGCTCGCCGCTCATGTAGGGCGACGGCTTGCCCGGAATGCCGATCGTGAGCAGGACCTTGCCCTCGAGCGTGCACTTGCGCACGCTGTGGTCGCCGTCATCCGTGCAGTAGAGCGACTCGTCGGGACCGATGTGCAGGCCGTGCGCGCGGTGGAACACGCCCTCGCCCCATGAGCGCAGGAAATTGCCGTCGCGGTCGAACACGATCATCGGGTGCGCGCCGCGGTTGAATACGTAGACGCGGTCCTTGCGGTCGACCGCGACCGCCGCGACGTCGGTGAAGGTCCAGCCGTCGGGCAGCTTCGCCCAGTCCTGGATGACCTTGTACCGATAGTTTCCGCTGCCGACGATGTCGCTCATGGTAAGAGTCCTCTGGCGTGAATGCCGTGAATGTCGTGAATGCCGTGAATGTCGTATGTGGTCGAGGCGGGACGAGATGAATGTAGCAACGCCTTCGTGGCTCTGCCTTCAGGATCTTTCGTCAATCACGGCATTTACGATATTCGCGACATTCACGGGGTTTCCAGTCCCCGCAGTTTCGCCTTGAGCGCGTCCGGCACCTCGACCTCGAACGACAGCACGCGGGCCGACAGCGACTTGCCGTAGTTGTCCAGGCACAGGCTGCGCGACACGCCGCCGCCGAGCGCGCCCTCGGCCACGAAGTTCAGCGCCTGCAGGCCGTCGACATCGTAGCGCGTGACCTTGCCCGTGACCACGCCCGCGTAGTGTGCCCTGAATTTTTCCGCCGTGAGTTGTTCCTTCAGGTGCGGGTACAGCTCGGGCTCGTAGGCGATGACCGAGATGTTGGACGTGTTGCCCTTGTCGCCGGAGCGGCAGTGGGCGAGGTGCTGCAGAAGTACTTTCATCGTGAATGTCGTGAATATCGTGAATATCGTGAATGTCGTGAATATCGGGTTGTGTCGGAACTAAATGTCCTGATTTCGTAAAAGGCGTGAAGGCGGGAAGTCTTGTGCCAGGTGCCGCGACATTCACGTCTTCTTGCTTCACGATATTCACGGCATTCACGACAATTGTGGGTGAAGCCCTGTCTCCAGCGATACCGTCCCCGGCTCTCAATCAGCTCACGAAGTAATTGATCGACGGAATGACTTTCTCGCGCGGCACCAGGGACGACCACACGCCGATGATCTCGCGGGTGCGGTCCTGGTGCGGCACGCGCTTTCCCGTCATGCCCACGCCGGAGACCGCCATGCCGTCGACCTCGCGGCCGACCTTGACGGCTTCCTCGCGTGTCTTCGTGCGCGCCGCCACCCGCACGGCGATCTCGTAGGGCTCGGGCGCGTCCTTCGGCGTCATGGCGCCGTGGATCGCATTGAGCCCCAGGTAGTCGATGCGCACTTCCTCGGCGTCGAGCTTCACGACCCTGAAGCGCTCCTCGAGGATCTGCTTCGCGAGCTGCGCGCGGCGCAGCGCGCCAGGACCGGCGTAGAAGAACATGTCCTCGCCGATGAAGCCCTCGGTGCAGCCGATGGAGACCTTCAGCGTGGGCGTTCGCGGCTTGCCCGAGATGCCGGTGATGCGCACGCGGTCCGGCCCGGCCTGCTCGAGGCGCGCGGTGGTGAAGTCGACGACGACGTCCGGCGTGATGTAGTTCGCCGGATCGTGGACCTCGTAGAGCATCTGCTCCTTGACCGTCATCAGGTTGACCGCGCCGCCGCTGCCCGCGACCTTGGTCAGCACCGCCGAGCCGTCGGCGTCGACCTCGACGATGGGGAAGGCGAAGTTCCACGGCTCGGGCACGTCCTTGAAGCCGGGGTCGGCAAAGTAGCCGCCCGTGACCTGGGCGCCGCACTCCATCAGGTGACCGAGGCCGTTGCCGGCGCCGAGCTTCGCGTGGTCCAGCGGATCCCAGCCGAACTCGTGCATCATCGGCGCCATGAAGATCGACGGATCCGCCACGCGGCCCGAGACGACGATGTGCGCGCCCTGCTTCAGCGCCGCGGCGATCGGCTCCGCGCCGAGGTAGGCCTCGGCGGAGACCAGCGTGTCGGCCAGCGTGGAGGTCGGCCTGCCGTTTTCCATGATGCGGTCGGTGATCTGCAGCACGCGGTCGGTGATCAGGCTGCCGTTGACGGCGGCCACCTTGATGCCCTTCGCGCCGAGCTGGCGCAGCCAGTGCACGATGCGCTCGGCGGCGCCGTCCGGGTTGATCCAGCCCTGGTTGGTCACGATTTTCGTGCCGCGCTTCAGGCAGCCCGGCAGCACCGCCTGCATGCGGTCGTCGAGGTAGGTGTCGTAGCCGGGGAAGGAAGGGTCGCGGCGCTTGCGCACCTGCGCCGCCGAAATGGTCGCTTCCGCCATGGTCTCGAAGCACAGGTAATCGAGGTCGCCGCGCTCGGCGTTCCATTTCGCGGGCTCGACGCGGTCGCCCCACCATGCCGATCCCGCCCCGATGCGCACGATTTTCTTCATCGCGCACCTCCCGAGTCGCTGCCCGCCATGCTTCCTCCCGATGCCGGTCCTGCAGCCGCGAACGCGGCGCTGCCGTGGGCCGAATACTGGGCCGGCACGGATGATCGCGTCAATCGACCCGCATTCCGGGACCCGGAACCCGTCGTAAGGAATTTGCGTAATGCCTTGAACGCCCGGGGATCACACGCTTTGCGCCATTTCATCGGCCAGAACGTTTTCTTGACAAACGCGCTTCCGCGCCGCGAAACTTTCGCCATCAAGCCGCCGGCGAGCGGCCCTAATGGAGGAGAAATCCCATGCTGAAATCCGTCCCCGCACGGTTCGTGCGCCTGCTGGCATTGTCGTTCGCCTGCATTTCCTTCGCGGCGGGTGCAGCCGATCCGATCCGCATCGGCTGGCTGTCGTCGCTGACCGGCCCGCTGTCGTCCGCGGCGATCGCCGAGAACCAGGGCGTGCAGTTCGCCGTGGACGAGATCAATGCAGCGGGCGGGGTCAACGGCCGCAAGCTCGAGCTGCTCACGCGCGACACGAGCGGCGAGCCGACCAAGGCCGTGAACATGGCCAAGCAGCTCGCCTTCGTCGACAAGGTGGATTTCATCATCGGGCCGGTGAACTCCGGGGAATCGCTGGCGACCGTGCCGATCGTCGCCAGGGCCGGCATCCCGAACCTCGTGATCGGCACCATCGACGAGCTGGTCGACGCGCGAAAATTCCCGCTCGCCTTCCGCGCCATCAATACGAACAAGCAGTGGATCGAGGCCGCCAACGACTATGCGCTGCACGTGCTGAAGAAGCGCAAAATCGCCGTCATCGGCGACACTTCGGGATACGGCACCGCGTCGTCCAAGCTCGCCCAGGAGCTGCTCGAGAAGGCCGGCGTGAAGCCCGTGTACGTCGTGCTCGTCGACGCCAACAAGACCGACCTCACCGACGAGCTGAGCAAGGCGAAGGCGGCCGGCGCGGAAGTCGTCATGCCCTGGTCCGCAGCGACCGGGCTGCTCGCGCGCATCTTCAACACGCGCGGCGACATGGGCTGGAACGTGCCCATCGTCGGCCATCCCGCCATGATGGCCCCGCCGGTGCGGCCGCTGCTGAACAAGCCCGAATACTGGAGGAACGCTTTCGCGGCCGGCTATACCAGCACCACCTATGACGCGAAGGGCAAGCTGCCCCCGCGCACGCAGGCCCTCATGGACAAGATCCGGCCCAAGCTCGGCAAGGGCGAGATCGACTTCATGTTTTGGTGGATCGCGCTGGGCTACGACACCGTGAAGATCGTCGAGTACGCCGTCAAGACCGCCGGCTCCACGGACGGCGCCGCGATCGGCAGGGTGCTCGAGAGCACGAAGGACTTTCCCGGCGCCTATGCGAGCTACACCTGGACGAAGGACAACCGCAACGGTTATCCCGACCATGCGATCGTGATGAACGTGGCGAACAGCTTCAAGGACGGAAGCTTCAAGGCCGCGCCGAAATGAAGACGAGGACTGGGGGCTGGGCGCCGAGGGCCGAGTAAGTGCGCAATAAGGCTTGATCGCCTTCAAGGCTTTTACTCGGTCCTCAGTCCTCGGCACCCAGTCCCGTACCACTGAATTGCCCATGTAATGTCGCAGATCGACTCGCCGATGCGCCTCCAATGCTAGTAGCGCTGATAACGGGCCTCGCCACCGGCGCCCTGTACGCCGCCGCGGCGCTGACCTACAACGTCATGTTCTCGACGTCGAAGGTGCTGTCGGTCACGACCGGCCACATCTCGATGCTGGGCGGCATCTTCGGCGCATGGTTCGTCTCGACGCTGGGCTGGCCGATTCCGCTGGCACTGCTGGGCTCGGTAGCGGTAGGCGGAGCCTTCGGCCTGGTTACGGATTTCGTCGCGATCCGGCGCGTGCTGGCGAGGAGCGACGAGCACCTGTGGCTGCTGTCGACGCTGGCGCTCGCGACCATGGTGCAGCAGGCCGCGGGCCTGTGGTGGGGCACGGAGCCCAGGCCCTTTCCGCGACTCATCCCGCAGGACTTCTCGGCAGGGATGGGCGACCAGAAGTACTGGCTGCCGATCCTGGTGGCCATCCTGCTCGCCGTGGCGCTGGAGCTGTTCTACCGGCGCACGCTCTACGGCAAGCTCTTCGTCGCCATGTCAGAGGATGCGTTCGCCGCGCGTGCGCGGGGCATCCCGACGGGCCGCATCCGCGCGATGTCCTACGTGATCGCGGGGGCCATGGGCGGGCTGGCGGGCTTCGCTGCCGGCCAGCTTACGTTCGCGTATTTCGCGCTCGGGCTGACGCTCACGCTGAACGGCTTCATCGCGCTCGCGGTGGGCGGGCTCGGCAGCAACGTCGGGGCGCTCGTCGGCGGCGCGGCGCTCGGCATCCTGAGCGCCATCGCCACTTATTTCGTGGGCGGCGAGTACCAGCAGACGATTTCCGTCGGCCTGCTGATGGTCGTGCTGCTGGTCAGGCCCGCCGGCCTGTTCGGCAGCCAGAGCGTGAGGCCGGTATGAAGGCCGATTCCAGGGCATTCGCGCTCGTCGCTGTCGTCATCGCGCTGGCAACGCTGCCGTGGTGGGCCGGCGACCTCTACAAGCTGCATGTCGCCGCGCTGATCTGCGCGTACTGGGTGCTGATCGGCGGCCTGAACCTCGTGGTGGGCTATTCCGGGCAACTGTCGATCGGCCACGTCGGGCTGCTCGCCATCGGCGCCTATTGCTTCGCCATCCTGGCCGGCACGCACGGCGTGCATCCGGCACTGGCGGTCGCGGCCGCCGGCGGCCTGTGCGCGCTGTGCGGCTTCCTGCTCGGCCTGCCCTCGCTGCGCCTGCCCGGCTTCTATTTCGCGATGGCCACGCTCGCGTTCGCGCTGATCGTCTCGGAACTCACGCTCGCGCAGGGCGGGCTCACCGGCGGCGGCGTGGGCCTGTCCGTGCCCGGATTCCCCAGGCCCTTCGACACCCCGCAGGGATCGTACTGGCTGATCCTTGCAACCGCGGCGCTGGTGACCTGGCTCACCTGGAACGTCGCACGTAGCACCTGGGGGCGCGGGCTGGTCGCCGTGCGCGACAGCGTCGTCACCGCGCAAGCCGTGGGGGTGCCGGTGTTCCGCGCCAAGCTCACTGTGTTCGTGTTCAGCGGCTTCACGGCGGGCGTGGCCGGCGCGCTGTTCGCCGTGCTGCAGAGCTACATCACGCCGGACACCTTCGTCTTCGACCTGGGCCTGTTCTTCTTCGTCTGCATCATCATCGGCGGGCGCGGGCACATCGTCGGGCCCGCGATCGGCACCGTCGTGCTGACGGCGCTGCCGGAGATGGTGGCACCGCTGGCCAAGCTGGGTAATTTCTTCTACGGCCTGCTGCTGCTCGCCGTGGTGCTGCTGGTACCCGAAGGCATCGGCCGCGTGTTCGAGCTGCTGATCGAGCGCTACCGCGGGCGGCGCGGCGAAAGCCACGTCGTGAAGCCCGACCTCGAGCGGCTGGCGCGAGCGATCGAAGCAAGCGGAGCGAAATGACGCTCGCGGCGCGCGACATCACGAAACGCTTCGGCGGCCTGACCGCGCTGTCGAAAGCGTCGCTCGAGCTCAAGCCCGGCGAGGTGCACGGGCTCATCGGGCCCAACGGCAGCGGCAAGACCACGCTGCTGAACCTGCTCTCGGGCTACTACCGCCCGGACGGCGGAAGCGTCACGATCGACGCGACGGACGTCTCCGCCGCCAGCGTGCAGAAGCGCGCGCACCTCGGGGTGGCGCGCACGTTCCAGAAGCCGCGCCTGCTGCCCACGCTGTCGGTGCTCGACAACGCCATGCTGGGCGGCTGGCGCGACGCACGCGCCGGCTTCCTGTCCACGGCCTTCTCGCTGCCCGGGGCCGGCGCCGACGAGCGCGAGCTGCGCGCGCGCGCCGAGGAGCTGCTGCACGGGGTCGGGCTTTCGCACGCGATCGGCCGGCGCGCGAACCTGCTGGAGCACGCCGAGCAGCGTTTCCTGGAGATCGCGCGCGGGCTCGCGCAGCGCCCGCGCTTCATCCTGCTCGATGAGCCGGCCGGCGGCCTGACGCCCGCCGAGATCGGCCACCTCGGCGCCGTCATCGGCGTCATGCGCCAGTCCGGCATCGGCGTGCTGCTGGTCGAGCACCACACGGACTTCGTGTTCCGGATTTCCGACCGCGTGACCACGCTGGACGTGGGCGCGGTCATCAAGCACGGCTCGCCCGACGAAGTCCGGCGCGACCCCGAAGTGATACGCGTCTACCTGGGGGCATGAGCGCCATGAGAGCCGGCCGGCCGCTGTTGAAGATCGAGGGCCTGCACGTGGCCTACGGCAAGGCCGAGGTCGTGCACGGCGTGTCGCTGGAGGTCCGCAACGGCGAGTTCACGGTGGTGCTCGGACGCAACGGCGCCGGCAAGAGCACCATCCTGCACGCCGCTTCGGGGCTGATCCCGAAGAAGGCCGGCCGCGTCGAGTTCGACGGGCGCGACCTTACCGACGCCACGCCGCGCGACATCGTGCGCGCCGGCATCGTGCAGGTGCTCGAAGGCCACCGCGTGTTCACGACGCTCTCCGTCGAGGACAACCTGCTGATCGGCACCTACGCGCGCTGCCCGCGCGGCGACCGCTCGAAGCTCGCGCGCATCTACGAGCTGTTCCCGGAGCTCGGGGAAAAGCGCAGCGAGCCGGCTTCGCGCCTGTCCGGCGGCCAGCAGCAGATCCTCGCCGTGGCGCAGGGCGTCATCGGCGAGCCGCGGCTGCTGGTCCTGGACGAGCCCTCGGCGGGCCTCGCGCCGCTGGTCATCGACCGCATCCTGGACGTCGCCGCGCAGCTGTGCGGGCAGGGCATGGCCATCCTGCTGGTGGAGCAGCTCGTCGAGAAGGCGCTGCGCCACGCCGACTACTGCTATCTGGTCGAAACCGGGCGCATCGCCGCCGCCGGCACGCCCGGTCAGATCCAGGGGAGCGACGTGCTGCACAAGACCTACCTCGGCGGACACGCCGCGGCATAGGACACCGATTCACGAGGAGGAGCGACCATGGCCGCATCGACACGCTGGAAAAAGAGACCCGAGGGATCCACCTGGGGCGACTTCGGGCCGGACGACCAGCTCGGCAGGCTCAACCTGCTCACCCCGGAAAAGGTGAAGCAGGGCATCGCGGAGGTGAAGGAGGGGCTGACGTTCTGCCTGAGCCTGCCGCTCGACTACCCCGGCGGCAACGTGCTTAATCCGCGCCGGCATCCGCCCATCCTGCGCCCGACGCTGCGCAACGGGCGGCCGAACATGATCTACGTGGTCCAGCGCGACAATCCCGAGGCCACCGACGTCATCAACGACGATGCGGTGATCCTGCACCTGCAGTACTCGACGCAATGGGACAGCCTCGCGCACGTCGGCCAGCTGTTCGATGCCGACGGCGACGGCAGGCCGGAGCCGGTGTTCTACAACGGCTACCGCGCCGGCAAGGAAATCTCGGGGCCGACCGACCCGGACGACGCCGGCGCGATCGGCACGGTACCGGCGAAGACCACCACGGCGGTCCAAGCGCTCGGCGTCGAGAACATGGCGGTGAAATGCGTGCAGGGCCGGGGGGTCATGATCGACCTGCACGCGCACGTCGGCAATGCCTCGAAGGCCGTGGGCTACGACGATCTGATGCGCATCATGGACAAGGACAGGGTCGTCGTGGAGGAGGGCGACATGGTCTGCCTGCACACCGGCTTCGCGCAGATGATCCTGGAGATGGGCAAGCAGCCCGACCAGCACAAGCTCGAGCGCTCCTGCGCGACGCTGGACGGGCGCGACGCCAGGCTGCTGCAGTGGATCACGGATTCCGGGCTGGTCTCGCTCATCGCGGACAACTATGCCGTCGAGGCCCACCCGGCGACCAGCCACCACGGCACCTGCGCGACGCTGCCGCTGCACGAGCACTGCCTGTTCAAGCTCGGGGTCAACCTGGGCGAGATCTGGCACCTGACCCCGCTCGCGAACTGGCTGCGCAGCCACGGGCGCTCGCGCTTCCTTCTGACGGCGCCGCCGCTGCGCCTGCCGGGCGCGGTCGGCTCTCCGGCCACGCCCGTCGCCACCGTGTAACCGCTGCAGACGACGAAGAGGAGCTCATCATGCCCACCAGAGCATCCGCAATCAACTCGGTGCAGAAATCCTGTCGCATCCTGCGCTCGCTGACGGAACCGCGGGTGAACCGGTTGTCCGAGATCGCCGCGCAGGCCGGCCTCAACAAGGTCACGACGCTGCGCATCCTGGAAGTGCTCACGCGCGAGGGCTTCGTGCGGCGCGACGACCGCACCAAGACCTACTCGCTGGGCAGCGAAGTGTTCATCCTGGCCGCGGCGCTGCGCGACCGCGACGACCTGCGCGTGCGCGCGCGGCCGTCGCTGGTGCGTCTTGCGGCGCTGTCCGAGGATTCCGTCCTGCTCTCGGTGCGCAGCGGCGGCGCGGAGTCCGTGTGCGTGGACCGCGAGGTGGGATCCTTCCCGATCCGCGCCAACTATCTGGATATCGGCAGCCGCCGGCCGCTCGGCATCGGCGCCGGCGCCATGGCACTGCTCGCCTGGCAGTCGGAGGCCGAGATCGAGGCCATCCTGCCGCTCGTGGAGCAGCGCCTGCCGCAGTATCCGAAAGTCAGCATGGCCTGGCTCAGGAGCGAGCTGCAGCGCAGCCGCGAGCGCGGCTACGCGGTATTCCTGAACATGCTGGTCGACCGCATGGGCGCGATCGGCGTGCCGGTGCTCGGCGCGGACGGGCGCGCGGTCGCCGCCATCAGCGTCGCCGCGCTGTCCGACCGGCTCTCCTCGCGTACGGACCAGCTCGTCGAGGCGCTCAAGCGCGAGGCCGAGCTCGTGGCCAACCCGAGAAGGTCGTGAACGCGGGGTTTTCGTGAGCTACATCACCGGCGTCGGCGTCACGGCCTACGGCAAGCACCCGGGCAAGTCCACGCTCGACCTCATGAGCGAGGCCGCGGCCGCGGCGCTCGCCGATGCGCAGGTCGAGCGGCGCGACGTGGACGGGCTCATTTGCGGCTACTCGACCACGATGCCCCACCTGATGCTCTCGACCGTGTTCGCCGAGCATTTCGGCCTGAAGCCGGGCTACGCGCACGCAATCCAGCTCGGCGGGGCGACCGGCTTCGCCATGGCGATGCTGGCCCACCACCTGGTCGAAGCCGGCGCGGCGAAGCGCATCCTGGTCGTCGCGGGCGAGAACCGGCTCACGGGGCAGAGCCGCGACAGCGCGATCCAGACGCTCGCGCAGGTCGGCCACCCGGTCTACGAGGTGCCGCTCGGGGCGACGATCCCCGCCTACTACGGGCTGCTCGCCTCGCGCTACATGCTCGAGCACGGCACGACCGAGCGCGATTTCGCGGAACTCGCCGTGCTCATGCGCCGGCATGCCGGCCTGCATCCCGGCGCGCAGTTCCGCGATCCCGTCACGATCGATGACGTGCTCGCTTCGAAGCCGATCGCCTCGCCGCTGAAGCTGCTCGACTGCTGCCCGGTCTCCGATGGCGGCGCGGCCTTCCTGGTGAGCCGCAGCCGCACGAACGCCTTCGACGTCAGGATCCTCGGCACCGGGCAGGATCACCCCTACCAGCACATCAGCGCCGCCCCCAGCCTCACGCGCTCGGGCGCCGCGCCGGCCATGGCAAAGGCGCTGTCGGCCGCAGGCGTCAAGGCCGCCGATGCGAACTACGCGGCCGTGTACGACAGCTTCACGATCACGCTGACCATCCTGCTCGAGGAACTCGGGCTCGCCCCACGCGCCGGCGCCGGCAGGCTCGCGCGCGAGGGGCATTTCGGCATCGACGGCAAACTCCCCCTGAACACGCACGGCGGCCTGCTTTCGTACGGCCACTGCGGCGTGGGCGGCGCGATGGCCCACCTCGTCGAGACGCACCGCCAGCTCACCGGCCGTGCGCAAGGCCGCCAGGCGAGGAACGCGAGCCTCGCGCTGCTGCACGGCGACGGCGGCGTGTTGTCGTCACACGTCTCGCTCGTGCTGGAGTCGAATTGATGGACATCGCGGACTGGACTAGGGGCGGCGGCATGAGCAGGAAGCAGCGTCTGCCAGAGCGCGGAGCCGGGACCCGCTTGCGGGATGCGACCGCGAAGGCAGACATGGGCGGCCGGCAGACCTGTGCGGCCGTTTCGGGTCGCATCCCCATCAAAAGCGATGTGGCCCCTGCTCCGCCTCATCGGCCGCCCCATCGTTGTCTGATGGGGATGCGACCGACCGCGATTGCCGCCAGGCGCCGACGCCATTGCCTATGCGAAACGGCAGCATCAAGGGGGAAGGCGGCGTGAGCACCCGGGATTGGACGAAGGGCGCCGATGGCATCGCCTACCAGGCCTGCGACCGGTGCAAGGCCGTGTGGTATTTCGGGCGCAGCTTCTGCCCGTCGTGCGGAGCCGGCTCGCCCGCGACGAAGCAGGCATCCGGGCGCGGCATCGTGCATGCGCGAACGCTGGTGGCCCGTGCGCCGACGGAGGAGTGGCGGGCGCACGCGCCCTACCTGATCGTGCTGGTCGACGCGCAAGAAGGCTTCCGGCTCATGGCCCACGGCGACCCGGGGCTCGCCATCGGCGACAAGGCCGAGGCGAAGTTCGTGAGCCTCGCCGGGCGCAAGGTCCCTTTCTTTACTAAATGCTGATTACATCCAACACAGAGGCACAGAGGACACAGAGAAAGACGAGAGAATGCTTTGGTGTGACGGCGGAGACTCTCATGCGACAAGGTATCGGAACCTATCCCCAAAATCGAATTTGTCCTTCCTCTGTGTTCTCCGTGTCCTCTGTGCCTCTGTGTTGGGTTTTGATCTGGATTTGAAAAAATGACCGACATTCTTCGCGAATCGCTGCGCACCGTGCTGAACCCGAAATCCGTCGCCGTCATCGGCGCATCGGAGAATGAGAACAAGATAGGCGGACGTCCGCTGCTGTACCTGGCGCGCCACGGCTACAAGGGCAGGGTCTACCCGATCAACCCGAAGCGCGCGGAGATCCAGGGCTTCAAGGCCTATCCGTCGCTCGCGGACGTGCCCGACGCGCCGGAGGCGGCGATCGTCGCGCTGGCGGGCGACGCTGCGATCGAGGCCGTCGAGCAGTGCGCGTCGCGCGGCGTGCGCACGGCGGTGGTCATGACCTCCGGTTTCGGCGAGACCGACCCGGTCGCGGGCAAGGCCAAGGAAAAGCGCATGCGCGAGGCGGCGCACGCGCGCGGCATGCGCATCGTCGGCCCGAATTCCCAGGGACTCGCCAATTTCGGCAGCGGCGCCGTGCTGTCGTTCTCGACCATGTACATCGAGGCGCCGCCGCAGGACGGCCCCATCGCGGTGGTCAGCCAGTCCGGCGCCATGAGCGTGGTGCCGTACGGCCTGCTGCGCTCGCGCGGCCTGGGTGTGCGCCATTCCCATGCCACCGGCAACGACGCCGACGTGACGGTGTCCGAGCTTGCGTCGGTGGTGGCCGAGGATCCGGACCTGAAGCTGCTGCTGCTCTATCTCGAGAGCATCGGCGACCCGTTCTTCCTGGCCGAGACCGCGCGCATCGCCCATGCGCGCAACCTGCCCGTGATCGCGCTGAAATCGGGGCGCACGGCGGCTGGGCAGGAGGCTGCGAAATCGCACACCGGCGCGCTCGCGAACGAGGACCGCGCCGTCGATGCCTTCCTGGAGAAGCATGGCATCTGGCGGGCGCGCGACACGGCCGAGCTGGTGGCGAGCGCCGGGATGTATCTGAAGGGCTGGAAGCCGAAGGGCCGCCGGCTGGTGGCGATCAGCAATTCCGGCGCCGTATGCGTGATGGCCGCAGACGCCGCCAGCAGCCTGGGCATGCCCATGGCGAAGCTCGCGGCCGGCACGCGCGCGGAGCTGGGCAGGATCCTGCCGGGCTTCGCGACGACCACGAACCCCGTCGACATCACCGCGGCGCTGCTCACCAACAGCGGGCTGTTCTCTCAGATCCTGCCCGTGCTGGCGCGGGATTCGGCGGCCGACGCCTTCCTGGTCGGCATTCCCGTGGCCGGCCAGGGCTACGACGTCGAGGCCTTCGCCCGGGATTCGGCCGACTTCGCGAAAGCCACCGGCAAGCCGCTGGTGGCGGCCATTCCGCAGCCGAACATCGCCGGGAAATTCAGGGCCCGCGACCTGCCGGTGTTTCCGACCGAGTACGAGGCCATCGCTGCGCTGAACCAGTTCCTCTCGCATTGCGAGCTCATGCAGGCTGCGAAAGACCGCCCGCCGGTGCAGAGCGTCCATGCGCCGGCGCCGCCGGAGAGGGAACCGGTCATGCTGAACGAGGCGGACAGCCTGGCGCGGCTCGCGCAGGCCGGCGTGCCCGTGGTGCCACACCGGCTGTGCCGCGATGCGGGCGAGGCCGTGGCGGCGCTGGCTGCCCTCGGCAGCCCCGTGGCCGTAAAAGGGTGCTCGGCGGACGTCGCCCACAAGAGCGAGCTCGGGCTGGTGCGCCTGGGCCTGGACGATCCCGGCAGGGTGCGTGCGGCATTCGAGGACATGAAGCGTGCATTGGCTGCCCGCGGCGCGCGTTTCGACGGGGCCATCGTCGCCAAAATGGCGCGCGGCCGCCGCGAGATGATGATCGGCGCGCGCGTGGATCCCGCGTTCGGCCCCGTCGTGCTGGTCGGCGACGGCGGCAAGTACGTGGAAGCGATGCCGGATGTCCGGCTGCTGATCCCGCCGTTTACCGCCGCGGACGTCAGGCAGGCGCTGGGGCGCCTGCGCGTGGCTCCCCTGCTCGCTGGCGTGCGCGACGAGCCGGCGCTCGACGTCGACGCCTTCTGCGGCGCCGTGCTGGCCGTGGGCCGCCTGATGACCGATGCGGGCTCGGGCGTGACGAACCTCGACCTGAACCCGGTGCTGGTCGGCGCCGCGGGCGAAGGCTGCCTGGCGCTCGATGCGGTCGTCTACGTTCGCACCTGAATCGCGCACCGCGTTCCATGCCAGGAGGATTTCCCGCCACCGGCCCGCCCGGGCGCGCGCAGGGGTCAACCTGCGTTGACGGCAGCCGTTATTTGGGCGAATGTTCGCGGTGTGGGGGACGCCGTTGCTCGGCCGCATGGGCGCCGGTGCATCCCGAAACATTTTGAAATAACCCCGTCCGCGCGCGACGCGACCGCTGCGCGACGGTAAGGAGGGTCTCCAAGTGATGCGTCATTGCGCGATGAACCTGTCTCGAAGCTTATCCTTGATCCTGATCTGCGCCGCCCTCGGCGCCTGCGCCTCGACGCAGAAAAGCGGCGCCGGCGCCGGTGTCGCCGAGCAGCCCGCCGCTCCCATCAGCGATGCGCCCAAGTCCGAGGCCGCCGGCGCGCAGAGCGCGACCGATGCCCCGACCGCCGCCGCGCCTTCTTCCGACGCCGCGGCGGCCAGCAGCGGATCGTCGGACGCCGGCACGGACGCCGCTGCGACTGCCGGCAGCGCCGCCGCGGCGAACGAAAACGAAGCGGTGCAGGCGACCAACGAGGAGGCCGCACAGCTGAAGCGCCAGCTCGAGGACCAGGATGCGCAGATCAACAAGCTGCGCACCGACCAGCAGGCGGCCGCGCGCGAGGAGGAAGCCGCGAGGCAGGCCCAGGAACAACAACAAGCGGCGGCGGCCAGCCAGGCTTCCCAGGCGCCCGCTGCCGCGGCCGGGTCCTCGGTCAGCTCGGAGGCAGCCGAGTTCCCCCCGGACGTGAACGCCGCGGGCAGGGCCGCCGCGTCCGCCGGGGAAGCGGCCGCGGCGCCCGCCGGCACGCTGGAGCGCAGCGTGTATTTCGACTACGACCAGGCCAAGGTGCTGGAAAAGTACGATGCCATGCTGGTGGCGAATGCCGCCTACCTGAAGGCCCATCCGTCGCTCAGGACGGAAGTGCAGGGCAATTGCGACGAGCGGGGCAGCCGGGAATACAACCTCGCGCTGGGCGCGCGGCGTGCGGAGGCTGTGAAGCGTGCGCTCGAGCTCGCCGGCGCGGACGGCCGCCGCATCAGCGTCGTCAGTTTTGGCGCGGAGAAGCCGATCGCGCTGGGCAAGGATGAAGAAAGCTACAGCAAGAACCGGCGCGCGGACATCGTCTATTGATGCGGTTCCGTACATGAGGCTGGGCGCGGCCTGCGTGGCGGCCGCGCTGCTCGCGCCCGGGTGCGCGACCGAAGACCAGTTGCGCCAGTCCCAGGCGCAGCAGGGCGCCGCCGTGCAGGCCCTGCGGGAGAACGCCGGCCGCAGCGAAAGCAGCATGGCCGACCTGCGCGCGGAGCTGCGCCGCACGCAGGACACGGTGCATTCCCTCCAGATCGCGCTGACCGAGACCCGCACGCGGGCGGACGCGGCGCAGGCGCAGGCCGACACGGCGCTCACCACGACCCGGGAGTTCCTCAACAGCCTGCTGGCGGCACGCGAGGAGCAGCGCCGCCAGCTCGACGAGAGCGGGCTGGCGTTCGCCGATCTGCGGCGGCGGGCCACCGAGCTGGAGACGAAGCTCAGGGAGCAGCAGCAGACGCTCGAACAGGGCAGCGCGGCTTTCGACGAGGTCGCGCGCCGGCTTGCCGCCATGGAAACCGGCCTGCAGGAATCGTCGCAGCGCTCGATGGCCATGGAGGCCAGGGCCAGGAGCGGCCAGGAGGCCGACACGGTCATGACGCAGCAGCTCGCCAGCCTGCGCAAGCAGGTCGAGGACACGCGCGCCGTGATGAGCTCCGAGGGGCTGCTGCAGATGATGCGGGGCCTGGAGGACGTGAGGCGCAGCTCCGCGTCCCTGCGCGGATCGCTGGACGAGCTGCAGAAGGCGCAGTCCGACGTTGCCGGGCAGATGAAGAACTATTACGTCGATCTCGACACGCGCCTGCGGGCGCTCAAGCAGCAGCAGGCCGCCGCACGCTCCGCCGGCGTTCAGGACACGAACCTGCCCGTCGTCGGGCAGGACGCCAAGACGGCGCCCGCCGTGCCGGATGCGAGCGAGCCGGCCGCCGGCGAGGCACAGCCGGCGGAACCGCAGGGCGGGCAGGCGTCCGATTCCGCTGCGGCGGCGGATTCAACGCGATTGCAGGACACCCAGGCGCCTCATCCGGATCCCGCCGCGGTTCCGCAGCCGCTCCAGCCGGTCAGCCAGTAAGGGCAGCACTCAGTCCTCAGCACCTTGGTCTGCCTCACCAGCTGCCGCTGGCGCCCCCGCCCCCCGAGCGCCCGCCGCCGCCCGAGAATCCGCCCCCGCTGGAAAATCCCCCGCCGCTGGAAATCCCTCGCGAGCCCGAGCCGCCCGGCGTGATGGTGAACCCGCCGATGTGCGCCACCCCCTTCGCGCGCAGGTCCTCCTTCGCTCTCAGGTACCACGGCGCGCGGGAGACGAGATATTTCACGAGGGGGAACAGGAGCGCGTAGGCGCAGACGATGGCGAGCGCCGCCCGGCTGCCGAACAGGGCCATCGGGAACATGGACCAGAACGGGATCAGGAAGGCGTACAGAAACCAGCCCATGCCGCCCGGGGTGACAACGCCGATGAGCGTGAACAGGCCGATGATGCCAAACACGAACAGGCTCACGAGGATGCGCTCCGCGACCGGCATGCGGGCGGCCTCGACATGCCATCCCCGGTCCTCGGGGGCGGGGGCCGTCCACTGCGCTTCGGCCTGCGAGGGCACCCGCCCTTCCAGGACCTGCACGACGCCCGTGACGCCGGCTTCCACGCCGACGTCATAGTTGCCTTCCTGGAAACGCGGCGCCATGAGGTTGCGGATGATGCGGTCCGCGGCGACGTCGGTCAGCGTGCCCTCGAGGCCGTAGCCGACCTCGATGCGCATGCGTCGTTCCCGCGGCGCGACGACGACCAGCACGCCGTTGTCCTTGTCGCGGCTGCCGAGCTTCCAGTCCTCGAACACGCGCACCGCGAAATCCTCGATGCTCTCGCCGCCGAGCCCCTGCACGGTGAGCACCGCGATCTGGTCACCGCTCGCGCGCTCGTGCGCCTCGATCAGCCTGCCGATGCGCGCCTTCGCCTCGGGCGAGAGGATTTCCGCCGCGTCGACGACGCGCCCCGACAGGTAGGGCACCGGGATGTCGTCTGCAGCCGACAGTCCGGTCGCGGCCAGCCACAGGAGCACGCACATGGCCAGGGCGCGCATCAGCCTGCCTCCGCGATGTCGAGCACGACCGCCGGCGGCATGGTGCCGCCGGCGCCGTCGGCGAAGCCGCGCTCGAGCAGCAGGGCTTCGAGCGCGTCGAGGCCGGCGCGCAGGGCGCCCGCGACGGCGCCGCGACCCAGGATGAACGTCATGCGCGCCGTCAGGGCCTGCCAGTCCGCCGCGCCGACGCGGCCATCGAACCCGGCGTCTGCGAGCACCACGACGCGGCGCTCGAACAGGCTCACCAGCAGCAGGATGCCCGTGCGGCCGCGCGTGCGGTCCAGGCCGTGGCGGTAGAACAGCGACTGCGCGAACTGGGAGGTCTCGACTTCGCGCCTGGTGCGGTCGGTGAACAGGCGCGCGAAACCGGGGCACAGCACGGCGAGCAGCGCCAGCAGCGCGCCGGCGGCGAGCATGGCCAGCGCATGGCCGAAGCGGGAGCCGGCGGCGGCCCAGTTCCCGGCACCCGCCTGCCATGCCACGCATGCCAGGGCCATTGCCGCCGAGCCGAGGGCGAAAGCCTTCCACGGCGCCTCGGGGTAGGAATCGGATTTGCCGACGGCCGCGACGAGGACTTGCGCGCCCGTGCGGGCCTCCAGCGCCGCGACGCGGGAGGCGATGAACGTCCTGTCCTGCTCCTGGAGTTGCATGATCGTGCCTGCGTGCGTCCGGATGCGGTTCACGCGTATTGTGAACGCGTTGGCGCGGCTTCAGGAAGGGGAGCGCGCCCCGGGGAGGCGGGCGCTTCCGCGGCGGCGCGTCGGGGCGCACGCGCCGCGACGCGTTGCGCGCACGCGGCGCTCCCTATGAAAAACCCGCATTTTCGATTGACAACGCACCTTGCTCTCGGCATTCTCTGCTCGCCGTGCCTTTGCTTCTGGCAAGGCAACATAAATCCAGATACGTGCAAACTCAAATTGGAGGCACCACGATGGCTGCAAAGAAGAAGACCGCTGCGAAGAAATCCGTGAAGAAAGCCAGGAAAGCCGCGCCGAAGAAAGCCAAGAAGACGGCGAAAAAAGCTGCTGCGAAGAAACCCGCCAAGAAGGCCGCGAAGAAGTCCGGCGCCAAGCGCAAGCCGAACGCGGCGTTCATGAAGGCCATGACGCCCAGCGCATCGCTCGCCGCCGTGATCGGCAGCAGCCCGATGCCGCGCACCGAGGTCACCAAGAAGCTGTGGGCCTACATCAAGAGGAACGGCCTGCAGGACACCAAGAACCGTCGCAACATCAACGCCGACGACAAGCTGAGGGAAGTGTTCGGCGGCAAGAAGACGGTTTCGATGTTCGAGATGACCAAGCTCGTCGCCGGTCACCTCAAATAAGCTTCCAGCTCCGTCATTCGGCAAGCCGGGCCGGCGGGAGCCGGCCCGGAGCCGATGCGGCGGCGCCGCCCGCGCCGCCGGAGAAATTCCAGCCCAGCACTGAGCACCATCCCCGGCCGGCAGCCGGGCCGCGAGCGGTTTTTCTCGCCGCATCGGAAACGTCCGACGCCCGCCCTTGTCGTAATGCCGGGAACGCCCCAGGAGAAAACCATGTTTGAACATCTGCGCCTGCTGCTGGCGGCCGTCGGCCTGATGCTGAGCTGCATCGCGGCCGCCGAGGAGCTGGCGGGAAAAATGGGCGACGTCGAGCTGAGCTCCGGCGAGCTGAAGGCCATCCTCGACGCGCAGCCCGCCGACGCCCGCCGCCAGCTCGCCGCGGATTCGGCCGCGCTGGAGCGCCTGGTGCGCAGCGAGCTCATGCGCAAGGCGGTGCTGAGCGAGGCCAGGCAGAAGGGGTGGGACAAGCGCCCGGAGCTGCAGCCGCTGATCGACCGCGCCCGCGACCAGGTCATCGTCAGCTCCTTCGTGAGCAACATCGCCAGGCCGGGTGAAGGCTATCCCACGGAAGAGGAGATCAAGCAGTTCTACGAGGCGAACAAGGCGCAGCTGCTGGCGCCGCCGCAATACCAGCTCGCCCAGATATTCCTGCCCGCGCCCGACGGCGACAAGGCCAAGTCCGAGGACGCGAAGAAGAAGATCGCCGACCTCAGCGCGAAGCTCGGCAAGGCGGGCGCGGATTTCGCGAAGCTCGCCAGGGAGAATTCCGCCCACAAGGAAAGCGCGGAGAAGGGCGGCGAGCTCGGCTGGATCAGCGAGGAGCAGATGGTGCCGGAGATCCGCAAGGCGGTGACCGGCATGGCCAAGGGCGAGGTCAGCCAGCCGATCAAGACCGCGGCCGGCTGGCATCTCATCAAGCTGCTCGACAAGAAGGCCGCGGCCACGCGCCCACTGGCTGACATCCGGCCGCAGCTGGTCGTGGCCATGCGCAACCGCAAGTCGCAGGACCTGGAACGTGCCTACCTCGAGGCGCTCGCGATCAAGCTGCCTCCGAACATCAACCAGATCGAGCTGGGCAAGCTGCAGAGCCAGCTGCGCTAGGGCCGCGCGCGGGCGCTGCCGCGGCTCTGGGTTAGGATAGGCAGGCCGCCGGCCCGAAAGCCGGCGGCGCCCCCATCCCGCAGGAAGGACCATGACCCAGATTCCCGTTCCGCCCCAGGTGCTCGACCAGCTGCGCCGCGTGTCCACCGCGACGCTGACCTCGCAGCTCTTCAAGCTGGGGTTCCGCAACACCTACCTCACCGGCGTCAAGCCGCTCAACCCCGGGCTGCGCATGGCCGGCGAGGCCGTGACCGTGCGCTTCGTGCCCGCCCGCGAGGACCTCGCGACGTTCGAGGCGATCGGCAAGCCGGGCTACCCGCAGCGCAAGGCCATCGACGAGATCCAGCCCGGCCAGGTGCTGGTGCTCGACTGCCGCAACATCGACGCCGTGGCCGCGGGCGGCGAAATCCTCATGTCACGGCTGAAATCCCGGGGCGCCGCGGGTGCCGTGACCGACGGCTCCATGCGCGACTACGCCTCGATCCAGAAGCTCGGCTTCCCGGTGTACGCGAAGGGCATGGCCGCCTCCGCGCACATCCACCGGCATTTCGCCATCGACGTCAACCTGCCCGTCGGCTGCGCGGAAGTGCTCGTCATGCCCGGCGACATCATGGTGGGTGACGAGGAGGGCGTGGTCTGCATTCCGCGCCACGTCGCCGCGCAGGTGGCGCAGGCCGGGCTGGAAATGGAAGATCTCGAGGCCTGGGTGCTCCAGAAGGTGGATGCAGGCGCGCCGCTCGCCGGCACCTACCCGCCGAACGAGGCCCTGCGCGCCGAATACGAAGCCTGGAAGAAGAAGCGCTAGGCGCATGCGGGCCCTGCCCTTCGACACGGTTCTGTTCGACCTGGGCGCCGTGCTCGTCGACTGGAACCCGAGGTATCTTTACCGGCCGCTGTTCGACGGCGACGATGCGGCGATGGAGCGTTTTCTCGCCGAGATCGTCCCGCCCTGGTGGAACCTGGAGATCGACGCCGGCAAGAGCTTCGACCAGGCCGTCGCCGAGCGCAGCGCGTCGCATCCCGGCCACGCGGGCATGATCGCGCAGTGGCGCGACGGCTGGGAGCGGATGCTGCGCGGGGAAATCTCCGGCAGCGTGGAGATCCTCGCCGAGCTGCGCGGACGCGGCCACCGGCTGCATGCGCTGACCAACTGGTCGGCGGAAACCTTTCCGGTGGCGCGGCGGCGCTTCACCTTCCTGGAATGGTTCGAGGATATCGTGGTGTCGGGCGAGGTGGGTCTGGCCAAGCCCGATCCGCGCATTTTCTCGCTGGCCATCGAGCGCTGCCGGCTGGAGCCCGCGCGCACCGTGTTCATAGACGACAGCCTGCGCAACGTCGAGGCCGGCCGGACGGCCGGCCTGCAGGCCCTGCATTTCCGCGACCCGCCGCGGCTGCGCGCGGAGCTCGCGGCGCTGGGAATGCTGTAGCCGCAAGGCGCAACCGAGGAGGACGAAGTATGGATCTCATGAAATCCTGCGTGCGTGCAGGCCTGGTGCTCGCCGCGGCGGGCATGATCGCCGGCGCCGCAGCGCGCGCCGAGGAGCCGACGAAGACCGTGTACCACCTGCCGGACGAACGCCAGGCCACGCTTGCCATGAACAACGTCGCCAACCAGCTCGCGGCCGACCCGCAGGCAAAGATCGTGGTGGTGGCCCTGTCGACCGGCGTGCGCGCCTTCCTGTTCGGGGCGCAGGACGCCGGCGGGAGACCGTTCTCCGAATGGGTCGAGACGCTCGGCGCCAAAGGGGTCGAGTTCCGGATGTGCCTGAACAGCATGAACGCGCTGCAGCTCGGGAAGCAGGATTTCGTCGATGGCCTGCAGTTCGTCCCGTCGGGCGTGGCGGAGATCGTCCGGCTGCAGGTGCGGGAGGGATACGCCTACATCCGGCCCTGAGTCCCGCGCCGGGCCGGGTATAGAATGACGAGCTCCAGAACGAAGATCCGGGAACAGGACAATGAGCACAGCCCCAGCCAGAAAGATCGCCGAAGAGCCCATCCTTGCGTTTGAAAACCTGATCGGGGGCAAGTGGCAGCCCGCTTCCGACGGGCGCACCCTGGACATGGTGGGCCCGAGCGACGGCAGGGTGTTCGCGAGGATCGCCCGCGGCACGCGCGAGGATGTCGACGCCGCCGTGAAGGCCGCGCGCCACGCTTTCGAGGAAGGGCCGTGGAGCAAGCTCACGGCGACCGAGCGCGGGCGCCTGCTGACGAAGCTCGGCGAGGCCATCGCCGCCCATCACGAGGAACTGGCCCAGCTCGAGGCCCGCGACTGCGGCAAGCCCATGAAGCAGGCGCGCGCCGACATCACGGCCGCCGCGCGCTATTTCGAGTTCTATGGCGGCGCCGCGGACAAGGTCCACGGCGAGACCATCCCCTTCCTCGACGGCTACCTCGTCACCATCATGCGCGACCCGAAGGGCGTGACCGGGCACATCATTCCCTGGAACTATCCCGCGCAGATGTTCGGCCGCAGCCTGGCGCCGGCGCTGGCGATGGGCAACGCGGTCGTCATGAAGCCCGCCGAGGACGCCTGCGTGGCGCCGCTGCGCATCGTGCAGCTCGCCCAGGAAGTCGGCTTCCCGCCCGGTGCGCTCAACGTCGTCACCGGCATCGGCGAGGAGGCCGGCGCCGCGCTCGCCTCGCACCCCGGCATCGACTTCATGTCGTTCACCGGCTCGCCCGAGGTCGGCACGCTGGTGCAGAAGGCGGCTGCGGAGAACCACATCGGCTGCACCCTGGAGCTCGGCGGCAAGTCGCCGCAGATCGTGTTCGAGGATGCCGACTTCGATGCCGTGGTGCCCATCGTCGTCAACGCCATCGTGCAGAACGGCGGCCAGACCTGCTCGGCCGGCAGCCGCGTGCTGGTGCAGAAATCCATCTACGACCGCTTCGTGACCCAGGTGGTCGCGAAGTTCAGGCAGCTGCGCGTGGGCAGCCACGCGATGGATCTCGACTGCGGCCCGCTGATCTCGGAGAACCAGCTGAAGCGCGTGCGCGGCTTCATCGACCGCGCGAGGAAGGACGGCATTCCGGTGCTGGCGGAAGCCCAGGTCGCCGACGGCGTCCCGGCCGGCGGCTACTACGTGGCCCCCGTGCTGTTCGGGCCGGTGCCGCGCGACGACTCGCTCGCCTGCGACGAGGTGTTCGGGCCGGTGCTGTCGATCATCCCGTTCGAGGACGAGGCCGACGCGGTCAGGCTCGCGAACAGCACGCAGTACGGCCTGGTTGCCGGCATCTGGACGCGCGACGGCGGCCGCTCGATGCGCGTGGCGAAGAAAATGCGCTGCGGGCAGGTGTTCGTGAACGGCTACGGCGCGGGAGGCGGCATCGAGCTGCCGTTCGGCGGCGTGAAGAAAAGCGGCCACGGCCGCGAGAAGGGCATGGAGGCGCTGCACGAGTTCTCGCAGACCAAGACCATCGTCTTCAAGCACGGGTAATTTTTCCAGGACCTCAATCTCGCCACGAAGACACGGAGAACACGAAGGAGGCACGAAGAAAGGCCAAGAACAGGACGATGGGGAACGGATTCGCGGCAATCATGTTGCCGGGCTGAGCCTGCCGACGGTGCCCGATCAGCGAACCCATCTTCCCTTCCGGTTTTCTTCGTGTGTCTTCGGGTTCTCCGTGTCTTCGTGGCGAGAAGTAGAGCAGTAGTCGGGCATGCACCTAATTCAACCTTTCCGCGCGCTGATGCCGGCACCCGGCCGGGCGGCCGACGTGCTGGCGCCGCCTTACGACGTGCTGTCGACCGAGGAAGCGCGCGTGCGCGCCGCCGGCAAGCCGTGGAGCTTCCTGCATATCTCCAAGCCCGAGATCGACCTGCCGCCGGATACGGACCCGTATTCGGCGCCGGTCTACGCCAAGGCGGCAGAGAACCTGCAGCGCATGCTCGCGCACGATGTGCTGCGGCGCGATGCGCAGCCCGCCTATTACGCCTACCGCCTGGTGATGGACGGACATGAGCAGACCGGCGTCGTCGCTGCTGCGTCGGTCGCGGATTACGACGCCAACCGCATCCGCAAGCATGAGTTCACGCGACCCGACAAGGAAGACGACCGCGTGCGCCAGATCGAGGCCCTGAACGCGCAGACCGGGCCGGTGCTGCTGGCCTACCCGCCGGCTCCCGGGGTCGATGCATTGCTGGCGGCGGCGAGCAGCGGCACGCCGTCCGTGGACGTTGCGGCCGACACCGGCGTGCGCCACAGCATCTGGCCGATCCGGGACGGGGCCGCGATCCGCCGGCTCACGCAGGCCTTCGATGCCATGCCCGCGCTCTACATCGCCGACGGCCACCATCGATCCGCCGCCGCTTCGCGCGTGGCGGCCGCGCGCCGTGCCGCGTCCGCGCGGCGCACCGGCGAGGAAAGCTGCGAATACTTCCTGGCGGTGGCCTTCCCGCATCACCAGATGCGCATCCTGCCTTACAACCGGATCGTGGCCGACCTGCACGGCCTGAGCCGGCAGGAATTGCTGTCGAAGCTCGGTCAGGGCTTCTCGGTGCACGCCGTTTCGCGGGCGGTGGCCCCCTCGAAGCCGGGGGAATTCGGGCTCTACCTCGAGGGGCAGTGGTATCGCCTGAACGTCCACGCCGCGCTCGTGCCCCAGGATCCGGTCGAGCGCCTCGACGTGAGTCTGCTCGCCGATCTGCTGCTCGCACCGCTGCTCGGCATCGTCGATCCGCGCCGGGACGAGCGCATCGATTTCGTCGGCGGCATCCGCGGCCTGCCCGAGCTGGAAAGGCGCGTCGACAGTGGGGAAATGGCCGCGGCGTTCTCGCTGTTTCCCACGCGCATGGAAGACCTGATGGCGGTGGCCGACGCCGGCGAAGTCATGCCGCCCAAGTCCACCTGGTTCGAGCCGAAGCTTGCCGACGGACTGGTGTCGCATGTCCTCGATTAGCTTCCCCTGTTAACGGCGGCTTAACAACCGGTTACACTACGCGCTACTGGGCAGCTCGAATTGTTTCCGCAGTGCGTTCCGAAGATCGCATCCGGCGGGCCATGAAGAAGATTCCCGGCGAGCGAGACCGCCGGGGCAGGCGCCCAACCGGAGGAGCATTCTTGAAGCCCACCGACATCGCGGCACCCGACTATTTCCACAAGGTCGTGGACTGTCAGTGGGCCTGTCCGGCCCACACCCCCGTTCCCGAGTACATCAGGCTGATCGCGGCAGGCCGCCACGGTGACGCCTACATGATCAACTGGAAGTCGAACGTCTTCCCGGGCATCCTCGGCCGCACCTGCGACCGGCCCTGCGAGCCGGCCTGTCGGCGCGGGCGGGTTGAGGAGCACAACCAGGCCAAACCGGAGCCCGTCGCGATCTGCCGTCTGAAGCGTGTGGCCGCCGACAACAAGGGCGACATCCGCGCAAGGCTGCCGAAAGCCGCCGCGAAGAAGAACGGCAGGCGCGTGGCCTGTATCGGCGCCGGCCCGGCCTCGCTGACCGTGGCCCGCGATCTCGCCCCGCTCGGCTACGAGGTGGTCGTGTTCGACCAGGACCCGAAGGCCGGCGGCATGATCCGCACGCAGATCCCGCGCTTCCGCCTGCCGGAGGAAGTCATCGACGAAGAGGTCGGCTATGCGCTGGGCACCGGCGTCGAATTCCGCGGCGGCGTGCGCATCGACAGCATGAAGCAGCTCATGGGCGAGGGCTTCGATGCGATCTTCGTGGGTTCCGGCGCGCCGCGCGGGCGCGACCTCGATATCCCCGGGCGCGGGGAGGCCGCGAAGAACATCCACATCGGCATCGACTGGCTGTCGTCCGTGTCCTTCGGCCACGTCGACAGGATAGGCAGGCGCGTGATCGTGCTGGGCGGCGGCAACACCGCCATGGACTGCTGCCGCACCTCGCGCCGCCTCGGCGGCGAGGACGTCAAGGTCATCGTGCGCAGCGGCTTCGAGGAGATGAAGGCGAGCCCCTGGGAAAAGGAGGACGCCATGCACGAAGGCATCCCGATCCTGAACTACCTCGTGCCCAGGGCCTTCCTGCACAAGAACGGCAAGCTCACGGGCATGAGTTTCGAGAGGGTCAAGGCCGTGTACGACGACAAGGGCCGCCGCCGGCTCGTGCCGACCGGGGAGCCGGACCAGCAGTTCGAGTGCGACGACGTGCTGGTGGCCGTCGGCCAGGAAAACGCCTTCCCCTGGATCGAGCGCGACGCCGGCATCGAGTTCGACGGGCACGGCATGCCGGTGGTCGACAAGATCACCTTCCAGTCGACGCAGCCGAAGGTGTTCTTCGGCGGGGACGCGGCCTTCGGGCCGAAGAACATCATCTGGGCCGTGGCGCACGGCCACGACGCGGCGATCTCCATCGACAAGCTGTGCAACGGCGAGGACGTCCGCCAGCGGCCGGCGCCGGCGGTCGATCTGACCAGCCAGAAGATGGGCATCCACGAGTGGAGCTACGACAACGACGTCTCGAACGACCTGCGCCACAAGGTGCCGCTGAAGGACCAGGCGGTCGCGCTGAAGAACATCAAGGTCGAGGTCGAGCTGGGCTTCGACCAGAAGCTCGCGCTTGCCGAGGCGCAGCGCTGCCTGAACTGCGACGTGCAGACGGTGTTCACCGCGCCGCTGTGCATCGAGTGCGATGCCTGCATGGACATCTGCCCGATGGACTGCATCACGTTCGCGCCGGACGGCGAGGAGCCCGAGCTCAGGGCCAGGCTCAACGTGCCGGCGCGCAACCTGTCGCAGGACCTCTACGTGTCCGACGGCCTCAAGACGGGCCGCGTCATGGTCAAGGACGAGGACGTCTGCCTGCATTGCGGCCTGTGCGCCGAGCGCTGCCCGACCGGGGCCTGGGACATGCGCAAATTCCTGTTGAACGTCACGCACGCGGGTCCGGGATGTCGCAGCCAAAGATAAACGACTTCGTCGTCAAGTTCGCCAACGTCAACGGCTCGGGCTCGGCGTCGGCCAACCAGCTGTTCGCGAAATCCATCCTGCGCATGGGCGTTCCCGTCAGCCCGCGCAACATCTTCCCGTCCAACATCCAGGGCCTGCCGACGTGGTACGAGGTGCGGGTCTCGGAGGCCGGCTACCTCGGCGCGCGCGGCGGCGTCGACATGATGGTGGCGATGAACCCGCAGACCTGGGACAAGGACGTGCTCGGCGTCGACCCGGGCGGGTATCTCTTCTACGACTCGACCAAGCCGCTGCCGAAGTCCAGGTTCCGCGACGACGTGCGCGTCATCGGCGTGCCGCTCACCGAGATCTGCAACAGGGAATACTCCGACCCGCGCCAGCGCCAGCTCTTCAAGAACATCATCTACGTCGGGGCGCTGGCGGCGCTCCTCGACATCGACGCGGCCGAGATCGAGAAGCTCATCGGCGAGCAGTTCAGGGGCAAGGACAAGCTGATAGCGCCGAACATCCACGCGCTGCACCTGGGCCGGGACTACGCGCTGAAGAACCTCGAATGCCCGATAGGCCTGCGCGTGCGGCGCGCGGCCGGCGTGGGCGACCGCATCTTCATCGACGGCAACAACGCCGCGGCGCTGGGCTGCGTGTACGGCGGCGCGACCGTGGCCGCCTGGTACCCGATCACGCCTTCGTCGAGCATGGCCGAGGCCTTCGCGCGCCACTGCCGCAGCTTCCGCAAGGACGCCGCGTCGGGCAAGAACAGGTACGCCATCATCCAGGCCGAAGACGAGCTGGCATCCATCGGCATGGTCATCGGCGCGGGCTGGAACGGCGCGCGGTCGTTCACCTGCACCTCCGGCCCGGGCATCTCGCTCATGCAGGAATTCATCGGGCTCGCCTATTTCGCGGAGATCCCGGCGGTCATCTTCGACGTGCAGCGCGGCGGCCCGTCAACGGGTATGCCCACGCGCACGCAGCAGGCGGACGTGCGCATCTGCGCCTACGCCTCGCACGGGGACACCAAGCACGTGCTGCTGTTCCCGGAAGACCCGGCCGAGTGCTTCGACTTCGCCGCCGACGCCTTCGACCTCGCGGAAAGGCTGCAGGCGCCGGTGTTCGTGCTGCTCGACCTCGACATCGGCATGAACGAGCGCCTGTGCCGTTCGCTTGCCTGGGACGACACCCGCCGCTACGACCGCGGCAAGGTCGCCGATTTCGACTTCCTCGAATCCGGCAGGGAGTTCGGGCGGTATCTCGACGTGGACGGCGACGGCATCCCGTACCGCACCTATCCGGGCACGCACCCGACGCGAGGCTCTTTCTTCACGCGCGGCACGACGCGCGACCGCTACGCCCGCTACAGCGAGGCCGGGCCCGACTATCTCGACAACATGCAGCGGCTGCTGCGCAAGTTCGAGACCGCCAAGGACATCGTGCCGAAGCCCGTCGTGCGCAGGGCGCTGCAGCCGAGCCGGCTGGGCGTGGTCTACTACGGCTCGACGAGTCCCGCCATGCAGGAAGCGCTCGACAGTCTCGAGCAGCAGGGCCTGCACCTGGACGCCATGCGCGTGCGCGCCTTCCCGTTCCAGGACGAGGTCGCGGACTTCATCACCGAGCACGACCACGTCTTCGTCGTCGAGCAGAACCGCGACGCGCAGCTGCGCATGCTGCTGGTCAACGAGTGCGGCATCGACCCGGCGCGGCTCACGCCGGTGCTGCATTACGACGGCACGCCGATCACGGCCCGCTTCATCATCCGCGAGATCACCCAGGATGCGGCGGCGCTGAAAGTAACGCCGATGAAAAAGGTGGCGCCATGACCTACATCGCCAAGCCGAAGCTGCACCATCCGAAGCTGCCCGAGAACAAGCTGGGCTTCACGCGCCGCGACTACGAGGGGGCGGTCTCGACCCTCTGCGCAGGTTGCGGGCACGATTCGATCAGCGCGGCCATCATCCAGTCCTGCTTCGAGCTCGACCTGCCGCCGCACCGCATCGCCAAGCTGTCGGGAATCGGCTGCTCGTCCAAGACGCCGACCTACTTCCTCGGCAACTCCCACGGCTTCAACAGCGTGCACGGACGCATGCCGTCCGTGCTGACGGGAGCCAACCTGGCGAACCGCGAGCTGATCTACATGGGCGTATCCGGAGACGGCGATTCCGCCTCGATCGGCCTGGGACAGTTCGCGCACAGCTTGCGTCGCGGCGTGAACATGGTTTACATCGTCGAGAACAACGGCGTCTACGGCCTGACCAAGGGCCAGTTCTCCGCGACGTCCGACAAGGGGTCGAAGAGCAAGAAGGGCGCGACCAACACCGATTCCGCCATCGACATGGTCCTGCTCGCCATGGAGCTGGGCGCCACCTATGTCGCGCGCAGCTTCTCCGGCGACAAGGCGCAGCTCGTGCCGCTCATCAAGGGCGCGATCCTGCACCGCGGCGCCGCGTTCATCGACTGCATCTCGCCGTGCGTCGCCTTCAACAACCATCCCGGGTCGACCAAGAGCTTCGACTACGTGCGCGAGCACAACGAGTCGGTGAACCGGCTCGACGTCATGCTGCCGCGCGGGGAGATCACCGCGGACTACGCGCCAGGGGAGGTCGAAGACGTGACCCAGCACGACGGATCGGTGATCCGGTTGCGCAAGCTCGCTTCCGAGTACGACGTGCACGACCGCATCGCCGCCATGAACTACCTGCAGGAGCGCAAGGCCGCCGGCGAGATCGTGACGGGCCTGCTGCATGTCGAGAAGGATCCGGAGGACCTGCACGCCCACCTGGGCAGCGTCGAGAAGCCGTTCAACCAGCTGGGCGAGAGCGAGCTCTGTCCCGGCAGCGCGGCGCTGGACAGGTTCAACGCCGCATACCGATGAAAGCCGTGACTGCGTGACGACGTGACGATCGTGACGCGGTGACGGGCTGCCGCCCCGGGAGCAGTACTCTTCGGGCAACATTCTTCCGCGGCTACTCCAGTGAACGGCTTTTCCCCGCAGGAGCTTTCGCAATTCCAGCGTGACGGCTTCGTCATCGTGCGCGGCATGGTCGGCCGCGGCCTGCGCGGGCGCATGAAGGAGGTGGCCATGCGCCACCTCGAGCAGGAGGTTGCGCCGCTGGAGTTCGAGGCCCAGGTCAGCTATCCGGGCTCGCCCGCATCGCTCGATGCGCCGGGCGGCCGCACGGTGCGCAGGCTGCTGCAGGCCTATGCGCGCGACGCTGCCTATCGCGCGTTCGCGACCTCGCCGGAAGCCGGAAGCCGCCTGCGCCAGCTGATCGGGCCGCACGTCGAGCTTTCGCAGGCCCACCACAATTGCGTGATGACCAAGAATCCGGCGTTCAGCAGCGCCACGGGCTGGCACCAGGACATCCGCTACTGGTCCTTCGAGAGGCCCGAGCTGGTGTCGATCTGGGCCGCGCTGGGCCGCGAGCACGAGGAAAACGGCTGCCTGTGGCTGGTGCCCGGCTCGCACCGGGTCGACTTCCGCCGCGAGCGGTTCGACGACGACAAGTTTTTCCGCACGGACATCGCCGAGAATCGCGTGCTGGTCGAGACCCGCGTCCCTGCCGAGATCGACGAAGGCGATGTATTGTTCTTCCACTGCCGGACCCTGCACGCCGCCGGGCGCAACCGCACGGACGCGACGAAATTCGCCGCGGTGTTCACCTACCATGCCGCAGGCAACCGGCCGCTGACGGGAACGCGCTCGGCATCGCTGCCCGGCGTTCCGCTGCCGGACTGAAGGCATTCAAAGGTCTTCAAGGTTGCGCGGCCAGCTTTTCTTCAGCAGCTTCGACAGCGCGCGGTCGGCGAGCACCTTGCCGCCGGTCTGGCAGCGCGCGCAGTAGTTGGTCTCGTGCTCCCCGTGCACGATGCGCTGCACGGGAGCGCCGCAGTCGGGACAGGGTTTGCCGAATTTCCCGTGCACCGCCATTTCCTCGCGAAAGGCCGTGACTTTCTCGGGAAAAGCGCCGCCGGCCTGCTCCCGCAGCCGCCGTGTCCATTCGTCCAGCACATCCCGGCTGGCGCGGTACAGGCGCCCGACATCGGCATCGTCGAGTTTCTGCGTCATGGCGACCGGCGAGAGCCCGGCCCGGTGCAGGATCTCGTCCGAGTAGGCGTTGCCGATGCCGCTGAACAGCCGCGGGCTGGTGAGCGCCTTCTTGAGCGTGTGGTTTTCCGAGCGCAGCTGCCGGGCGAAGGTTGGAAGGTCGGAGTCGAGGACTTCGAGTCCGGGAACATGCAGCGCGGCGAGCGCGGCTTCTCCTTCCACAAGGTGCAGCGAGGCCCTGCGTTTCGTGCCGGCTTCGGTGAGCACCAGCGTGCCGGCATCGAAGTCGAACGCTGCCAGCGCCATGCGGCCCGGCAGCTTGGGCTTCTGCGGGCTGTCGGTCCAGCGCAGGCGGCCGGCGATCATCAGGTGGACGACCAGGAACAGCCCGCCCTCGAGCTCGAGGACGATGCGCTTGCCCAGCCTGCGCAACCCGCGTACGCGCCGGCCCTCGGCTTGCGCGATCGGCGGTACCGCGGTGCGCAGCACGAAGGGATTGGGCAGCCGGACGCGTTCCAGCACCCGGTCCCGCACCCGCGCTTCCAGGCTTTCGATGTAGACGACGACGTCGGGCAGTTCCGGCATGGCTGTCTGGTCCGCGAAAGCGCCAACTGGCGTGCCGGCGCCACGAGTTGCGCGATGTCCACGTTCCCGGCAGGGGTCTCATGCGGTTGGCCGGGCGGGAACGCGGCACAATGGCACGGCATCGAATGCCGTGAAACCCTCTGGAGCATACCGTGTCCACCAACGCCCAAGCCAGCATTACCCCGAACGCAGGGCTGCCGGACGAAGAACTCGCCCGCCGTGGCGCCGCCGGCGACATGCTCGCGCTGGAAATGCTGATGCGCAAGCACAACCGCAAGCTGTATCGCGCCGCGCGCGCCGTCCTGCGCGATGACGCCGAGGCCGAGGATGCGCTGCAGGTGGCCTACCTGCGCGCGTTCGAAGCGCTCGGCAGCTTTCGTGGCGAGGCAAAGCTGTCCACCTGGCTGACCCGCATCGTCGTCAACGAGGCCCTGATGCGGGCGCGCCGCCGCAAGCGCGAAGGCATCGTGATCCCGCTCGATTCGGCGACGCAGGAAGTGTCCGGAGATGCGGCCGACGCCTTCGAGGGAGCCCTGGAGGCGCCCGAGACCGCGGCGATGCGCAGCGAATTGCGCGCGCTGCTGGAACGCCGGATCGACGCGTTGCCGGATATCTTCCGCACGGTGTTCATGCTGCGTGCCGTCGAGGAGCTTACCGTGGAGGAAACCGCCGCGATCCTGGACGTGCCGGAGGTCACCGTTCGCACGCGGTTCTTCCGCGCCCGCAGCCTGCTGCGCGAGAGCCTCGCCCGCGAGATCGACGTCGCCACCTCCGATGCCTTCGGCTTCGACGGCGCGCGCTGCGACCGCATAGTGGCCGCCGTGCTGTCGCGGCTGCGACCGCCCGATTCCACCTGACCGGCGCCAGCCGGTCGCCTTCGTCCCGGCGCGATGACCGCGCCGGAATTCCCGCAATGCCCTGCATCTCGAAAGGAGAGGGACATGTCTTTTCTGAAATTCGTATCCGGCGATCGCCTCGACGTCTCGCGCCGCGCCTTCCTCGGCGGATCCGGGCTGGTGCTTTCCGCCTCCGCGGTGGCCCTGCTCGCCGGCTGTGAGAGCCTCGCCGCCGCGCAGAAGTCATCCGACGGCGGCGCGGCCGGCGACGTCGCCATTCTCAACACTGCGCTCGGCGCCGAGCGCGAGGCCGTCGCTGCCTATCAGCTCGGCGCGGACAGCGGCCTGCTCGACGCCGGCGTGAAATCCGTGGCGCTGAAGTTCCAGGGCCATCACAAGGCGCATGCCGACCTGCTGGCGGCGACCGTCGCGAAGCTGGGAGGCCATCCCGTGGAGGCGAAGAGCAAATACGACTTCCCGGTGGACAAGCTCAGGAGCCAGGCCGACGTGCTGCGCTTTGCCGCGCAGCTCGAGCAGGGTGCGGTGACCGCCTACCTCGGTGCCGTGCCGGTGTTCGGCAACCGCGATCTCGCGCGGGCGGCCGCCAGCATCCTCGGCGACGAGGCCATGCACTGGGCGGTGCTGCGCAACGTGCTCGGGGAGGATCCGGTTCCAGCGGCCTTCGTCGGTTGAGCGCGGGGGCGCCGTCAGGCGGACGCCGCGGGGCGGGCGCCCGGCTCCGACTTGAATTCGTCGAAGGCGTGCAGGGCGTCGGCGGCGTACATGAGCGAGGGACCGCCGCCCATGTAGACGGCCACCGCCAGCGCTTCCATGACCTGCCCGCGCGGGCAGCCCATGCGCGCCAGCGCCCGCGAATGGAAGCCGATGCAGCCGTCGCAGTGTCCCGCCACGCCGACGGCCAGCGCGATGAGCTCCTTTTGCACGGCCGGCAGCTCGCCGGCTTTCATGGCACCCCTGGCGAGGGCATTGAATCCCGTCATCGCATCCGGGATGCCTTCCTTGAGCCTGGCGATGCCGTCGTTGATGTCCGTTACGATCTGCCGGTACGACTTCATGTGTCCGTTGCAGGTGCGGTTGCGAATGTTTTCATGCTACCGGCGCCGCCCGCCGCGCTCCTTGACCGGGATCAACGTTGCGGCATCCGCGCTGGCACGGGGCCGGCCGCAGGGTACAATTCCCGCGTCACCCGCCCGAAGGGATGCAGGCATGGCCGTCATGGAATGGAACGACGCCCTGGTTCTCGACCATGGCGTCATGGATGACACGCACCGCGAGTTCATCGAGCTGCTGAACCGCCTGGCCGATGCGCCGGACGGCGAGGTGCTGGACGTGCTGGACGTGTTCATCGTGCATACCGAGGCGCACTTCGCCCAGGAGCAGCGCTGGATGGAGAAAATGGCCTTCCCGCCTCTGGAATGCCACGCGAGGGAGCACGACGGCGTGCTGGAGACGGCGCGCGAGGTGCGGCGCCGCGCGGCCGCCGGGGACCTGCGCTACGGCCGCATGCTCGCGGAAGCGGTCGCGCAGTGGTTCGCCAACCACGCGGCGAGCATGGACCACGTGCTCGCGCTGTACATGAAGGAGAAGGGCTTCGTGCCCGACGTGGCCGGCGCCTGAGCGCGGCCGGAAAAAAAGAAAGGGCGGCCAGGCGGCCGCCCTTTTCCCCCCGGGCCCGGCCGGTCACGCTGCGGCCGCCAGCGCATCGGCCGTCGCGCCGGAGAGGGCGGTGAGCACGGCGGCCACGCCTTGCACCACGGCGGCGATGCGCACCGCGGCCTGGACCTGCTCGGCCGTGAGCCCGGCCGCGCGTACCACCTTCTCGTGCGACGTGATGCACTTCCCGCAGCCGTTGATCGCGGACACGGCGAGCGACCAGAGCTCGAAGTTTTCCTTCGCGGTGCCCGGCGTGCCGATCACGTTCATGCGCAGCCTGGCGGGCAGCCGCGAATATTCCTCGTTTTCCACCAGGTGCAGGAAGCGGTAGTAGACATTGTTCATGCCCATGATCGAAGCCGCGGCCTTGGCCGCCGCGAAATCGGCGGGCGCGAGCGCCGCTCCGAATTCCGCGTCGACGGCGGCGATGACGTCGCGGTTGCCCGCGGCAAACGCCGTGGCCACGAAAGTGCCGGCCTTGAGCGTGTCGTTCAGCACGGATTCCGCCGCCAGCGAGCCCAGGTTGAGCTTCAGGTCCCTGGCGTAATCCGGCAGGCGGTCCTTCAGGGTCTGGATCGACATTGCGTTTCTCCTTCCTTTGCGTTGTCCCGCGATGGCGGCCCGGCGTCCGGCCGGGCCGGCTGCGTCAGGCGGCCTTCAGGAACTCGTCGCCCTTCTTCCAGTTGCACGGGCAGAGCTCGTCGGTCTGCAGCGCATCCAGCACGCGCAGGACTTCCTGCGGGTTGCGGCCCACGTTCAGGTCGTTCACGGAGGCGAAGCGGATCACGCCTTGCGGATCGACGATGAAGGTCGCACGCAGCGCCACGCCCTCCTTCTTGTCCAGCACGCCCAGCGCGGCGGACAGCTCGCGCTTGATGTCGGCGAGCATGGGGAAGGGCAGATCCTTCAGATCGGCGTGGTTGTTGCGCCAGGCAAGGTGCACGAATTCGCTGTCGATCGAGGCGCCGTAGACGACGGCGTCGCGGTCGTTGAACTCGCCGTTCAGCTTGCCGAAGGCCGCGATCTCGGTCGGGCACACGAACGTGAAATCCTTCGGCCAGAAGAACAGCACCTTCCACTTGCCGGCATTGGATTTGTCGGTGATGCGCTCGAACGCCTTTTCCGGGTCGGTCGAAACGACGGCGTTCAGGTCGAATTCTGGCAGGCGGTCTCCGATGGTCAGCATGGTCGGTTCCTCGTGTGGGTTGATAAATTTGCAACCTGAAAACTGCAGCGAGGCAAGTCTGCGCCATTGACCTCGATCGATAAAGCGGGAAAAATCTCTCAATGCAATCGAAAAAAGCGATCAAGAGGCCGTGAGCGCGCTGCCCTCCCTGCGCCAGCTCGGCTACTTCGTGGAGGTCGCCGACCGGCTGAATTTCCGCGCCGCGGCCGAGGCGAGCTTCGTCACCCAGTCGACGCTGTCCGCCGGCATCAAGGAGCTCGAGTCGCTGCTGGGCGTGGAGCTGGTCGAGCGCGATCCGCGCGGCGTCAGGCTCACGCCGGCGGGCGAGGAAGTCGCCAGGCGTGCCCGCACGGTGCTCGCGGCGGCCCAGGATCTCGTGGACTCGGCGCGGGGCGCCGGCGAGCCGCTCGACGGCGTGTTCCGCATGGGGGTCATTCCCACCGTGGCACCCTTCCTGCTCTCCGGCGTCATGGCCGGGCTCAGGAACGAGTATCCCGGGCTCAAGCTGCACCTGCGCGAGGACCTGACCGAGAGGCTGCTGGAAAGGCTGCGCGCGGGCGAGCTGGATGCCGCACTCATCGCGCTGCCCTACGACACCGGCGAGCTCAAGGTCACCGAGCTGTTCGAGGACGAGTTCTGGTTCGTCGCTCCGGAAGACGATGCGCACGCCGGCAAGAAGGAGATGCTCGTGCGCGACATCGAGCCGGGCAGCGTGGTGCTGCTGGAGGAGGGCCATTGCCTGCGCGACCACGCGATCGCCGCGTGCGGCACGCGCGGCCCGAAAGCCAAGGCCGTGCTCGAGGCCACCAGCCTGACCACGCTGATCCAGATGGTGGAAGGCGGGCTGGGCGTCACGCTGCTGCCGGAACTGACCCTGAAGGCCGGCATCCTGAAGGGCACGCACCTCGTCGCGCGGCCGTTCTCGGGCAAGGTGCCGTCGCGCACGGTGGCGCTGGTCTCGCGCCCGGCGGGCGCACGGCGCGCCGACGTGGAGCTTCTCGCCGCCTTCTTCCAGCACCACTACCGTGCGCAGTCGAAGGTGCGCGCGGCGTCTCGGCACCGGACCGGCCCGGGCTAGAGCAACGCCAGCACGTTCTGCGGCGGCCGCCCGACGACGGCGCGATCGCCCTTCACGACGATCGGACGTTCGATCAGGATGGGGTTCTTCGCCAGCGCGTCCAGCCATTGCTCGTCGGTGAGCGCGCGGCCGGCGAACTTCGTCTTGTAGACGTCCTCGCCCTTGCGCACCAGCTGCTCGGCCCCGATGCCGAGCTTTTTCAGGATCGCCCTCAGCTCGTCCTTCGTCGGCGGCGTCTTCAGGTACTCGACGATGACGGGTTCGATTCCCCTGCCGGCGAGGATTTCCAGCGTCTGCCGGCTCTTGCTGCAGCGCGGGTTGTGGTAGATCGTGACGGTCCGGCCGCCGGCCATGCTCGTGCTCCGTGTCAGCGCCCGCCTGCCGTTTTCCGTCCGGGCTTGCGCACGGCACGGCGGATCGCGTCGATGAAAATGTCGAGCCCTGCGGCGAACGTGCGCTCGAAGTGCTCGGGCTTGAAGTACGGGCCCACGGCCGCCACGAACGGAAAGTCCCGGGCGACTTCCGCGTCCGGCACCGGGTCCGTGGCCGAGGGGCCTTTAGCGTAGCCCGAAGTCTCGTCCAGCGTCGCGCCGGTCACGTAATAGGAGTATGCGCGGAACAGCCGGGCCGTGGTTTCCGCATCCAGGCCCAGGTTGCCGAAGGCTTCGACGGCTTCGTTCAGGAAAGCGAGCGCGGTGCGCGTGTTCATGCGGTGCAGCGCCACGTACTGGAACAGCTTCGGGTGGTCGAGGCCGATCTGCCGGTAGCAATAGCCCAGCGCGCGGATGCGCTCCACCGGATCCATGTCCTTCGCGGGCCGCGGCTGCAGGGCGATCACGCGGTCGAGCAGGGCGTTCAGCAGGTGGGCCTTGCTCGGGAAATGATGGTAGATGCTCATGGCCTCGCAGCCCAGGCGCTCGCCGAGCCGGCGCGTGCTGAAGGTCTCCAGGCCGTGCTCCTCGATGAGCTCCAGCGCGGCGGCCTCGATGCGCTCCGGCGATAGCGGCCCGCGGGCGGCGGCCTTCGCCCCGGCTCTGGGGGGTTTTCCCGGTGTTTTCATTTTCGCTTGCAATCTTACGCCGTAAGGTTACCATGCGTCCATGCCCTTACAGTGTAAGGACAGCTTTGGCGGGCAGAGCCCGCCGTCATCGGGTGAACTTCGGGAGGCTGCATGGACGCAATCGACATCCTGGGACTGCTGGTCCCCCTGACCTATCTGGCGATGCTGGCCGTGGAAAGCATGTGGCCGGCGAGGCGGTTTCCGCCCCTGCGGGCCTGGCGGGCGACGGGCATCGCTTTCCTCATCGTCATGGGCGTCGTCTCGACGGTGGTGCCGCTGCTCATACCGGGGCCCTGGCTCGTGGCGCACCGGCTCGTGGACGGCACCGGCCTGGGCGTGGCGGGCGGCGTCGTCGTCGGCTATCTGGTGCTCTCCGGGGTGGCCTATGCCTGGCATCGCGCCGTGCACAACGTGCCCGCCATGTGGCGGCTTTTCCACCAGATGCACCACAGCCCGCAGCGCATGGACATGTCCGGCGCGGCCGTCTTCCATCCCCTCGAGATGGCCGTGTTCGCCGCGCTGTCGGTGGTCGTGACCACGCTGGTGCTCGGGCTCGACCCGCTCGCCGCCGCGCTCACCGGCTACGTCGCGAGCTTCTACAGCTTTTTCCAGCACATGAACGTCCGCACGCCGCGCTGGCTCGGCTGGTTCATCCAGCGTCCGGAGGCGCATTGCGTGCACCACCAGCGCGACGTGCACGCGTGGAACTACGGTGACCTGCCGCTCTGGGACATGCTGTTCGGAACGTGGCGCAACCCGGACCGGTGGGAGGGGGCCGTGGGATTCGAGGACGGGGCGGCGCGGCGCCTGGGCGGCATGCTGGTCTTCGTGGACGTGAACGAGCCGCGCTACGGGCCGCGCAACCTCGGATCCCGGCGCACGCTTTCCGCCGGCTGAGGGCGCGCGTCCCGAGCGCCGGCCTCAGGCCAGCGCCCGGGAGACGACTTCGAACGTGTCCCGCGACAGCTCCGCCGTGCCGCGGATGCGCTCGAGCGCGGCCCTGGCATGCGCCTGGCGCGCGGCGTCGAAGCGGCGCCAGCGGTCGAAGCAGCGCGCGATGCGCGCCGCGACCTGCGGGTTCAGCGGATCGAGGGCGATGATCTGCTCCGCGGCGAAGGCGTAGCCGGAACCGTCCGCGGCATGGAAGCGGACCTGGTTGCCGTGGCAGAAGCTGCTGACGAGCGAACGCACGCGGTTCGGGTTCTTCAGCGTGAAGGCCGGATGCAGCAGCAGCCGGCGCACCGTCGCCAGCGTATCCGGCAGCCGCGAGGTCGCCTGCACCGCGAACCATTTGTCGAGCACCAGCGGCTCGTCCTTCCACTTGCCGTAGAAGGCGACGAGGGCGCGTTCGCGGTCGCCGGCCTGCGCGCTGGCGAGCGCCGCCAGCGCGGCCATGGAATCCGTCATGTTGTCCGCGGCGTCGAACTGCGCGGCGCACAGGGCCAGGGCGTCGGCGTCCTCCAGCTCCATCAGGTAGCCGAGGCAGAGGTTGCGCAGCGCGCGCAGGCCCGCCGAACGGGGATCGGGGCTGTAGGGCCTGGGCGCGACGCTTGCCGCATGGGCGGCGAGCAGCCCCGGCTTCAGCGCGGCGGCGATCTGCCGGCGCAGGCCGCGCCGGGCCAGGTGGATGGCGTCGGGATCGATCGGGTCCATCTGCTCGGCGACGTAGCCCTCGGAGGGCAGCGTCAGCGCCTCCGCGGCGAACGCGGGATCGCGCCGCGCGCCGGCCAGCACGCGCGACAACGCCTCGATGAAGCCGCGCGGGCACTCCGGCGCGCGTCCTGCGGCGATCTCGGCGACGTTACGCAGCAGCAGCTTGAGCGACAGCCGCTGTCCGGCCTCCCAGCGGTTGAACGCGTCGGCGTCGTGCGCCATGAGATGCGTGAGCTCGGCGTCGGTGTAGTCGAAAGCGAGGTTCACGGGCGCGGAAAAGCCGCGCAGCAGCGAGGGCACCGGAGGATGCGCGACGTCCATGAACTCGAAAGTCTGCTCGGCCTGCACGAGCGACAGCACGCGCGTGCCGCCGCCGGCATGCGGCTCCCCCGCGAGGCGCAGCGGCAGGTCGGCGCCGTCGGGGCCGACCAGGCCCACGGCGAGCGGGATGTGGAACGGCAGCTTGGTGTCCTGCCCCGGCGTCGGCGGGCAGGACTGCGAGACCGACAGCAGGTAGCGTTTTCCCGCGGCGTCGTATTCCCCGCGCGCGCGCAGGAGCGGCGTTCCCGCCTGATCGTACCAGCGCCGGAACTGCGAGAGATCCGTGCCCGAGGCGTCCTGCATGGCCTGCACGAATTCCTCGGTGCGCACGGCCTGGCCGTCGTGGCGCTCGAAGTACAGGTCCATGCCCCTGCGGAAATTTTCCGCGCCGATCAGCGTATGGATCATGCGCACGACCTCGGCGCCCTTCTCGTAGACCGTGGCCGTATAGAAGTTGCTGATCTCGATGTAGGAGGACGGGCGCACCGCGTGCGCCATCGGCCCGGCATCCTCCGGGAATTGCGCACCGCGCAGCCCGCGCACCTCCTGGATGCGCTGCACCGGCCGCGAGTAGGTGTCGGCGCCGTATTCCTGGTCGCGGAACACCGTGAGCCCTTCCTTCAGCGAGAGCTGGAACCAGTCGCGGCAGGTGACGCGGTTGCCGGTCCAGTTGTGGAAGTACTCGTGCGCGACCACGCGGTCGAGGAACATGAAGTCGGCGTCGGTGGCCGTGTCCGCGCGCGCGAGCACGTACTTGGTGTTGAAGATGTTGAGGCCCTTGTTCTCCATCGCCCCCATGTTGAAGTCGCCGACCGCGACGATCATGTACTGGTCGAGGTCGAGCTCCAGGCCGAACACGCGCTCGTCCCACCGCATCGCGCGCTTGAGCGCGTCCATGGCGAAGCCGCACTGGTCGAGCTTGCCGGGTTCCACGAACACGAAGAGCTTCACCTTGCGGCCGGACGCGGTCACGAAATCGCCTTCCAGCCTGTCGAGCTTCGCCGCGACCATGGCGAACAGGTAGCACGGCTTGGGAAAGGGATCCTCCCACCTGGCCCAGTGCCTGCCGCCGGCTTCCTCGCCGGCTGCGACCTGGTTGCCGTTGGAGAGCAGGAAGGGATATGCGCTGCCGTCCGCGTGGATCGTGGTGGTGTAGCGCGACATCACGTCCGGGCGGTCCGGGAAATACGTGATGCGCCGGAAGCCCTCCGCTTCGCATTGCGTGAAATAGCCGTCGGCCGAGGCGTACAGGCCCATGAGCTTGGTGTTCTGCCGAGGACGGATGCGCACCGCCGTTTCCAGCGTGAACCGCTCCGGCACCCGGGAGATCTCCAGGCGCTCGCCGGTGGCTGCAAACTCCCCGGCGGCCAGCTCCCTGCCGTCCAGCGCGACCGACAGCAGTTCCAGCTCGTCGCCGTCGAGCACGAGCGGCGCCGCCGGCGCGGCTGCGGCCGGGTTGCGCGCGACCGCGAGCTTCGCGCGCACGATCGCGTCGTCGGCGCGCAGGTCGACGTCGAGCGCGACGTTCGAGACGAGGAAGGGCGGTGGCGAATAGTCCTTCAGGAAGACGGTCTTCGGATTTTCGGTGAGCATGACGTTGGCAGCGGCACTTGCGCGGGGACGAGCGGCCGATTTTACCGCGCACCCGCGCGGGAAAAAAAAGGGCGCCCGAAGGCGCCCAACAGGGGGAGACGAGAAAAATCCGTCGCGGGGCCGGCCGGCGTCAATGCTCCCGGTCCGCGGGGCGCGGACGCTTGCAGGGCTTCTGCTTCCAGGCCGGCATCGCCGGCGCGCCGAGCGGCACGGACGCAGCCGTGCGCGTTTTCACGATCCACCTCCATGCACGCAGGCATCCATGGACCCAAGAACGGCTGTGCGCCGCCCCCGTTTACGGCGTGACAATTCGTTACGCCCCGGCCGGCAAGCCGGACGTCCGCATGGGCCGTGGCCCTTCCAGCCCGCAATATCCATGAGCGGCAGCGGGTTACTGGGAGCATTTGACGTTTCTCGGCACGAAACCGACCCGGTATCATCGGCAACTCCTTACGAAAACTAAAGGATTGCCGGATTCGCCCGTTGTTTGGCGCGTCGATGGAAGCATCCGAAGCACATTCGCAATGAAGCCGAGCATGAGGACGGGCGAAGAGCCCGACAACCGGTTGCGCAAGCCAGGCCGAGCCGCCGTGCGCCGGGCTGCCGGTTCCCGGTCGGGCGATGCGCGGCGGGCCGGCGGCAGGCGCCTGTTCGACGTCCTGCCCGGCAGCTGGCGCCTGCTGCCGATCATCTGGCCCTTCCTGGTCATCGTCATCCTGCTGCTCATGCTTTCCGCCGAAAGCATGAACATCCTCGTCGCGGCACGCTCCTATTCGGAAGGCGAGAGCCTCTGGTCGAAGGCGGAAAAGCGCGCGATGTTCCATCTGCTGCGCTATACCGAGAGCCGCGACGCCGCCGACTACTACCGCTACCGCGAGGCGATCGCCATCCCGCTGGGAGACGGCAGGGCGCGGGTGGAGCTGGCCAAGGCCGACCCGGATTTCGCCGCCGCCTGGCAGGGCTTCATCGAGGGCCGCAACCACCCCGACGACATCCCCGGGCTCATCATGCTGTACCGGCGCTTCCAGCACGTCGATTTCATGGCCGCGGTCATAGAGCTGTGGACCGAGGGTGACGCCCACATCGCCGAGCTGAACACTGTCGCGGAAGACCTGCACGCGCTGATCTCCTCGGGCCGCGAGACGCCGGCCGCCCTGCGCGCTTTCCGCGAGCGGCTGCTCGACATCGACACGCGGCTCACCCCGCTGACCGACCGGTTCACGCGCACGCTGGGCGACGCGACCCGCAAGACCAAGACGCTGCTGCTCACGGCAAACCTCCTGGCGGCGGCGCTGCTGCTGCCCATAGGCATCCTGCTGTCGCGGCGCATGCTCGATCACCGGCTGCGCGCCGAGCAGGCGCTGGAGCTGAGCCAGGAGCGTTTCGATCTCGCGGTGGCCGGCAGCAACGACGGCCTGTGGGACTGGAACACCGCCACCGGGGAGATGTACTTTTCGCCGCGTTTCGAGCAGCTGCTGGGCTTCGACGAGCTCGAGCTGGGCAACGACATGGAAAAGCTCGCTGCGCGGATGCATCCGGAAGACGGGGCGGCGATCCGCGCGGCGCTCGTGCAGCACCTCAAGCACGGCGCCGTCTTCGACGTGGAGACGCGCTACCGCACCAAGGGCGGCGACTATCGCTGGTTCCGCGTGCGCGGCCAGTCCGTGCGCGACGGGTCGGGCAGGGCAGTGCGCATGGCGGGCTCCGTCACCGACATGACCGACCGCCGGCAGGCCGCCACCGATCTGTTCGTCGAAAAGGAGCGCGCGCTGGTCACGCTGGCGTCGATCGCCGACGGCGTGATCACCACCGACACGGAAGGCTGGGTCGACTACCTCAACCCCGTGGCGGAGCAGCTGACGGGGTGGACCACGGCGACCGCCAGGGGCCTGCCGATGCAGGCCATCCTGCGCACCATCGACGAGAACAGCCGGCGCGTGGCGCCGAACCCCATCGAGCTGGTGCTGCGCGAGCAGCGCACCGTCGAGGCCACCTCCACCGTGCTGCTGGTGCGCAACGACGGCACGGAGGTGCCGATCAAGCAGTCCGCCGCGCCGATCCGCTCGCGCACCGGCGAGATCTCCGGCGTGGTGCTGGTGCTGCACGACGTGAGCCGCGAGCGCCAGTACGTGGCCAAGCTTTCCTACCAGGCCAGCCACGATTCGCTGACCGGCCTCATCAACCGCAGCGAATTCGAGCACAGGCTCGAGCTCGCGCTGACCAGCGCGGCGCAGATCGGCCGCCACCACGCGGTCATGTACCTCGACCTCGACCAGTTCAAGATCGTAAACGACACCTGCGGGCACGCGGCCGGCGACCAGCTCATGCGCCAGGTCAGCGCGGTGCTGCAGCGGCGGCTGCGCGAGGGCGACACGCTCGCCCGCCTGGGCGGCGACGAGTTCGGCGTGCTGCTGGAGAACTGCGCGCCGGACAACGCGCTGCGCATCGCCGAGGAGCTGCGCCAGTGCGTCATGGAATGCCACTTCGCCTGGGAGGCGCGCTCGTTCAACATCGGCGTGAGCATAGGCCTGGTCAACATCACCGACGGCATGTTCACGCTGACCGACGTGCTGAGCGCGGCCGACACCGCCTGCTACATGGCCAAGGAAAACGGCCGCAACCGCGTGCAGGTCTACCATGCCGAGGACAGCGAGCTCACGCTGCGCCACGGCGAGATGGAGTGGATCGTGCGCCTGCAGAAGGCGCTGGAGGAGGACCGGTTCGTGCTGTACGCGCAGGACATCGCCGCGCTGGATCCCGCGCACAAGCTCGACGAGCACTGCGAGATCCTGCTGCGCATGCTCGACGAATCCGGAGAGCTGGTGCCGCCGATGGCCTTCATCCCGGCGGCCGAGCGCTACAACCTGATGCCGTCGATAGACCGCTGGGTGGTCCGCAACGCATTCGCCGTCATCGGCCGGCAGCAGGCCGGCCGACAGGGCGGCTCGGGCATATTCGCCATCAACCTGTCGGGGGCATCCATCGGCGACGAGCGCTTCCTCGACTACCTGCGCGAGCAGCTCGCGCATTTCCATGTGTCGCCACGCAGCATCTGCTTCGAGATCACCGAGACCGCCGCCATCGCCAAGCTCGACAGGGCCACGACCTTCATCAACGAGCTGAAATCCCTCGGCTGCCTGTTCTCGCTGGACGACTTCGGCGCCGGCATGTCCTCGTTCGCCTACCTGAAGCACCTGCCCGTGGATTTCCTGAAGATCGACGGCGGCTTCGTGAAGGACATGGCGGGCGATCCCATCGACCGCGCCATGGTGGAGGCCATCAACAGCGTCGGTCACGTCATGGGCAAGCAGACCATCGCCGAGTTCGTCGACGGCGAGAACGTCGTGCGGCTGCTGCGCGAGATCGGCGTCGATTTCGCCCAGGGCTACGGCGTGGCGAAGCCGCGCCCGTTCGGCCCGCGGCTGCGCGTCGCGGCGACCGGCTGAGCCGCCCGCTGCGGCAACCCCCTTTCCCGTAACGGTTTTTCCTGCCCGGAACGGCATCCGGCCTGGCTACGGCCTGCCGATGCCCTCGGGAAAATCCCGAGGGGGGGCTTCGGATTTCCCCGATACCGGGACCGTAGCCCGCTGCATAAGATCATCACGTCGTCAGCGCGGCGAAATCGAAGATAACCGGCTCGACGCCGGCGGCCGCCAGTCCGGGCGGGCGGATGTGCCGCGCTTCGGGTTCCAATCCTCCGGGAGGGGGCTGCGTGCGGCAGCTCGCGGAATTCCGATCACAGTCCAACCGGGATACATATTAAAGGAGAGGCCAGAAAATGGGTTCGATGAACGAGTTGTCTTCCACGCACTGGGTCGATTCCCTGAACGGCTACCTCAAGCCGTATTGGGACGAACTGCTCGACGGGCCGTGGTGCGAGGGCGTGGCCAACACACGCCTGACGGTTCCCGAGATGCGCGGCTGGATCCTGCAGATCTACCCGTTCATCCACGCCTTCCCGAAGTTCCTGGCCGAGGGGCTCATCAAGGTCGAGGACGACTACTCGCGCTCCTTCCTGATCGACAACATCCGCGTCGAGAAGGCGCACGCCGAGCACTGGATCTGGATGGGCGCGGGCTTCGGGCTCGCCCGCCAGGAGATGCTGGACGTCGCCGAAGGCCGCAAGCCGGTGCTGCGCGACGTGCAGTCGCTCACCGACTGGCTCTGGTACATCAACACCAAGGGCACGCTCGCGGAGGCGGTCGCCGCCACCAGCTTCGCGATCGAAGGCATCGCGGGCGACATCGCCCGCAAGGTGGTCGACGGCTTCGAGGCCTACAAGGGCCACGCCGGCGTGCAAATGGGCCCGAAGACCTACAAGTGGTTCCGCGAGCATGCGCACTACGACGACGAGCATCCGAAGATCGCCATGGAGATCGTCAAGCGCTACGCGACCGGCGAGCGCCTGCAGGCCAAGTGCATGCTCGCCGCCAAGCGCAGCGTCCAGCTTCTGCATCATGCCCTGACGACCGGCTACCAGGCCTATTCGCAGGCCGGCGACCGCGCGGTGCCGCCGACCGAATCGCGCGCGAGCGACCGGCGCAAGGCACAGGTGATGATGGCTTTCCCGGACCGCCGCTTCGGCGAGCGCCGCGGCCGCCTGGTGCGCGCGGTGGCCTGAACGGCGCGCGGGCGCGACCCCGCGGTTGGCGCCGTGCCCGCCGCCCCCCTGCTCAGTCCGGGGCGGCGGCGCTGCGCAGCGCGAGCTGGGCCTTGACCGATTCGATGAGGCCGTCGAACCTGGGCAGGGATTCCGGCGGGCCGTTGAATTCGATCCAGACGTTCGCTCCCGAGGGCCGCATCAGCATGATCTGCATCGACTCCCTGCCGATGCGGTAGGTCGCCGTCGCTCGGTCCGCCGCCTCCGCGGATATCGCCGTCCGGCGGCAGGGGTCGCGCTCGCACAGTGCGCGCACCATTTTCAGGGGTGTCAGCCCGTCATCGGGCCTCAGGAACAGCGTCAGCCGCGCTGCCGGCCCGCCGACGGCTTTCACGACCACCGTGTCCGCATCCGGCCGCGTGATCTTCTGGTCCCCGTCCGGCACCAGGCGCAGCCCCTGCCAGTAGACGGCGTTCGGGTAGCGGTAGTGCTCCCACGCGTCCAGGATGCGGTAGTAGAACAGGCCGGTGAAGATCAGGCCGAAGCCGAAGGCGAGCAGGAAGAGCTGAGGGACCGAAAACCGCCGCATGGATCCGAAAGCTAACCGATAAGCGACGGATCGTCCAACCGCGGCTGCCCGGGCTATTCCCGGAAATCGTAGCCGAAGGTCACCATCAGCGCGGCGCCGCCGAGGATGACGAGCTGGGCATCGACGGCGCGATACTGGTAGCCGATGCCGGGGATGATCGCCCACCCCAGGCCGTTGTGGTTGAAGGGCACCTTGCTTTCGTACTGGTCGCGGTAGCCGTAGAGGGGGCCTCCCGTCAGCTTGAGGTAGACGCCATGGTCGCGCCCGTCATAGAACCAGCGCTTGCCGACATAGGCGTAGGCGCTGTCCTGGCTGAATGAATTGCGGAAATATACGGCGCCGAAATCGACCGGCCAGCCCTGCGGTCCCCATTCCAGGCCGGTGAGCCAGGGCTGGTCGTTGTGCCCTTCGTTGTCGTGGTAGTGGTAGACGTAGGGGCCGAACACCAGAGTCAGCCGTCCGTCCGGCGCCGCGGAATCCGCGGCCGCCGCCAGCTGGGCTGCCATCAGAAGCGCACCGGCCGCCAGCATCCTCAACATGCGGTTCCTCGCAATTTTTTTGCAATCGTGTCGTCGCACGGCAGGCGGCCGCGTTATTCGACGTTTTGAGATGGCCCCCGCGACAGTAGTTCCGAACGGAACCATGAATTCGGCCCCCGCAAGCCCGCCTCCGCCAGCCGTGCCGCCCGGCGAAAAGCGCGATTTCTCGCGTCTGCTATGATGCGTCCCTTTACCGTCGGCGCCGCGACCCTGTTGCAAACAGGGGAACGGGGCCCGCGCAGGAAAATAAAGCGGCATTCGCGCAGGAGAAGAGCTGCGCGCAGGACGGCGAGTGCCGGGATTGCCGCTCCCCAGCAGACTATCGCACTGATTTTCCAGCCTTGACCGACATCTCGATGCCATGTGGATCGTTCAGCTAGCGCTTCGTCGCCCCTATACATTCATCGTATTGGCGCTGCTGATCCTGATCATCGGCCCGCTCGCGATCCTGCGCACGCCGACCGATATCTTCCCCACCATCAACATCCCGGTGGTCAGCACCATCTGGCGCTACACGGGGCTCGCCACCACCGAGATGGAAGGCCGCATCGTGTCGAACTACGAGCGCGCCATGTCAGCGACCGTCAACGACATCGCGCGCATCGAGTCGCAGACCTACAACGGCATCGGCGTCATCAAGACCTTCTTCCATCCCGGCGCCAACATTCCGGCCTCGCTGGCGCAGATCGTCGCGATCGCGCAGACGGTCATAGGCGGATACCCGCAGGGCACGGTGCCGCCGCTGATCCTGCAGTACAACGCCTCGACGGTGCCCATCCTGCAGCTGTCGCTGTCCAGCAAGACGCTGGCCGAGCACGAGATCTTCGACCTCGCGAACAGCTTCATGCGCACGCAGTTCGCCACGGTCCAGGGCGCCGTCATGCCGTATCCCTACGGCGGCAAGTTCCGCACCGTCATGGTCGATCTGGATCTGCGTGCCCTGCAGGCCAAGGGCCTGTCGCCTCTGGACGTGGTCAACGCGGTCAACGCGCAGAACCTGATCCTGCCCACCGGCACGGCCAAGATCGGCAGCCTCGAGTACGACATCGCGCTCAACGGCGCGCCGAAGGCCATCGCCGAGCTGAACGAGATGCCGATCAAGAGCGACGCCAACGGCACGATCTACATCCACGACGTAGCCCAGGTGCACGACGGCTTCCAGCCGCAGACCAACATCGTGCGCCACGACGGCCAGCGCGCCGTTCTGGTCAACATCCTGAAGTACGGCAACGCCTCCACGCTCGACATCGTCGACCGCGTCAAGGCGGAAATCCCGAAGATGGCGGCGGGACTGCCGCCCGACCTGGTCATCAAGATCGCCACCGACCAGTCGATCTTCGTGCGCGCGGCGGTCGACGGCGTGATCCACGAAGCCATCCTGGCGGGCTGCCTGACCGCGCTCATGATCCTGCTGTTCCTCGGCAGCTGGCGCAGCACGCTCATCATCGCCATCACCATTCCGCTGGCGATCCTGACCTCGATCATCGCGCTGTTCGCGCTCGGCGAGACCATCAACATCATGACGCTGGGCGGCCTGGCGCTCGCCGTGGGCATTCTCGTCGACGACGCGACGGTGGCCATCGAGAACATCAGCCAGCACCTCGAGATGGGCAAGCCGCTCGACGAGGCCATCCTCGACGGCGCGCAGCAGATCGCCATCCCGACCTTCGTCTCGACGCTCGCCATCTGCATCGTGTTCGTGCCGATGTTCCTGCTGACCGGCGTGGCGCGCTACCTGTTCGTGCCGATGGCCGAGGCCGTGGTGTTCGCGATGCTCGCGTCCTATTTCTTCTCGCGCACGCTGGTGCCCACGCTGGCCAAGTACCTGCTGAAGGCGGGCGTGCTGGACGAGCACGGCCATCCGAAGGCGAGCCGCAACCCGTTCGTGCGCTTCCACCTCGCGTTCGAGCGCGGCTTCGAGCGCACGCGGGAGAACTACGCCCTGCTGCTCGACCGCTGCCTGCACCACCGCAAGTTCTTCATGATGCTGTTCCTGATCGGATGCGTGCTGTCCGCGGCCCTGCTGCCGTGGATCGGGCGCGACTTCTTCCCGACCGTGGACGCCGGCCAGTTCAAGCTGCACGTGCGCGCGAAGACCGGCACCCGCATCGAGGAGACCGCGCGGCTGTGCGACCTCGTGGAAACCGAGATGCGCAGGATCATCCCGCCCGAGGAAGTGGCGACCATCATCGACAACATCGGCCTGCCGCTGTCCGGCACCAACATGTCCTACAACATGTCGGGCACGCTGGGCCCGGCGGACGCCGACATCCAGGTCGCGCTGAACAAGGGGCACGCCCCGACCGAGCACTACATGCGCCGGCTGCGCGAGGAACTGCCCGGCAAGTTTCCCGGACTCACGTTCTATTTCCTGCCGGCGGACATCGTCAGCCAGATCCTGAACTTCGGCCTGCCGGCGCCCATCGACATCCAGGTCGTCGGCCGCAAGGTCGACGCCAACCGGGCCTACGCCATGCAGCTCTACGAGAAGCTGAAGGGCGTGCCCGGCATGGCGGACCTGCGCATCCAGCAGCCGTTCGACCAGCCCAAGTTCGACGTCACCGTCGACCGCACGCGCGCGCAGCAGGCCGGGTTCACGCAGAAGGACATCGCCCAGAACCTGCTGATCTCGCTGTCGGGCAGCTTCCAGACCCAGCCCACGTTCTGGCTGAACCCCAGGAACGGCGTGTCCTACAACATCATCGCGCAGGCCCCGCAGTACACGGTCGATTCGCTGCAGGCGCTCGTGAACATCCCGATCACGGGGCCGACCGGCTCCGGCCTCGGCATCCTCGGCGACTTCGCGACCCTCACCCGCGGCACCGAGCAGGCCGTCTCGAGCCACTGGAACGTGCAGCCCGTGATCGACATCTACGGTGCCGTGCAGGGACGCGACCTCGGCGGCGTGGCCGACGACGTCAACAGGATCGTCGCCGCCAACATGAAGGACCTGCCCAAGGGCTCGCGGCTGATCGTGCGCGGGCAGATCGAGACCATGCTGTCGTCCTTCGAGGGCCTGCTCTACGGCCTGGTGTTCGCCGTGCTGCTGATCTACCTGCTGATGGTGGTCAATTTCCAGTCCTGGCTCGATCCCTTCATCATCATCACGGCGCTGCCCGCGGCGCTGGCGGGCATCGTCTGGATGCTGTTCGCCACCGGCACCACGATCAGCGTGCCGGCGCTGACGGGGGCCATCATGGCCATGGGCATCGCGACCGCGAACAGCATCCTGGTGGTGAGCTTCGCGCGCGAGCGCCTGAACGCGGGCGACGATTCCGTCAACGCCGCGCTGCAGGCGGGCTTCAGCCGCTTCCGTCCCGTGCTGATGACCGCGCTCGCCATGATCATCGGCATGGTGCCGATGTCGCTCGGCCTGGGCGAAGGCGGCGAGCAGAACGCGCCGCTCGGCCGCGCGGTGATCGGCGGGCTGCTGTTCGCCACCGTCGCCACGCTTTTCTTCGTGCCGGTGGTGTTCGCGTTCATCCACGGCTTCCTCGCGCGCCGCAGGTCCGGCGCCGATCCGGCGGGGCGCCCGCTGCACGCATAAGAGTGACCGAGAGGCTGTCATGACTCCGCAGGAACCCGAATACAAGACGACGATCAGCGAAGCGCAGCTGGCGGCTTCGCACATGTTCGACAAGTCGCGCACGCGCCGGCGCTTCCCGTTGCGCTGGCTGCTCGCCGTCGTGATTCTCGCCGGCATCGGCGCGGCCTTCGTGGCCGGGCTGTATCCACGCCTGGAGGCGCGCACCTCGCTCAGGCAGGAGGCGGCCGAGCAGGGCGTGCTGGCGGTGGCCGTCCTGCAGCCGAAGGCATCCAGCGCGGCGCAGGAGCTGGTTCTGCCCGGCAACATGCAGGCCTTCACCTATTCACCGATCTACGCGCGCACGAACGGCTACCTGAAGCGCTGGTACACGGACATCGGCAAGCGCGTGAAGGCGGGCGAGCTGCTCGCGGAGATCGACACACCGGAAATCGACGACCAGCTCGCGCAGGCGCGCGCCGACACGGCCACGGCCGAGGCGAACCTCAGGTTCGCGCAATCCACGGCCGCGCGCTGGGAAGCGCTGCTCAAGACCGACTCCGTCTCCCGGCAGGAAGTCGACGAGAAGCGCAGCGATCTGGCGGCCAAGAAGGCCATCCTTGATGCGGCCCGGTACAACGTCGCGCGGCTCGAGAAGCTGCAGTCGTTCAAGAAGATCTACGCCCCCTTCGACGGCGTCATCACGGCGCGCAACACCGACGTGGGCACGCTGATCGACGCCGGCAGCGGGCCGTCGAAGGAACTGTTTCGCCTGGCTGCGACCAAGAAGCTGCGCGTGTTCGTGAGCGTGCCCCAGGCCTATTCGCGCGACGTGACGCCCGGCCTGCCCGCGGACCTGACCCTCGCGGAGATGCCCGGCAGGCACTTCAAGGGCGTGGTGGCGCGCAGCGCCCAGGCGATCGACGTCTCGTCGCGCACGCTGCTCGTGGAAGTCGACGTCGACAATCCCGACAACGAGCTGCTGCCCGGGGCGTACGCCGTCGTGCACCTGAAGATCAACGCCTCGCAGCCGTCGCTGATCCTGCCGGTCAACACGCTGCTGTTCCGGCCCGAGGGCGTCATGGTGGCCGTGCTGCACCAGGACAAGGCGATCCTGACGCCCATCAAGATCGGGCGCGACTTCGGCAGCACGGTCGAGGTCGTCTCCGGCATCGGCGCGCAGGACATGATCATCGTGAACCCCTCGGACTCGCTGGTGTCCGGCGCCCGCGTGCGCGTGGTCCAGGATGCCCTCAGGCCCGAGGCGGCGGCGCAGGCCGGCGCGGGGACACCCGCCCAGCCCAAGCCCGAGGCGGCGAAACCAGAGGCGTCCAAGCCCGAGGCACCGAAGAAGCAATGAAGACTCGCGACCTGCGAAACGACCTGCGGCGGCTCGCGGCGCTCGCCGGCTGCGCGCTGCTCGCCGCATGCACGGTCGGGCCCGACTACGTGAAGCCGAAGGTCGACACGCCCGAGACCTTCAAGGAATCGTCCTCGGCCGCCGGCGTCTGGAAAATCGCAGCGCCGGCCGACCGCCAGAACCGCGGCAAGTGGTGGGAGCTGTTCGACGACCCCGTGCTCAACGAGCTGGAGGGGCGCGCGGCGCTTTCCAACCAGAACATCGTGGTCGCGGAGGCGCAGTTCCGCCAGGCCCGTGCGGTGGCGCAGCTGGCGCACGCGGGCTACATGCCGACCGTCACGCTGGGAGCCTCGGCCAGCCGCTTCGCAATGTCCAAGCGCGCCTACAATCAGACTCCCGCCAACAGCGGGCCGGCCAACGATTTCGCGCTGCCTCTCGAGGTGTCATGGGAAGCGGACATCTGGGGGCGTGTGCGCCGTGCAACCGAGTCGGCGCAGGCCGAGGCGCAGGCGGCCGCGGCCGAGCTGGAGAACGTGAGGCTCAGCATCCAGGCCGAGCTCGCGATCGATTATTTCCTGCTGCGCGGCATCGACGCCGAGCGCGACCTGCTGGCGCGCACGCTGGTCGCATACCAGAAAGCCTATGACCTGACGGTCAGCCGCCACGAGGGTGGCGCGGCGTCCGACGCCGACGTGGCCCAGTCCGAGACCCAGCTGCGCACCGCCGAAGCACAGGCCGTGGACCTGCGCGTGCAGCGCGTGCAGCTCGAGCACGCCATCGCCATCCTGGTGGGAGGCGTGCCCTCGGCATTCTCGCTGCCGATGGCCGAATCCAGCCTGGTGCCGCCGGTGGTGCCGATCAGCGTTCCGTCCCAGCTGCTCGAGCGCCGCGCCGACGTCGCGTCGGCCGAACGCCAGGTGGCTGCGGCGAACGCCCGCATCGGGATCGCGAAGGCGGCCTACTATCCGACCCTCACGCTGGGCGGCGTGGCAGGGCTGGAAAGCCAGAAGGCCTCCAACTGGCTCGCGCTGCCGAGCCGTTTCTGGGCCCTGGGCGCGGATGCCTCGCTGCTGCTGTTCGACGGCGGCCGCCGCAGCGCGATCACCGACGAGGCGCAGGCCGCCTACGACGCCACGGTGGCTTCCTACCGGCAGACGGTGCTGGTCGCCTTCCAGGACGTGGAAGACAACCTCGCGGCGCTCGGCATCCTCGCCGAGGAAGCGCAGGTCCAGGAAAAGGCCGTGCTGGCCGCGCGCCGCTCGGTGCGGCAGGCCACCGATCGCTATGCCGCGGGTGCCGCGAGCTACCTCGACGTGGTCATCGCGCAGACGTTCTCGCTGGTCAACGAGCGCGCGGCGCTGGACGTTGCCCGCCGGCGCATGGCCGCGAGCGTGCGCCTGGTCAAGGCGATGGGCGGCGACTGGACGGTCGCCGATCTGCCGACCGGCGACGAGGTGGTCGCGGAAAAGCAGGGTGAAAGAGGAAAGGTGAAAGGGAAAAAGTAAAAGCGAGCCAAAAGGTGAAAGGTAAAAGGGGAAAGTAAAAACAAGGAGAGGGTGGCAGGTCCGGGACGGCGAGCGACGGCCCGCCTTGACCGCGTCCCCGACCTTCTCCCGGCAGTTTCTGGACCTTCGCTTGCTCTTGACTTCTACCTTTTCGCTTTCACCTTTCGGCTCGCTTCACCTGTCGTTCCGACAGGTGTCCTTATAGATCGAATTCTTCGGCCTCTCGAACACGCGCCGGACCATGGGCTCGAAGAACTCCAGCGGCGCGCATTCCATCGCGGGGTCGAAAGCCGGGTTGTCGTAGATCGCGCAGAAGCGCGCCGTGCGCTCGAAGTGCGGGTGGCTGCGGAACTGCTCGCGCATGTTGCGGTCGAGCCCGATGTGCTCGAAGAAATAGTAGCCCTGGAAGATGCCGTGCTTCTCGACCATCCAGTGGTTGGCTTCCGACACGAAGGGCTTGACGATGGCCGCGGACACCTCGGGATGGTTCCAGGAGCCGAGCGTGTCGCCGATGTCGTGCAGCAGCGCGCACACGACGTATTCCTCGTCTTCCCCGCCCTTGTGCGCCAGCGTCGCGGTCAGCAGCGAATGCTGCAGCCGGCTGACGGCGAAGCCGCCGTTGTCGTCGCCGAGCATTTTCAGGTGCGCCAGGACGCGGCTGGCGAGTTCCGCGGCGTAGGGCTGGTGGCGCGTGACGATGATGTCCCAGTCCGCCCTGGTGCTCGTCTTCATGGAGGTGAAGGTGGCCTGCTGCCCGATTTTCATGTCGCCCATTGCGATGCCTCCCGGTGTGTCCTGCGGCCAGTATAGACCTGTTCCGCGGCCTTCGTGGTTCCCCGGTGGAGGCTTCTGTGGCGGGGAGCGGGCCGCAGGGGCCCTTGCCTGACGGGCAAAAAAAGGGACGCCGCTTGCGGCGTCCCCGAGGGGGAGGAAGCGTAAAAGCGCGGCCGTTACGCGCGGCCGACCTTCTCGATGCAGGCCTTTTCCGTCATGGTCTCGAAGCCCTTGCCCTTGCAGGCGTTCTTGCCCTTGCAGGCGTTCATCGAGGTCTTGCATTCGCCGTGGCCCTTGCAGGCGTTGGCGCCGTAGCACTTGACCTTGACTTCGTCCGCCTGGGCGGTCGTGACGGCGGCGGAAGCTGCGAACAGGGCGGCGGCCGTGGTGGCGAGCGCGGCGGTGACGATTTTGCGGTCCATTCTGACGATCTCCTCTGTTGGTATCCCAAGGGACGGGGTGGCCGGGGAGCCGGCGCATCCCGCGACTGACGCAACGCAAAACCGGCGCCGCGTGAGCGTGCGCCCGGGACATTCCGGGTGCGCCCGGGCCGATATACGCGGGCACCGGCCGGCCGGATTCACGCCGCGCGCACTTTCCCCGGCGGCTTGACGGGCCGGGCACCGGCAGGCAAGTTACGCGGCGGATTCCCAAGGAGGCGAACCGTGTCGCTGGTCGAAAAGCTGAAGTCCCGCATGGCGCTGCCGGTCATCGGCGCGCCCATGTTCATCGTGGGCGTGCCCGCGCTGGTCATCGAGCAATGCAGGAACGGCGTGGTCGGCTCGTTCCCGGCGCTGAACGCGCGCCCCAGGGAGAGGCTGGACGAGTGGCTCGCCGAAATCGAGTCGGCGCTGGACGCGCATGCGCAGGCGAACCCCGGCGCGAAGGTGGCGCCGTTCGCGGTCAACCAGATCATCCATCAATCCAACGACCGCCTCGAGCACGACCTCGACGCCTGCGTCCGCCACCGCGTGCCGATGATCATCACGAGCCTGCGCGCGCCGGACGACGTGGTGAAGAAGGTGCACGAGTACGGCGGCGTCGTGTTCCACGACGTCATCAGCATCCGGCACGCGCAGAAGGCGCTGGAGGCCGGCGTCGACGGCCTGATCCTCGTGTGCGCGGGCGCCGGCGGGCATGCCGGCGCGCTGAGCCCGTTCGCGCTGCTGCGCGAGGTGAGGCGCTTCTTCTCCGGCCCGATCGCGCTGTCGGGCTCGATCACCGACGGCGCCGGCATCCTTGCCGCGCAGGCGATGGGCGCGGACTTCGCCTACATGGGCACGCGCTTCATCGCCACGACCGAGGCCAACGCCGTGCCCGAATACAAGCAGATGATCGTCGGGCACCGCGCCGCGGACGTCGTCTACACGCCGTTCTTCACCGGCGTGCACGGCAACTACCTCAAGCCCAGCATCGCGCGCGCCGGCCTCGACCCGGACAACCTCGGCCACGCCGACAAGACTTCCATGAGCTTCGCCTCCGACCGCCCGGTCAAGGCGTGGAAGGACATCTGGGGCGCCGGGCAGGGGATCGGCAACATCACCGACGTGCTGCCGGCGGCGGAGCTGATCGCCCGGCTGAAGCAGGAATACGATGCGGCGCGTGCGCGCCTGCAACTCGCTACGGCCTGAGGCCTACCCCCTCCACCCAACACAGAGGCACAGAGGACACAGAGGGCACGGAGAAAACCCGACAGGATAGGAATCATGTATTCGCAATGGAGGGACATCGAATATCCAATCCCCAATTGACGCTGCATAGCCCGGGACGCCCCCACTGTTATTCCTGTTTTGCCTTTCTCTGTGTTCTCCGTGTCCTCTGTGCCTCTGTGTTGGGTGGAGGGGGTAGGCCGTAGGCTTCAGGCGATGTCGGCAATGCGATCGAGCATGAGCCCGGCGTGCTCGCGCTGCTTGTGGAAGCGGATCTCGGGGAAGCGGTCCTCGACGACCTTCATCTCGAAGGCGGTGTTGGTGAGCACGGCGAGCGCGTCGGCCGCGTCGCGGGCGAGCCGGCCGGCGTTCTGCTCGACGAAGCGGTCGAAGGCGACCGGGTCGTCCGCGGAAATCCAGCGCGCGCAGGTGTAAGGCGCCGGCGACATGCGCGCCTCGACGCCGTACTCGTGCTGCAGCCGGTGCGCGGCGACGTCGAACTGCAGGCTGCCGACCGCGCCGAGCAGCATCATCTGGTTGCGCAGCGGCCGGAACACCTGGATCGCGCCCTCCTCGCCGAGCTGCATGAGCCCGGTGCGCAGCTGCTTGGCCTTGAGCGGGTTCGCGACCTCGACGACGTGGAAGATCTCCGGCGCGAAGAAGGGCAGCCCCGTGAATTGCAGGTCGCGGCTGCCGTCGGTCAGCGTGTCGCCGAGCTGGATGCCGCCGTGGGTCGGGATGCCGATGATGTCCCCGGCGTAGGCCTCCTCGGCGATCTCGCGCCGCTGCGACAGGAAGGTCACGACGTTGTTCGGGCGGATCTCCTTGCCGGTGCGCTGGATCTTCAGGCGCATGCCGCGCTCGAATTTCCCCGAGCACACGCGCAGGAACACGACGCGGTCGCGGTGTGCCGGGTCCATGTTCGCCTGGATCTTGAACACCACGGACGAGAAATTTCCGCCGTGCGGGTCGACCGGACCCTGCAGCGCCATGCGCGGCTGCGGCGGCGGGGCGATGTCCACCAGCGCGTCGAGCACCTCGCGCACGCCGAAGTTGTTGATGGCCGAGCCGAAAAAGGCGGGCGTCTGCCTGCCGGCGAGGAACCCGTCGCGAGAGAAGGCGGGTGTCGCGGCCTGCACCAGCTCGATGTCGCTGCGCGCGCGCGCGAGCTCCTCGCCGAAGCGCGAGGCGAGCGACGGGTCGTCCAGGCCGGACACGATCTCCTCCCCGCCGCCGCCCAGCCTGTCCTCGCCCGGGCGGAACACGCGGATGCGGCCGCGCGCGAGGTCGTACACGCCGCGGAAGGCCTTGCCCATGCCGATGGGCCACGAGAACGGCACCACGGCCATGCCGAGCACCTTCTCGATCTCGTCGACGAGCTCCAGAGGCTCGCGGACCTCGCGGTCCATCTTGTTGATGAAGGTGATGATGGGCGTGCCGCGCGAGCGGCAGACTTCCAGCAGGCGCAGCGTCTGGGCCTCCACGCCGTTGGCGGCGTCGATGACCATGAGCGCGGCGTCCACGGCGGTCAGCACGCGGTAGGTGTCCTCGGAGAAATCCTTGTGGCCCGGCGTGTCGAGCAGGTTCACGACGTGGCCGCGGTACTCCATCTGCATGACCGAGCTCGCCACCGAGATGCCGCGCTGCTTCTCGATCTCCATCCAGTCCGACGTGGCGTGGCGCGTGGCCTTGCGCGCCTTGACGCTGCCGGCGATGTGGATCGCGCCGGCGTACAGCAGCAGCTTCTCCGTGAGCGTGGTCTTGCCCGCGTCGGGGTGCGAGATGATCGCGAAGGTGCGCCGCTTGTCGACGTGCGCGGCCAGGGCTTCGGTTGGCGTTTCGCTCATGGGAGGGGGGTTCGCGGCGAAGGCGCGCATTCTACGGAGGCGCCCTGCCGGCGTCCACTGCGGCTTGCCGGCCGGCCGCGCGGACGTTAACTTGACCGGTATGCAAAACGGTGGACACCATTCCCGCCTGGGGGATTCCTGGCTGCTGATCGCCGTGCTGGGCGCAACCGAGATCATCAGCTACGGCTCCGTGTTCTACAGCTTCTCCCTGTTGATGGAGCCGCTGCAGGCCGCGCTCGGGGCGTCCAGGGGCACGGTCGTCGGCGCGTTCTCGGTGGCGCTCGCCGTGGCCGGCCTGTGCGCGATGCGCATCGGATCGACGATAGACCGCATCGGCGGGCGCACGGTCATGGCGCTGGGATCGGCGGCGAGCGCGCTGCTGCTGGTCGCGCTGTCCCGCGTCGAAACCGTTGCCGGCCTGTACGGGCTGTATGCCGGCCTCGGCGTGGCGATGGCGGCCACGCTCTACGATCCGGCGTTCGCGGTCCTGGCTCGGCATTTCCGCGCCGGAGCGCGGGCGGCGATCACGGCGCTGACCCTGATCGCCGGGTTCTCGAGCACCGTGTTCTGGCCCCTCACGCAGGCCCTGATCTCGCATTTCGGCTGGCGCGAGGCCGTGTTCCTGCTGGGCATGCTGAACCTGCTCGTCTGCGCCCCGCTGCACTTCGCTTTCCTGCCCGGCCGCGGCAGCGAGGCGCCGGCCGCGCACGACGGCGGCCAGGCGGCGCCCGCCTCCAGGTCGATGCGCGAGGTGCTGCGTGAGCCGGCGTTCTATTTCCTCGGCGGCTGCTTCGCCGTGCAGGGCCTGGTCTTCTCGGCCATGTCGGTCCACATGCCCTCGATGATGCAGTCGAAGGGCCTGTCGGCGCCCACGGCGGTGCTCGTCGCGGCGCTGGTCGGGCCCATGCAGGTCCTCGGCCGCATCCTCGAGCTCACGGCCGGCCGGCGATGGCCGATCGCGCACGTCGGGCTGCTCGCCATGGCGGGGCTGGTCGCCGCGCTCGCCGTCTTCGCCTGCTCCGGCGGCCATGCCTGGCCGCTGGTCGCGTTCGCAGCGCTGTACGGCATGAGCAACGGCGTGGCCACCATCGTGCGCGGCACCCTGCCTGCGACGATGTTCGGCCACCGGCACTACGGCGCGATCAGCGGCGCGCTCGCGGCCCCGCAGATGTTCGCGCTGGCGGCCGGGCCTTTCGTCGTGTCGCTGCTGTGGATGGCAACGGGCGGCTACGATCCGGTCCTGATCGCGTTGTCCGGCGCGGCCGCAGCGGGGCTCGCGTCGCTCTACGCGGCCCATGCCGCCGGCCGCCGGCTCGGTCAGGATGGATCCGGCCGCACCTGAGCGGCCGCGGGGCCGGCGCCCCGAAAGCGAGCGGCCCTGCTGATAAAATGAACCACTCCGCTTCATGCAATCCGCACGGACCATGGCATCGACGGTGACCGGGCTTCCTCCCAATGTCGTGCGCACGATGTGCCCGATGAATTGCCATCCCACGCTCTGCGGCATGCTCGCCGAGGTGCGCGAGGGCAGGCTGGTGGGCGTCACGGGTGATGCCGCCAATCCCGACAGCCGGGGGTTCCTGTGCGTCCGCGGGCAGGCATCGCGCGAGGTCATCGACAATCCCGCGCGCCTGCTGCACCCGCTCGTAAGGGACCGCCGCGGCGACGAATTCCGGCGCGCGACGTGGGACGAGGCGTTCGACCGCATCGTCGCCGGCATGCAGGACCCCGCGGCCGTGGGCCTGTGGCCGGGGCACGGTGTGTTCACGACCAGCTACGGCACGCGCGTGAGCGGGCAGTTGCTCGCGCGCTTCGCGAATTTCCACGGCAGCCAGTACTGGAATCCGACCATGATCTGCTGGGGACTGGGCGCGTTCGGGCTCGGCCTCACGGGCATGCTCGAGACCAACACCAAGGAGGACATGGGCGAGCACTCCGCCCTCATCCTGCTCTGGGCCGCCAACCTCGCGAGCCAGCCGAACACCGCGCGCCACCTGCTGGCCGCGAAACGGCGCGGCGCGCGCGTCGTCACGATAGACGTGCGCCATACCGAGGCGGCCGCCAAGTCCGACGACGTGCTGGTCATCCGCCCCGGCACGGACACCGCGCTGGCGCTGGCGATGATGCACGTGATCTGCGAAGAGCGGCGCCACGACGCGGCCTTCGTCGCGAAGCACACGGTCGGATTCGACGCGCTCGCCGCCCACGTCAAGGTGTACACGCCGGCATGGGCGGCCGGCATCACCGGCGTCGCGGCGGAGCGCATCGTGGCCCTGGCGCGGCGTTACGCGGACACGCGGCCGGCGATGATCGTGCTGGGCGGCAGCTCGATGCACAAGGGCGCGAACGGCTGGCAGGCCGGGCGCGCGATCGCCTGCCTGCCGGCGCTGACCGGCAACGTCGGCATCCCGGGCGGCGGCTTCGGCCCGCGCCATGGCAGCGCCGCGCACGGGCGCGGCCTCGCCAGCATCATCGAGCCGGAGCGCAGGACGCGCGCGCAGGACGTCCCCAACCAGATGTCCGCCGTCACGGCTGCGCTGCGCGACGGAAAAATCCGCACGCTGCTGCTGATGGGCACGAACATGCTGTCCTCGTACGCCGATGCCGGCGACCTGGCGCAGGGGATCGAGCGCACGGCGCTGGTGGTCAGCCACGACCTGTTCCTGAACGACACCGCGCGCCGCTTCGCGGATGTCGTGCTGCCCGGCACCGCCTGGCTGGAGGAGCTCGGCTGCAAGATGACGCATACGCACCTCTACCTCATGGAGCGGGCGCTGGATCCGCCGGGCGAGACGCGCTCGCTGTACGCGGTGATCACGGAGCTGGCCGCGCGCCTCGGCCTCGCGGGTTTCCATCCCTGGGCATCGGAGGAAGCGATGGTGGACGCCATTCTCGACCATCCCTGCACGGGCCGCGCGACGGTGGCGGCGCTGCGCGCGGAAGGCGGCATCCGCGCGCTCGACGTCTCGCACGTGGCCAATCCGACGCTGGATTTCGATACGCCGTCGCGCAAGATCGAGTTCGTATCGGAGCAGGCGGGGCGTCTCGGCCTGCCGGCCCTGCCGGTATGCGAGGCACCCGTGGCGGTCAAAGGCGACGGCGGCCGTGGCTATCCGCTCGCGCTGGCCCAGGGACGCACGATGACCCACTTCCACAGCTTCTATGACAGCGGCAGGGCGTTGCCGACGCTCGCGCGGCGGGACGCGGGGCCGACATTGTGGATCTCTCCCGAGGATGCGGCCGCGCGCGATCTCGCCGAAGGCGCGGCGATCCGCATCTTCAACGCGCGCGGCGACCTGATGGCGCGCGCCCACGTCACCCCGCGCATTGCGGCCGGTACCGTGTGGATGCGCGACGGCTGGCCCGGCCTCAACCGCCTGACCGCCGGCGCGCCCGTACTGCCGGACGCGGCGGTCGACCTGTTCGGATTTTCCGCGGGGCAGGCGGCGTTCGACGCGATGGTGGAAGTGGCGCCGGCGTAAGCAGTTGCCGCACGTACAAAGGGCGCGACTCGCGTCACGCCCTTTGCGTTGTGCTTCGGCTCGCTGGCGGGATAACCCTCGAACGCGGGGTTCAGGTGGTCGCCGCCCTGCCCGCATCAGGCACGCCGGAAGGAAGAAGCGCGCACAACAGCGGGCGTTCCGGGCAACAACTCGGGTCGTCTTGCCTTGGGCTTGAGGGTCCACCCCGCTCACTTCGCGGAAGCGGGTTCAGTAAGCGCCGTTCGCGCGGCGGAGTCAAGCGGATTTCAGCAGCGGCCGGCAACGGCATGCTGGCCGTTGATTTTTCTGGGATCGGCTTTGCTTCGATGGTCGCTGCGGCGTGCGGTCCTGGCTGCTGCGCAGAAAATTCGAATGGCCGGCCCGTTCGGCAGAGACTTGCTGGAGATCAGCGCGGATGGCATGAAAACCGAATTGGGAGACAATCGCCTCCGCGGAGCCATCGCAGCGTGCCCGTCATGGGCGAAGCCACGTGGCACGGTCAAGCTGCCGGGCTTACGGATCCGACGACGACAGGAGGAGCTTCATGCGGAAAAAGAAGCAGTCGATATTGCTGCTGGCTATGCTCGCCACTACGAGTCTTTGCGCAACCGCGAGCTGTTGCGCGGATGATGTCCAGCCGACGAACGATCTTCCGAGCCCCTTCCGCACGATCGCGCCGTGGGGCGAGCTGCCCGCAGGACAGACCTGGGGTGCGCTGAGCGCGGTGGCGATCGACAACGACGGCGCGAGCGTCTGGGTGGCCAACCGCTGCGGGGCGAACCCGGAAGCCCCGCCGGGAGGCTCGCCGTTCGCGTACGACAGTTGCGCGGGCTCCGGCGTGGCGCCGGTCATGAAATTCGACGCCACGGGGAAGCTGCTGAAGAGCTTCGGCGCCGGAATGTTCGTGTTCCCGCACAAGATCTACGTCGACGCGGACGGCAACGTCTGGGTGGTCGACGGGCGCGCGGCGAACGAGCGTGAGCGCAAGAAATATCCGCATGACAAGCCGAAGGGCCATGTCGTGGTCAAGTTCAGCCCCGAGGGCAGGGTGCTGCTGACCCTCGGCACGCCGGGCGTCGCGGGCAATCCCCCGCAGGCGCTGACCGAGCCGTGCAGCGTCGTCGTTGCACCTGACGGTGACATCTACGTCGCCGAGGGCCACGCGGGCCAGTATCCAGGTCAGGGGCCGGGCAGCGTCGCGCGCATCTCGGTGTTCTCGAAGGACGGGAAGTTCCTGCGCTCGTTCGGACGCTGGGGCACGGGGCCGGGCGAGTTCAAGACGCCGCACGACATCGCCATGGACGCGCAGGGCCGGCTGTTCGTCGCCGACCGCGGCAACATGCGCGTGCAGATCCTCGCGCAGGACGGCGGCTTCATCGCGCAATGGCTGCAGTTCGGACGGCCGAGCGGCGTCTACATCCGCGGCGGGATGCTCTACGTTGCCGACTCGGAATCGAACGGGCTCGACTTCGCCGCGCATCCGGGCTGGAAGCGCGGCATCCGCATCGGCAGCATCAAGACCGGCGAAGTGCTCTATCGCATCCCGGACCCGCTGGAGCTGCAGGGCACCAGCGCCGCCGAGGGCCTGGCCGTGGACAAGTCAGGCAACGTCTTCGGCGCAGAAGTCGGGCCGCGGCAACTGGTGAAGCACATCAGGCAACGGTAGGCCAGGTCCGCCCGTTGTGACAGCAGGCGTCAGCCGGCCTTCGCCTTGCGCGAAGGGAGCCGTGCCGCTGCATCGCGCAACGACTTCAGCATTGCCGCCGCGCCGGGTGAAAGATCGCGGTCGCGCCGGGTAAGGATGCCGGCGGCGCCGAGACGCAGGTCGAGGCGGACCGGCAACACCCTCAATACACCGGTTTCGCAATAGGGGCGCGCCACGGCAATCGCAAGCGGCGCGACCATATCGCTCATGCGCAGCAGGTTCGTGATGATCGGCAGCGACGACGTTTCGACCACCTGTTGCGGCAGCGCCAGGCCTTTTTCGAGGAACAGCCGCGTCAGATGGTCTCGCAGCACGTTGCCCGGCGGCGGCAGCACCCAGGTCTGCTGCGCGAGATCGCGCCACGCAAGGCGGCGCGAACGTCCGAGCGGATGCCGGTTTCGTGCAATCATCGCGTGCGGTTCATCCGCCAGGGCTTCGAACTGCAGATCGGCAAGGGCCTGCGAGGGGTGCAGGCGGGCGATGGCGATGTCGAGCTTGCGGTCGAGCAGCCCCCGCACCATATCCTCGCTGAATCCCAGCTCGATGTTGACGCGGATGCGGGGATGCAGGGCCTTGAGCCGGGTGACGGCCGCCGGTACGAGGTCGGTGGCGGATGTCACGACGGTACCGAGGAACACCTCGCCCGTTACGCCCGACTGCAGGGCCGCGACCTCTTCGTGCGCCTGCCTGAACTCCGCCAGCGCGGCCCGTGCATGCCGCACGACGATCTCGCCGTACGCCGTGGGCATGACGCCGCGCGAGTGGCGCGCGAAGAGCTGCACGCCCAGCGCTTCCTCGACCGCCTGCAGCAGCTTCGAGGCCGCGGGCTGCGTCATCCGGGCGGCTTGCGCAGCTTTCAACACCGAACGCTTCTCGTCCAGCTGCACGATCAGTGCAAGCTGGCGCGCGTTCAGGCGCGAGCGCGCCAGCCAGTCGGTCCGGGTCCCGGCCACGGTTCCTCCGCTATTCGAAAACAGAATAGCAGATCGCCGATGCTTCATTGGATTCGTATAGCGAAACCGCATTACGATTGCCGGACGCCGCTGCCGGCGGGCGCAACGGCAGGGCCGCGGCGGCAACTTCCAGGAGGAGCATTCGATGGGCACGCATTCGACGCTCGAAGCCGGGCCGGTCGCGGCCATGCCGCCAAAAGGCGATGACGTCGTCGGCGAAGGCATCGCGCCGGAAGAATTCAGGCAGCGCATCGTCACGGTCCGCAACGCCTTGCAGAAGGCAGGCCTCGTGGGCCTGATCGCGTTCGGCGACTGCTGGCGCGGCGCGAACATCACTTATTTCACCGAATTCCGCCCGCTGGACGGTGTCTCCGACATCGCCAACGCGGTGCTGCTGCTCGGTGTCGACGGCGAGCCGATATTGTTCGTCTCCGACCAGACCCTCGCCTACGCCGCCAGCGTGACGACGTTTCCCGTGGCGAGCTTTCGAGAGCTCGGCGAGCGCTTGCGCGCATTCGGTGCGCGCCATCGGGGCGGCATGGCGGGCCTTGCCGGCGCGGCCTACATCCCGGCGGGCGTGCTCGATCGCGTGCGAGCCGGGCTGGACGGGCTGACATTGAAATCCTCTCTCGTGCTGGCCGAGATCAAGGCGATCAAAAGCGACGCCGAAGTCCGTCTGATGCGCAAGGCGGCCGCGCTCACCGATGCGGCGATGGCCGCGATTCGCGATGCACTGTCCGACGGCAGGCCCCACACCGAACGGGAGCTCGCGTGGCTCGCCGATCGCGCGATGCTGGCCGGCGGCGCCGATCGCACTGCATTCGATTCGATGGTGCAGGCCGGCCCGCGCTCGGCTTACAACCTGGCGCGGCCGACCGATCGCGTGCTGCAGGCCGGCGATCTCGTCATGACCGACATCGGCGCACGGTATCGCGGCTACGTCGCAGACGGCGGCCGCGGCTTCACTTACGGCAAGGCGGCTCCGGAGAAGATGGCGATCGTCGCGGCCGCCGCGTGCGCGGTGGAAGCGGGCCTGGCGGCGGCGCGGCCCGGGATGGCGGCGCACGAGCTCAATACGGTAATCCAGCAGGCGCTGGTCAGGTCGGGCTACGAGAAATACTCAAGCGAGGCGCGCGGGCACGGCACAGGACACGGGACCGGGATGGACCCGGAAGAAGAGGCGCCGTGGATCGGCCCGGGAAACACGACCGTGCTGCAGGAGAACATGGTCTTCACGCTCAAGTCCACGATCACGGTGCCCGATGTCGGGGGCCTGCGCACCGAGCGGATCGTTCGATTGACGGGTTCCGGTGTCGAGGCGCTCGACCGATTCCCGATGGAGTTGCACTGGTAAGAGGAAAGAGACGGCGCGGGACCGCCGATAGACGAAGGCGCCGCGGAGCGCCATCGCAAGCCGTAGTCCAGAAAAAGGGGGGTGGGGCCATGGCAACAGGATCGCAACCGGATGCGCTCGATCGCCCGATGCTCAACCGCGTGCTCGTCTCGTCGGTCGTGGGTACCGCGATCGAATGGTACGACTTCTTTCTGTACGCGACCGCCTCGGCGCTCGTGTTTGCGAAACTGTTTTTCCCGTCGTTCGATCCGGCGGTGGGCACGATCGCGGCGTTCGGGACCTTTGCGGTCGGCTACGTGGCACGACCGTTCGGCGCCGTATTCTTCGGCCACTTCGGCGACCGTATCGGACGCAAGGCGGCGCTGGTCGCGACGTTGATGATCATGGGCGTGGCGACGTTCATCATCGGCATCCTGCCCACTTACGAAACGATCGGGAGCTGGGCGCCGGCATTGCTCATCCTGATGCGGTTCTGCCAGGGCCTGGGCGTGGGCGGCGAGTGGGGTGGGGCCGTGCTGCTCGTGGTCGAAAGCTCGCCGGGCGGCAAGCGCGGGTTCTACGGCAGTTTCCCCCAGCTCGGCGTGCCGATCGGCCTGCTGCTCTCGACGGGCGTATTCGCGCTGGTGTCGAAACTGCCGGAAGACCAGTTCCTTTCCTGGGGCTGGCGCATCCCGTTCCTGCTCTCCGTGGCGCTGATCGCGATCGGGCTCTTCATCCGCCTGCGCGTGGTCGAGTCGCCCGTATTCGCCGAAGCCAGGGCTGCCCGCACCGTCTCCAGGGCGCCGCTGATCGAGCTGTTCAGGCGCCATCCCAGGGAGATTTTCCTTGCGCTCGGCACGCGCTTCGCGACCGACATCACGTTCAATGTCATCAACGTGTTCATGCTTGCATACGGAACCCAGCAGCTCGGGCTGTCGAGGGGCTTCTTCCTCAACGCGATCCTCGCCGGCTGCGCGATCGAGCTCTTCACGCTGCCGCTGTTCGGCAAGCTGTCGGACCGCATCGGCCGGCGGACGGTCTACCTGATCGGGGCGGTGTTCGTTGCGCTGTACGGCTTCGTGTTCTTCCAGCTCGTCGAGACACGCGATCCGGTTTTCATTGTGCTCGCGTACATCGGCGGGATGGCGCTCTCCCAGGCGTCGGTCTATGCAGTGCAATCGACATGGTTCGCCGAGCTGTTCGGAACGCAGGTCCGCTACACGGGCGCTTCTCTGCCTTACCAGATTGCCGGCATCGTCACGTCGGGCCCCGCTCCCCTGATATCCGCGTGGCTGTTTGCGACGTACAAGACCACATGGCCGATCGCCGGCTATATCGCCGTTACCGCGGCGGTCAGCCTTGCCTGCGCCTGCTTCCTGGCCGAGACGTTCCGCCGCGACCTGTCGGCATCGGCGTGACGGCGCTTTCCGGATCCTCCGGTCCTCATGTTCGCCGCCGCGACGAGGCCAGGCAGACGTTCAGCGCCGTTCCGGCGCGATATCCCTGATCCGCAAGCTGAACGCCGCGATATCCTCGCGGCTGTACGACAGAGAGCGGCGCTTGTCCGACGGCGGCCGCTTGGCCACCGACAGGCCGGGGCGCCATTCGGTGGCCGGGCGGATCGGCCGCGGCACGAAGCCGCCGCCGCAGTTCGGGCAGACGTTGGACAGCACGTTCTCCACGCAGTCCGCGCAGAACGTGCACTCATAGGAGCAGATGCGCGCCTCGGTCGACGCGGGCGGCAGGTCGCGGTCGCAGCATTCGCAGTTGCGTCGCAGCTCGAGGGCCATGGCTTCGTCCTTTGCTTGGGCGGGTACGCGTACGTTATCCGTGCTAGGCTGTGTCGTAAATGACAAAGAACCCTCGGATTCCGCCATGCCGGGTCGTCGAGGTCGTAGCCTTCCCCGGCGCGCAGCTCCTGGACGTCGCCGGGCCGCTGCAGGTCTTCGCCTCGGCGAACGACGCGCTGCGTGCGGCGGGCAGGCCGCCGGCCTACGCCGTGCGCGTCGTGGCGGAGTCCTCTCCGGTGCCCACCTCGTCGGGGCTTTGCCTCGTCGTGCGCAGGCCCGGCGCTGCCGGCGGGGCGATCGACACGCTGATCGTTTCCGGCGGCGCCGGCGTGCACGAGGCCGCGCGGGACCGCCGGCTGCTGACGTGGCTGCGGCGCCGCGCGACGCGGGCGAAGCGGGTGGCTTCGGTCTGCTCGGGGGCGTGGCTGCTGGCCGCTGCGGGCCTGCTGGATGGCAGGCGCGCCGTGACGCACTGGGACGAGTGCGGCGCGCTGGCGCACGCCCATCCCAAGGTGCGCGTGGAAGTCGATCCGATCTTCATCGAAGACGGCAAGGTCTGGACTTCGGCCGGCGTCACGGCGGGCATCGACATGTCGCTCGCCATGGTGGAAAGGGACGTCGGCCACGCCGTGGCGATCGCCGTGGCGCGGGACCTCGTCGTGTTCCTGAAGCGCCCCGGAGGACAGTCGCAGTTCAGCACTGCGCTCTCGTTGCAGCACGGCGACGATCGCCTCGACAGGCTGCACGGCTGGATCGCCGGCAATCTCGCCGCGGACCTCTCGGTGCCGGCGCTGGCCGCCCGCGCGGGCATGAGCGAGCGCACCTTCCTGCGATACTATGCGGCCGCGACGGGCCGCACGCCGGCGAGGGCCGTCGAGAGCCTGCGCGTGGAAGCGGCGCGTCAGCTCCTTGCCACCACGCGTGTGCCGGTCAAGCGGGTCGCGGCGCGCTGCGGCTTCGGCTCCGAGGAGACCATGCGCCGCAGCCTGCTGCGCCAGGCCGGTGTGACGCCGGGCGAATACCGGGCGCGGTTCTCGTCCGCCGGGCCGGCAACGAAAGCGGGGAATTCATGAGGAAGGCAGCGTTCGTCTGTTCACTTGCCGCGGGGCTCTGCATGGCCCCGCCGCCGTCCGCGCGCGCGGACAGCGGCACGATGGACATCGAAATCTCCGCCAGCGCGCAGGCCTTCCCCGTGGAGATGGAGGACACGACGGTGACGGCGCAGGGGGGCAGCGGCACCCTGAGGATCGCCAACAGCAGCGGCAGGCCCTTCGTCGACGGCGACAGCGCGCAGGTCCGCTATGCGCTGTTCTCGAGGAAAACCCCGTCCGGACTGATCCTGGAGGCGGACAGCCTCGCGACGTTCCCGTCGGAGGAAACCCTGATGCTCGTCTTCGAGCGCGGCGTGGACCATCCGGGCACCGCGGGGGAAGGCACGATGCGCATTGTCGGCGGCAGCGGGCGCTTCACCGGCGTCGACGGCCGTTGCACTTATCGGACGGACGACCGCGCGGACGCGTGGAACGTCACGGCACACTGCGAATGGCTCTACGTTTTCCCCTACCGGTAAGCTATGCCGCGGCTCGCATTTCTTCATTCTTTGCGGTGAAAAGCGGGAGGCAGGCTCAATGCGCGGGGACGAGTCGAAAGAAAGCATCGAGGATGTCAGGCGCTGGGTCGACGGGGCCCGGCGCGTGGTCGCGCTGACCGGCGCGGGCATCTCGACCGAGTCGGGCATCCCGGATTTCCGCGGCCCGCAGGGCGTGTGGACGAAGGATCCGCAGGCCGAGAAGCTCTCGAACATCCATTGCTACATGTCGGATCCCGAGGTGCGCAAGGCGGCCTGGAAGTCGCGCATGGCGCACCCGGCCTGGACCGCGAAACCCAACGCCGGGCACCTCGCGCTCGCGGCGCTGGAAAAGCGCGGCAAGCTGCACGCGCTGATCACGCAGAACATCGACGAGCTGCACCAGATGGCGGGCAACTCGCGCGCAAAGGTCATCGAGGTGCACGGCACCGTGCGCCAGGTGGTCTGCATGGCCTGCGGCATGACGGCGCCGATGCAGAGGGCGCTGGACCGCGTGCGTGCCGGCGAGGAGGATCCGCCGTGCCGCGACTGCGGCGGGATCCTCAAGAGCGCGACCGTCTCGTTCGGCCAGCAGCTCGTGCCCGGGGTCATCGACCGGGCGCTGCGCGTCGCGGGCGAGGCGGACCTGTTCTTCGCGATCGGCACGAGCCTGCAGGTCTATCCGGTCGCCGGCGCCGTGGAAATCGCGGATGCCGCGGGCGCGCGCATCGTGATCGTGAACGCCGAGCGCACGCCCTTCGACGCGCTGGCGGCCGCGGTGCTCAGGGACCCGATCGGAACGGTCCTGCCGCGGGTGTTCGGAGGCTGACCGCCGCTTTCCCGGCCGGCCGCTTCCTGATCCAGGTCAAACGGGCCCGATTCGCCGGCGTGTAGGTTGTTTATCATAGGGTCGGATTTCGACCAGCCAGGGAGGATCAATGAAAACCGCCAACCCGTGTTCCCGCGCGTTTGCCGCATGCGTCATCGTGCTGCTTGCCGGCTGTAACCAGTCGAAGGCGCCGGCCGACAAGTACGATCCGGCCGGCATGGACCTCAAGCCGCGGCCGGCGAAGCTGTCCGCCGAGCGGCACACCGGGGCATTCGCCGAGGGCAAGGCGCTCAGCCTGGGCGCGGAGCTGAAGCCGCTCGATCCCTCGACCGAGAAGGTCATCCGCCTCGATACGACGCACAAGATCATCGAGATCGCGCCCGGCGTGAAGTTCAGCGCCTGGACCTTCGGCGACCAGGTACCGGGCCCGACCGTGCGTGCGCGCGTGGGCGACCGCATCCGCTTCAGCATGACCAACCGCAGCGACGAGCCGGTGCCGGGCGTGCGGTTCACGGCGGCGCCGATGATGCATTCCATGGATTTCCACGCCGCGATGGTTTCGCCGCAGGACAAGTACCGCTCGATCGCGCCGGGCCAGACCATCGAGTTCGAGTTCACGCCGAACTATCCCGGCGTGTTCATGTACCACTGCGGCACGCCGATGATCCTGGAGCACATCGCCTCGGGCATGTACGGCGCCGTGGTGGTGGAGCCGCGCGAAGGCTACCCGACGAAGGTCGACCGCGAGTACGTCGTGATCCAGAGCGAGTTCTATGCGAAGCCCGATCCGGGCAAGCACAAGATCGACGGTGCGCCGCTGTACGTGCTCGACGGCGATCACCTGCGCGCCGCGCAGCCCAGCCACGTGGTGTTCAACGGCGTGCACAACGGCATGGTGCGCAACCCGCTGGCCGCGAAACCCGGCGAGCGCGTGCGCCTGTACGTGCTCAACGTCGGCCCCAGCAAGACTTCGAGCTTCCACGTCGTGGGCACCATCTTCGACCGTGTCTGGATCGAGGGCAACCCCGACAACCAGTTCCGCGGCATGCAGACGGTCCTGCTCGGCTCGTCCAATTCCGCGATCGTGGAATTCGTCGTTCCGGAGGCCGGCCAGTACATCATGGTGGACCATCATTTCGCCAACGCGTCGCAGGGCGCCATCGGCCTGATATCGACCGAGGCCAAGCCCCAGGTCGCCGAGCTCGAGCACCATAATTTCTCGGCCACGGCCACACCGACCGATCCGGCCGCGGTGCAGGCCAAGACGGCGTTCGAGAGCAAGTGCCTGGCCTGCCATTCCATCGGCAAGGGCGACAAGCTCGGACCGGACCTCGCCGGCGTGACCAGGCGCCGCAGCGATGCCTGGCTCGCGCGCTGGCTCAAGACGCCCGAGAACATGCTCGAGTCGGACGCCGACGCCAAGGCGCTGCTCGCGAAGTACCACAACCTGCCGATGCCGAACCAGAACCTGAGCGACGCCGAGATCGCCGGCTACATCAAGTATTTCCACTGGGTCGATGCGCAGCCGGCGGGCGCGGTGCACGCGGAGGGCGCGCATTGAGCACGGCCGCCGCGCGCGCCGCGATCCTGGCCATCGCGTTTGCGGCCGCCGCGCCGGCGGCTGCCTGCGGCCACTGCATCGAGGACAAGGTGGCCGCCGTCTACGATTACGCGATCGTGACGCGCGCCTTCGACCGCGACCACAGGGTGGCGTTCTTCGCGATCGACGGCACGCTTGCCGCCGGGGATGCCGCCGCAGTCACGGCGCTCGTCGGATCCGCGCGCGGCGTCGACAAGGCGAGCGTGCGGGTATCCGCGGAGCTTGCATCGCTGTCGTTCGCGTTCGACCAGCGACGCGCGTCGCTCGCCGAGGTGCAGAAGCAGGTCGAGCGCAGGTTGAAGCCCAAGGGGCTCGCCTTGCTGCCGCTGCAGGTCATGGAACCGCCGCCGGCGGCCGGTACGCGGGCTTCCGCGCGCTAGCCGAACGTCGTCAGGATCGCTGCGCCGGCGGGAAAAGCGGCCGTCACCTTCGAGCCGGTTTTCAACCCGGATTCCGATCTGCCGTGCCGGCTGGAATCGCGGCGGTCGAATTTTCCGTCATCGGGCTGAATGTCGCTGCCGCAGGAGCGTCCTTCCCTCGGTCTCTCGCTTCGTGCGGCGACCGGAGCGGTCCGTGACGGCGTTGACCATACTTGCATATACAAGTAATGTGCCGGCATGCGAAGGAGCGGCTCCTCGATCCACAGGCCGGAATGCTATTGCGCGTCGCTGCGCCAGGTGGCTCGGGTGATGACGCAGCTCTACGATGCCCGTCTGAAGCCCGCCGGGCTCCTGACCGCCCAGTTCAGCCTGCTGCGATATCTCTCGAACAACCACGGGGTCAGGACCTCGGACCTGGCCGACGCCCTGCTCATCGACAACAGCACGCTCACGCGCACGCTCGCGACCCTGCGGTCTCTGGGATGGATTGCGCAGGACGCGGCCGAGGATCGCCGCGAGCGCCGCTGGATCGTCACTCGCGAGGGCAGCGCGCGGCTGAAGCTGGCGCTTCCACTCTGGAAGAAGGCGCAGGCCGAGCTGGACGCGAAGATCGGCGCCGGAGACATGCGCCGCCTGAACCGGACGGTCTCGGAGATCGCCGCGAGGATCGCCGCGGCCTGATTTTTTGGCCGGAAACTTGTATATACAACTAAACGCGCGAAGTTTTCCGCAAACGGAAAAAGGAGACCGACATGCCTTATGTTCGCATCGACCTGGCCCAGGGCCGGCCGAAGGAGTTCCACGCAACCCTCGCCGATATCGTCTATCGCGCGATGGTCGAGACGATCAGCGTGCCCGAGAACGACAAGTACATCGTGGTGCACGAGCATGCACCGGGGCACGTCTTCATCACGCTCGTCGGCATTGCCAGGGACGACGTATCCTTCGGCAACGGCGAAGCGCAATACGCTGCCTGATCCGTCGAATCGGAGGAACTGCAGATGTCCCGGAAACTCACGCTCAGGTCCGCCCGCGTGCGGCCGCTGCTCGTGCCGCTTTCGCGGCCCATCGTCGCCCGCATCATGCGGTTCGACACTTTTCCCCTCATCGCCATCGACCTGCAGACGGAGCAGGGCATCGTCGGCCGCAGCTACCTCGAGCCGTACCTGGCCGGCTCGATGCGCGCGATCGTGCCGTTGATCGAGGCCTGGTGCGAAGCGCGCGTCGGCAAGCCGCTCGTGCCGCTCGACGACTACCAGGCCTTCCGCAAGTCGCTCAACTTCGTCGGCCTCGAAGGGATCTCGCTGATCGCGGTATCGGGGATCGACATGGCGATCTGGGATGCGCTCGCCCAGGCTGCCGGCCTGCCGCTGGCAGTGCTGCTCGGCGGCTCGGTGGCGCCGGTGCCGGCTTACAGCAGCGGCGGCATGTGGCTGACCGACGTGACGACTCTCGGGCGCGAGGCGCAGGAACTCGTCGCCGAAGGCGGGTTCCGGGGCTTGAAGGTCCGCCTCGGCAGGCAGCGCGCCGCGGACGACATCGAGGCCATCCGGGTGATCCGGGAGGCGGTCGGCGAGGACGTCAAGCTCATGATCGACTTCAACCAGGCGCTCCCCCTCGGCGACGCGCTGGACCGCTGCCACGCCCTCGACGACCTCGGGCTGTGCTGGTTCGAGGAGCCGATCGCCTACGACAACCTGGCCGGCCATGCGCAGCTCGCCCGCGAGCTCGATACCCCGGTCCAGCTGGGCGAAAACTTCTACGGGCCGCGCGCTTTGTACGAGGCGCTGCGTGCGGGCGCGGGCGACTATTACATGCCCGACCTGATGCGCATCGGCGGGGTCAGCGGCTGGTTGCGCGCGGCACCCGTTGCAGCGGCCGCCGGCATCCAGGTGTCGACACACCTGTATCCGGAGTTCTCGGCGCACGTCATGCGGGTGACCGAAACCGCGCACTGGCTGGAGTGGCAGGACTACGCCAATCCCATCCTCGAGCGCCCGTTCGAGGTAAGGGACGGCTTCATCCACATCCCCGACGTGCCCGGCAGCGGCGTAGCGTGGAACGAAGACGCGGTCGGGCGGTTTCGCTATGACGGATGACCTATCCGAACGTCGTGAGGATAGCGCTTGAAGCGCTGAAGGCGGCCGTCACCTGCGATCCGGTTTTCAGCCCGAGCTCCGTGGCCACCCCGCTGGGAACCACCGCGGTCACATGCCTGGCCCTGGCGAGCGGGATGTCGATCACGACTTCCGTGTTGACCGGTCCCCTCGTCATGCGGCTGACCACGCCGTCCATGTAGTTGGTATCGGCGGCCCTTTCGTGGCTGCCGGCCAGCAGGTCCACCGCGGGCGCCTTGACGAGCGCGATGGCTTCGCGACCCGGCGCGAGGTCCAGGCGCTTGACGGAGTCCGCGGTGACGCGCACCGCGATCTCGAAGCCCTCGTCGATCGACAGGAAAACCAGAGCGTCCACGGCGTCCGACTCCACGCGCGACACGGTGCCGACGAACTGGTTGCGCGCGCTGGAGCGCAGCGTGATCCGGCGCAGCAGCCGCTGGAACGCGGCCTTGTCCGCACCCTCGGCGGCGTCGGACTCGCGGTAGAGCTGGTCCATCGCCGCCTGGTACTCGGCCTCGATGGCGCGGAACATGGCGACCAGCCTGCGCCCGTAGTCGGTGAGCTTCGTGCCGCCGCCGCCCGCGCCGCCTATGCTCCGCAGGATCACGGGCTCGTCGGCGAGGTTGTTCAGCTCCTCGAGCGCGTCCCACGCGGCCTTGTACGACATCGGGATGCTGCGCGCGGCCTTCGAGATCGAGCCCTGCCTGTCGACGGCTTCCAGCAGCCGGATGCGGTTGCCGCCCAGCAGCGCGCCGAACCCGGTTTCGAGCTCGAGATGGGTTTTCAGGGATCGTCGGGTCATGGACATGCCGCCGCTATATTGAACAATATACAGCGAATGCGCGTCGAACCGGTAATGGCAGGCCGTCGTCCCGCTGTGGTGGGAACTAGCCAGCGCTGCGGCCTAGGATGGCAACCATGGCTGCGGGTCGCAGCCTCATCGATTCACATCACATTCGAGGAGCAAGCATGAAAGTCAGCGCACGCAACCAGCTCGAAGGCACGATCTCGGCCGTCAACGCCGGGCCGGTCAGCACCGAAGTCACCCTGGACCTCGCGGGCGGCGACAAGCTCGTCGCGGTCGTCACCAGCGAAAGCGCGAGGAAGCTGGGCCTCGCCAAGGGCAAGAAGGCGGTCGGCCTGGTCAAGGCCCCGCTCGTCACGCTGCTCACCGATGCCGGCGGCTACAAGTTCAGCGCCCGCAACCAGCTCTCCGGCCAGGTTTCCAAGGTGAGCAAGGGCGCGGTCAACAGCGAAGTCACGCTGAAGCTCTCCGGCGGCAGCCAGGTGTCCGCGATCGTCACCAACGACGCCGTGGCAGACCTGCAGCTTGCCGCCGGCAAGCCGGCGGTCGCGCTGATCAAGGCGAGCCACGTCATTGTCGGCGTTGCCTGAAAGCCGGGAAGGAAGCGAAAAGGCGGAAGCGGAAAGGGAAAGGGGAACGTAAAAGGCGTAAAGCGAAGGTCGCCGCGGCAAAGGATCAATGCCGTGACTTTCCGCTTTCACCTTCAACCTTTTGGCTTTCCGCTCCCCGGGGGGCGCCCGGTCCGCAACTCTGCGAGAATTCATGCCCATGAATTCCTCGCGTCCTCCATTCACCCGCTGGATCGAATCCAGCAACACCATCACCCAGCAGTTTCTGTCGATCGGCGGCCGGGCCGACATCGTCAGCCTCGCCGGCGGCCTGCCGGCGGCGGAGCTGTATCCCGTCGATGCCATCCGCGAGGCGGCTGATCGGGCACTGAAGCGCTGGGGCACGAAGGTTCTCGAGTACGGCCCGGTCGAGGGGCTGCATGCGTTGCGCGAGGCCATCGCGGCACGAACGTCGGCCGAATGCGGCGGCCGGTTCACGGCCGACAACGTGATGCTGATGACCGGTGCGATGCAGGGGCTCGACCTCATGGGCAAGGTCCTCGTCGATCCCGGCGACCTGATCGTGGCCCAGGCGCCGACCTACCTCGGCGCGCTCGACGCCTGGCGGCCGCGCGGGCCGCGCTACGAGAAGCTGGACTGGAACCTCGACCGGCCGGGTTTCGATGCAGCGCTCGCACGCGCGAAATTCGCCTACGTCGTGCCGAACTATTCCAACCCGACGGGCGCGCTGGTGCCGCAGGCGAAGCGCCTGGCGTTGCTCGAGAAGGTGCGTGCGGCCGGCACCTGGCTGCTGGAGGACGATCCCTATCACTCCATCCATTTCGACGGCGAGCCGGGACCCGACATCCTCGAGTCCGACGCAGCCCGCTATCCGGACGGCTACGACGGCCCGGTGGTCTACCTGGGCACGCTGTCCAAGAGCATCGTGCCGGGGCTGCGGGTGGGCTGGGCCATCGCCGCTCCGGCGATGATCGGGAAGCTCGCGCTCGCCAAGCAGTCCTCCGACCTCTCCAGCAGCATCTTCACGCAGGCCGTCGCGCTGGAGCTGCTGGAGAGCGGCTTCGACGTGAGCCACGCGCATTCGATCAACGAGCTCTACCGCGAGCGCCGCGACGTGCTGTGCGACGAGGCGGCCGCGCGCATCGGCGAATGGTTCGAGTGGGAGGTCCCGGCCGGCGGCATGTTCGTCTGGATGCGGGCGAAGGATGCGCGCATCGACACCGACCGGCTTTACGAGCTGGCGCTCGAGGAAAAGGTCGCCTTCGTGCCGGGCAGCGTGTTCGATCCCGACGGGCGGGACCGCTCGGCCATGCGCGTGAACTTCACGCGCAGCGCGCCGGAAGTCATCGTCGAGGGCGTGCGCAGGCTCGAGCGCGCGATCAGGAAGTACCTGCACCGCTGACGCGCGGGCTTGAATTCGTCGCGACGTGCAACCATTTCCGGGATATCGACATCCGGAGAAAGGCAATGGAAGCTGCCGCGCACATCGTTCCCTGCCCGCATTGCGGCGCGGCCAACCGCGTGCCGGCCGATCGCCTGGCCGGCGGCCCGAAGTGCGGCAAGTGCGGGCAGCCGCTGTTCGACGGCCACCCGGCAACGCTCACCGATGCGAATTTCGCCGACGTCGTCGGCAGGAGCACGATCCCCGTGGTCGTCGATTTCTGGGCGCCGTGGTGCGGGCCCTGCATGTCGATGGCGCCGCATTTCGAGCGCGCGGCCGGCCAGCTCGAGCCGGGCGTGAGGCTGGCCAAGCTGAATACCGAAGAGCATTCAAAGACCTCCCTGCGCCTGCGCATCCGCAGCATCCCCACGATGGTCATGTTCCGCGACGGGCAGGAGGTGGCCCGCACGTCGGGTGCGATGGACGCGCGCGCGATCGCGGCGTGGGTGCGCTCAGCCGCGGGTATCTGATCCGGAGCCCGGGAGGCGGGGCAGGCCGCGCGTGCTTTCCGAAGCGGAGTGCTAGACTGGACGGGAAAATCGTACCGCTACGTAATCCATGCACTGCCCATGAATCATTGCTGCGAAGACAAATCCTGCGTGCTCGATGCGCTCAGGCAGCGCCAGGCCGCGGTCCTGAAGACCGTGCTCGCCATCAACGCGGTCATGTTCGTCGTCGTGCTGGTGTCGGCGCTGCGCGCGGGCTCGGTCGCGCTTTTGTCGGATTCCCTCGACAACCTCGGCGATGCGCTGACTTATGCCGTCAGCCTCTACGCCGTATCCCGCAGCCTGCGCACGAAGGCGAAGGTGGCCTTCCTCAAGGGCGCGCTGATCCTGGCCGCCGGCCTCGCCGTGGCGGGCGAGGTCGCGTGGAAAATCCTGCATCCGGCGCTGCCCACGTTCGAAATCATGGGCGTCGCCAGCCTGGCGGCGCTCGCGGCCAACGGTGTGTGCCTGCTGCTGCTCACGCGCCACCGCGAGGACGACATCAACATGAGCTCGGTCTGGGAGTGCTCGCGCAACGACATCGCGGCGAACGTCGCGGTTTTCGTCGCGGCGGGCGGCGTGTGGCTGACGGCCAGCGGATGGCCGGACATTGCCGTCGGCGCCGCGCTGGCCGTGCTCTTCCTGCGGTCGGCCGCGCGCGTGCTGGCGGGCGCGATTTCCGAATTGCGCAAGCCGCCTCCGGCTCCGGCTGCATCGAAGCCCGTCGCGGTGTCCTTGGTCGCGATGCCGGGCAAGCGCCGCTAGCCCTGCCGGCGCAGGCATTCCAGGTTCAGGAAGCGGTCCTGCGGCAGAAGCAGTAGACGAACTGCTGCACGTTCCCGGCGGGAGTCCGATGGGCTTCCTTCTCGTGGCCCAGCAGGACGAAGGGCTCCCCGAACTCGCCGTGCAGGTTCTCCGCGCTGTAGCGCACGACCGGCAGGCCGCTGCAGCGCTCGGGACCGTCCTCGGCGAACGTGGCGACGATGACGAGTCCGCCTGGTTTCACGGCGTGCAGCACCGCGCGGACGTACGATTGCCTGTCCTGCGGCTGCGTCAGGAAGTGAAACACGGCACGGTCGTGCCAGACGTCGAACGCATGGGCCGGCAGCGCGGCTTCCAGCATGTTTCCCTCGATCCATCGCACGAGCGCGGCGCGACGGCCGAGCCTCGCTTTCGCCGTCTCCAGCGCGGTCCGTGAAATGTCGAGGACGGTGACGTTTCCGTATCCCGCGTCGAGCAGATCGTCCACTAGGGGCGAGGTGCCGCCGCCGATGTCGATGATCGATGCCTGGCGGGAGACGCCGGCCTGCACGATCAGTTGCAGGGACGGGCCGGCATGCTCCTGGAACCAGCTCACCTGCGTCACGGGTCGCGTCGAATAGACCGTTTCCCAATGATCCTTCTCTTGCTCTTGCATGGCGATCCTCCAAATCCCTTGCGCGCGACGATGTCCGCCCGGGTCATCCAGAGCAGGGCACACGCCGTCGGTGCCCGGTGGGGCATTTCATCGGGCGTAGCGTGGCACCAGCGTGATGATAGCTGGGCGGATCGAGCGATTCGCGGCGGACCGGCCTTATCCGCACTTTTTTGGAGTAACATCCGTCCATGCTTGCCCGCCGGCACAAAAAATCGCTTGCCCTGCTCCTGATGGCCGTCCTGCTCTGCGCCCAGGCGATCGGCATTGCGCAGGCCTGCGCCAGTCCGAACGCAAACGCCGCCATGGCCTTTTCGCCGGAGGTGGCGGACAGCGGCTGCCACATGGCCGGAATGCGGGGCAAGGCAACGTCCAACCCGAACGGCTGCCTGCAGCATTGCACGGGCGGCGACCAGTCGAGCGCGCATGCCCAGGTTGCGGTGCCGGCAGTCTCGGCGATTCCGGTCCTCAGCGTGCCGGCAGCGCCGCCGCACCGTGTTTTCCTCTCGCGATTCGAAGCCCGGCTGGCCGCCGGCTCGGACCCTCCCTGCTCGCTGCGCTTCTGCAGCTTCCAGCTTTAGACCCCGCAAACGGATGTGAATTCGCCGCGCCAGCGGCTGTTCGTGTTTCGTTTGCGGAGGTCCCATGGTTTTCCCGAAAATCCGGGACGCGGCGATTGCCCGTCCCCAGAGTTTCATCCTCGCCCGCGCGGCGGTTTCATCCGCCGCGAAGGCGCTCTTCGTCCTGGCGGGACTGCTCGCGACGGCATCCGGCGCAGCCGCGCAATCTTCGCTGACCCTGGCGGATGCCCAGCGCCGCGCGGTGGAGCAGTCCGGCCAGGTTTCCGCGCGTGACGCCGCCGTCCTCGCCTCGCGGGAGATGGCGGCGGCGGCGGGCCGGCTGCCCGATCCCGTGCTGAGACTGGGCGTCGACAACCTGCCGGTCGACGGCTCCGACCGCTTCAGCCTCACGGCGGATTCCATGACCATGCGCCGTGTGGGCGTGATGCAGGAATTCACGCGATCCGAAAAGCGCCAGTTGCGTGCGCAACGCTTCGAGCGCGAAGCCGAGAAGTCCCTGGCCGAGAAATCGGCGGCGATTGCGGACATCCGGCGCGACGCCGCGCTCGCCTGGCTGGATCGCTACTACGCGGAGCGGGCGGCAGCCGTCGTCGCGCAGCAGAAAAGCGAGGCCGGCCGCGAGATCGCCGCCATCGAAGGCGCGTACCGCGGCGGGCGCGGCAGCCAGGCCGACGTCATCGCCGCACACGCCGGACTCGCCGCCCTCGATGACCGCGCAGCCGAAACCGATCGACAGATCAGAACGGCAAAGGCCTGGCTTTCGCGCTGGATCGGAGAAGCCGGGGAAGCGCCGCTCGCGGGCAAGCCTGACATCGACGTCATCGGGCTCGACAGCAATGCAATCGACACCCAGCTTGCGCACCATCCAGAGATCGCCGTGCTCGCGCGGCAGGAGGAGATCGCCGCGATCGAGGCGCGTCTCGCCGAGGCCGACAAGAGGGCCGACTGGACCGTGGAAATCGCCTACAGCCAGCGCGGATCGATGTACTCGAACATGGTGTCGGTCGGCGTTTCGGTGCCGCTGCAATGGGACCAGAAGCGCCGCCAGGATCGCGAGGTCGCCTCGAAGCTGGCACAGGTTGAGCAGGCGAAAGCCCAGCGCCAGGACATGCTGCGCGCGCATGTCGCAGAGGTCCGTGCGATGGTGGTGGAGTGGCAGAGCGGGCGCGAGCGGCTCGATCGCTACGCGCGGGAACTGGTACCGCTGGCCGCGGAACGCACACGGGCCGCGCTTGCCGCTTACCAAGGCGGCAGGAGCAGTCTTTCCGACCTGCTGCTGGCCCGTCGCGATGAGCTCGAGGCGCGGTTGCAGGCGGTGCAACTCGAGCGGGAGACCGCCCGACTGTGGGCGCAACTGAATTTCCTCGTGCCCGACGACGCCGACCATGCCGATGCCGCCACACTCCGGGAGGTGAAATGAACGCCAGGGTCGCAGTTGCCTGCGTGCTCGCATCGAGCGTGCTTGCTGCGACGGCATACGGCGCCTATCGGCTCGGCCAGCATGGACGTCTCGCACAGGAGCGGCCGACCGCGGTGGCGGCTGGGGCCGCGGGCACGCCGGATCCCGTCACCGGAAAAAAAGTGCTGTACTGGCATGACCCGATGGTGCCTGGCCGGAAATTCGACAAGCCCGGCAAGTCGCCTTTCATGGACATGCAGCTCGTCCCGGTATACGCGGACGACGCGGACGATGGTTCGGTCCACGTCAGTCCGCGCATGCAGCAAAACCTCGGCATGCGAACCGCCGAAGCCGTCCTGGGCACGCTGGCCCCGGTCGTCGAGGTCACGGGCAGCATCGCCTACGACGAGCGCGACCTCGCCGTGCTGCAGGCGCGCAGCGGCGGCTATGTCGAGAAGCTCCACGTGCACGCGCCGCTCGATCCCGTGCGCAAGGGACAGGTCCTCGCCGAGTTGTACGTGCCGGAGTGGGTTGCCGCGCAGGAGGAATTCTTTTCCGCCCGCCGCATCGCGCAAGACGGCTTCGACGGGCTTGCGCGAAGCCTCGTCGACGGCGCCCGGCAGCGCATGCGCCTGGCCGGCATGTCCGAGGCGCAGATTCGCGAGGTCGAGGACACGGGAAGCGTGCATGCGCGGCTCGGCGTGACTGCGCCGATCGCGGGCGTGATTTCGGAGCTGGACGCGCGCGAGGGCATGACGGTCACGCCCGGTGCGACGCTGTTTCGCATCAACGGGCTGTCGACGGTGTGGGTCAACGCCGAGGTGCCGGAGAGCCTGGCGGCGCAAGTCGCCGCTGGCAATGCGGTGCAGGTGCACGCACCGGCAGTCGAAGGCATGACGTTCCGGGGACGCGTCGGCGCGGTCCTGCCGGAGATCAACCCGGCGATACGAACGCTGACGGCGCGCATCGAGCTCGCCAACCCCGGGGGCAGGCTCACGCCCGGCATGTTCGTGACGGTGAATCTCGCGCCGGCAAAGCGGCCACCGTCGGTCCTCGTGCCGACCGAGGCCGTCATCCGTACGGGCACCCGCAGCGTGGTCGTCCTCGCGCGCGAAGACGGCGGATTCACGCCGGTCGACGTCGACGTCGGCCTGGAAAGCGCGGGCCGGTCGGAGATTCGCAAGGGCCTGGAAGCCGGCCAGAAGGTGGTCGTGTCCGGGCAGTTCCTGATCGATTCCGAGGCCAGCCTGCGCGGCACCGCCACCCGCATGGAAGGCTCGCCTCCTCAGTCTGATGCAAGCCGGCCGAGGGAGGCATCACCGAAATGATCGCGAACCTCATCCGCTGGTCGATTGCGAACCGCTTCCTGATCCTCGTCGCGGCTGCGATGCTTGCTGCCTGGGGCGCATGGTGCCTGGCGAGGACGCCGCTCGATGCGATCCCGGATCTTTCGGACACGCAGGTCATCCTCCGCACCGCGTTTCCCGGGCAGGCACCGCAGATCGTCGAGAACCAGGTGACGTACCCGCTCACCACCACCATGCTCTCGGTGCCAGGAGCGAAGACGGTGCGCGGCTATTCGTTCTTCGGCGACTCCTTCGTCTACGTGCTGTTCGAGGACGGCACCGACCCGTACTGGGCGCGCTCGCGCGTACTGGAATACCTGAACCAGGTGCAGTCGCGCCTGCCCGCGCAGGCGAGGATCGAGCTGGGGCCCGACGCCTCGGGGGTCGGCTGGGTCTACGAATACGCGCTGGTCGATCGCAGCGGCAGGACGGACCTGTCGCAGCTGCGCGCGCTGCAGGACTGGTTCCTGAAGTACGAGCTCAAGGCCGTGCCGAACGTGTCGGAGGTCGCCAGCATCGGCGGCATGGTGAAGCAGTACCAGATCCTGCTCGACCCGAACCGGTTGCGTGCCTACGGCATTTCGCATTCGAAGGTGATCGACGCGATACGCAGGGCCAACCAGGAGACGGGCGGCTCGGTGCTCGAGATGGGCGAGGCGGAATACATGGTCCGCTCCTCGGGATACCTCCGCACGCTGGACGATTTCCGCACGATCCCGCTGGCGGTCGACGATGCGGGCACGCCGGTGCGCTTGGGGGACGTCGCGCGCGTCCAGGTCGGGCCGGAAATGCGGCGCGGCATCGCGGAGCTGAACGGGGAGGGCGAGGTCGCCGGCGGCGTGGTCGTCATGCGTTCCGGCCGCAATGCGATGGAAACCATCGCGGCGGTCAAGGCGAGGCTCGATCAGATCAGGCCCGGCTTGCCGCCGGGCGTCGAAATCGTTCCGGTCTACGACCGCTCCAACCTGATCCGCCGCGCCGTGGACAACCTGCGGCACAAGCTGGTCGAAGAATTCATCGTCGTGGCCGCGGTCTGCGCGCTGTTCCTGTTCCACCTGCGCTCGGCCCTCGTCGCCGTCGTGTCGCTGCCGTTGGGCGTGGCCGCGGCGTTCACGGTCATGTACTACCAGGGCGTGAACGCCAACATCATGTCGCTCGGCGGCATCGCGATCGCGGTGGGCGCGATGGTCGACGCGGCGGTGGTCATGATCGAGAACGCCCACAAGCACATCGAGGCGTGGAATCGCCGGAACGCCGGCGCGACGATGCAGGCGGAAGAGCGCTGGCGCGTGATCGGCGAGGCGGCGGCCGAAGTCGGACCGGCGCTGTTCTTCTCGCTGCTGATCGTCGTGCTGTCGTTCCTCCCCGTGTTCGCGCTGGAGGCGCAGGAAGGGCGCCTGTTCGCGCCGCTCGCCTATACGAAGACGTATGCCATGGCGGCCGCGGCGGGACTCGCGGTGACGCTGATCCCGGTGCTGATGGGCTACTGCATCCGCGGGCGCATCCCCGCAGAGCATGGCAATCCGCTCAACCGTTTCCTGATCGCGGCGTACCGCCCGGCGCTGGATGGCGTATTGCGCTTTCCGAGCGCAACGCTGCTCGTCGCGGCGCTCGTGGCGGCCGCCACGCTGTGGCCGCTGGGACGGCTCGGCGCCGAGTTCATGCCGCCGCTCGACGAAGGCGACCTGCTGTACATGCCTTCGGCGGTGCCCGGCCTGTCGGCGGGGAAAGCCGCGGAACTGCTGCAGCAGACCGACAGGCTGATCAGGACCGTCCCCGAAGTGGCGAGCGTATTCGGCAAGGCGGGCCGCGCGGACAGCGCGACCGATCCGGCCCCGCTGGAAATGTTCGAGACGACGATCCAGTTCAAGCCGCGCGACCAGTGGCGTCCCGGCATGACGACCGACAGGCTGATCGAAGAGCTGGACGGCATCGTCAAGGTGCCCGGGCTGTCGAACATCTGGGTGCCGCCGATCCGCAACCGCATCGACATGCTGGCGACCGGCATCAAGAGCCCAGTCGGCATCAAGGTATCCGGCGCCGATCTGGGCGAGATCGACCGGATCGCGGCCGACGTCGAGCGTACCGTCAAGAGTGTGCAGGGCGTGTCGTCGGCGCTGGCCGAGCGCCTGAAGGGCGGCCGCTACGTCGACATCGCGATCGATCGGGACGCCGCCGCCCGTTACGGCATGAACGTGGCGGACGTCCACGGCATCGTGTCCGCCGCAATCGGCGGCGAGAACGTCGGCGAGACCGTGGAGGGCCTGCAGCGCTTCCCCATCAACGTCCGCTATCCGCGCGAGCTGCGCGACTCGGTCGAAGGCCTGCGCCAGCTTCCCGTGCTCACCGAGCGGGGCGCGCAGATCCGCCTCGGCGACGTCGCCGCGATCGGTATCAGCGACGGACCGCCCATGCTCCGCAGCGAGAACGCACGGCTGTCGGGCTGGATCTACGTCGACATCCGCGGGCGCGACCTGCGATCGGCCGTGCGCGACATGCAGCAGGCGGTTGCGAAAGCGGTAAAGCTGCCGCCTGGCTATACGATTGCCTGGTCCGGCCAGTTCGAATACCTCGAGCGCGCGGCCGCGAAGCTCAAGGTCGTGGTTCCCGCCACGCTGGTCGTCATCCTGCTGCTGCTCTACGTCATCTTCAACCGGCTCGGCGAAACGCTGCTGATCATGGCCACGCTGCCGTTCGCGCTCGCGGGTGGCGTCTGGCTGCTGTGGCTGCTGGGGCACCACGTCTCGGTGGCGAGCGCGGTGGGCTTCATCGCGCTGGCCGGCGTGGCGGCCGAGTTCGGCGTCGTCATGCTGCTGTACCTGAGGCAGGCATGGGATGCGAGCCTCGCGGCCGGCCGGCAGGCCGAGGCTGATCTGGTGGAAGCCATCCGCGAAGGCGCGGTGTTGCGCGTGCGTCCCAAGGCCATGACCGTGTCGGTCATCGTCGCCGGCCTGCTGCCGATCCTGGTCGGCAGCGGCACCGGTTCCGAGGTCATGCAGCGCATCGCCGCGCCGATGGTCGGCGGCATGGTGACCGCGCCGCTGCTGTCGATGCTGGTCGTTCCGGCGGCCTTCCTGCTCATGCACCGCAGGCGGGCCGAGCAACCCACGGGCTTGCATTCACCGGCTTTGTCCCCGGCCCGGTCGAGCATCGAGGAATCGAGCTGACGAATGCTGCCGCCTGCATCGTCCGGTAGCCGCACTTCGACGTCGCTAACCAGGCATCCGACGTATACCCGGACGCTGATGAAACGGGCCGCGGAACGATTGCGATGGAAAGCCCGGATGCGGCGGATCCGGGAAATCGCATGTTTCCCGCCCAATCTCCCGACTCCGCTCCCTATATAATTCCCGCTGCCGCAGTCGCAACCACCACATCGCACCTACCATGGCCCAGTACGTCTACACCATGCAGCGCGTGGGCAAGATCGTCCCGCCCAAGCGCCAGATCCTCAAGAACATCTCCCTGTCGTTCTTTCCCGGCGCCAAGATCGGCGTGCTCGGCCTGAACGGCTCGGGCAAGTCCAGCCTGCTGAAGATCATGGCGGGTCTCGACAAGGACATCGAGGGCGAAGCCATCCCGATGCCGAACCTGCACATCGGCTACCTGCCGCAGGAGCCTCAGCTCGACCCGAACCAGACCGTGCGCCAGGCGGTGGAGGAGGGCCTGGGCGAGGTCATGGAGGCGAAGCAGAAGCTCGAGGGGATCTACGCTGCGTACGCCGAGCCCGATGCCGACTTCGACAAGCTCGCCACCGAGCAGGCGAAGTACGAGGCCATCCTCGCGGCCAGCGGCGCGGATACCGAGCACCAGCTCGAGATCGCGGCCGACGCGCTGCGCCTGCCGCCGTGGGACGCGAAGATCGCCAACCTGTCCGGCGGCGAGAAGCGCCGTGTCGCACTGTGCCGGCTGCTGCTGTCCAAGCCCGACATGCTGCTGCTGGACGAGCCGACCAACCACCTCGACGCCGAGAGCGTGGACTGGCTCGAGCAGTTCCTGCAGAAATTCCCCGGCACCGTGGTCGGCGTCACGCACGACCGCTACTTCCTCGACAACGCGGCGGAGTGGATCCTCGAGCTCGACCGCGGCACCGGCATTCCCTGGAAGGGCAACTACAGCTCCTGGCTGCAGCAGAAGGAGGATCGCCTGAAGCAGGAGGAATCCTCCGAGTCGGCGCGCCAGAAGGCGATCAAGAAGGAGCTGGAGTGGGTGCGCCAGAATCCCAAGGGCCGCCAGGCCAAGAGCAAGGCGCGCATCGCACGCTTCGAGGAACTGTCGTCCTACGACTACCAGAAGCGCAACGAGACCCAGGAAATCTTCATCCCCGTCGCGGAGCGTCTCGGCAACGAGGTCATCGAGTTCAAGGAGGTCTCCAAGGGCTACGGTGACCGCCTGCTGATCGACAAGCTGTCGTTCACGATTCCACCCGGCGCCATCGTCGGCATCATCGGACCGAACGGTGCCGGCAAGTCCACGATCTTCCGCATGATCACCGGCAGGGAGAAGCCGGAGAGCGGCGAGATCAGGATCGGCTCGACGGTCAAGCTCGCCTTCGTGGACCAGAGTCGCGACGCGCTGGACGCAAAGAAGACCGTGTGGGAAGCCATCTCGAGCGGCCAGGACATCCTGACGGTGGGCAAGTTCGAGATGCCCTCGCGGGCCTACGCGGGCCGCTTCAACTTCAAGGGCTCCGACCAGCAGAAGAACGTCGGCAACCTCTCCGGCGGCGAGCGCGGCCGGCTGCACCTCGCTACCACGCTGCTGGCGGGCGGCAACGTGCTGCTGCTCGACGAGCCGTCCAACGACCTCGACGTGGAAACGCTGCGCGCGCTGGAAGATGCGTTGCTGGAGTTCGCCGGCAGCGTGCTGGTGATCTCGCACGACCGCTGGTTCCTCGACCGCATCGCCACGCACATCCTCGCCTGCGAGGGCGAGTCGCAGTGGACGTTCTTCGCCGGCAACTACCAGGAATACGAGGCGGACAAGAAGAAACGCCTCGGCGAGGAAGCCGCCAAGCCGAAGCGCATCCGTTTCAAGCCGCTGAAATGACCGCAGAAGGGGAGGCTTGAAGCGCGAGGCGTGGGGCGGGTTTTACCCGGTCACCAATCCATGACCCTCAAGCCCCGTCCCTCGATCCTCAGGGAGAACGCCTTGCCGTCCTTCGACCGTTCCGGGCATCGCCGCCGCTTTCTGCAATGGCTCGCCGCGAGCCCGCTCCTGCCGTACGCGCAGCTCGCGGGCTCTGCGCCCGATATTCCTTCCAGGCTTCCCGAGCTGGAAGCCGCGGCCGAATTGATCGCGCGGCCCGGGGACGCGATCAACGTCTTCGATTTCGAGCCTGTGTTCAGGCGCAACGTGCCGCCGGCGCACGCGGGCTACATGTACTCCGGGATCGACGGTGAGGTCACGCTGCGCGCCAACCGCGAGGCCTTCTCCCGGTACTACCTGCGCCCGCGGCGCCTGGTGGACGTCTCGGAGGTGGACACCTCGGTCGAGATCTTCGGCGTGAAATACCGGAGCCCCATCTTCATCTGTCCGACCGGCGGCAACCGCGCCTACCACCCGGACGGCGAGCTCGCGGTGGCGCGCGCAGCGAAGGCCGGCGGCCACCTCGAGATGCTCGCCACGCCCGCCTCGGCCTCGATCGAGGATGCGATGGCGGCGCGCGGCGCGCCGGTCTGGTTCCAGCTCTACGCTTCGCCGAAATGGGAAGTCGCCGAGGCCATGGTGAAGCGCGCGGAAGGCGCGGGCGCCCCGGTCGTCGTCGTGACGGTGGATCGGTCGGTCAGCCGCAACCAGGAAACGTTCTTCCGCATGAAGGCCAGGGACCCCCGCGACTGCAAGGCCTGCCATCCCGCGGACATTCCGGGCAGTGTCGCGAGAAAGCCCGCCTACGATGGCATCGATCTGGCTGGCGTGCCGAACCTGCTGTCGGCGAACATGACCTGGGACTTCATCGGCAGGCTCAGGAAAATCACGAGCATGAAGATCGTCATCAAGGGCATCCTGACGGCGGAAGACGCGAGGCTCTGCGTGGAGAACGGCGTGGACGGGCTCGTCGTCTCGAACCACGGCGGGCGCGGCGAGGACAGCGGCCGCGCGACCATCGATGCCCTGCCCGAGATCGCGGATGCGGTGCAGGGACGCATGCTCGTCCTGGTCGACGGGGGGTTCCGGCGCGGGACGGACGTGTGCAAGGCGCTCGCGATGGGCGCAGACGCGGTCGGGATCGGAAGGCCCTACCTTTGGGGGCTGGGGGCCTTCGGCGAGCCGGGCGTGGCGAAGGTGCTGGAAATCCTGAGAAAGGAATTCCACTCGGCGATGATGCAGTGCGGAGTGCAGAACGTGAAGGGATTCACGAGGGCGTTCGTGGGAAGGGCCTGAATCCGGATCGGGGAATCCGGCCCGCAGGCGCTTTGCTTCGTGATCCTCCGCGCGGCCGACGTGCATGGGTCATCTGCGGCGCCGGTGCCTGTCGCCGGGGATGCGCAGCGTCATCGGCATCGGTTTCCTGTCGGGGCGGTTCGGCAGCTAGCCGGCCATCCCTGGTCATACGGCCGGCTTATCCGCCGGCCGCCAATCTTTACGCGGTTTTTACATCCCGCTGCCCATACTGTACCTCGACGTCGCGGCGAGTCTCGCCGGACGGAAAGACGAGGTGTGTCATGGATCTGCTCTACCTGGGAGGCGCCATCGCGCTCTTCGCGCTCAGCGCCGCGCTGGTCGCCGGCTGCGAGGCGCTGAGGAGGTCGCGATGAACTGGGTCTACGCGGTGAGCGGCCTGCTTGCGGTAGCAGTCTTTGTTTATCTGGTCGTCGCGCTGCTCTGGCCGGAGAAATTCTGATGACTGCCAACGGTTATCTGCAGCTGGCGTTCTTCATTGCCGTGCTGCTCCTGCTCGCCAAGCCCCTCGGCGTCTACATGGCGCGCATCTACGAAGGCCGGCCGGCAATACTCAACCGGATCGGCGCGCCCTTCGAGCGGCTGGTCTACCGGGTCTGCGGCGTCGACCCGGAGCAGGAAATGCGCTGGACCGGGTACGCCATCGCCGTCCTCTGGTTCAGTCTGGCGGGCTTTCTCGCGGTCTACGCGCTGCAGCGCTTGCAGGCCTGGCTGCCGCTCAATCCCCAAGGCATGGCCGCGGTGTCGCCCGACTCGTCCTTCAACACGGCGATCAGTTTCGTCACCAACACCAATTGGCAAGGCTACGGCGGCGAGTCGACCATGAGCTACCTCACGCAAATGCTGGCGCTCACGGTGCAGAACTTCGTCTCCGCGGCCACGGGCATGGCGGTGCTGGTCGCGCTGATCCGGGGGTTCGTCCGGCAAAGCGCGCAGACCATCGGCAACTTCTGGGTCGACCTCACGCGCGGCACGCTTTATGTCCTGCTGCCGCTTTCGCTGGTTCTTGCCGTGGCGCTGATTTCGCAAGGCGTGGTCCAGACGTTTTCCGCCTACCGCACCGTGCCGCTGGTCGAGGCGATGACCTACGACGCGCCGAAGCTCGACGCGGTCGGCCAGCCCGTGAAGGACGCCGCGGGCAACGCGCTCACCGAGAAGATGCAGCAAGGCGAGCAGGTCATCGCCGTCGGCCCGGCCGCCTCGCAGATCGCGATCAAGCAGCTCGGCACGAACGGCGGCGGGTTCTTCAACGCCAACTCCGCCCATCCCTTCGAGAACCCGACGCCGTTGTCGAATTTCCTGGAGCTGCTGGCTATCCTGCTGATCCCCGCGTCCCTGTGCTGCACCTTCGGGCGCATGATCGGCGACCCGCGCCAGGGCTGGGCGCTGCTCGCGGCGATGACGCTCGTGTTCGCGGGCCTGCTGGCTGTCTGCGTCGTCGCGGAGCAATCCGGCAACCCTGCGCTCGCGACGCTCGGCGTGGACCAGAAAGCGTCCGGCCTCCAGGCGGGCGGCAACATGGAAGGCAAGGAGACGCGCTTCGGCATCGTGAACTCCGCGCTGTGGGCGACGGTCACCACCGCCGCCTCGAACGGCTCGGTGAACGCCATGCACGATTCGTTCACGCCGCTCGGCGGCATGGTGCCGATGTGGCTGATGCAGCTGGGTGAGGTGATCTTCGGCGGCGCCGGCTCCGGCCTCTACGGCATGGTGGTGTTCGCCATCGTCGCGGTGTTCGTCGCCGGCCTGATGATCGGCCGCACGCCGGAATATCTGGGCAAGAAGATCGAGGCCTACGAGATCAAGATGTCCGCGATCATCGTGCTCGTGCCGCTGGTCATGGTGCTGGGCGGGACGGCGGTGGCGGTCATGGCGGAAGCGGGACGCGCCGGCGTCTCCAATCCGGGGCCGCACGCCTTTTCCGAAATCCTCTACGCCTTTTCCTCCGCCGGGAACAACAACGGCAGCGCCTTCGCCGGCCTGTCCGCCAACACGCCGTTCTACAACGCCATGCTGGGCGTGGCGATGCTGCTCTCGCGCTTCTGGCTGATCGTGCCCACGCTCGCCCTGGCCGGCGCGCTGGCGGCCAAGAAGAAAGTGCCGACCGGCCCCGGCACGCTGCCCACCCATACGCCGCTGTTCATCGTGTTCCTCACGGCGGTGGTGCTGGTCGTGGGCGCCCTGACCTTCGTCCCGGCCCTGGCGCTCGGCCCCGTCGCCGAGCACCTGATGCTGCATGCCGGCCGCTAGGCCGATCGGAGACCCGCCATGACCGTGCAAACCGTTCCCGCGCTGCCGTTGCCGCGCCGCTCGCTGGTGAGCAAGACCATCGTCCGGGAGGCGCTCGCCGCCGCGTTCGTCAAGCTGCTGCCGCAGCACCAGTGGCGCAACCCCGTGATGTTCGTCGTCTACCTCGGCAGCATTCTCGCCACGCTGCTGTTCTTCCAGGCACTCTGGGGCAAGGGCGAAGCGGCCGCCGGCTTCATCTTCGCGGTGGCCGCGTGGCTGTGGTTCACCGTGCTGTTCGCGAACTTTGCGGAGGCCGTGGCCGAGGGCCGCAGCAAGGCCCAGGCGGCGGCGCTGCGATCCGTGAAGCGCGATGCGTTCGCGAAACGCCTGGCCGGGCCGGCGCGCGACGGCGACATCGTCTGGACGCCCGCTAACGACCTGCGCAAGGGGCATTTCATCCTGGTCGAGGCCGGCGACACCATCGCCGCGGACGGCGAAGTCGTGGACGGCGTCGCCTCGGTCGACGAATCGGCCATCACCGGGGAGTCCGCGCCCGTCATCCGCGAGTCCGGCGGGGATTTCTCCTCGGTGACCGGCGGCACGCGCGTGCTGTCCGACTGGCTGGTCGTGCGCGTGACGGCGAATCCCGGCGAAGCCTTCCTCGACCGCATGATCGCCATGGTCGAGGGCGCGCGCCGGCACAAGACACCCAACGAGATCGCGCTGACCATCCTGCTGGTCAAGATGACGCTGATCTTCCTGCTGGCGACCGCGACCCTGCTGCCGTTCTCGATCTACGGCGTGGATCTGGCGAAAGCGGGCAGTCCGGTGAGCATTACGGCCCTGGTCGCGCTGCTCGTCTGCCTGATCCCCACCACCATCGGCGGGCTGCTTTCCGCGATCGGGTTGGCGGGCATCGGCCGCATGCTGCGTGCGAACGTGATCGCCACCTCCGGCCGTGCGGTCGAGGCGGCAGGCGACGTGGACGTGCTGCTGCTCGACAAGACCGGCACCATCACCCTGGGCAACCGTCAGGCGGCGGCTTTCCTGCCTGCAGGCGGCGTCGGCGAAGCCGAGCTCGCCGACGCGGCGCAACTCGCCTCGCTGGCGGACGAGACGCCGGAAGGGCGCAGCATCGTGGTGCTCGCCAAGCAGAAGTTCAATGTCCGCGAACGCGACATCGTGAGCCTGAAGGCGACCTTCGTGGCGTTTTCCGCGCAGACCCGCATGAGCGGCGTCGATCTCGACGGGCGCGGCATCCGCAAGGGCGCGGCCGATGCGATCCGCGCGTGGCTCGAATCCAGGGGCGGGATCATGCCGAAGGAAGTGGCGGAAATCGTCGAGCGCGTGGCGCGCCAGGGCTCCACGCCGCTGGTGGTCGCGGACGGCGCACGCGCGCTTGGCGTGGTCGAGCTCAAGGACGTGGTCAAGGGCGGCATCAGGGAGCGCTTCGCCGAGCTGCGCGGCATGGGCATCAGGACGGTGATGATCACCGGCGACAACCGGCTCACCGCCGCGTCGATCGCGGCCGAGGCTGGCGTCGACGACTTCCTGGCCGAAGCCACGCCGGAAGCCAAGCTGCGCCTCATCCGCGAGCACCAGGCGACGGGCCGACTGGTCGCGATGACCGGCGACGGCACCAACGACGCGCCGGCGCTCGCGCAGGCCGACGTCGCGGTGGCCATGAACACCGGCACGCAGGCGGCGAAAGAGGCCGGCAACATGGTCGACCTCGACTCGAACCCCACCAAGCTCATCGAGATCGTCGAGATCGGCAAGCAGCTCCTGATGACCCGCGGCGCGCTCACGACGTTCTCGATCGCGAACGACGTCGCCAAGTACTTCGCGATCATTCCTGCAGCGTTCGCGACGACCTACCCGCAGCTCGGCGCGCTGAACGTGATGCGCCTTGCCAGCCCGGCGAGCGCGATCCTGTCGGCCGTGATCTTCAATGCCCTCATCATCATCGCGCTGATCCCGCTCGCGCTGAAGGGCGTGCGCTACCGGCCGGTGGGCGCCGCGAGGCTGCTGCGCGACAACACTCTGATCTACGGGGTCGGCGGGCTGCTGCTGCCTTTTGTCGGCATCAAGCTCGTCGATTTGATATTGGTCGCCATCGGCGCAACATGAAAATCGTTCCTCAGACGATTCAATCTCACCACGAAGACACGAAGAACACGAAGTGACACGAAGAAAAGCAAAACCGAGATGGAAATTGGTTGAGCCGGGGATCGTGGAGTGTACGCCGCCAGCGTAGATTTCGAATGTTCACAATTCCGGGTTCTCTCTCCTTCTTTTCTTTCGCACTTCTTCGTGTTCCTTCGTGTTCTTCGTGTACCCCTCAAGGGGGTATAGAAAAGAATCTTCGTGGTTAGAAGTAAGTTTTAGAGAAGGAGTAGAAAACATGCTCAACGAGCTCAGGCGGTCCGCAACGATGCTGCTGGCGATGACGCTGCTCACCGGCGTCGCGTATCCGCTGCTGGTCACCGGCATCGGCCAGGCGGCGTTCCATGAGAAGGCGAACGGCAGCTTCGTCGGGCGCGACGGCAAAGCGGTCGGCTCCGCGCTGATCGGCCAGCCGTTCTCCGACCCGAAGCATTTCTGGGGCCGGCCTTCTGCGACGTTGCCGTATCCCTACAACGCCTCGGCTTCGAGCGGCTCGAACCTCGGTCCGTCGAACCCCGCGCTCGCCGACGCCGTCGCTGCGCGCGTCAAGGCATTGCGCGACGCCGACCCCGGCAACTCGGCTCCCGTGCCCGTGGACCTGGTCACGGCATCGGCGAGCGGGCTCGATCCCCACATCAGCCCCGCAGCGGCCGAGTACCAGGTCGCGCGCGTGGCTAAGGCCAGCGGCCTCGATCCGGCAAAAATCAGGGGGCTGGTCGCCGCGGCGACCGAGGGCCGGCAGCTCGGCTTCCTCGGCGAGCCGCGCGTGGACGTGCTCGAGCTGAATCTGGCGCTCGACGCGGCGAACGGCAAACAGTGAACGGTGAACGGCGAAACCAGTACTTCAGCGGGGCTGCCACGGCCTAGAATAACCGCAGGCGGACTGCGATGACCGACGACCGGGCCGACCCCGACGAGTTGCTGGCGAGGATCCGGCGCGAGGAAGACCGCGCCGGCCGCGGCCGGCTGAAGATCTTCTTCGGTGCCTCGGCTGGCGTGGGCAAGACCTACGCCATGCTCTCGGCGGCGCACGAGCTGCGCGCGCAAGGCGTGGACGTGCTGGTCGGCATCGCCGAGACCCACGGCCGCAAGGACACGCAGGCGCCGCTCGCCGGGCTCGAGGTGCTGCCGCCGCGCGTGGTCGAGCACCGCGGCGCGCAGGTGGCTGAGTTCGACATCGACGCGGCGCTCGTGCGCCGGCCGGCGTGCATCCTGGTCGACGAGCTCGCGCACTCGAACGCCCCAGGCTCTCGCCATCCCAAGCGCTGGCAGGACATCGAGGAGCTGCTCGACGCCGGCATCGACGTTTTCACGACCGTCAACGTCCAGCACCTGGAGAGCCTGAACGACGTCGTGAACGGCATCACCGGCATCAAGGTCTGGGAGACGGTGCCGGATCGCGTGTTCGATCAGGCCGATGAAGTCATCGTCGTCGACCTGCCGCCCGACGAGCTGCTGCAGCGCCTGCGCCAGGGCAAGGTCTACATGGCCGCGCAGGCCGAGCAGGCGATCCGCAACTTCTTCCGCAAGGGCAATCTCATCGCGCTGCGCGAGCTGGCCCTGCGGCGCACGGCCGACCGCGTGGACGACCAGATGCTCGCCTACCGCAATGACGAAGCCATCGGCCGCGTCTGGGCCACGCGCGAATCGATGCTGGCCTGCGTCGGACCGCAGGCCGGTTCCGAGAGGCTGGTGCGCAGCGCGGCGCGGCTCGCGCGCCAGCTCGGCGTCGAATGGCACGCGGTCTACGTGGAGACGCCGGCGCTGCAGCGCTTGCCGACCGCGCAGCGCGAGGCCATCCTCAAGGTGCTCGCGCTAGCGCAGCAGCTCGGCGCGCGCACGGCCACCCTGACGGGGCAAAGCCCCGCCGCGGAGATCATCGACTATGCCCGGCGCCACAACCTCGCACGTGTCGTGGTGGGGCGCGGTCGGGCGCGTGCGCTCTGGACAGGCAGGTCGATCACGGATCGCCTCGGCACGCTGGCGCCGGAGATCGAAGTGATCCAGGTGGGGATCGAGGACGTCGCGCCCCGGCGCGCGCGCGCAGGTGACGGTGCCGGGCAACCGGGACCGAAATACGGCGGCTACGCCTGGGCCGCGGCGATCTGTACCGCGGCCACCGCCGCTGCGCTGCCGCTCGCGGGCCGGCTCGACCTTGCCAACATCGTCATGCTGTTCCTGCTGGCGGTGGTCGTCACGGCGGTCAGATTCGGGCGCGGGCCGGCCGTGCTGTCGGCTTTCCTGGGCGTGGCTGCCTTCGACTTCTTCTTCGTGCCGCCGCGCTACGCGCTGGCCGTGTCCGACGCGCAATACCTGATCGTGTTCGGCGTCATGCTCGCCGTCGCGCTCGTCATCGGCCACCTGACGTCCGGCCTGCGCTTCCAGGCCCGCGTGGCCGGCCACCGGGAGGCAAGGACCCAGGCGCTCTACGAGATCGCGCGCGAGCTCTCGGGCGTGCTCACGCGCGAGCAGGTCATCGAGATCGGCGACCGCCACATCGAGGCGAGCTTCCACGCCAGGGCCGTCATCCTGCTGCCGGATGCCGCCGACAAGCTGGCCGCATTCGACGCCAATCCGCAAGCTGGCGCGCCGGCGGTGGATCTCGCGGTTGCGCAGTGGGTTTTCGACAACGGCAAGCCGGCCGGTTTCGCCACGGACACGCTGCCCGGCAGCCGTGTGCACTACACACCGCTGCCAGCGCCGATGCGCACGCGCGGCGTGCTCGTGCTCGAGCCGGAAATTTCCCGCCTGCTGCTGATCCCGGAACAGCGTCGCCTGCTCGAGACCTTCGCCGCGCTGATCGCCATCGCGCTGGAGCGCGTGCACTACGTCGAGGTCGCGCAAGGCGCGCTGGTGCGCATCGAGTCCGAGCGCCTGCGCAATTCCATCCTGAGCGCGATGTCGCACGATCTGCGCACGCCGCTGACCTCGTTGCTGGGGCTGGCCGAGTCGCTGGCCATCACGCGCCCGCCGCTGTCCGCGGCGCAACTGGAGATGGCGGGCGCGATCCGCGACGAGGCGGTGCGCATGAACGCACTGGTCAACAACCTGCTCGACATGGCGAGGCTGCAGGCCGGCGAGGTCAGGCTCAATCGCCAGTGGCAGCCGCTCGAAGAAGCGGTCGGGGCGGCCGTGGCGGCCATGCGCCAGCCGCTCGCGAAGCACACGGTGCGCATCGACCTGCCGGCCGACCTGCCGCTCGCCGAGGTGGATGCCGTTCTGTTCGAGCGCGTGTTGTGCAATCTGCTGGAGAATGCGGCGAAGTACACACCTGCCGGCAGCGAGGTGGTCATAGAGGCGAGCACGCAGGGCGATGAATTCCGTGTCGCTGTCGCCGACAACGGCCCCGGTCTCGCGCCCGGCATGGAAGAGGCGATCTTCGAGAAGTTCACGCGCGGCGAAGTCGAATCCACCACTCCCGGCGTCGGGCTCGGGCTGGCGATCAGCCGCGCCATCGTCGAGGCCCACGGCGGCCGCATCTGGGTCGAGCGCGGGCGCGATGGCGGCGCACGCTTCGTAATCGCCCTGCCGCGCGGCACGCCGCCGGCGTTGCCCGCCGAGGCGGGGCGCGCGGCGTGAATCGACCCGCATCTGCCGTCCTCATCGTCGAGGACGAGAAGCCGATCCGCCGCTTCGTGCGCGCGGCACTCGAATCCGAGGGGTTGAAGGTGTTCGAGGCCGAAACCGGCCGCCAGGGGCTCGTCGAAGCCGCGACGCGCAAGCCCGACCTCGTGGTACTGGACCTCGGGCTGCCCGATCTCGACGGCGTGGATTTCATTTGCGGCCTGCGCGCGTGGAGCGCCATGCCCGTCATCGTGCTCTCGGCGCGCGCACAGGAACCAGACAAGATCGGCGCGCTGGACGCGGGCGCCGACGACTACCTGACGAAGCCCTTCGGGGTCGGCGAGCTGCTCGCGCGCGTGCGTGCAGCGCTGCGCCGTGTGGCGACCGGACCCGAAGGTGCCGCCGTGGTGCGCTTCGGCAGGACCAGCGTCGACCTCGGCGCCCGCGTCGTGACGCGCGGCGGCGCCCCGGTGCACCTCACGGCGCTCGAGTACCGCCTGCTGGCGGTGCTGGCGCGCAACCTCGGCAAGGTGCTCACGCATCGCCAGCTGCTGCGCGAAGTGTGGGGCCCTTCGTACATCGAGCAGTCGCACTACCTGCGCATCTACATGGCACAACTGCGCCACAAGCTCGAGGACGATCCCGCGCAGCCGCGGTATCTGCTGACGGAAATCGGGGTCGGATACCGGCTGAGCGCGGAATAGCGCGGCTCGATTCCTTCCGTCACCGCCGTGCGGCAGGAAGATGGATCGGGAGGGAGGGATCAGGCGGCCGGCGCGAGCACCCTCAGCTCCATGTGCTTCACGAAGTCCTTCACCTTCGGCCGGTAGGCCTGCATGTGCGGCGCCACCGCGTGCGCCTTCAGGTGCGCGAGGGTTTCCCATTTCTCGACGATGACGACGCGGTCCGTACCCATGCGGGCCTGATTGCCCATGTCCGTCTCGGCGTCTATCGTCGGGACGTACTCGACGCAGCCGGCTTCGGCCTTGACGGCGGGGATGATCTTGCGGAACTCGGCGAGGAACTTGTCGCGCGTGCCCGGGTTCAATTCGACGGTGGCGATCACATGAATCATTTCTTCTCCCTTGTTTGAAAAAAGATCTGAAGCCTACTTTTCACCACGGAGACACGGAGAACACGGAGATGCACGAAGAAAGGCAAAGACGGGGAGCGACGCTTTGATTGACGGCTGCAGGATACCGGCGCTGCGAGCTTCAACCGCTATTCGAATCTGTTCTTTGCATTGGTCCTTCTCCGTGTTTCTTGGTGTCCTCCGTGTCTCCGTGGTGAGATTGAATGTAGTAAGCCTTAATTTAGTAGTTAATGTCCAAGCGCGATGACGACGAGCCCCAGCGTGAGCAGCGCGATGCCGGCGAGCTCGCGCCTTTCCAGGCGCTCGCGGAACACGCGCCGCGAGACGGCGTAGCTGAACAGCAGCTCGGTCAGCCCGAGCGTGCGCACGTGCGCGACCGGCTCGATGGCCATGGCGGTGAACCAGCCGGCGGAGGCCGCCGCGCCCATGAAGCCCGCGAACAGCGACATGCGCCAGGCCTGCAGCACGCGCACGACCACGTCGCGGTAGCGCAGCAGCAGCCAGCCGCCGAGCAGCACCGTCTGCACGGCCTGCGCGACCAGCAGCGTGGTCGCGGCCGCGGGCAGGAAGGACGAGCCGTGCAGCGCCAGTGCGGCGCCGCGGAAGCCGACCGCGGACAGCGCGAAGCCGGTGCCGGAGGCGATGCCGTAGAGCGCGATGCGCGACGTCCAGCCGGTCAGCAGCGCGCGCCACGGGTGCTCGCGATCCGCGGGCGCGAGCATGAGCACGCCCGCCGTGCCCAGCGCGATGGCAATCGCCACCGTCATGCTGACCCGGTCGCCGAGGAATACGAAGCCGAAGAAGGCGACCTGGATGATCTCGCTCTTGGAGTAGGCCACGCCGAGCGTGAAGTTGCGCTCGGTCATGACCTTCAGCAGCAGCGCGGTCGCGGCGATCTGGCTGACCGCGCCGAGCACGACCCAGCCGAGGAAGGCGGGATTCGCCGCCGGAACCTCGAACTTGCCGACCCAGAGCACGCCGAGGAGCCAGAGCGCCGCGAAGGGCAGGCCGTACAGGAAGCGCACCAGGGTGGCGCCGAGCGTGCCGAGCTCCTTCGTGAGGCCGCGCTGCGCGGCGTTGCGCAGCGTCTGCGCGAACGCCGCCCACAGCGTGATCGCGATCCACAGCCAGCCGGGAGGCGCCAAGCGTGCGTCAGCCGCGGCCGACGAAAGGCATCTTGGTCGCCATGATGGTCAGGAACTGGACGTTGACATCCAGCGGCTGCTCGGCCATGTACAGCACGGCCTCGCCGACCTTGTTCACGTCGATGGTCGGCTCGACCTTGATCTCGAGGTTGGCCTGCGGCACGCCCTTGGTCATCTTCGCCGCCATTTCCGTGAGCGCGTTGCCGATGTCGATCTGCGAGCAGGCGATGTCGTACTTGCGCCCGTCGAGCGAGGCGGATTTCGTGAGGCCCGTCACGCCGTGCTTGGTCGAGGTGTAGGGCATGGAATTCGGCCGCGGCGCATGCGCCGAGATCGAGCCGTTGTTGATGATGCGCCCGCCGCGCGGGTTCTGGTCCTTCATCACGCGAAAGGCTTCCTGGATGCACAGGAACATGCCGGTCAGGTTGATGTCGACCACGTTCTTCCATTGCTCGAACGTGAGCTCCTCCAGCGGCACGCCGGGCGCGTTGACGCCGGCGTTGTTGAACAGCACGTCGACGCGGCCGAAGGCCGCGCGCGCGCGCGCGAACAGCGCCTTCACCGACTGCGGGTCGGATACGTCGGTCTGCACCGACAGGGCGCGTGCGCCGGCGCCGGATTCCTTCGCCGTCTGGTCCAGCGCGTCCTTGCGCCGGCCGGCCAGCGCCACGCTGTAGCCGGCTTTCAGGAACGCCAGCGTCGCCGCCTTGCCCACGCCGCTGCCGGCACCGGTGACGATCGCGACCTTGTTCTGGTTGGCCATGTCCGTATTCCTCCGTCGTGTGTATTGGGATTCGTGCTTCGGGATCGAGCCGAGGGGGAGCATCATACCGCAGGCGCTGCCCGGTCCCGGCGCCGGGCCGGCGGGTGAAAAAAAGGCCGATCGGGCGATCGGCCTCGTGGATGGATCGGACGGCCCGGGCTACAGGCCGGTGCCGGCGAGCCAGCCGCCGATCTTGCCCTCGTAGCGCTCGCGCAGCACGACGACCGGGCCCACGCAGCCGCTGGGCAGCGATACGTGGCCCTTTACCTTGGCGTCACCAGCCTTGCTGAGAGGCACGGGGTCGAGCTGCGCAGCCACGGACGCGCCCGACGGCCCGTGGCAGATGACTGCAGCAGCCACGGCATCGACGCCGTCCGGCGTGCCGTTGTATTGCCCGACGCTGGCGTCGTTGAGCACCAGGCCCCTGACCTCGACTTCGAGCTTGCCGCCCTTCTTGAGCTCGGCCTTGCCGGACTTCAGCTTCCAGATCTTGCCGCACGAGCTCACGCCGCCGATGGCGGTGCCGTTCGACAGGCACGCGACCAGCGGCGCCTCGAACTCGTGGTCGTCCGCGATGACGGCGTGGGACAGGCCGAACAGGCTGAGCGCAGCAGCGAGGGTGACGATTCTTGTTCTTGTGGATCGAACCATTTTGCATTCCTCCTGGGGTGGGACAGCATTGAAGATCTGCAACGGGTATGGATCGGCGGGTGCGCCTGCCGGCGGCTTCCCCGGCGGGGATTTCCCGCCGGGCCCGGCATGGGAGCCGGCCCGCCGTGCGTTGGCGGCGCCGTCACCCGCAGCGACCAGCATACCGCTTCCGGGTTGCATATGTCATACGGATGCGGCCGGCCGCGAACCGCCGGCCCCGGCGTGTAAACTGCGCTCCCTGACCTTCTTCCCGAGAGCCCGGCCATGTCCCTGCAGCCTTTCCACCTCGCCTTTCCCGTGACCAGCCTGGAGAAGGCGCGCGCCTTCTACGGGGGGCTGCTGGGCTGTCCCGAGGGACGCTCGTCACCGGAATGGGTGGACTTCGATTTCCATGGCCACCAGATCGTCGCGCACCTGGCCCCGGATTCCGGGCACCGTGACACCAACCCGGTCGACGGCGACAACGTGCCGGTGCGCCATTTCGGCCTGGTGCTGCCCATGCCCGAGTGGCAGAAGCTCGCGCAGAAGCTCAAGGCGGCGGGTGTGTCCTTCATCATCGAGCCGCACATCCGCTTCAAGGGCCAGCCGGGCGAGCAGGCCACCATGTTCTTCCTGGACCCCTGCGGCAACGCCATCGAGTTCAAGGCCTTCGAGAAGCCGGAGATGCTGTTCGCCCGCTAGCGCGAGGCCGGACTCGCCTACGCCGACCGCGAGGGCTGGACGCGCACGTCGATCCCGAACACCGCCCGCTCGGGCAAGTTCTCCTCGGATCGCACCATCCGCGAATACGCCGAGGACATCTGGCGCGTGAAGCCCGTGCCCATCCGGCTGCTGTCGCGCGACGACGTCAAGGGAAAATTCCTGCAGTAGCCGCTGACGCAGGGTTCATCCAAATCTCAACACGAAGAGCACGAAGGAACACGAAGGACACGAAGAAGGGCAAGAATAAAAAGGGGTGGAAGCAGAATGTGCCGAACCAGGCGACTCTTGCTTTACATCGCCAGCGACGGGTTCGATTTCCAGATCAGTTTTTCTTTTCACTCTATAGCTTTTCTTCGTGATCTTTGTGTCCTTCGTGCTCTTCGTGTTGAGAAGTAATTTTTGAAGAGTAGCAATCAGGTCTTGATCTGATCGGAGGCGGCGAAGGCTTCCTTCAGCGCGGCGACGCCGAAGCCGGGTTTCTTCGCCGCATCCAGGATGACCTTCTCCCTGCGCGCCATGAGGTCGATTGCCGCGGGCAGCTTCCCGAGCGCGTCGCGCGGGATCACGATGGCACCATGGCGGTCGGCGTGCACGATGTCGTCCGAGGCCACGCCCATGCCGAACACCTCGACGGGCTTGCCGATCTCGACGACCTGCACCCAGGCATGGCTGGGCGACAGCGCACCGGCGAGGCACTGGAACTGCGGCTGCATCGCGTCGAGGTCGCGCATCGAGCCGTCGGTCAGCGCGCCCACGCAGCCCAGGCCCCAGTGCACGTGCGTGTTGACCTCGCCCCAGAACGCGCCGATGCCGCGCTGCTCGTCGACGTCCTGGATCACGGCCACGGTCGGATGCCCGCCCTGTTCCACGTACTCGTAGTAGGCGACCTGGTTCCTGCGGCGCACCGCGGGGTCGTAGGGCGTCGAGCAGCGGATCGCCGCCGTGCGCGCGAAGCCGACGATGGACGGCAGCTTCGGGAACGCGCACAGGTAGGTCTGCCGTGTGAAGCCGGTCGTCGAGCGCCTGCCCTGTGCGATCTCGAGGGCGTTGGCGATGGTCGGGGTGTCGAATTGCCTGAGGTGGGAAAACAGGGCTGCGATGTCCATGGGGAGCCGTTGCGGTTGGTTTGTCGGGAGCGTGAAGCCCGGGCAGTGTAGTACAAACGGCTGCCGCGGACCGCGCCCGCCGTGCCGCGGCCGTTGGC
>DASUFB010000047.1:0-16491 GCA_036274775.1 Burkholderiales bacterium | reverse complement strand
CGCCCCTGCCTGCGTATGCTGTTGCGCCATACGTCCCGGTGCCGGCCGCGGATGCAGCCGTGGCCGGCCGCAGCACCCGCAAAAGTTTGCCATCGTCGCGGCGCGAACGGAATCCACGGGGCGCAGAGGACGCCGAAAGGTCAATCGACGTGCCGTGGCAACGGTGCCGGCAGCGGCGACAGCGCACCGTCGTCGCTGCACCTGCCCGTCCAGCCCGACACCATTGCGCGCCGCGAGGCGTGCACCTCCGCCAGATAGCGATTCTGGATCTCGTAGGCTTCCAGCTCCTCGGAGATGCGGCGGCTGCAGAAGCTCGTCACGGAGCCGAACCTGCCGGTGACTTTCTGCAGGTGGTGGACCAGCTCGTGCAGCAGGATCGAGCGGTCGAAGGCGTCGTGCTCGAGGTCCAGCGCGTCGTCGACGATCACGTCGCCGTCGGGATGGTAATAGGCCTTGATGCGGCACGGCCGGCGCTCGCAAAGCCTGCGCTGGATCTCGACCTGCGGCAGCGCGTGCACCTGCGGCAGCACCGCCGGGCCGGGATAGCCCGACACCAGCTTGATGGCCGCGAACAGCTCGGCCACCAGGGAAACCAGCGCAGATTGGTCCAACGCACCTCCTTGCGGCGGTCCGACGCCGCCCGCCCCGGCATTACATGCCCGCCGGCGGCGGCGCGTCAATCGTCGCAGTGTGCGCGCCAGGCGTTCACATTGACCCGGTGCGCGTCGTGGGCTTCTTCGAGGTAGCGGTTCTGGATCTGGTAGGCCTGGCGCTCGGCCGCGTACCAGCGGTCGCACTCGGAAGGCATTTTCTGGAATGTGCCGGTCACGCGCTGCACGTGGTGCACGAGCTCGTGCAGCAGCACCGAGCGCGCGAACTCGTCGCGGGCAAGGTCGAACGCCTCGTCGATGTAGATGCCCTCGCCGGGCCGGTAGAAAGCCTGGACGCTGCAGTTGCCGTCACAGAAGCGCTGGCGGACCTCGGCCAGCGGCACCCGATGGATTTCCGGCAAGGCTTCCGGGACCGGGTAGCCCGACAGGGAATGGATGGAGGCCAGCAACTGGATGGCCAGGGAGGTCAACGCAAGCGAGTCCATGTCCTGCTCCTGGACCGGCGATTCCTCCCGACCCCGCCGGGCCGGTACGTAGTCTTATTGCAACTTCTGGTCTACTGCAATGCAATATACAGGCCACCCTGTCCAGTTACAAGGACAACAACGGATTCCGGCCATTTTGGCGCCAAATCGGTGCGGCGTTGCTGCAACAGCAGCATAAGCGGGCATTTCCCTTGGGAACCAGGGGTTTGCTGCCGTCCGCCCTATTCGGGCACGAGCCAGACCACGCGATGGCTGCCGGCACCGTCCACGGCCAGCCGCGGATGCAGCCAGCCGAGCATGGTGCGCGCCTGGGCCTCGAAGCCGAACGGCGGGTTCACGACCACCATGCCGCACCCGCGCATGCCGTCCGTCCAGTGCTCGGGCAGCACCGACATCTCGAGCTGGAGCATCCTGCGGATGCCGGTGCCGGCGAGGCCGCGCTCGAAGGCGCGCATGGCCGTCGGCTCCATGAGCGGATACCACAGCGCATAGACGCCGGTGGCGAAGCGGCGATGACCCTCGGCGAGCCCCTCGGTCAGCCGGTCGAACTCGCGCGCCCGGTCGAACGACGAGTCGATGAACACCAGCCCGCGCCGCTCCTTCGGCGGCAGGAAGGCGCGCAGCGCCATGTAGCCGTCCATCAGGTGCACGGCAACCTGGCGGTCGCGCAGGAACAGCCCGCCCAGCGCCTCGCAATCCTTGCGGTTGAGCTCGACCAGCACCATGCGGTCCACCGGCCGCAGCAGGCGGCGCACGATGCGCGGCGAGCCCGGATAGAAGCGCAGCGTATCCGCGACGTTCTCGGCGCGGACCGAGTCGAAATACGGCACGAACTCGTCCGGCGCGTCGCGCCGGCCCCAGATCCTGGCAATGCCGTCGCGGTGCTCGGCGTTCTTCTGCGACCAGTCGTGCTCGAGGTCGTAGCGGCCGATGCCGGCGTGCGTGTCCAGCACGAAGAAGGGCTTGTCCTTCTTCTGCAGCGCGACGACCAGCCGGCTCAGCAGCGCGTGCTTGAACACGTCCGCGAAATTGCCGGCGTGGAACTGGTGGCGGTAGGCGAGCATCGGGAATGCAGGGGCCAGGGGGTCCCTGTCACGTCACCCGCCGCGCCGGATGCTCCTCGTAGGGCGGCGAGTAGATCACGAGCACGCGCGCCGGCGTCTCGCTCGTGACGGTGAACACGTGCGGCACGTCCGGCGGGAAAAAGCAGCAGTCGCCGGGCCCGAGCTCGCAGGCTTCGCCGCCGACCTCGGCACGCGCGCTGCCCTCGATCAGGTAGCAGACCTGCTCGATCCCCGGGTGCGCATGCGGCAGCGCGCCCCGGCCCTTCTCGATGACACCGAGCACGACCTCGACGTTGCGGGCGCCGACGTTCTGCGGCCCGATCAGGCGCCGGTTCACCGTGCCGGTGTGGTTGGCGGGATGGTAAGACGCAACGTCCGCTTCGCGGACGAAGTAGCGCGAGTGTGCAGCCGGCATGCGGAACTCCTCTCTACCGGGATTCTAGCCGTCCCGCCCGCGCGCGACACGCGTGCGTGGCCCGCGTCCCCGCGGACGGGCTTGTGTTTCCGCCTCCGCGCGGCATTCATTTAGGCGATAATTTCGCCACGAATCCCGGAGGAAGAGCCTGCCATGGCCGAGAACATGCCCGAACTGAAGATGGACCCCGCGAACCTCTACCGCGAGGAAATCTTCACCGACCGCAAGATCGGAACGATCCGCGTGATGACCCCCGTGAAGAGCGACGCCTCGTTCGACGCCGCGCGCAAGGTGCTCTACGTCGGCGAGACGCAGCTCATGACGCCGGTGGGCGCCCTGCCGCTCGCCTTCGAGATCGACGCCGCGAACCTGGGCGAGGCATCGGAGAAGTTCGCCGCCGCCGCTGCGGTCGCCGTCGAGCGGGCCGTGAAGGAGCTGCAGGAGCTGCGCCGCCAGCAGAGCTCCTCGATCGTCATCCCCGAAGGCATGCCCGGCGGCATGGGTGGTGTCGGCGGGCCGGGGGGAAGGATCAAGATGCCATAGAGGCAGCCGCGAGGAAAAAGGGGAAAGGTAAAAGTGAACGGCGGCACTGCGGTCCCGTCTGCGATTTTCGCTTCAACCTTTCACCTTTGACCTTTTGGCTGCCCTTCGCATTCACTCGCCGTAGGTGAGCGAGCGCGCCTTGCCCCAGAACACCCGGTACGAGAACAGCGTGTAGGCCACGATCACCGGCAGCACGATGCAGGCGCCGGCGAACACGAAGCGCAGCGACGATTCCGCCGCCGCGGCCTGCCAGATGGTCATGCGTTCCACGACCAGCCAGGGAAACAGGCTGTAGGCCAGCCCCGCGAAGGCGAGCACGAACACCCAGACCGACAGCACGAACGGCAGGTATTCGCGCCGGCTCCTGCCCTGCCGCAGGCGCTGCAGCGAAACCAGGATGCCGGCGAGCGCCGCCGCCGTCAGGGCGGGCAGCGGCGAAAGCCACAGCAGCCGCGGCCAGGTGAACCAGCGCTCCATGATGATGCCGCTCGCGAACGGGGTGGCGATGCTGATCGCCGCAACGCCGGCCGCGGCGAGGAGCACCGCGATGCGCGCCCAGCGCAGTGCCCTCGCGCGCAGGTCGCCCTCGGTCTTGATCACCAGCCAGGTCGCGCCGAGCAGCGCGTAGCCGCCCGCGAGCCCGAAGCCGACCAGCAGCGCGAAGCCGGCAAACGCCGGACCTTCGCGAAAGCCGGTCACCACGCCGGCCAGCATCATGCCCTGCGCGATCGCCGCGGCCAGCGAGCCGGCGAAGAACAGCCGGTTCCACAGGTCCCGGTGCCAGCCGGTCGCCTTGGCGCGGAATTCGAAGGCCACGCCGCGCAGCATCAGCGCGATCAGCATCATCGCGACGGGAAGGTAGAGCGCGGTGAGGATGATGCCGTGCGCGAGCGGGAAGGCCACCAGCAGGATGCCGACACCGAGCACCAGCCAGGTCTCGTTCGCGTCCCAGAACGGGCCGATGGACGCGACCATCGTGTCCTGCTCGTCGCGCGCGGCGAGCGGCACGAGGATGCCCACGCCGAGGTCGAAGCCGTCGAGGATCACGTAGGCCAGGATCGACAGGCCCATGAGGAACGCGAAGATCAGCGGCAGGTCCATTTCACGCGGCGCCGGGCTGGAAGGCCGGGTCCACGGCCGTCCTTTCCCCGGCCGCCTCCTTGAGCGCGAGCTGGGTCACGACCACCGTGTAGGAACCCAGCAGCAGCGCGTAGACGATCGCATAGCCGGCGAGCGTCAGCGCGATGTACGGGGCGGGCACGCTCGAGGCCGCCTCGGCGGTCGTCAGCACGCCGTAGACGAGGTAGGGCTGGCGGCCGATCTCGGTCGTGAGCCAGCCCGCGAACACCGCGATCCAGCCGGAGAAGGTCATCGCCGCCATGGCGCGCAGCAGCCAGCGCGGCGCGTCCCGGCCGCGCCACAGCATCCAGGCGGCGATCCACGATACGAGCAGCATCAGCACGCCGACACCGACCATGACACGGAAGCTCCAGAACACCTGCGCGACCGGCGGATGCCTGTCGCGGAATTCGTTGAGGCCCTTCAGTTCGCCCTGGACGTCGTGCGTGAGGATGAAGCTCGCCATGCCGGGAACCCCGACGGCGTAATCGTTGCGCCGCTCCTTCTGGTCGGGCCAGGCGAACAGCAGCAGCGGCGCGCCCCGCTCGGTTTCCCAGATCGCCTCGATGGCGGCGATTTTCGCCGGCTGGTGCTCGAGGGTGTTCAGCCCGTGCTGGTCGCCGATGAAGATCTGCACCGGGATCAGCACGGCCGCGACGGCGGTCCCCAGCCGGAGCATGCGCCGACCGGGCTCGTGCCCGCGGTTGCGCAGCAGCTGGAAGGCGGAGATGCCGGCCACGAGGAAGGCCGCGGTCAGGCCCGAGGCCAGCATCATGTGCGCGAAGCGGTACGGGAAGCTCGGGTTGAAGATGATCGCCCACCAGTCCGCGGCGTACAGCCGCCCGTCGATGACCTCGTAGCCCTGCGGGGTCTGCATCCAGGAGTTGAGCGCGAGGATCCAGAACGCCGAGAACGAGGTGCCGACCGCGACCAGCACCGCGGACAGCGTGTGCAGCCAGCCGGGCACGCGCTCGCGTCCGAACAGCATGATGCCCAGGAAGGTCGCTTCCAGGAAAAACGCGGTCAGGACCTCGTAGCCCAGCAGCGGGCCGGCGATGTTGCCGGCCTTCTGCATGAAGCCCGGCCAGTTGGTGCCGAACTGGAAGCTCATGGTGATGCCGGACACCACGCCCATGGCGAAGGACAGCGCGAAGATCTTCACCCAGAGCCGGTAGGCGCTCCTGTCGGCGGACAGGCCGTGGCGCTCGATGCGCACGCGCAGCCAGACCAGGATCCACGCCAGCGCGATGGTGATGCTGGGGAAAAGGATATGGAAACCGATGTTGAGCCCGAACTGGGCGCGCGCGAGCAGCAGCGGATCGGCGGGCATGGCAGTGCCCGTATTGTACGCGCGCGACTGGTGACCGGGATGCCCCTTCAGGCCGCCATGGCGCCATCGTGCGCGAGCCCGCCGCCCCATGCGCTCCCTTATCTTCTGGCTCTCCCCTTTCGCCTTTGCCCTTTGCCCTTTCCTCTTTCCTCTTTCCTCTTTATCTATCTCTTTCGCCTTTCCCTTCCTTGTTGACTATGTGCATACATATATGCATACTTCGCCTTCCATGACATCCACGTTTTCACGGTGCTGATGGGCAAGACCAGGCTCCCCGCCGGCCATCCGCGCCGCGCCCCGGTTGCCGCGCCCGGGTCCGACGGCGAGCCCTTGCCCCGCAACAAGACCCGCCTGACGATGTACCTCGATACGACGGTCGTGGAGTATTTCCGCTCCCGCGCCGGCGGGCGCGGCTACCAGACGCTGATCAACGAGGCGCTGCGCCGTGCGATCGAGCAGGAGAACCTCGAGAGCGTGCTGCGGCGGGTCATCCGCGAAGAAGCCCGTCCCTACCAGGCCGGAAAGGCCAAGTCTTGAAGCGCGCCGCCGCGACGACGGCGCCCTGGAAGCAGTGCTCGTGAACGCGTGGCGCGAGGAAATCCGGGCCGCCGCGGTGCCAGTCGCGGTGCTCGTGCTCGCCACGCTGGCCGCGTTCGCCGGCCAGCACTATGCCAGCTCGCTGGGCAACTTCGGCGTGTTCGGTCCGTATGCGGCCCTGACCGTCGGCACGGTGCTGGCGCTGTGGTTCAACCGCGGGCGGGCATTCGTCGCGCTGGTCTCGCTGCTCGCGGCCTTCATCGCCTATCGCATCGCGCAGGACTACGGCACCGACGACTTCCCCGCGCGCGCCGTGCTCACCGCCGCGGCCATTTTCGTGCCGGCCAACATCCTGCTCGTGCTCGCCCTGCCCGAGCGCGGCATCGCGTATTTCCGCAACTACCGCTGGCTGCTGCTCGGACTGGCCGAAATGCTGCTGACCGCATGGGTCGCCGCCGCCGGCCGCAACGCCCTGTCGGGCACGGCCTGGCATTCGACGCTCGACCACTGGCTGCTCCGGGCCTCCCCCACACCGCTGCTCGGGCGGCTGTTCATGGCCGCGGCGCTGGTCCTCGCGCTGAAGCGGGTATGGCCGCGCTGGCTGCCGCTCGACATCGGCATGGCCGGTGCCCTCGTGGCGTTTTTCGTCGCCAGCGAATGGGCACGGGTGCCGGTGGTCTACGGCGTGTTCATTTTCGCCGCCGGCGCCATGCTGCTGCTCGCCGTGCTGCAGGAATCGCACCGCATGGCCTTCCGCGACGAGCTGACCGGCCTGCCCGGCCGGCGCGCCCTCGAGGAGAGGTTGCTGGCGCTGGGTCCGTCCTACACCATCGCCATGGTCGACGTCGACCATTTCAAGAAATTCAACGACACGCACGGCCACGACATCGGCGACCAGGTGCTGAAGATGGTCGGCGCCAAGCTCGCGGAAATCGAGGGCGGCGGCAGGGCCTTCCGCTACGGCGGCGAGGAATTCGCCGTGCTGTTCCCCGACCGCGGCCTCGCCGAGGCCATGCCCCACCTCGAGAAGCTGCGCGAGACCATCGAGAACTACCGCATGTCCGTGCGCACGCTGGAGCATCGCCGCGCGCAAAACCGGCCGAACAGCGAGCGGCGCAACCAGTCGAAATCCTCCTTCGCCCTGGAGCACGCCGGCGCGCCGCCTTTGCGGACGAACCGCATGGAGCAGCTCTCCGTCACGGTCAGCATCGGCGTCGCGCAACGCTCCGACCCGGTCGAAACCCCGGCGATGGTGATCAAGTCGGCCGACGAGGCGCTCTATCGCGCCAAGGAGGGCGGACGCAATCGCGTCAGCGTGTGAACACTGCGCAGCGAACGGCAGTCAGCGAACGGAAGAAGCCCAGGCCGCGCGGATACGCTCCAGCGGAGCGTTCACTGTTTGCCGTTCACCGTTCACTTCTTCACGCCGTACTTCGCCCGATAGTGCCGGCCCATCACCTTGCGTCCCTGGCGATTCAGGTCGGAGGCATGGCCGGGCGCGCTCCTGGCCCGCCGCGGGCCGGGAACGCTAGCGCGCCCGGGCTTCACCGGGTTCGCCGCGCAGGGCGTCGCGCAGCGACGTCTTCAGAACCTTGCCGTAGTTGTTCTTGGGCAGATCGGCCACGAAGCGGTAGGCCTTCGGCCGCTTGAAGCGCGCGATGTGGTCGAGGCACAGCGCATCGAGGTCGCGCTCGGCCACCTGCGCTCCCTCGCGCAGCACCACGAACGCCACGACTTCCTCGCCCCAGTCCGCGTGCGGGCGCCCGACGACCGAGACTTCGCTGACCGCGGGATGGCGCAGCAGCACCTCCTCGACCTCGCGCGGATAGATGTTGGAGCCGCCGCTGATGATCATGTCCTTGGAGCGGTCGCGCAGGGTCAGGAAACCCTCGGCGTCGAAGGAGCCCACGTCGCCCGTGTGTAGCCAGCCGTTGCGCAGGGTCTCCGCGGTGGCCGCCTCGTTGCGCCAGTATCCGCGCATGACCGTCTCGCCGCGCACCAGCACCTCGCCGGTCTCGCCGGCAGGCAGCTCGCGGTCCGCATCGTCGGCGACGATGACCTCGACCGGCGGCTGCGCGATGCCGACGGAGGCAAGGCGCTGCGCCTGCCGCGGATGCCCGGAATCCGAGACCTGCGCCTTCGACAGCGCGGTGATGGTCATCGGCGATTCCCCCTGGCCGTAGATCTGCGCGAAGCGCGGGCCCAGCACCTGCAGCGCGGCCATGATGTCCTGCAGGTACATCGGCCCGCCGCCGTAGACGATGGTCTTCAGCCCGTCGAGCGCCGGCGCGTGCTCGCGCGCGTGCGCGACCAGGCGGTGCACCATGGTGGGCGCCGCGAACATCGTCACGCCGCCCCGGCGCGTGCACAGCCGGAATATCTCGCCGGGCTCGAAGTGCCCGCTTTCGGGGATGACCTGGCTGGCGCCGACGAGCACGTGCGGGAAGTTGTACATGCCCGAGCCGTGCGACATCGGCGCGGCATGCAGCACGCAATCGCCGGTGGCGATGCCGTCGACGGCGGCGAAATACGCGAGCGACATGGCCAGGATGTTCCGGTGCGTGATCATGACGCCCTTCGGCCGCCCCGTGGTGCCGCTGGTGTAGAACAGCCAGGCGACGTCGTCGGGACGCGCCTCGTGCATCGCAGCCGCCGGCTCGGCGCGCCCCAGCGAGGCATACCCGGCGGACGGCACCTCGATCACGCGCACGGCCGACGGAAGACCGCCGGCCAGGCCGCCGATGACAGCCGCGAGATCAGGCGTCGCGAAGCAGGCCCGGCATTGCGAATCCTGCAGGATGTATTCGAACTCGCGCGCATGCAGCTTCGCGTTCATCGGCACGGCGACCAGTCCGGCATGCCAGGCCGCGTACCAAATCTCGACGTATTGCGGGCAGTTGCCCATGGCCATCGCGACGCGGTCTCCCGGCTCGAGTCCGAGGATGCCGCGCATCGCCGCTGCCATGGATGCCACGCGCCGCATGAGGCTGCGGTAGTCGGCCCAGACGCCCTCGCCGAGGCAGACCGCCGGCCTGCCGGGGAACGTGCGCGCCGCGCGTACGAGGAAGGAAGCGATGTTCATGGAAAGCCGTGAATGTCGTGAATACCGTGGAAACGTCGCGGGGCTTCGTTCGGCGACCGGCCTGTCTTTGCTCTCCCGTCAGATCTGGCGGAAAAAGTCCGACGGCCAAAGGGTAGTGACGAAATTCACGATATTCACGTATTCACGTATTCACGACATTCACGGCCTTTCAGCCTTCGGCCCCCGACCCGACCACGAGCCCGCCGGCGTAGCGCCTGTTCCAGATGTCGTGGCCGTGCGTGAAGTCGTTCTTTCCGGTGCGGTCGGTGCCGCGCAGGAGCCAGAGGGGCTGGTCGTAGATGTTGAACGGCGACCTGTCGCGTCGGCTGTCGCGCAGCGAGCGGTCGTAGTGCGAGGTCGCCGGCATGTAACGCATGATCAGCGCCGCGCGGCGCTGCCCGGAGGTGTTGGCAAGCGAGCCGTGGATCATGCGCACGTCGTGCAGCGACATCTGGCCGGGCTCGAGCTCGACGTTCACGGCCTTCGACTCGTCGAACTGGTCGCGGTCGAGCTCGAGGTTCAGCACGAGGTCCTTGCGGTCGCTGACGTGGTGCCGGTACAGGTCCTTGCGCTTTTGCGAGCCCGGAATGAAGCGCATGCAGCCGTTGGCCGTCGACACCGGGTCGATCGCGATCCATACCGAGCAGGTCGCGAGCGGCCGCATCGGCCAGTACTCGCCATCCTGGTGCCACGGCACTTCCCTGCCCTTCACGGCAGGTTTGCACAGCACGCGCGTGATCCAGAGCATGATGTCGGAACCCAGCACCTGCTCGATCATGTCCAGCACGGCGGGATGGCTCGCCGCCGCCATGAAGGGATTCATCCGCGGCCCGGAGGTCGGCGGCAGCATGTGCGGGTTGGCGAGGTCTTCCTGCGCGACGTCCGTGTAGGTTTCGAGCAGGCGGTCGACGCTCTCGCGCAGCCGCCCCACCAGGGCATCCGGCAGGCGGTAGCGCGGGAACACGTAGCCCTGCTCCCGGTAATGGGTGAGTTCGTCCGGATCGAGGATGGCAGCCATGGTGCGTCCGAGCGGCAGTGAAAGTGTAGGGGTCGGGCGATGCTAGCACAGCGTCCCGGGGCACGAATGCCGCACCGCGTTGCGGGCCCGCGCGCCCGGCCTCCCGGCGCGTGCGCGATTGGAGTAGGCTTGGCGTCCCTGCCCGGAGCCAGGCTTGCTTCCGGGCGGCGGCGGCCGGCTCGAGACCGGCCCGGCTCGCTTTCCACACACGCATACGACGGAGAACAACGATGAACAGAAATCTGGCCAAGGGACTTCTGGTGGCACTGCTGGCGGTATCCGCGCCCGCGTTCGCCGCCGAAGCGAAGGAAATGAGCATCGAGCATTCGATCGTGATCGATGCGCCGCCGGAAGCGGTATGGGAGGTGGTCAGCGACTTCAACGGCCTGCCGCGCTGGCTGCCGCTCATCGTCGAGAGCAAGCTCGTTCTGGGCAAGAACCGCGAAGTGGGCGCGATCCGCGAGCTGACGCGCGCCAACGGCACCAAGGTCCAGGAAAAGCTGATCTCCTATGAGCCATGGAACATGTCGCTCGGCTACACCTACATCGGCGGCCAGGTCGGCGCCACGGACTACTTCCCGACCATGACGGTCATGGACGCCGGCGGCGGCAAGAGCAAGGTGGTCTGGAAGGCGCACTTCAGGCGCATCGCCTACTGGACCGACGACCCGCCTCCCGGCCAGGACGACGCGACGCCGCTCAACGCGCTGAACAAGGTCTACCCCCTCGGGTTGCAGACGCTCAAGAAGGTGGTGGAAGAGGGACAGCAGTAGCGGGAACGGGATGAAATGCGGACTCGGGACCGGGGACCCGGTGAACAAACGCCGTAGAGCTTGCCAGGTCCTGAGTCCAACGTCCTGAGTACACGTCCTGCAATCGCAATTCACCGATCATCGTCCCGTGAACCCGTTCGACCTCTCCGGCAAGACGGCCATCGTCACCGGCTCCACGCGCGGCATCGGCCGCTCCATCGCCGAGCACCTCGCCGCGGCCGGCGCCACGGTGGTGATATCGAGCCGCAAGACCGACGCCTGCCTGCAGGCCGCCGAGGCCATCCGCAAAGCCGGCGGCGACGCCGTCGCGATCCCGGCGAACATCGGCGAAAAGGAGCAGCTCAGGCATCTGGTGGAGGAGACGCGCCGGCTGCGCGACAAGGTCGACATACTTGTCTGCAACGCAGCCAGCAACCCCTACTACGGACCGATGGCGGGCATGCCCGACGAGGCCTTCGACAAGATCCTGAAGAACAACATCGTCTCCAACCACTGGCTGGCGAACCTCGTGCTGCCGGAGATGGCGCAGCGGCGCGACGGCTCGGTCATCATCGTGTCGTCCATCGGCGGCCTGAAGGGAACGTCCGCGCTGGGCGCCTACGCGATCTCCAAGGCCGCCGACATGCAGCTCGCGCGCAACCTCGCCATGGAGTGGAGCCCGCACAACGTGCGCGTGAACTGCATCGCCCCCGGCCTGGTGAAGACCGACTTCGCGCGCGCGCTGTGGGAGAACCCCGAGATCCTGAAGCGCTACGAGACGCAGACGCCGCTGCGTCGCATCGGCGAGCCCGACGACATCGGCGGCATCGCGGTGTTCCTCTCCTCGCGCGCCGCGGCCTTCATCACCGGCCAGACCATCGTCGCCGACGGCGGTGTAACCATCGCCGGCTGACGGGGTACCCCCTTTCCTGGTCCCGGGCTTGCTTCCGCAGTCCAGGCAGGCCGTTGTGTTCCGCAGCAATGCAGCCGCCGCTTCAGTTTTGCGTGTGGATGCCGATGCGGGCAGGGCCATGGGAGGGTTCCAGTGAAGCTTCGCAGCCTGAGCAGCCGCATCGCGCTCGTTTTTGCCCTGCTGTTCGCGGCGGGACAGGCCGGCGTGCTGCTGCTGGTCGACACGGCAAGCCTGCGGATCGCCCGGGAACGCAGCGCCGAGGAGCTGCGCACGGGAGAGCGCGTGCTGCGCCGCCTGCTGGACCAAAATCGTCAGAGTGTGCTGCAGACCGTCGACGTGCTCGCGCGCGATTTCGCGTTCCGCAAGGCCGTGGCGACCGGCGACTCCCCGACCATCGGCTCCGCGCTGGCCAACCACGGCAGCCGCATCCACGCCGACGTGGCCATGCTGGCCTTCCCCGACGGGCGGCTGATCGACGGCGGCCTGCACGGTCCGGGCACCGTCCGCAACTTCCCTGAGCCGGACCTGCTGCTCGCCGCGGAATCGCTCGGGCGCGCCTCGGCCATCGTTCCGGTCGGCGACCGGCTCTACCAGCTCGTGGTGGTGCCCGTGCTCGCCCCCGATCCGATCGCCTGGGTCGCGATGGGCGTGTCCGCCGACCGGTCCTTCCTCGCCGGGCTGCAGGCGCTCACGTCGCTGGATGTTTCCTTCATGCGCTCGACCGGCCACGGCTGGCAGGTGCTGGCCTCGACGCGGCCGCTGGTCGAGGCCGGCGATTCCCTGGGTCGCCTGCCTGCGGAAGCGCAGGCCGCCGCCGGGCCGCTGCGGCTCGCCGGCTACGACACGTTCGTCACCACCCTCCCGCAGGAGGGCGCGGCGCCGCTGACCGTGGCGCTGCAGCTGCCCGCCGACCACGGCATGGCGCAGTTCGAGAGGCTGAAGTCCATCCTCGGGCTGGTCATGGCCGTGAGCATCGTGGCCACCGTCCTCGGCAGCGTCGTCATGGCCCGGCGCATCACGCAGCCCCTGGCCGCGCTGTCCGCGTTCTCGGAGCGCGTGCGCGACGGCGACTATTCCGGCCGCATGCAACTCGAGCGCAGCGACGAGATCGGCGCGCTGTCGAAGAATTTCGACCACATGCTGGAGGGCATCGCCGCGCGCGAGGCGGAGATTCTGCGCCTGGCCTACCTCGACACGCTCACGGAGCTGCCGAACCGGACCATGTTCAACAGCCGGCTCGCGCAGGAGCTGGCCGATTCGCGCAAGGACGACGCGCCGCTGTCCGTGCTGATCATGGACCTGGACCGCTTCAAGCTCATCAACAACACGCTCGGGCACGGCGCCGGCAACAAGGTGCTGCAGGCCGTGGCGGCGCGCCTGCGCGAGGTCGTGCGCGAATCGGACACCGTCTGCCGCCTGGGCGGCGACGAGTTCGCCATCCTGCTCGTGCGCGCCGACGCCAAGCGCGCACTCGCGGTCGGCCGCATGATCCAGACGGTGCTCGAGGAGCCGATCATGCTGGACGGCCAGTCCGTGGACGTGGGCTCCAGCATCGGCATCGCGCAAAGCCCCATCCATGGCGAGGCGGCAGGCCTGCTGATGCGCCGCGCGGACATCGCCATGTACGCCGCCAAGCGCGAGAAGTCCGGCGTGGCCGTGTACGAGGAACGCATGGAAAGCTACGGCGCCGGACAGCTTTCGCTGCTGAGCGACCTGCGCCGCGCGATCGCGGACGGGCAGCTGTCGCTGCACTACCAGCCCAAGGTCGACCTCAGGACCTCGCAGGTGGTCGGCGCGGAAGCGCTCGTGCGCTGGTTCCATCCCGAGCGCGGCCAGATCCCGCCGTCGGACTTCATCCTGTTCGCCGAGCAGACCGGCGCGATCCGCGAGGTCACGCGCTGGGTCGCCGGCGAGGCCGTCCGCCAGTGCGGCGCATGGCTCGCGGATGGCCTGGCCTGCGGCGTATCCATCAACGCCTCGAGCCGCGACCTGCTGGACCGCGAGCTGCCGCAGGTAGTCGCGGACCTGCTGCGCCGGCATGCCATGGACCCGGCCCTGCTCACCATAGAAGTCACCGAAAGCGCGCTGATGGAGGATCCGAACCGGGCGCAGGAAACGGTGAAGGCGCTCAAGGGCCTGGGCGTGCGCCTGTCCATCGACGACTACGGCACCGGCTACTCTTCGCTCGCCTACATCCAGCGCCTGCAATGCGACGAGCTCAAGGTCGACCGCGCGTTCGTCACGCACGCCGTGGAGAACAGCCGCGACAGCGCGATCATCAAATCCACCATCGAGCTCGGCCACGCGCTGGGCCTGTCCGTCGTGGCAGAGGGCGTGGAAACCGCCGAGGGCATGCAGGTGCTGCAAAGCCTCGGCTGCGACATGGCGCAGGGCTACTGGATCTCGCGTGCGCTGCCGCAAGCCGAATTCCGCCGCTGGATGGATTCGAGCGAGTGGAACAGCGGCCGCAGGCGCCCCGACCTGCTGCGGGTCGTGTAGCCCATGGCGACCGTACCGGCATGGCGCGCATGGACGGCAGGCTGCGCCGCGGCACTGCCCCTGCTGGCGAGCCCGTGCGCGTCCGGCGCCGAGTGGGGACTCGACGCGACGGCTGCGGCGCAATACGACGACAACCTTCCCAACGCGATCGAGGCGGCCGACCGCAAGAGCGACCTCGCCGCCCTGTTCACGCTGTCCGGCCTTTTGCACGGCCAGCCTGGCGATTCAACCGGAGCGAGCATCGGCCTGGTGATGGAATCGCTCACCCAGGGACGCTTCCACGACCTCGACAACCTCGCCCTCGGCGCGCGCGCCAGCATGCGCCACAAGTTCGGCCTCGGCCCCGACGTGCCGTGGGTAAGCATCGCGCTGGGCGCGCTGCATCACGACTACAATTACGACTATCGCGACGGCTGGCGATATGAGGCCGGCCTGACGGCCGGCGTGCGTCCGGCCGAGCGCCTGGATCTGAGTGCCGTCGTGCAGTACGATCGGTTCGAGGCCGACCGGCTGCAACCGGCGATACTGCCCGGCGTGTCCACTGCGGCGTACGACGTGGCGGGATGGACCTTCGGCGCGCGCGCCGGCTGGCTCGCCACGGAGGCGGATACGCTCCTGTTTTCCCTGTCGCGGCGCCACGGCACGGTCACCGCCGTCACGCCGCCGGTATTCGAGATCCTCGAGTACTCGAGCGCGGTAGCGCTCGACCCTGTGTTCGACGGCAACCCGATCGCCTATCGCGTGGCCGTCGACTCCGACACGCTGGCGGTCGGCTGGGCGCACGCGCTCAGCTCCCACGTGTCGATCGGCTTCACTTATGCCTATCGACACAGCAGCGACCAGGATGCCGACTTCAGCTATCGCTCCAACCTCGTCAACCTGAGCCTGTCCTACACCCGCTAGTGCTCCCCCGCCTCCTCCCGCTCCCCACGCTCCTTGCCGCGTGCCTCGCGCTCCAGCCGGAGGTGCAGGCGGGAACGCTGCACGCCCGGGTCGCAGACGCGGGCGGCCGTCCGCTGGCCGATGCCGTGGTCACTGCCGTGCCGGCGGGCGCGCGGCCGGATGCACCGAAGCTGCATGCCGCCGTCGAGGACCAGATCGACCGCGAGTTCGTGCCCTACGTGCAGCCCATCCACACCGGCACCTCCGTGAGCTTCCCCAACAAGGACGACATCCGGCACCACGTCTATTCGTTCTCGCCCGCGAAGACATTCGAACTGCCGCTGTATGCCGGCACGCCCGCCTCGCCGGTGCTGTTCGACAAGCCGGGCGTGGTCAGGCTGGGCTGCAACATCCACGACTGGATGGTCGGCTACCTGTATGTCACGGATGCGCCCTTCTTCGGCAAGACCTCCGCGCAAGGCAGCCTGTCGCTCGAAGGCCTGCCGCCGGGCACCTACACGCTGAAGGCCTGGCATCCGCGCATGGAAGGCAGCGAAGCGTCGACCGCACGACAGGTGGAAGTCCGGGACGGGGAGCCGGCAACGGTGCAATGGGCGCTGAAGCTGCGGCGCGAATTCCGGCCGCCTCGCACGCCGCTGCCCGGTGCCGCCGGCTACCGCTAGTCGTGCAATCCCTGGATCTGAACCACGGAGGACACGGAGAGCACGGAGGGGGACCCAAGAAACTGCAACAGAGAGATAAGATCGTTGGCAAGCGCCGGCGGACGACGGGTCAACATCCTCTTGGCGTGCAAGGCCTACCCAATCGAAGCGCATTTCTCTGTTCTACTTTCCTCCGTGCCCTCCGTGTCCTCCGTGGTTCAGGATTTTCTGTATTTCTTTTGCAGCCCATCGAATCGAATCGCGGCTGAGGCGCGCTAGTCGCCGGACAGCGGCTGCGCAACCAGCAGCGCTTCGACTTCATCGCGCGCGGGCGCCCCGCTGCGGCCTCCCGGCCGGCTGCATTTGATCGCGGCGGCAGCGGCCGCGAAGCGCATCGCCTGCGCCACGGCCCTGCCTTCCGCCAGCGCAAGCGCGTAAGCTCCATGAAAGACATCGCCGGCGGCGAGCGTGTCGACCGCCTGCACGGCGAACGCCGGGCAGCGGTGCAGCCGGCCGCCCGTCCGCGCTTCCACCCACGTCACGCCGGCTTCGCCCCGCGTCACCGCGGCCAGGCGAACG
>DASUFB010000046.1:0-12640 GCA_036274775.1 Burkholderiales bacterium | reverse complement strand
TCCGTCGATGCCGACAGCCCGGTTGCGGCAGGCCCGTGACATCACTCGCGACTTCTGCCGCCGGCATGGCATCGAATACAGGGAAATGTCGTGGCTTCGCGCCGCTCGCGAAGTCACGGCGCATTTCCGCGAGATGTCCGTGTTCGTTCCGCGCCGGGGTGAGCGGCCATGATCGGCAACTTCAGTCGATGCGGCACCGTATTGCTCGTCCTCCTCCTGCCTACCCTGCTCGGTGGCTGCTCGATCCGCCAGGTCGCGGTGGACCGCGTCGGCGACGCGCTCGAGCAAGGTGGCACCGCCTTCGCCTCGGACGACGATCCCGAGCTGGTTCGCGCGGCAACGCCGTTCGGCCTCAAGCTCATCGACGGCCTGCTCGACGAAAGTCCCCGTCATCGGGGACTGCTCCTAGCCGCGGCGCGCGGCTACGCGCAATTCGCCTACGCCTTCGTGCAGCAGGATGCCGAGCACCTGGAGGCGGACAACGCAGTTCAGTCGCGGCAGGCACGGGCTCGGGCGCAGGGCTTGTATCGCCGGGCGCGGGACTACGGCTTGCGCGGGCTGGAGCTGGACCATCCCGGTATTGCGCAGGAACTTCGCCGCGACCCCGTTCGGGCAGTCGCGGCCGCCTCCCGGCGCGACGTCCCGCTGCTGTTCTGGACCGCCGCGTCCTGGGGCGCCCTGATCGCGCTGTCCAAGGACGACCCGGAAACCCTCGCCGCCGTTCCGGTGGTCGAAGCGATGGCGGATCGCGCGCTGGCGCTCGACGAAGGCTTCGAGCATGGGGCCATCCACACTTTCCTGATCAGCTACGAAATGGCGCGCCCGGGAGGCCGGGGCGACGCGGCAGACCGGGCGCGCGGCCATTTCGAGCGCGCTATGGCAATGACCTCGGGTCGCGACGCGGCGCCATTCGTCGCCTTCGCCGAGGCCGTCTGCGTCCCCCGCGGGCGACGCAGCGAGTTTCATGCGCTGCTCGACCAGGCCGTCGGCATCGATCCCGACAAAGCACCGGCGAATCGCCTTGCCAACCTCGTCGCCCAGCAGCGCGCCCGCTGGCTGCTTTCCCGAATCGACGATCTGTTCAATGAATGAAGGAGGTACTTCGATGCTACGCCTGAGACCCTTCCCGCTTGGCATCCTCCTGGTCCTGACGGGCCTATGGCTGGCTCTCGCGGACGCCGACGCTGAGGAGCCGGTCAGGATCCGCCTCGGCACCCTGTTCCCGCGCGGCACATCGGCTTACGGGAACCTGGTCGAGATGGGCGAGAAGTGGCGTCAGGCCCAGCGTGGGGGCGCGAGCTTCGTCGTCTATCCCGACGGCTCCCAGGGCGGCGAGGCCGACATGGTTCGGCGCATGCGCGTGGGCCAGCTCAACGCGGCCCTGCTCTCCGTCGTCGGTCTGAGCGAGATCGACAATTCCGCCTCCGCCCTGCAGAAGATGCCGCTGGTCTTCCGCTCCTGGGACGAGCTCGACCACGTGCTCGATCGCCTGCGCCCTACTCTGGAGAAGCGCTTCCTCGACAAGGGCTTCGTCGTGCTGCTGTGGGGCGATAGCGGCTGGGTGCGCTTTTTCTCCAGGGAGCCGGCACTTCGGCCTTCCGACTTCCGTCGCATGAAGCTCTTCACCTGGGCTGGCGACGCGCCCCAGGTCGACATCATGAAGACCCTTGGCTACCAGCCAGTGGTTCTGGAGATCTCCGACATCCTGCCCGCCCTCCAGACCGGGATGATCAATGCCGTTCCCAGCACGCCCTTCTACGCCCTCGTCGGGCAGTTCTACGGCCAGGTGCCCCACATGCTCGAGTTGGACTGGGTGCCCCTCGTCGGCGCAGTAGTGCTCACGCGCAAAGCCTGGGATGCGATGACCCCGGAAGGACAGCAAGGGCTGCGGGACGCGGCCGCAGTGGCCTCCCGTCAATTGCGCGAGGCGAGCCGCCGGCAGAACGAGCAGGCCATCGAGGCCATGAAGAAGCGCGGTCTCAAGCTGCAGGCACTGACCCCGGAGGCCGCGGCCGAATGGCATGCGCTCGCCGAGCAGACCTATCCGATGATCCGGGGCCGCATGGTTCCCGCGGACCTGTTCGACGAAGTCCTGCGCCTGCTGGAGGAATATCGTGCTCAAGTCCGCTGAGGACATCGCGCTGTCCGCAGCCCTCGTGGCGCTCGCCGCATTGCCGTTGGGCGAGATCGCGTTGCGCGCCGCCTTCGGCACGGGCATCTCCGGCGCAGCTTCCTTCACCCAGCACTGCGGTCTCGTGGCCGGCATGCTTGGCGCCGCCATCGCGGCGCGCGACAAGCGGCTGCTCTCGCTGTCGACGTTCAACGCGCTGCTTTCGGTCCGCGCCGCGGGATTCGCGCGCGCATTCACCGGCCTTGCATCGGTCGTGGTCGGCACCCTGCTGACGCTCGCGAGCACGCAGCTCGTCCTCGCGGAGAAAGCCGGCGGCAATACGATTGCCTACGGCATTCCCGTCTGGCTGGGCCAGGCAGCCCTGCCCGCGGGCCTTGCCGTCATCACCCTGCACCTGGCAACACACGCGACGCCGAGACCCTGGGGCCGGGTCGCCTGCCTCGCGATCGGCGTCGCCACGGCCACCGTCGCCGCATCGGTCCCGCAGATCGGCGACATCGCGGTCGGCGGCGGGCTGGCGCTGCTGGCGCTGGCGGCGATCCTCGGCGCACCCGTGTTCGTCGTGCTGGGCGGCAGCGCCCTGCTCCTGTTCTGGGGTGACGGCCTGCCGATCGCCTCGGTCTCTCTCGACCACTACCGGCTGGTCGTCAATCCTTCCCTGCCGATGATTCCGCTGTTCACGCTCGCCGGCTACCTTCTCGCCGAAAGCGGCGCGCCGCGGCGGCTGATCCGCGTGTTCAACGCGCTTTTCGCCGGCCTGCGCGGCAGCGCGGCGATCGTCACCGTCCTGGCATGCATGTTCTTCACCTGTTTCTCCGGCGCTTCGGGCGTCACCATCATCGCGCTGGGGGGCATGCTCATGCCGCTGCTGCGAAGCGCCGGCTATTCCCCGAAGCACGCCCTTGGTCTGCTCGCGGGGGCGGGTTCGCTCGGTGGCCTGCTGCCGCCCGGTCTGCCGCTGGTCATCTATGCGATCGTCGCGGGCATTTCCATCCAGCAAATGTTCCTGGCGGGCATCGTGCCGGCGCTGCTGCTGGTCGCGCTTGTCGGCGCGTGGGGCGTGCGCGTGGCGCCCATGCCCGCCGCTGGCGGAAGGCGCGGGATCGACTGGAGGGAAGCGCGCGCGGCGATCGCGGATGCGAAATGGGAGTTGCTGTTGCCCATCGTAGCGTTCGCGGGCCTGTTCTCCGGCCTGGCGACGCCGGTCGAGGCGGCTGCCCTGACGGTGGCCTACGCCTTCGTCGTCGAGGCATGGGTCCACCGGGACATCCGCGTGCGCCGCGACTTGCCGAGGATCGCCGCCGAATGCGGGCTGCTCGTGGGCGGCATCCTGCTCATCCTGGGGGTCGCGCTCGGCCTCACCAACTACCTCGTCGATGCGCGCGTGCCCGAGCGGGCAGTGGAGTGGGTAACGAATGCGATCGAGTCCCGGTGGGGTTTCCTGCTGGCGCTGAATCTGTTTCTGCTCGCGGCCGGGTGCGTCCTCGATATTTTCTCCGCCACCATCCTGCTGGTGCCCCTGATTGCCCCCCTGGGGACCGCCTACGGCATCGACCCGATCCACCTCGGCGTCATCTTCCTCGTCAACATGGAGCTGGGCTACCTGACGCCACCGGTCGGGATGAACCTGTTCTTCACGGCCTACCGCTTCGACAAGCCCCTGCCCGAGGTCTTCCGCGCAGCGCTTCCCGTCGCGTCGATCCTCGCAATGGGCCTCGGCCTGGTGACGGCGCTCCCATGGCTCGCAACCGGGCTGCCGCGACTCATGCAGTGAACTGGACACTCCATGATCTTCCGCATCGAGCAATCGCCGCACTACCACCTGTTCGCCGACGGCCGCGCCTTTTTCGGCATCGCCAACGCGATGGACACGCTTTCCAATGCCGGGTTTGTCGTGGCGGGTCTTGTGGGCCTCTGGTTCCTTTGCCGGGAGGCCTCGGCAAGCCGTTCGCGCCGCTTCGTCGTTCCCGAGGAAATGCGCGCCTGGTGGGTACTGTTCGGCGCCGTCGCCCTGGCGGGCGTCGGCTCCGCCTGGTATCACGTGGCGCCCGACGATGCGCGGCTCTTCTGGGACCGGCTTCCCATGAGCCTCGTGTTCGTATCGCTGGTGTCAGTCGTCGTGTCCGAGCGCATTCGACTCACCCTGGGCCTGCGCCTTCTGCCCGGCCTGCTGGTTACTGGCTTCGGCAGCGTGGCCTGGTGGCGGACCACCGGGAACCTGCTGCCCTATGCGTTGCTGCAGTACGGCTCCCTGGCGTTCATCCTTGCCATTGTCATGACGCGTCGTTCGCGCTATACACACGGAAGCCATGTCACGGGGGTACTGGCCCTTTACGCGGCCGCCAAGGCTGCCGAATGCCTGGACAGCCCGATCTATGCGCTGACTGGCATCGTCAGCGGCCATACCCTGAAGCACCTGCTTGCGGCAGCAGGCGTGCTGTGGCTGCTGAGGATGCTGAGCCTGCGCAGCCCGCAATAAGCGCAGACGTGCCCCCGACCCCGCAACACGGAGGGTTTGCGATGTACCTGGACAGGGTCCGCAGGCAGTTTCCCGCCGTCGTGCTGGCGCTGACTGCCGGGGCACGCGCGGAGGAACCCGCCGGCTCCTCGCCGACGCTGTCCACCGAAATCTCGGCGGGCGGCATCGCCCGCGTGGGCGAGCGGGATCCTGGCCTGGTCGGCATAAGCAACGGCGGCACCGGCCGGTCGATCAACTACGACGATGGCAACCTCAACTACGGCCGCGGGCTCGCCAGCCTGGCCGTGCAGGGACGCTCCATCTTGGCGGCGAATTCAGAGCACGTAGACCTCGCCGTGGAGGCGGTCTATTTCTACGACTTCCTCAACGCAAACGGCAACACGGAATTTCACGATCTCACGGAGGAGTCCCGTAGCCGCGCAGGCCGGGGAATTTACCTGAACGATGCCTACCTTGGCCTGCAGGATGCCCGGAACGACGAGCGGATTGCGATCCGCGCCGGGAACCAGCGGCTGCGCTGGAGCGACAGTCCGTCCTTCGGGCAAAGCATTGCCCCCGTCAATCCCGTGGCGGCCTCGCGCCGCTACATGCCGGGCAACACCGCGAAGGACCTGGTGGTCGCGCTGCCGATGATCTTCGCGGAAGCGGCGACGCGCAGCCATTGGTCCGCTTCAGCCTTCTATCTTCTGGGATTCGAGCCCTCCGAACCGGAAGCAGCTGGCACCTTCCTCAACTCGAACGACTACTACTCCCCCGGGTCGCGGTATCTCCAGCTCTCTGCGCTCGTCCCGGACACCGATGCTTCCGTCACGACCCCTGCCACGCCATTTGGCTCGCGCGTGACCCGCGGCCCGGATCGGATGCCCGCCTCCGGCGGCCAGTTCGGCGTACGCCTGGAGACCCCGGAAATGGGGCACGCGAGCGTAGTGCTTTCCGCGTATGGCATGCGTGTCCACGCCCGGGAGCCGCTGGTGAGCGTGCACACGGGAACGCTTGGCGGCCTGCTCGGTGCCACGGCTGCGGACTACGCGTCCAGCGGCAACTATTTTCTCGAGTACCCCAAGGGGGTGACCGTTTTCGGTGGCGCCTTGCGTCTCGAGCCCGCAGCGCATACCCGGCTGAATGCCGACTTCTCGATGCGCATCAGGCAGCCACTGCAGATCGACGACCAACTGCTGACTACGGCCGGCCTCGCGCCCGCGGCCGCCACCGTCGCCTGCGCACCCAATCCCGCCAGCCCGCCTTGTGTCGGAACGCTTGCGGCACTGAATGGAAATCCGGTCATCGCGGGACTCGGCGGCATCAGCGCCGCTAACGCGGGTACCTGGTTCGATCGCGACCTGCAGGGCTTCGAGCGCTTCGACGTCTCGCAATGGGCCCTCGGCGTCACCCAGGGCTTGCCGAGCGTAGCCGGAGCAGCCCGTTGGTACGCAACAGCCGAGGCCGGCGGCGTCTACGTCCATGGATTCCGATCGGATTTTCTCGACGCCAGCGTAACGGTGCGACCGGACGAGAACGGCGACACCCGCAACGGCTTTGCCACCCGCTCCGCCTGGGGATACCGCCTGTACAGCAGAATCGACTTCCCGGGCGTTGCGGGCCTGAAAACCGTGTCGCCCTCGGTGGCCTGGATGCACGACGTGCACGGCAACGCCCCCATCACCCTGGGGACTCTGCTCCAGGGCACGAAGTCATGCATCGCGGCAGTAGATGCCGCATTGGACGAAAAGCTCAGCGCCCGCGTGTCCTACCGTGCCTGGTTCGGCAGGGGCAACGATGCCGACCGCTATACCGATCGCGATTTCGTGGCGTTCTCGCTGACACGGAAGTTCTGAAATGACGAAAGCGCCAAGCGATCGCGGATCCGTCCTGTCCTGGGCGCTGTATGACTGGGCCAATTCCGCCTTCGCCCTGGTGGTAGTCTCGGTTTTCTTTCCCGTGTTCCTCAAGCAGTACTGGGGCGCCGGCAGCGATGCGTCGACGAGCACCTTGCAGCTCGGGATCGCGAATTCCCTGGCGGCCACGCTGGTGGCGTTGTCAGCCCCCGTACTCGGCGCCATCGCCGACCGTACGCGCAGCCGCAAGGCAAGCCTCGCCGCCTTCACCTCGGCGGGAGTCGTCGCGACTGCGGCCCTGGCATTCGTAGGCAGCGGCCAGGTGATGCCTGCGCTCGCCTTGTTCGTCCTCGCTTCGGTCGGCTTCGCGGCCGCTGGAATCTTCTACGACGCACTGATCGTCGACGTTGCCGCCCCGGAATCCCTGCATGCGGTCTCCGCCCTCGGATTCGGCCTCGGCTATCTCGGCGGGGGCCTGCTGTTCGGACTGAGCGTCGCGATGACGCTCTGGCCCGCGCATTTCGGGCTTCCCCACAGCGCAGCGGCCACGCGCACATCCTTCGTGCTGGTGGCCGCGTGGTGGGCATTGTTCTCGCTGCCGTTGTTCCTGAACGTGACGGAGAAACGATCGGAGGCCGGCCCCGGCTCCCCGCTGGCCAGCGGGTGGCGCCGGCTCCTTGGCACCCTGCGCGAGCTGAGAAAGCATCGTGTCGCCTGGATCTTTCTCGCCGCCTACTGGTGCTACATCGATGGCGTCTACACCATGGCACGCATGGCCGTGGACTACGGCCTCGACCTTGGGTTCTCCCCGGCGAGCCTCATAGTCGCCATCCTCCTCACCCAGCTGACGGGATTCCCCGCATCGCTGCTATTCGGCCGGCTGGGGAGCCGGTTCGGGGCAAAGCCAATGCTGTACACGGGCATCGCCGTGTATGCCCTGGCCTGCATCTGGAGCTTTCGCATGAGCGAAGTCCGGGAGTTCTACGCACTCGCTGCCGCCATCGGCCTGGTCCAGGGCGGCGTGCAGTCCGTGTCTCGCTCCTACTTTGCCGGGCTGGTGCCGGCCGGCCGTTCCGGGGAGTTTTTCGGCTTCTTCAACATGGCCGGCCGCTTTTCCGCGGTGGTCGGGCCCGCCGTCGTCGGCGCAGTGGGGGCGATGACGGGCAACCCCAGGTTCGCCGTCCTCGCCATCCTGCTGCTCTTCATCGCGGGCGCCGGACTGTTGTCGTTCGCGGCCGATGACGAAAATGCCGCCTCAATGAACTGAGGCATCCCTGGCATTGCAGTCGCGAGGTCAGGAACTGCACGACAGCATGGAGCAGCCGGCGCGGCTGCGCGCCCAGTCCGGGCGCTTCTGCGCGAAGCGCTCGCGGCCCGGCTGCTCGTCGTAGGGACGGCGCAGCACGTCGAGCAGCTCGCGGATGCCGGCCTCGTCGCCCGCCTCGGCGCGGTCGATGGCCTGCTGCGCGAGGTAGTTGCGCAGCACGTACTTCGGATTCGCGGCATTCATGCGGGTGCGCCGTTCCTGCGGCGCCAGGGCGTCCTGCTTCAGCCGCAGCGCGTAGCGGCTCAGCCAGTCAGCGAACTCCGGCCCGGCCTGCCGGCGTTGCGCGTCGTCGTAGAAAGCGGGCTCGAACAATGCCGGCGACGACGCCGCCGGATCGAGATCGGCGAGCGCGCGGAAGAAGATCGTCATGTCGACCCCGGCGGCCTGCATCAGGCCGTAGAGCTCGCGCATGAACTCCTCGTCCTGCGGCGTGCATTGCGCGAGCCCGAGCTTGGCCGCGACGTTCGCCCGGTCGGCCGCGAGGAAGGTATCGACATAGTGCTGCAGGCCGGCCTGCAGGGGCTCGGTGGATGCGAACACGGGAGCCAGCGCGCCGGCGAGCTGCTGCAGGTTCCACAGCGCGACCTGCGCCTGCTGGCCGAAGCGGTAGCGCCGCCCGTGCGCGTCGGTCGTGTTGGGCGTCCAGTCGAGATCGAAGTCGTCGATCCAGCCGTAGGGTCCGTAGTCGATGGTCAGCCCCAGGATGGACATGTTGTCGGTGTTCATGACACCGTGCACGAAGCCCACGCGCAGCCAGTGTGCGATCATGACCGCAGTGCGGCTGCAGACCTGCATGAACCATTCGGAATAGCGTTGCTGCTCATCCGGATTTGCCAGGCCGGGGAAATCCCGCCGGATGGTGAAGTCGACGAGCTGCTTCAGCAACGCGGTGTCTTCCCTGGAGGACGGCAGCTCGAAGTTGCCGAAGCGGATGAAGGACGGCGCCACGCGGCAGACGATGGCACCGGGCTCGGCGCGCGGATGGCCGTCGTAGAACATGTCGCGGATGACCTCCTCGCCGGTGGCGACCAGGCTCAGCGCGCGCGTGGTCGGCACGCCAAGATGATGCATGGCCTCGCTGCACAGGAACTCGCGGATCGATGAGCGCAGCACGGCGCGGCCGTCCGCGGTGCGCGAATAAGGCGTGGGCCCCGCGCCCTTGAGCTGCAGCTCCCAGCGCTCGCCCTGGGGGTTGACGATCTCGCCCAGCGTGATGGCGCGGCCGTCGCCGAGCTGGCCGGCCCATTGGCCGAACTGGTGGCCGCCGTAGTTGGCGGCATAAGGCTGCATGCCGCCGAGCAGCGCATTGCCGCCGAACACCTGCGCGAACTCGGGCGATTGCACGTAGGCCGAATCCAGCCCGACCAGGGCCGCGACCTCGGGCGACCACGCGATCAGCCGGGGAGCCGCGACCGGCGTGGGCCGCACGCTGGAGTACAGCGCACCGTGGACCTGGCGCCTGCCGGGAGCCGTCGTCGGGTCCGCCGGCAGCTCGCGCACGAAGGCATTGTCGAAGTTCAGGGCTGGCATGTCGGCATTGTAATTCCGCAGGTGCAGCATTACAGGTGGCGACGCGAAGGCGGAATTTCAACGCGCGGGCCGGGCCGGATGCCAGCATGCCGGCACTGCCGCAGTACCGTCGGTCGTTACGATGTTGAAATTCCGGTTACAGGCTGCAGCCCGCGCATTTCACCGCCGACGTAATATTCCGGACGCATGCGGCACGCCCGCCGCGGAAAGGATTGCCGTGGGATCGTCGAGATTGGCCAGGATCGCCTGCACCTGCGCGGTCATGCTCGCGCTTGCGCAAGTTGCGCGCGCGGAGCCGCCGCCCGGCGACTACACCTTCAAGTTCAGGCATGCCGGCCGCGTGCGCAGCTACATCGTGCACGTGCCCCGCGACACCGTCGCCAATCCCTGGCCCGTGATGCTGAATTTCCACGGCGGCGGCAGCAGCGCGGCCGGGCAGCAGGCCTACACGCGCATGGACGCGGTCGCGGACCATGAGGGCTTCCTGGTCGTCTATCCGAACGGTAGCGGGGTGCTGGGCAAGCGGGTGCTCACCTGGAATGCCGGTACCTGCTGCGGTTACGCGATGAGCAACAAGGTGGACGACGTGGCTTTCGTGCGCGCACTGCTCGACGACCTTTCCCGGCACGCGGAGATCGACCGGACGCGCGTGTACGCGACCGGCCTGTCCAACGGCGCCATGATGGCCTACTGGCTGGCGCAGCAGGCCCCGGAGCTCGTCGCGGCCATCGCGCCCGTCGCGGGCGCGCGGCTGTCGCTTCCGTTCGCGCCGACAGCGCCGGTGCCCATCCTGCACATCCACAGCGTGGACGACACGCGGGCACTCTATTCCGGCGGGATCGGACCGCCGTTTCCGTTCACCAAGGCACGCGTGGAGCATCCGCCGGTCGAGGACGTGGTGAAGCGCTGGGCCGAATTCGACGGCTGCCCGCAGCAACCGCAGGTCGACCCGCCGCTGCAGGGCGAAGGCCGCTCGGCGCGCCACACGGCCACACGCCTGACCTGGGGTCCCTGCACCCGCGGCATGGAAGTCGTGCTGTGGAAGCTCACCGGCGCCGGCCACGTCTGGCCGGGAGGGTCCAGCGACTACATCGACCACATGCTCGGAGCCCAGAGCAAGATCCTCGGTGAGCCCACCGAGGTCATCGATGCCGACACCGAGATCTGGAGTTTCGTCTCCCGCTACCGCAGGGATCTCCCCGGGCACTAGCGGGACGAGGCTCAGCTGTCGCCGTATACCGGTATCGCCGCCCCCTGCACGACCTTCGCCTCGTCGCTGCACAGGAACAGGATCACGCGTGCGAGATCTTCGGGCCGGGGCCAGCGCGAGAAATCCGCGTTCGGCATCGACTTGCGGTTCGCCTCGGTGTCGATGATGCTCGGCAGCACGCAGTTCGCGCGCACGCCGCTGCCCTTCAGGTCCGCGGCCAGGGACTCCATCATGGCCAGCGCCGCGGCCTTGGACGCGGCGTAGGCCGCCGCGCCCGGGGGTGGGTCGACCGCCGCCTTCGCGACGACGTTGACGATGGCGCCGCGCGCCTGCCTGCGCATGACGGGTACGACCGCGCGCGCGAGCGCATGGCCCGACCTCAGGTTCAGCGCCAGCATCTGATCCAGCGCCTTCGCGTCGGCTTCCCACAACGGCGTCCCGCCGGTCCAGCCACCGACGGTATTGACCAGCGCGTCGATGCCGCCTGCACCCAGCGCGCCGACGAAAGCGTTCGTCGCGGCCTCGCTGGTGACGTCGACCTCGTGCACGGACAGCCTGGAAGCCTCCGCAGCCGCCGCCTGCACCAGATTGTCGACTTCGTGCCGGTGCACGTAGGTCACGGCGACCCGCGCGCCCTCGCGCAGGAAGGCGAGGCTCACCGCCCCGCCCAGGCCGCCGGTGCCGCCGGCGACGATGACGGTCCTGCCCTCGAACCTGCCGCCCATGCCTTGTCCTTTCATGCAATCGACGCTTCCATCGCCTGCTCCACGCGCAGGCTCTGCACGTCGCGGTAGATCGTGGCGACCGCGAGCCTGCGGCCGCCCCTGCTGTAGGTCACCGCGCAGTCCCGCGCCTCGAGCGAGCCGTCGATGTCCACAGCATCCCAGCTTTCGGCGTGGCCGACATAGTTGATCGGCACATCGTAGTGCTGGCTCCAGAAGAAGGGCACGGCGTCGAAGCGCACGCGCCGGCCCAGCATGTTCTGCGCGGCAACCTGCCCCTGGCGCTGCGCGACGACCCAGTGCTCGACGCGGATGCGTTCGCCGGTGTGCGGGTCCGGCCAGCGCGCGATGTCGCCGGCGGCGTAGATGCCCGGCACGCTGGTCTGCAGGCACTCGTCGACGGCCACGCCGCGATCCAGCGCAAGACCGGCCTGCTCGGCGAGCTGCAGCGCCGGACGCACGCCGACGCCGAGCACGACGAAGTCCGCATCGAGCGTGCCGCCGCCGCTCAGGATCGCACGGTCGCCGTCCATGCGCGTCACGGTCTGTCCGAGGTGGAAGCTCACGCCGTGCTCCTCGTGGAGCTTGCGGACGAAGCCGCCGATCTGCGCTCCCATGACGCGCTCGAGCGGCACCTTGTCCGGCGCGACCACGTGCACCTCCAGCCCGCGCGTACGCAGCGAGGCGGCGACCTCCAGCCCGATGAAGCTCGCACCCACCACGATGACGCGCTTCGCGCCCGCGGCGGCCGCGACGATCGCCTTCGAGTCCGCGAACGTGCGCAGATAGTGCAGCTTCTCTTCCGCGGCGCCGGGCACCGGGATGCGCACCGGCTCGGCGCCTGTGGCGAGCAGCAACGCGCCGTAGGGCAGGAATTTCCCGTCTTCGAGCTGCACGCGCCTGTCTTTCGCATCCAGCGCGATCGCGCGCGTGCCAAGCACGAGTTCGATGCGCCGCTCGCTGTAATAATCAGGCGCGCGCAGCGGGATCCAGTCTTCCTGCGCGGTACCCGCGAGATAATCCTTGGACAGGTTCGGCCGGTCGCAGGGCGGATATGCATCCGCGCTGACGATGGTCACGCCGCCGTCGTAGCCTTCCCGGCGCAGCATGTCCGCCGCCGCGAGTCCCGCAGCGCCGCCGCCGACGATCACGACGGACTGCGGCCCGCCTTTCGCGCCGGGCTTGGCCGGGCGCGGCACCTTCCCGCGCACGAACACCTTGTCGCCGCTGCGCTCGACACTCCAGCAGTCGACCGGATCGAGCGCCGGCGCGCGCAGCGCCTCGCCCGTGCGCAGGCTGAAGCAGGCGTGGTGCCATGGGCAACGCACCGTGTCGCCGACGATCAGGCCGTCGGCAAGCGGGCCGTGGTAGTGCGTGCAGTGGGCGCCGATGGCGAAGAACTCCCC
>DASUFB010000045.1:0-69716 GCA_036274775.1 Burkholderiales bacterium | reverse complement strand
GCCGCGACCGCCTGCGCATCGAGCTTGCACACGCCGGCGCCCCGGTCGCGAACGCCGAGCTGCTGACCGGGCCCTTCACGGCGCTGCCACGGCCCGCGCCATTTACCGCGGATCCTGCGTCACGGCATTTCCCCGAGCCTCGGGAGCTGTTGCCGCATGCGCCGCCGATGCGCCTGCTCGCCGCAATCCGCGAGTGGACGCCGCGCGGCCTGCGGGGCACCGGCCTGGTTCCTGCCGCCTGTGCGCTCGCGACGGGCGGCGCCGCGCCTGCGCTTGCCGCCGTCGAAGCCGCCGCCCAGGCAGCGGCGGCATGGGAGGCGCTCATGCGCCGGCAGGAAGGCGGCGACGCATCCCCGCGCATCGGCTACCTCGTCGGCCTGCGCGACGTGACGCTGTGCCGGGCAAGCCTGCCCGCCGAATGCGAGTTCACGGTCGCCGCGGAACTCGAGGAAGTGTCGCTGCCGCTCACGCGTTACCGCATCGAAGCCGCGCTCGACGGCACCACCGTGGCGAAGGGGAGCATCGCCACGTACCTGGCCGGCCCCGCGCCCTGAAGCGGGCAGATCAGCCCGCGGTTGCGCGCGCCTGCACCGGAGCGGCCGCGAGCACGACGGCGAACGCCAGGCTGAGCAGCGCTCCGATCGCCACCGTCGTGCCGATGGCGCCGAGCACCGGCGTCGAGGCGAAGCCGAGCACTCCGAACCCGGCCACCGTCGCCAGGTTGCAGAACAGCACCGAGGTGGCCGTGCGCCCGGGATCCGCGGCGCCGGGACTGCCGCGCTCGAAGAACAGCGTGTAGTTCGAGCCCACCCCCACCACCAGCAGCAGGGCGACGAGGTGGAAGATGTTGAGCCGCGTGCCAACGGCCACGAGCAGCGCCGCCGTCACCAGCACGGCTGCGACGAGCGGCGCGAGCACATCGGCGCTGCGGCGTGCGGACCGCAGCGCCAGGCCGAGCAGCACCGCGATGGCCAGCGCGCCGAGCAATGCGAAGCCGAGGGCCCGCAGGCGATAGCCGTGATAGAGGCCGTCGAGCTCGCGCTTCATGTCGAGCAGCACCGCGCTATCGCCGAACGCCGCGAGCGCTTCGCGCACCGCATCGGCATCGCGCACGCCGCGCAGGGGCAAGGTGGCATGCCAGGCGCCCCCGCGCTGCCCGAGCAGGGCCTGCAGCTTCAGCGCGATGCCGGTGCCGGCGAGGTCGCGGTCGGTCACGGGTGCCTGCGCGGCAGCGGCTTGCGCATCTTCCAGGAAGGGGGCGAAAGTGCCCGCGCGGAACGGCAGGCCCGCCGCCGCCTGCGCGAGGTTGGCGCGCAGCGCCGGCGCGGGCGGAATGGCCTGCTGGCGGCGGCGCTGCGCGGCTTCGCTGGGCAGGTAGAAGGCCGGCGAATCGTAGCCTTCGAGAACGCCGCGGCCCTGCAGCGCCGCGAGCGCGGCCCCGACCTGCTCGGCCGCCTCCAGCGCCTCCTGCTGCGTGCGGCCGCTGACGATCACCATGGGGCCGATGTCGGGAGCGCCGAGGTCGGCGCGCATCTGCTGGTCGAGCCGCTGCACCGAAAGCGGCACCGGGCTCAGGCTGGAAAGCTCGTCGTCCCAGACGGTCGGCCCCTTCAGCGCGAGCAGGGCCACGGCCGCGACGGCGAGCAGCCCAACCGCCGGCCGCAGCCGGCGCGCCGCCGCCAGCAGGCGCACCAGCGCCGGGCCCAGGCCTGCGACCACGCGCACGTGGTAGTCGCGCGGAACGAGCCCGGGAAGCACCCAGCGCGTCACGTACACGGCGACGACCAGCCCGGCGATGGAGAACAGGCCGAGCTGCGCGAGTCCCGGGAAGCCCGAGAAAAGCATGGCGCCGAAGCCGAACGCGGACGTCAGCATGCCCAGCCGCAGCGTGGGCCAGATGCGCTGCAGCGCGGCCTGCGGCCTGGAGCCGGGCGCGGTGTTCGTGAACAGGTAGATCGCGTAGTCCACCGACTCGCCGATCAGGGTCGCGCCGAAGCCGATCGTGACGCCGTGCACGGAGCCGAACGCGAGGCTCACCGCGGCGATGCCCGCCAGCGCGCCGCTCGCCACCGGCACGAGCGTCAGGCCGAGAACGGGCAGGGAGCGATAGACGAGCAGCAGGATGCCGGCCACCAGCACGGTGCCCAGCAGCGAAAAGCGCAGCGCGTCGCGCTTGATGCCGGCGCGGCTTTCGACGGCGAACACTCCCGGGCCGGTCACCACGAGCTTCGCCGCCGTTGCGCCGGATTCGCGCGCCGCGTCGGCGAACGCGGCGCGGATGCGCCCAAGCGCGCGCTCCTGCGCATCGATGTCGAAGCCCGGCGCCCGCGTTTGCGCGACCAGCAGCGCCCGCCGGCCGTCGGCGGAAAACCAGACGCCCTCGCGTTTGTCCGGCCCGTGCCCGGCGCCCTGCAGCCTGTCCGCCAGCCCGAGCATTTCGCCGGTGGGATCGCGCGCGATCAGGTCGCCCACCAGCATGCCGGCCGGCGAGCCCAGCAGGTCGAGCTGGCGCTCGAGCCCTGCGCGGATGCCCGCGACGCTGAACCGTTCCGGCGCGACGTCCGGGCTGAGCAGGTAGCGGTTGCGCAGCAGGAACCGGCCGTCGGCGCGCAACGAGTCCCCGGCACCGTTGGTCGCGTACGCGAATGCCTCGTCGCCGCGCAGGCGCTCGAGCATGGCGCGGCTCGCGCCGGCGAGGACCGTTTCGGCCGCCCCTTCGATGCCGATCAGCGCCAGGCGCGACGCCACGCCTTCGCGCAGCTCGCCGACGAGGAAACGCTGCACCGGCGACGGCGACGAAGGCAGGAAGGCGGCAAGATCGGCGCCGTAGTCCGAGCGCGCGACGACGATCGCGCACGCGACCAGGCCTGCCAGCCAGACGCCGACGCGCCCGCGCGCGGAAATGCTCAAGGCTGCTGCGCCTCGATCTTCATGACGGAGCGGTCGCCGCGCGCCTCCTGCACCTCGATGGTATGGATGCGCGCGCCGCCGCCTGCGATGCGGATCAGGCTGATCACCTCGCCCATGGCGCGCTCGCGCGGAACGAGGTCGAGCCGCCACTGCGACCGCGCGCCCTCGAGCTCGACGCGGTAGAAGCGCTCGAGCGCCGGAAGGTCGCCGCCGAGCGTGCCGCGAATGCTCTCGACGAAGCCCCACAGGACGGGATAGTCGCGCAGCTTCAGCACGCGCCGCTCGTTGCGCGCCGGGCTTTCCAGCACCAGCGTGTCGCCCGAGACGGACAGCGTCTCCGGCCTAGGCTTGAGCGTGCGCCTTTCCAGGCGACCGGGGCGCGAATAGCTCAGCGTGCCGGACTGCTCGAGCGGCGCCTTGAGCATCCTGAGGTACTTGCGCTCGACGAATCGCGCCTGCGAGGACTCGACCGCGGCAAGCTCGCGCATGAGGTCTTCCACGCCCCACCCCGCGGCGCACGCCGGGACCGACGCGAGCGCGAGGCAGGCCGCGAGCAGGATGCGCTCAAGCCCTGGCATCGGCGTCGGCCCAGAAATCGTAGAAGTTGAACCAGTTGTACGGCTCGAGCCGGCAATAGTGCTCGAGCCTGCGCGCGTAGAGGTCCGCCCACTCGCGGATGCGCGCCTCGCGCTGGCCGCGCGCGACGCGCGGCTCGTCGACGAGCCGCTCGAAGTGCAGCTCGTAGCGGTTGCCGCCGCGGTACAGCCCCACCATCAGGACCACCGGCCGCTCCAGCATCGAGGCGATGCGAAACGGCGCGGTCGGCAGGACAGCCGGCGAGCCGAGGAAGGACACCCTCACGGCGCCCGTATCCGGCAGCCGCCTGTCACCGAGCATGCCGACCCATTCCCCGGCCTCGAGCCGCTCGGCGAGCCTGAGCATGGAATCCGGCCTGCCCATGGCGATCACGTCGTCGGACAGGTCCGGGTTGATGGCCCTGGCGATCTCGCCCATGCGCGGGTTCACCTCGAACATCAGCATCGAAACCTTGACGCGGTTCTCTCGGCCGATGGTGCGCAACGCCTCGAAGCTGCCGAGGTGGGCGCCGAGCAGGAAGCAGCCGCCGCCGCGCGCTCGCATCTCGCGCACGATTTCCTCGCCGTCCACGCTGACGTCGAACTTGTCGAAGCGGTCGCGCAGCAGCAGCATGCGATCGAGCGCTACGGTCGCGAAGCTGTAGTAGTGCCGGAACAGGTCGGAGGCGGCAGGCGAGCGCCCCAGCACGCGCGCGAGGTACTGCCGCGAGGCGGCGCGCGCGCGCCTGGAGAACGCGAGGAAATAGAGGCATACCGGATACAGCACGGCCCTGCCCGCGGGCCGGCCCAGGTGCAGCGCGAGCCATACCAGCAGGCGCATGGCCACGCGGTTGGAACGCTCGCGCTGGCGCAGCCAGCCCGGCTTCATGGCGCCTGCGCCCTCAGTTCCCGCTGGCGCAGCGCCGCGCCAGCGCGATCAGCGCTTCGCGCGGCAGCTTGCCGGTCGCATTGCGCGGCAGCGCGTCCACGAAATACAGCGGGCGCGGCAGGAACACCGCGTCGACGCGCTGGCGCAGCGCCTCCAGCAGGGATTCGCGCGTGAGTCCCGGCGCATGGACGAACGCCGTGAGCCGCGTCACGTCGTGGCCGTCGTCCTCGGGCAGCAGGAAGGCAGCGTCGCGCACGCCTTCGATGCCGGAGATCTGGTGGTTCAGGTAGCCCAGCGAGGTGCGCTTGCCGGCGATGTTCACGAGGTCGGAATCGCGCCCCAGCAGCCGGAAGGCGTCGTCGCCGAGCGGCTCGATGATGTCGCTGAACGCAGCCTCGACCTCCACGTGCCCGCCGCCGACGCGCATTGCGCCGCCCGCATCGCGCAGCCGCACGTCGCGCAGGCAGCGCCAGGCCGACGACTCGACCGTGCGCCGCGTCGCGACCATGCCGGCTTCCGTGAAACCGTAGACCTCGTGCAGCGGCGCGCCGAAGCGCTCCTCGGCCTGCACGGCGAGCTGCTCCGACAGCGGCGCCGTCGCGCAGACGACCAGGCGCAGCGCAGGCAGCGGAGTGCCTTCCTGCAGCAGCGCCCGCAGGTGCACCGGCGTGGTCACCAGCACGCGCTCGCCGGGAACCGATGCCAGGGTGGCGGCCACGTCGCCCGGGTAGAAAGGCCGCGCGGCATGCAGCGACAGCCCGCCGTGCAGCGCCATGAGCACGCTCGATTCCAGGCCGTACATGTGCTGCGCAGGCACCGTCGCGACCAGCGTGGCGCGGGAGCCGTCCGACAGCCCGAAGCGGTGCGCCTCCGCGGCGGCCCCGCGCGCCAGCGCCCCCCAGGACTTCCGGTGCGGCGTGGGCTTGCCCGTCGAACCGGACGTGAAGGCGATCGCGGCGGTCTGCGCCGCGTCGAACATGGGCATGCGCGCGGTCACGCCGGACGCGGGGATGACGGGCAGCGCCGGAAACGCGACGCTTTGCACCGGACAGGCTTCCACGGGTGCGTCGATGAGCGCATACAGGTCACCATGGGCCTCGCGCAGCTCGCGCAGCATCTCCGGCGTGCGGTCTGGGGGCAGCAGGCTCGTCTGCCCGCGGGTGGCTGCGGCCACCAGTCCGACGGCGAAGCGGTAGCGGTTCGCGCACAGGTTGACGAGGAAGGCGCGCGAGGGCAATCGCGAGGCGACGGCTTCGACGTCGGCAAGGAAGCGCGAGACCGTGACCGGCCCGGCCGCGTCACGGGCGATGACGTCGGCCGCTTCGGCATGGCTGACGGCCGCGACTTGCGCCATGCGCTCAGCGCTCCGCGGCGGGCGGGTTGAAATCGAAATCGCGGCAGGCGCGAACCACGGTGGCGATGGATGCATGCGAGAAATCGGGATAGCGCCAGCGCCTCCACGCGTATTCGCCCAGGTACATGGCGATCGCGAGCGGAAAGTTCAGCAGGTTATTGAACGCCGACCAGACGGGCAGCGGGGCAAGCGCATACAGCAGCAGCAGCGTGGCAGCCATGGCCGCGAAGAACGCGCACCAGGCCTGCGTGACGCGGCGCGTATAGGCCGTGATCTGCGCCGGCAGCTCGCCGTGCACGCGCAGCGCGAGCTGCGTGACCAGCGGCACGCGTCCCGGGCGCAGCGTGCGCCCGAAGAACCACAGCAGCACGAGATGCACCGTCACGTAGGGCACGGGATAGAGCAAGGCGCCGGCCTCGGGCCGCCCCGCCAGCGCGAGCGCGCCGGCTGCGACCAGCAGCGCCAGCACGATGCGCCCGCGCGCCGTGCGCCAGAGCACGCCGCCGGCGAGCGCCGCGAGCGGTGCCGCCATGAGCATTTCGCCCAGCGCGTGGCCGGGGTAGCGGACGGTCAGGAAATAGGCCAGCACCTGATAGGCGGCGACGGCACTCGCCAGCAGCAGAACCTTGAACCAGCCGGAAGCCAACGGGCGTCTAGCGCGTCCGGTTTCGCTGGACATGCTCGTTCAGATTGCGCAGCGAGCTGAAGATCTTGACGTTGTCGCTGTCGTCGGAGCGCAACTGAAAGCCGTACTTCTTGGAAACCGCGAGCGCGATTTCCAGGATGTCGATGGAATCCAGGCCGAGCCCGTCCCGGTACAGCGGCGCGACGGGGTCGATCTCGTCGGCGCGGATTTCCAGGTTCAGTGCCGCCACGATGATGTCGGCGAGCTCCCGTTCCTGCCCGTTCATGGCCTCGACGGTATCCATTGCCTGCGCTTTTCCCCTGTCTTCGGTTGCGGATTCCAGAACCGGTGGGATTATACCTTGCCGGCTGCAGCCGAACGCCCGCCGCGGTTGACGCCGCCGCCGGCCGCCACTAACCTCGGCAGCCGGAGTCGCCCCGCAGCATCCACGCTCAACGAGGCCACGAATACAGGCGCTCCACCGACCGGGCCAGCCGAGGCATGCAGCCGCTTTTCCTGAACCGTTACGCGATCGCCAGCGCCGCCGGCATCGGCGCCGCAGACACAGTGCACGCGCTGGGGGCAATGCGCTCCGGGCTCGCGCCCTGCCGTTTCGAGACTGCCAGCCTCGATACGTGGGTCGGACAGATCGACGACGCCCGGCTCGAGCCCGTGTGCGGAAAGCTCGGCGCGTTCGACTGCCGCAACAACCGCATCGCGCAATTGTGCCTGCGCCAGGACGGCTTCGACGACGCCGTCGTGCAGGCGCGCGAGCGCCACGGCGCGCAACGCATCGGCGTATTCATCGGCACCAGCACGTCCGGCATCCTGGAAACCGAGATCGCGTATCGGCATCGCGACGCGGCTGGCGCGCTGCCCGCAGGCGTGCGCTACGCCACCGCGCACAACGCGTTCTCCGCGGCCTGGTTCGTCCAGGAATATTTCGGGCTCGGCGGACCGGCCGTCGTGGTCTCGACGGCCTGCTCGTCGAGCGCCAAGGCCTTCGGCACCGCGGCCCGCATGATCGCCGCCGGCGCATGCGACGCCGCGATCGTCGGCGGCGTGGACAGCCTGTGCCTGACCACGCTCTACGGCTTCGGCTCCCTCGGCCTGCTGTCCGCGATGGCCTGCCGTCCTTTCGACGCGGCGCGCGACGGCATATCGATAGGCGAAGGCGCCGCCATGGTGCTCCTCGAAAAAACCCCGTCGCAGGCCGGCACGGTCGCGCTGCTCGGCATCGGCGAAAGCAGCGATGCCCACCACATGGCCACGCCGCACCCGGAGGGGCTCGGCGCTCGCATGGCGATGCAGGCGGCGCTGCACAGCGCGGGCCTGGACGCGCAGGCCATCGACTATGTCAACCTGCACGGCACGGGCACGCGCACCAACGACGCCGCCGAGGACCTGGCGGTGCGCGCCGTCTTCGGCGAGGCAACGCCTTGCAGCTCGACGAAAGGCTGGACCGGGCACACGCTGGGCGCGTGCGGCGCGATCGAGGCCGTCGTCTGTGCGCTGGCCGTCGAGCGTGGATTCATGCCCGGCAGCGCCAATACGAACGCGCTCGATCCCGGCCTGAGCCTGCATTACCTGCTGCAGACGAGCGCGCGGGCGCCGCGGGTCGCGATGAGCAACGCATTCGGTTTCGGCGGCACCAACTGCAGCCTCGTGATCGGACGCGCACGATGAAGGCGTTCGTCGAAGGCGTGGCGGTGCTGGCTCCGGGACTGGAGGGTTGGGAGGCGGCGCGCGCCGTTCTCGCCGGCGAGCGGCCTTACGAGCCGGCTGCCCTCGCCCCGCCGGTGCCGGCGCTCCTGCCCGCGGTGGAACGCCGCCGCACGGGCAAGGTCGTCAAGCTCGCGCTCGCGCTGGGCCAGGAGGCGCTGGCGGCGGCCGGACGCGAAGCGGATGCCGTGGCAACGGTATTCGCCTCGTCGGGAAACGACGGCGAGGTCATCAACGATATCTGCATCGCGCTCGCCTCAGCCGAGCGCCAGGTCTCCCCGACGCGCTTCCACAACTCGGTGCACAACGCGCCGGCGGGCTACTGGAGCATCGCCACGCATTCGCATCGCGCGTCGACGAGCGTGTGCGCCTACGACTGGAGCTTCGCGCTGGGACTGCTGGAAGCCCTGGCGCAGGCCGGCGAGGGCGCCGTAATGCTGGTGGCCTGCGACGTGCCGTATCCCGAGCCGCTGTCCGGGCTGCGCGGCGTGACGGAACCGTTCGGGACGGCGCTCGTCCTCACTGGCGAGCGCACCCCGCGCAGCCTGGCCGTGCTGGAGCTGTCCCCCGACGAGGCGGCACGCAGGCCCTCGACGATGGCTTCACCCGCGCTGGAACGCCTGCGCACCGCAAATCCCTGCGCACGCGCGCTGCCGTTGCTGGCCGCCCTCGCCGATGGAGCGTCCGGCGTGGTACTGGAGCGCAACGCGGGCCGGACGATGGACATCGACGTCCGGCCGGCGTAGCGCACCGGGATCCGGCGGCGGGCTCGATACCGCCATCCAGCGCCCTGCAACGCGGGGAGCGCGCCTGATCTGCCGCGAGGCGCGCAGCGCAGTGCGCTTGCCGCAAGGCGAAGCGCACTGCGTTTACTGCGAGGCGAAGCGCACTGCGTTTACTGCGAGGCGCGAAGCGCCTCTATGCGCTCCTCGAGCGGGGGATGGGACATGAACAGGCGCGCGAGCCCGCCGACCTGGCCGCCGGAGACGCCGAAGGCGCGCATCTGCGCCGGCAGCTGCGGCGCCTCGTGCGCGGTCTTCAGGCGCTCGAGCGCGGCGATCATCTTGCCGCGGCCGGCGAGCGCCGCACCGCCCGCGTCGGCGCGGAACTCGCGGCGGCGGCTGAACCACATGACGACGATGCTGGCGAGGATGCCCAGCACGAGCTCGGCCACGATGGTGGCGACCCAGAACGCCGGGCCGTTGCCGCGCTCCGTCCTGAACACGGCCTTGTCGACGATGTTGCCGACGATGCGCGACAGGAAGATGACGAAAGTGTTCACCACGCCCTGGATCAGCGCGAGCGTGACCATGTCGCCGTTGGCCACGTGCGTGATCTCGTGGCCGAGCACGGCCTCGGCCTCGTCGCGCGTCATGCCCCGCAGCAACCCGGTGCTGACCGCCACCAGCGCGCTGTTGCGGTTCATGCCCGTGGCAAAGGCGTTTACGTCCGGCGCATCGTAGACCGCGACCTCCGGCATGCCGATGCCGGCCTGCTGGGCCTGGCGGCGCACGGTCTCCACGAGCCAGCGCTCGGCTTCGTCGCGCGGGGTGTCGATGACCTGCGCGCCGGTCATCATCTTCGCCGACCATTTCGACATCGCCAGCGAGATCAGCGCGCCGCCGAAGCCGATGACGCCGGCGAAGACGAGCAGCCCCCCCATGCCCCCGCCACCCGACTGCGCGAGCATCCGGTCCACGCCGAGGATCCTCATCGTGACGCTGAGGACCAGCAGTACCGCCAGGTTGGTGACGAGGAACAGCACGATGCGCTTGAGCACGAAAAACCCTCTCTTCCCTTGTGTGAGACGCGACCTTTGATCCATCGCGCGAAACCCGGGTTCCGCGCCACCGTGTAACGATCCTGTTACGGTTCCCCCGCAGCCAGCGCCTCGAGCTCCGCGCTCGTGCGCAGCCAGTCGTCCTCGGCCTGCTGCAGCTTCGCCGCCACGTCCGCCTGCTCGCGCAGGCAGCGCTTCAGGTCGTCCTTGCGGTTTTCGGCGTAGATATCGGGGGCGGCCATGAGCTTTTCAAGCCTGCGGCGCTCGGTGTCGAGCCGCGACATCGCCTGCTCCGCCGCACGCATGCGCGCCTCCAGCGGCTTGCGCTGCGCAAAACGGCGGTTGCGTTCCTCGGCTTCCTGCCGCTTCTGCTCCCTGCGGCTGACCGGCTCCTCGGCCGCCGCAGCGGGCCGGCCCTCGCGCTGGCGCAGGCGTTTCGCATAGTCCTCCAGGTCGCCGTCGAACGGCGCGACGCCGCCGTCTTCCACCAGCCAGAGCTCGTCCGCAGTCGCCCGCAGCAGGCCGCGATCGTGCGACACCAGCACCAGCGCGCCTTCGTAATCCTGCAACCCGAGCGTAAGCGCGTGGCGCATTTCCAGGTCGAGGTGGTTGGTGGGCTCGTCGAGCAGCAGCAGGTTGGGCCGCTGCCAGACGATCAGGGCCAGCGCGAGCCGCGACTTCTCCCCGCCCGACATCGGCCCGACCGGCTCGGTGGCGCGGTCGCCGTGGAAGTCGAAGCCACCGAGGAAATCGCGGAACTCCTGCTCGCGCGTCCTCGGCGCGAGCCGGTTCATGTGCCAGAGCGCGCTTTCCTCGGGACGCAGCTGCTCGAGCTGGTGCTGCGCGAAATAGCCGATCTGCAGGCCCCTGCCCTCCGTGCGGCTGCCCGAAAGCGGCGCGAGAGCGCCGGCGAGCAGCTTCATCATCGTCGACTTGCCGGCGCCGTTGCGTCCGAGCAGGCCCACGCGCGCGCCCGGGCGCAGCGTGAAGCGGACTTGCCCAAGTACCTTCGTCGCGCCGTAACCCGCGTCGACGCCGTCGAGCACCAGCATCGGGTCGGGCTGCGCGGCCGGCTCGCGGAACGCGAACTCGAACGGCACGTCGACGTGCGCCGCCGCGATCCTTTCCATGCGTGCGAGCGCCTTGACGCGGCTCTGCGCCTGGCGGGCCTTGGTGGCCTTGGCCTTGAAGCGGTCGACGAAGGATTGCAGGTGCGCGATCTCGCGTTGCTGCTTGCGGTAGGTGGCCTCCTGCTGCGCGAGCTGCGCCGCGCGCTGCGCCTCGAAGTCGGAATAGCTTCCCGGGTAGAGCTTCACGCGACCGTGCTCGATGTGGCAGATGGCGCCCGCCACCGCGTCGAGGAACTCGCGGTCGTGCGAGATCATGAGCAGCGTGCCCGGGTAGGCCGCAAGCCACTGCTCGAGCCAGACGATGGCGTCGAGGTCGAGGTGGTTGGTGGGCTCGTCGAGGAGCAGCAGGTCGGAGCGGCACATGAGCGCGCGCGCCAGGTTCAGGCGCACGCGCCAGCCGCCGGAGAACTGCGCGACCGGCCACGCGGCCTGCGCATCCGTGAACCCGAGGCCGTGCATGAGCTGGGCGGCGCGCGCACGGGCGGCGTACCCGCCGACGCGGCCCAGCGCCTCGTGGGCCTCGGCGATGCGGCCGCCGTCGTGCGCCTGCTCCGCTTGCGCCAGGCTGCGCTCCAGCTCGCGCAGCTCGGCGTCCCCGTCGAGCACGTACTCGATGGCAGCCTGCTGCGTGGACGGCGTCTCCTGGGCGACGTGCGCGACCACCAGTCCGGGCTGGATCTCCACGTCGCCGGCGTCCTGGTGCAATTCACCCAGCAGCAGCGCGAACAGGCTGGACTTGCCGGTGCCGTTGGCGCCCGTCACGCCGACCTTCTGGCCGCGGTTGAACGTGAGGTTCGCGTCCTCGAACAGGACCTTGACGCCCCGGCGCAGCTTGAGGTCGCGCAGGACCAGCATGGAAGGCGCTAGCGGGGCCCGCGCGCACGGCGCGGGGAGAAGTTGGGGTGGCTGATGGGACTCGAACCCACGACAACCGGAATCACAATCCGGGACTCTACCAGCTGAGCTACAGCCACCACTCGAAACCCAAATATGACGCGAGAATGACCGGCGCCCGCCGCTTTTCGCGGATCGCGCGGTGCTGGCGTGCCCGACAGGACTCGAACCTGTAACCCCCAGCTTAGAAGGCTGGTGCTCTATCCGGTTGAGCTACGGGCACGCATTCAACCGGGAGGACCTTCGCTGAACTGGTCGGGGTGGAGAGATTCGAACTCCCGACATCCTGCTCCCAAAGCAGGCACGCTACCAGGCTGCGTTACACCCCGGAGGGCGGGAACTATACCTATCAGGGGGTTAAAGGTCAATTTGGGCGCACCCGCCGGGGCAGCCGTTTTACGAGGGAAAACATTGCTTGCACCCCCCTCCCATTTCTGCTATTAAAGCGCACTTTTCCGGACCGGACCCAGACGAAATGGCCGCCGAATTCCACACCAACTTCAAGCCCTACGTGCCCAAGAAGGGCGAGCAGTACATGAACCCGAAGCAGCTCGATCACTTCAGAAAAATCCTCAACCAGCTGAAGACGGAGCTGTCGCAGGACATCGACCGTACGGTGCACACCATGCAGGACGAGGCGACGGTGTTCGCCGACCCCAACGACCGCGCCAGCCAGGAGTCCGACATGGCGCTGGAGCTGCGCAACCGCGACCGCGAGCGCAAGCTCATCAAGAAGATCGACGAGACCATCGGCAAGATCGATGCCGGCGAGTACGGGTACTGCGAGAGTTGCGGCGTGGAGATCGGCCTGAAGCGCCTGGAGGCCCGCCCCACCGCCACGCTGTGCATCGATTGCAAGACCCTCGACGAGCTCAGGGAGCGCCAGGTAGCCAAGTAGATCGGGCGGGCCCCACCGCGCCCGACCGCTGCGCAACGCGAGCAGCGGCCGGTCCGGCGCGGAATTGGCCGATTTCCCATGGTCATATCGAATTTCGGAACGAGTCAACGCGGCGGCTGCCGGGGCGTTGGATAACGCACGCCGACTAGGCGCGTGTCATGGTTCGGACGGCGGAACTTTGTCGGCCGGGCCGGGACAAACCAGCCGAGGGTGCGGACATTGCAGGGCAGTCCGAGACGATCAACCAAATCACAAGAGACGCAAAAAAGATGAGCATGTTCGAAAAAATCCCGAATCCCCGCGAGATCCGGCTGCGCCGGAACCTGAACCAGCAGGAGTTCTGGGGCCAGATCGGAGTGACCCAGAGTGGCGGTTCGCGCTATGAAAGCGGCCGCAACATGCCCAAGCCCGTGCGCGAATTGCTGCGGCTCGTGCACGTCGACCAGATCGATCTGAGGAAGATCAACAAGGGCGACGTGGCGCTGATTTCCTACCTCAAGGCCGTGCAGCCGGCGCTGTATCGCAGGCTCAAGACAGAGGCCGGCGCGCGGGGCGCGGCGACGGCCCGTCGCGGCCGCCGCCGCTGACGGCACCCCACCGCGGCAGCGAGCCGGCTCCGCCGCCGATGGATTTCAAGGCGTAATCTTGACCGGCAGGCCCAGCGCGCGGATGCGCCGGGCAAACGCCTCCATCCATCCGTCCGGAAGGCTCGAGAGCGCCGCGGCTTCCGGCTGCATCGAAGCGCGCGCCAATCCGTAGAGCAGCACGCCCTCGGGCCGGATGCCTTGGGCCATGCTTTCGCGCAGGAATTCCAGGTAGGCGGTCTGTTCGGCCTCGCCCGGTGCCTGCGCGTCCACCGCGAACATGCACGTCTGGATCCAGGTCGGGCAGGCCTGCGCGGCCGCGGCCAGGTTGGCGCGCACGCGCGCCAGGGTGGTGCGCGTGCCGTTGATCCTGCGCAGGCCCTGTTCGCTGGCGCGGTCCAGCTTGAACCAGACCTCGCCGTTCATGCCGGAGAGCTTGCGCACGCCGGCCTGTACGCCGGGCCTCTGCATCAGGCTGCCGTTCGTGATGAGCACCGTCTTCACCGCCGGCGGCACCCCCGACCGTTTCCGGACCCCGCCGATCAGCTCCACGACCTGCTCGAACTGCCTGGCGCTCGTGGGTTCGCCGTTTCCCGACAGGGCGATGTCATTCAGGCGCCGCGCCCCGGCGGGCACGCGCGACGCGAGGAAATCCCCGTGCAGCACCTCCCCGAGGAAAGCTTCCAGCTCCTGCGCCAGCCGCGCGAGGTCGACGGGCGGCGCAGCGCCGCGCCCGAGTCCCGGAACCTGGCAATAGATGCAGCGCCAGTTGCAGGCGTTGTTGACGTTGAGGTTGATGCCGACGGAGACGCCGCCCGCCCTGCGCGAGACCACCGGATAGACGTACGTCAGCCCCGCGCTGTCCCGGTCGTGATCCAGGACGGACAGCGTCGCCGCCGTGCCGGCGGCCCGGACATTGGTCGGAGAAGGCATCGATCACATATTAGGCCAACGCCGGCGGATATAAAGGCGAGTACCGCCGGGAAGCGCCCTTCCCCGGTGCGGGTGGCGGAGGGTGTGAGATTCGAACTCACGGAAGGGTTACCCCTTCGCTGGTTTTCAAGACCAGTGCCTTCAACCGCTCGGCCAACCCTCCGCTGCAAACTCTGATCGCTGGTTTTAGCTCCGGCGTAACCTGAAGGTTAGCCTGCGCTAGCGCCGGCTACTGCAGGCGCCAAGACCAGTGCCTTCAACCGCTCGGCCAACCCTCCGCTGCAAACTCTGATCGCTGGTTCTAGCTCCGGCGTAACCTGAAGGTTAGCCTGCGCTGGGTGAAGCTACGCGTCACCAACTCCGGCGTAACCTGAAGGTTAGCCTGCGCTGGCGCCGGCTGCGCAGGCGCCAAGACCGCTGCCTTAGACCACTCGGCCAACCCTCCGCTGCAAACGCCACCCCCCGTCGCCAGCTCTGCGCCGACGATTCGCGGGAAAAATTCACGGGACGCCAGCCGGTTGCGATAATACAGCAGGTCACGCCGCCGTCATGCGGGGCGTTGAAACTTTGGCGGCAGTTCAGTAGTCTTACACACGGTAATTTTCCTCCCAGGAGGGGTGTAACAACATGCAACCGGAAATCCAGTACGGCGCTCAATCAGGCCAGTTGACGCTGGCGCAAAACAAGGTCCTGCGCAACACGTACCTGCTGCTGGCGCTGACGATGGTTCCCACCGTCATCGGCGCATTCATCGGCTTGGCGACGTCGGCCGTCGTCGTGCAGCACCCGGTCATTTCCTCGCTGCTGATGATCGGCGGCGTGATCGGGCTGCAGTTCGCCATTTCGGCCAACCGCAACAGCGGCCTCGGCATCGTGCTGCTGCTCGGCATGACGTTCCTGCTGGGGTGGTGGCTGGGCCCCATGCTCAACTACGCCCTCAAGTTGCAGAACGGCCCGCAGCTCATCGGCGTCGCCGCGGTGGGTACCGGCGGCATCCTGCTGGCGATGAGCCTGATCGCGACCACCACGAAAAAGGACTTCAGCTTCATGGGCAAGTTCCTTTTCGTCGGCATGATCGTGCTGCTGCTGGCCATGCTCGCGAACATGTTCCTGCAGATCCCGGCCCTGGCGCTGACCATCTCCGCGCTCGTCGTGGTGGTGTTCTCGCTGTTCCTGCTGCATGACGTGAGCCGCATCGTGACGGGCGGCGAGACCAACTACATCATGGCCGCGACGGGCGTGTACATCAGCCTGTACAACGTCTTCGTGAACCTGCTGCAGCTTCTGATGGCATTCACCGGCCAGCGCGACTGACGCGCTGCCGGCAACCCCGCAAAGGCGGCCTCCGGGCCGCCTTTTCTTTTGTCCGCCGCCCGCGCGGGCTCAGCGCTCGAACAGCGCCATCGATTCGACGTGCGAGGTATGCGGGAACATGTTGACGACGCCCGCGCTGGCCAGCCGGTAGCCGTGCACGTGCACCAGCACGGCGGCGTCGCGCGCCAGCGTGGCCGGGCTGCAGGATACGTAGACGATGCGCGCCGGCGGCGCCCCGGCCAGCGACTTGACGAGCTCGACGGCGCCGTCGCGCGGCGGGTCGATCAGCACGCCGTCGAAGGGCGCGATGCGGTTCCAGTCCGCCGCGGCGAACGAGAACAGGTCGGCCTCCGCGAATTCGCACAGCGCGCCGAGCCCGTTCAGCACGGCGTTGTCGCGGGCGCGGGCCGTGAGCCTCGCGTTGCCCTCGATGCCCAGCACGCGCGCGCCGCGCCGCGCGATCGCCAGGGAGAAATTGCCGAGCCCGCAGAACATGTCCGCGACGCGCTCGCCCGGACGCGGATCGAGCAGCGCGACGGCGCGGCGCACGAGGACGCGGTTGACCTCGTGGTTGACCTGCGTGAAATCGGTCGGGCTGAACCCGACGGCCAGGTCGAAATCCGGCAGCCGGTAGCGCAGCGCCGGCGCGGCCGGCGGATGGAACGGCTCGGCAGAATCCGGGCCGCGCCGCTGCAGGAAAAAGCAGATGCCGTGCCGGTCGGCGAATTCGCGCAGCCGCCCTTCGTCCGCGGGCGCCAGCGGCTCCAGGATGCGCAGCACCAGGACATCCACGGCATCCCCGACGGCGACCTCGACCTGGGGCACGCGCTCGCGGATGGACAGCCCGTCGATCAGCTGCCGCAGCGGCTCGATCAACGCGGAGATGCGCGCCGGCAGCACCTCGCAGGCATGCATGTCGGCAACGAAGCTGCTGCGCCGCTCGTGGAAGCCGAGCAGCAGCCTTGCCTTCTTGTGCACGTAGCGCACCGACAGGCGCGCGCGGTGGCGGTATTCCCAGTCGGGGCCATGGATGGGCGCGAGCCACTGCTGAGGCTGCACGCGCCCGATGCGCGCAAGCGCGTCCTCCAGCACCCGTTGCTTGGCGGCGACCTGCGCGCGCGGCTCCATGTGCTGGTGGCTGCAGCCGCCGCACACGCCGAAGTGCACGCAGCGCGGGTCCACGCGCGCGGGGGACGGTTCCAGCACGCGCACGGCCTGCGCCAGCTCGTAGGTCGGCTTGCGCTGGTAGGGGGAGTACTCGACGAGCTCGCCGGGCAGCGCGCCCGAGATGAAGATGGCCTTGCCGTCGACGCGCGCCACGCCGCGCCCTTCCTGGTCGAGCGATTCCGCGCGCGCCACGCGCGCCGGCGCTTCCGGCGTCCTCACCCGGCGTTCCAGCCGGCGAGGAACTCCAGCCAGTGGGGCTCCGCCGACTTCGAGAGCGTCGCACGCACGAGGTCGCACTCGCGCCTGTACTGCGGCTCGTCGAGAAAGCCGCGCACGAGCTGGAAGCGCTGGAACAGCAGGTAGGTGTTGACCACGTCCGTCTCGCAGTAGTTGCGGATGGCGGCGATCTGCCCCGCCTGGTAGGCCTCCCACACCCTGGAGCCGTCCATGCCGAGCTTGCCGGGCAGGCCGGCGAGCTGGGACAGCTGGTCGAGCGGTGCGTTGCCCCGGCCCTGGTACATCGCGAGCAGGTCCATGAGGTCGAGGTGCCGGGCGTGGTAGCGGCTGATGTAGTTGTTCCACTTGAAGTCGCGGTCGTCCTCGCCCTGGTCCCAGAAGCGCGCCGCACGCACGCCATGGACCAGCGCGCGATAGTTCAGCACCGGCAGGTCGAAACCCGATCCGTTCCAGGACACGAGCTGGGGCGTGTATTTCTCGATGCCGTCGTAGAAACGCTGCAGCAGCAGCTTTTCCGGCTCGCCGGGCTCGCCGAGCGACCAGATGCGAAAAGTCTCGCGGTCGCGCAGCGCACAGGAAATGGCCACGACGCGATGCAGGTGCAGCGGCAGGAAGTCGCTGCCCGTGAGCTCGCGGCGCCGCTCGAAGGCCGCCCGGGCGATTTCCGCCGCGCTGGCCTGCGCCGGATGGCCGTTCAGCCTGCGCAGCCCCTCGATGTCGGGAACGGTCTCGATGTCGAATGCCAGGATGGGAGTCATCATCGGGTCGATGGTTAGCGGCGTCGATGGTTGGCGGCGTCGATGGTTGGCGGCGCAGCGCCGCGCTATTCGGCCGGGAACACGCCGGTCGAAAGGTAGCGGTCGCCGCGGTCGCAGACGACCGTGACGATGACGGCGTCGCGCACCCGGGCGCAGACCTGCAGCGCCGCCCACATCGCGCCGCCCGAGGAAATGCCCGCGAAAATGCCTTCCTCGCGCGCCAGGCGGCGCGTCGTTTCCTCGGCATCGACCTGCGCGACCTCGATTTCCTCGTCGACGCGGCTGCTGTCGAAGATCTTCGGCAGGTAGGCCCGCGGCCATTTGCGGATGCCGGGTATCTGGGCGCCCTCGGCGGGCTGGCAGCCGATGATGCGGACGGCGGGGTTCTTCTCCTTGAAGTAGCGCGAGCAGCCCATGATGGTGCCGGTGGTGCCCATGCTGCTGACGAAATGCGTGATGCGCCCGCCGGTGTCGCGCCAGATCTCGGGCCCCGTGCCTTCGTAGTGCGCGAGCGGGTTGTCGGGATTGGAGAACTGGTCGAGCACGACACCTTCCCCGCGCGCCTGCATGGCTTCGGCGATGTCGCGCGCCTGCTCCATGCCGCCGGCCCTGGGCGTCAGCACGAATTTCGCGCCGTATGCCGCCATGCTCTGGCGCCGCTCGACGGACAGGTGCTCGGGCATGACGAGGATCATGCGGTAGCCGCGCAGGGCCGCCACCATCGCCAGTGCGATGCCGGTGTTGCCGCTGGTGGCCTCGATCAGGGTATCCCCCGGCCTGATGCGCCCGCGCTTCTCGGCGCGGCGGATCATGGACAGCGCGGGCCGGTCCTTCACCGAGCCTGCGGGGTTGTTGCCCTCGAGCTTGGCGAGGATCACGTTGGTGGTGTTCCCCGGCATGCGCTTCAGGCGCACGAGCGGGGTATTGCCGACGAAATCGTCGAGGGTCTTGCCGGAGGCCGGGCTGCGATCCATGGATGCCTGTTGTCCCGTCAACGGTTGGCGAGCAGCCATTCGACGTAGCGACCGACGCCGGCCTGCACGTCCGAGAACGCCCCGGCGTAGCCCGCGGCGCGCAGGTGCTCGAGGCTCGCCTGCGTGAAGCTCTGGTACTTTTCCTTCAGCCCGGGCGGGAACGGGCCATACTCGATCAGCCCCTGCGCCTTGAGCTCGGGCAGCGCCAGCGCCGCCTTGCCCTGCGCGGAACGCAGCCCGTTGATGGTCGCCGCCGCGACCTCGTTGAAGGTTTGCGACGCACCCGTGCCACAGTTGAATATGCCGGACTTCCCGGGGTTGTCCAGGAAATACAGGTTGACCTTCACGACGTCGTCGACGGACACGAAGTCGCGGCGCTGCTCGCCATCTGCGTAGCCGCCGCTGCCTTCGAACAGCTTCACCTTGCCGCTCTCGCGGAACTGGTCGAAGCAATGCAGGGCGACCGACGCCATCCTGCCCTTGTGGGCCTCGCGCGGGCCGTAGACATTGAAGTAGCGCAGCCCGACCACCTGCGCGCTGTTGTCCTCCCAGCGCCGGCGCACGACCTGGTCGAACAGGAACTTGGAGTAGCCGTAGACGTTGAGCGGCTTCTCGTTCGCGCGGCCTTCCTCGAAGACCGGCCCGGCACCGTACACCGAGGCCGATGACGCATAGATCAGCGGCACGGACTCCGCCTGGCAGTAGGCCAGCAGGTCGGACGAGTAGCGGAAGTTGTTGTCCATCATGTAGCGGCCGTCGGCCTGCATCGTGTCCGAGCAGGCGCCCTGGTGCAGGATGGCGGCGATGTCGCCGTCGAAGGAGCCCGCGTCCAGCGCGGCGCGGAAATGCTCCTTGTCCAGGTAGTCGGCGATCTCGCAATCCACGAGATTTCGGAACTTGTCGGCGCGCCCGAGGTTGTCGACCGCCAGGATGGAGGTTTCCCCGCGCGCGTTGAGCGCCTTGACGAGGTTGGAGCCGATAAAACCGGCCGCACCGGTGACTACGATGTACATGTCAGGCTCCGCGGCCGGTTTTGAGGCGGGCCGATGCGCCCCTGCGCATCGCGCCGGGAACGGGAACTGCCGAGTCGATGGCGATCGTGGACATGGGTTCAGGAAAACAGCTCTTCGGGATGCACCACCGCGGTACCGAGCTTGCCGACGACGATGCCGGCCGCGCGGTTCGCGAACTGCATCGCTTCGGCGAAACCGGCGCCCGCCGCGATCATGACGCCGAGGAAGGCGATGACCGTATCCCCGGCTCCGCTCACATCGTACACTTCCCGCGCCACCGCCGGCGCGTGCAGGCGCTCGCCGTGACGGTACAGCGTCATGCCCTCCTCGCTGCGGGTCACGAGCAGCGCGTCGAGCCCGAGCTCCGCACGCAGCTTCTGCGCGCGCGCGGTGAGATCGTCCTCGTCCTTCCACCGCCCGGCCACCTCGCGGAACTCGGAGCGGTTCGGCGTGAGCAGCGTCGCGCCGCGGTAGCGCGAATAGTCGTCGCCCTTGGGATCGACGAGCACCGGCTTGCCGGCGGCGCGTGCGGCCGAGATCATGCGCTCGATGTGCCGCAGGCCGCCCTTGCCGTAGTCGGACAGGATGACGAGGTCGGCATCGCGCAGCCGTGTTTCGAAGTCGGCCAGCTTGGAGGCGAGTACCTCGTGACCGGGCTCGGTTTCGAAGTCGATGCGCAGCAACTGCTGCTGGCGGCCGATGACGCGCAGCTTGATCGTGGTCGCCAGCCCCGGGTCGCGGTGCAGCTGGCCGCCGATGCCGTCGGCATCCAGCAGGCGCTGCATGCAGTCGGCCGCCTCGTCCTCGCCCGCGACCGACAGCAGCACGGCGCGCGCGCCGATGGCGGCGATGTTGCGCGCCACGTTGGCCGCCCCGCCCAGGCGCTCCTCGGTGCGCGCCACCCGGACCACCGGCACCGGCGCCTCGGGCGAAATACGGCTCACGTCGCCGAACCAGTAGCGGTCGAGCATGACGTCGCCCACCACCAGCAGGCGCGCGCGCGCCACCGCGGCCTTGTCCGTCATTGCGGCCTGCCCATGGAGAAATACTCGAAGCCCGCCGCGCGCATCATCGCCGGATCGTACAGATTGCGCCCGTCGAACACCACCGGCGACTTCAGGCGCCTTTTCATGTCGTCGAAATCCGGGCTGCGGAATTCCTTCCATTCCGTGACGATGACGAGCGCGTCCGCGCCGTCCAGGGCCTCGACGGTGGAAGAGGCGAACCGCACGCCCGCCTCGCCGCCGAACACCTTGCCCGCCTCGCGCATGGCCGCCGGGTCGTAGGCGCAGACGGTGGCGCCGCGCGCGAGCAGGCCGTTGATGACGACGCGGCTGGGCGCTTCGCGCATGTCGTCCGTGTTGGGCTTGAAGGACAGGCCCCAGACAGCGAAGCGCCGGCCGTCGAGCTGCTCGCCGAAGCGGCCGCGCACCTTGTCCAGCAGGCGCTGCTTCTGCGTGCGGTTGACCTTCTCCACGGCGTCCACGATGGTGAGCTGGGTGGCGTACTCGCCGGCCGTATGCTGCAGGGCCTGGATGTCCTTGGGAAAGCAGGAGCCGCCGTATCCGGCGCCCGCATAAAGGAAGTCGTAGCCGATGCGCTGGTCCGAGCCTATGCCGTGGCGCACCGACTCGATGTTCGCGCCCAGCTTCTCGGCCAGATTTGCCATCTCGTTCATGAAGGAGATGCGCGTGGCGAGCATGGCGTTGGCCGCGTACTTGGTCAGCTCCGCGGAGCGCGCGTCCATGACGATGAGCCTGTCGTGGTTGCGCAGGATGGGCGCGTAGAGCTGGCGCATGGCCTGCACGGCACGCTCGTCGGAGCTGCCGACGACGATGCGGTCCGGGCGCATGAAATCTCCGACGGCGGCGCCCTCCTTCAGGAACTCGGGATTGGACACCACGCCGAACGGCACCTGCAGCCCGCGCCGCCTGAGCTCTTCCTCGACGGTGGCGCGCACGCGCTCGGACGTGCCGACGGGGACGGTGGACTTGTCGACGATCACGCGGTAGTCGTTCATGTGGCGGCCGATGTTGCGCGCCGCGGCGATCACGTAGCGCATGTCCGCCGAGCCGTCCTGGTCGGAGGGCGTGCCCACCGCGATGATCTGCACGGCTCCGTGCGCCACGCTCCCGGCGACGTCGGTGGTGAACTTCAGCCTGCCCGCGGCGGCGTTGTGTGCCACGAGCTGCTGCAGGCCGGGCTCGTAGAGCGGCATGCCGCCGCCGTTCAGCACCGCGATCCTGCCGTCGTCGACGTCCAGGCAGACGACGTCGTTGCCGAGGTCCGCCAGGCAGGCGGCCGATACCAGGCCGACGTAGCCGCTGCCGATGACCGTGATCTTCATGTCCGTGCCTCTGCGGCCGCGAGGTCGCGATTGATCCGCTCCAGCGCTTCCAGGGGGTCCGGCGCGCGCGTGACCGGCCGGCCGATGACGAGGTAGCTCGCGCCCGACTGCAGCGCGAGCTGCGGCGTCATGACCCTCTTCTGGTCCCCGGCCTCGTCCCCGGGCAGGCGGATGCCCGGGGTGACCCGCAGGAAACGGTCGCCAAGCTCGTCGCGGATGGCGCCGGCCTCGTGCGCGGAACAGACCACCCCGTCGAGCCCGCAGCCGGCGGCCAGCCGCGCGAGCGCCATGGCCGCGTCAGCCGGGCTCGCCGCGATGCCGACCTCGCGCAGGTCGGCCTGCGCCATGCTGGTGAGCACTGTGACTGCTATGAGGTGCGGCCGCCGCGGCGCCGACGCCACGGCTTCGCGCGCCGCGGCCATCATCGCGCGCCCGCCCAGCGCGTGCACGTTCAGCATCCACACGCCGAGGCCGGCGGCGGCCTTGCAGGCCTGCGCGACGGTGTTCGGAATGTCGTGGAACTTCAGGTCGAGGAACACGTCGTAGCCGCGCTGCACGAGCCCTGCCACGAAGGAAGGCCCTTCGGCCGTGAACAGCTCCTTGCCGACCTTGAGCCTGCAGGCCTGCGGCTCGAGGCGCCCGACCAGCGCCATGGCCGCCGCCGCCTCGGCGTAGTCCAGCGCGACGATGACGCGGGAATTCATCCTGCGAATTCCCTTTCCTCCGTGCGCCGCGGCGGATAGGTCTCCCAGCCGTTGCAGGCCGGGCAATGCCAGTAGAACTGGCGCGCCTTGAACCCGCAGCTCTCGCAGCGGTACAGCGCCAGGCTGCGCGTGTGCTGGTGCACCAGGTTCTTGATGAGCTGCAGCTCGTGGCGGCGCTCGACCGGGGCCTCCAGCAGCTGCGCCTCGAGCAGCTTGTCCAGGCCGAGCAGCGTGGGATTGCGCGCGAGCTCGTCGCGCACCAGCCGGTAGGCCCGCTCGGGGCCCTTCACGTCCAGCTCACCCTGGAAGATGACGTTGAGCAGGTCGAGCGACGGATAGTTCGAGAGGTAGCCGCGCAGCAGCTGCAGGCCCTCCTCCTCGCGCTCCAGGCCGCGGTGCGCCGCCAGCATCTTTTCGGCCACCAGGGCGAGATATGCCGGGTTCTGCCCCTCGATGGCTTTCCAGTATTCGATCGCGGCGGCGGGGCGGCCGCGACCCATCTCCGCGTCGCCGAGCAGGATGTTCGCCCGCGCGCAGCGGCGGTTCACGCTGAGCGCCTCGCTCAGATAATCGGCCGCCTGGTCCCAGCGAGAATGCGTGATCTCGACTGCGGCCAGCTCGCAGAAGAAATGCGCGATGTCCTTCGCGGTGGACTGGCCGGAAACCGAGTCCATGCGCCGCGAGGTCTCGATGGCCTTCTTCCAGTCCTTTTCCTGCTCGTAGATCTCCAGCAGGAACTTCAGCCCCTGCTGCTCGTAGGACGTGCCCTGGAGCTTGGCGAACATTTCCTCGGCGCGGTCGAGCAGCCCCGCCTTGAGGTAGTCCTGCGCGAGCTCGTACAGCGCGGTGGCCTTCTGCTCCGGCGCGAGGTCGGCCCGCTCGAGCAGGTTCTCGTGCATGCGGATGGCGCGCTCGACCTCGCCGCGGCGGCGGAACAGGCTGCCCAGCGCGAAGTGCAGCTCCACGGTCTGGGGGTCGACCTTGACGACCTCGATGAAGGCCTCGATGGCCTTGTCGGGCTGCTCGTTGAGCAGGAAATTGAGCCCCTTGAAATACGACAGCGGCAGCGCCCGGGATTCCGACAGGAGCTGCTTGATGTCCACGCGCGCGGCGAGCCAGCCGAACGCGAAGAACAGCGGAAAGCCCAGCAGCCACCAGAACTCGAATTCCATGGCTTCAGGACGCCGCCGGCGCCGGGTGTGCGCTCGGGCGTTTCACGTGGCGTCCTCGGCGGCTCCGGGCCGGGCGCGCGCGTCCCTGCGCAACTCCAGGATCTCGCGCCGCTGGCGGTAGATGCGGGCGAGGCAGGCCGCCACGCCCGCGGCCGCGCCGAGGCAGAAAAAGACCAGCAGCATCAGCGTGAGCGGAGCCTCCCACTGCGAGCCGAAATAAAAGCGCAGCGTGACCGGCGCCGAGTTCTTCAGCGCGAAGGCCAGCAGCAGCAGGAAGGCCAGGATGCGCGCGATCCAGGAAAGATAACGCATCGGCGGATTCACGCGCCGGCGGCCGGCCCGGACGAAAAAAGGCGGCACGATCTCGCGATGTGCCGCCCGCCTGTGGATCCGTGGAGCAAGGCCGCCCGCCCGTTATTGGCTCTTGAAATCCACGCGCTCGCGCAGTTCCTTGCCGGCCTTGAAATGCGGCACGTACTTCGCCGGTACGTGGACCTTGTCGCCGGACTTCGGGTTGCGCCCCACGCGCGGCGGCCGATAATTGAGCCCGAAGCTGCCGAACCCGCGGATCTCGATGCGGTGCCCCTGGGCCAGGCTCTTCGACATGGCGTCCAGGATCATCTTCACCGCCAGCTCGGCATCGCTCGCCACAAGCTGCGGGAAATGGGCCGCAAGCTTGGCTATCAGCTCCGACTTGGTCATGGCGCTTCCTATTGCGCAGAGTTCTTGTTGTCCAGCTTGGCCTTGAGCAGGGCGCCAAGGTTGGTCGTGCCGGCGTTGGCCGCATTCTCGGCGGCGTGCTTCTGCATCGCCTCGGACTCGTCGGCCGCGTCCTTGGCCTTGATCGACAGGTTGATGTTGCGGTTCTTGCGGTCGATGTTGATGATCATCGCGCTCACCTTGTCGCCTTCCTTCAGGTGGGTGCGGATGTCCTCGACGCGGTCGCGTGTGACCTCGGAGGCGCGCAGGTAGCCCTCGATGTCGGCGTCGAGCTGGATCACGGCGCCCTTCGGGTCCACCGACTTCACCGTGCCCTCGACCAGGCTGCCCTTGTCGTGGCTCGCCACGAAATTGCTGAACGGGTCGCCCTCGAGCTGCTTGATGCCGAGCGAGATGCGCTCGCGCTCCACGTCGATGGAGATGACCATCGCCTCGACCTCGTCGCCCTTCTTGTAGTTGCGCACGGCTTCCTCGCCGGGCACGCTCCACGACAGGTCGGACAGGTGCACCAGGCCGTCGATGCCGCCCTGCAGGCCGATGAAGATGCCGAAGTCCGTGATGGACTTGATCTGGCCGCGAACCTTGTCGCCCTTCTTGAAGTTCGCGGCGAATTCCTCCCAGGGGTTCGGCTTGCACTGCTTCATGCCCAGCGAGATGCGGCGGCGGTCCTCGTCGATCTCCAGGATCATGACCTCGACCTCGTCGCCGAGCTGCACCACGCGCGACGGATGCACGTTCTTGTTGGTCCAGTCCATCTCGGAGACGTGGACCAGGCCCTCGATGCCCTGCTCGATCTCGACGAACGCGCCGTAGTCGGTGAGGTTGGAGACCTTGCCGAACAGGCGCGTGCCCGTCGGATAGCGGCGCGACAGGCCGACCCATGGGTCCTCGCCGAGCTGCTTCAGGCCCAGCGAGACGCGGTTCTTCTCCTGGTCGAACTTCAGGATCTTGGCGGTGACCTCGTCGCCCACGCTGAGCACCTCGGACGGGTGCTTCACGCGGCGCCACGCGAGGTCGGTGATATGCAGCAGGCCGTCGATGCCGCCCAGGTCCACGAACGCGCCGTAGTCGGTGATGTTCTTGACGATGCCCTTGACGACGGCGCCCTCCTGCAGGCTCGCGAGCAGCGCCTCGCGCTCCGCGCCCTGCGTCTGCTCGAGCACCGCGCGGCGCGAGACGACGACGTTGTTGCGCTTGCGGTCGAGCTTGATGACCTTGAAATCGAGCTGCTTGCCCTCGTAGGGGTTGGTGTCCTTGACGGGACGGATGTCGACCAGCGAGCCGGGCAGGAAGGCGCGGATGCCGTTGACCATGACGGTCAGCCCGCCCTTCACCTTGCCGTTGACCAGGCCCTGCACCAGCGTGCCCTCTTCCATCGCCTTCTCGAGGTCGTGCCACGCAGCCAGGCGCTTGGCCTTCTCGCGCGACAGGCGGGTCTCCCCGTAGCCGTCCTCCAGCGCCTCGATGGCCACGGTGACGTAGTCGCCGACCTTGACCTCGATCTCGCCCCGGTCGTTCTTGAACTCGTCGGCCGCGATGAAGCTCTCTGACTTGAGGCCCGCATTGACGACGACGAAGTTCTGGTCGATGCGCACGACTTCGGCCGTGATGACTTCCCCTGCACGCATTTCCTGCCGCGAGAGGCTCTCCTCGAACAGGGCGGCGAAGCTGTTTTCGTTGACGGCGGAAGACGGGGCTTGGGTTTGGGTTTTCATGGAAAAATTTGGGGTTCCAGCAAAAAACCGTTGCACTTAACGGGTTGGTTTATCTCCCCCATCGGCGGCGGAAACCCCCCCTGGCCGGCGCGGCGCCGGCAACAAAAGGGCGTTCATTCAGCGGGATGGGACCTTTCGCGACGCAGATTCGTACCACTGGACTATCCGGCCGACCACTTCCCGGATGGAGAGACCAGTCGTATCAATAATTTGTGCGTCCGCGCTCTTCTGCAAGGGCGCCACGCTGCGCTCGCTGTCGCGCGCATCACGCAAGCGGATGTCTTGCAAAAGGGTCGTCAGGTTAGCATCGAAACCTTTTTCTATCAACTGTTTATAACGGCGGTTCGCGCGTTCTTCGGCGGATGCCGTCAAAAATATCTTCAACGCCGCGTCCGGGAACACCACCGAGGCCATGTCACGGCCTTCGGCGACCAGCCCCGGAGGCCGGCGAAACGCCCGCTGGCGAAACATAAGTCCTTGACGTACTGGACCAAAAGCCGCGATTTCCGACGCGGCGGTGGAAACCGGTTCGGCCCGGATCGCATCGGTCACGTCCTCGCCGTCCAGCAGGATCCCCGACGCCGAAAAATGCACCGGGAGGCTGCGCGCCAGTGCGCCGAGCCCTTCGGCATCGCGCAGATCGGCCTTATTTTTCAACGCCTGCAGGGCGGCGACCCGGTACAGGGCGCCGCTGTCGAGGTAGTGGAAGCCGAGTGCTTGCGCCACGCCCTGCGCCACCGCGCCCTTGCCCGAAGCCGAAGGGCCGTCGATGGCGATCACCGGCGAGGCGGAATTCCAGGTGACCTCCGCGAAGGTCTCGAAAAATTCCGGGTAGGTCTTGGCCACGCATTTCGGATCGTTGATCCTCACGGCCACGCGCGCCAGTGCGGCAAGGGAGAAGCACATCGCCATGCGATGGTCGTCGTAAGTGTCGATCTGCGCGTGAGGCGCAAGGCGTGAGGCGTGAGGCGGGGTCACCACCAGATAGTCCGGCCCCTCCTCCACTGCGGCGCCGAGCTTGCGCAACTCGGTCGCCATGGCGGCGATGCGGTCGGTCTCCTTGACGCGCCAGCTGCCGATGTTGCGCAGGCGGCTGGTGCCGGTCGCGAACAGCGCGGCCACGGCGAGCGTCATGGCCGCGTCCGGGATCGCATTGAGGTCCATGTCGACCGCGCGCAGGCCGCCCTGCGCCGGCGCCGAGGCCTCGATCCAGTCCGCCCCCATGCTGATGCGTGCGCCCATGCCCTCTAGCGCGCGGGCGAAGCCGACGTCGCCCTGGATGCTGTCGCGCCCCACCCCTTCGACGCGCACGGGACCGCCGCCGATCGCGCCCGCGGCCAGGAAATACGAGGCGCCGGACGCGTCGCCCTCGACGTGGATTTCGCCCGGGCTCGCGAGCGGACCGGTGCCCGGGATGACGAAGGACGACCAGCCGTCGCGCCCGACCTGCACGCCGAAGCGCGCGAGCAGGCTCAGGGTAATCTCGACGTAGGGCCTGGAGATCAGCTCGCCGTCGACCTGCACGGTCATGCGCCGGCGCGCCAGTGGCAACGCCATCAGCAGCGCGGTCAGGAACTGGCTGGACACGTCACCGCGCACGCGTACGAACGCGCCGTCGCGAAGCGTCGCGGGCCCGATCTCGAGCGGCGGGTAGCCCGCCTTGCCCGCATAGGCGATGTCCGCACCCAGCGCCCGCAGCGCGTCGACGAGGTCGCCGATCGGCCGCTCGTGCATGCGCGGCACGCCGCGCAGCCGGTAGTGGCCGCCGCTCATGGCGAGCGCCGCCGTCAGGGGGCGGAATGCCGTGCCGGCGTTGCCCAGGAAGAGGTCGGCCCGCTTGACCGGGAAAATTCCGCCGCAGCCCTCGACGGCCAGCGCATCGCCGGGCCCGCGCTTCATCGCGATGCCCAGCGTGGCGAGCGCGTCGAGCATGCGCTCGACGTCGTCCGAGACGAGCAGGCCGTGGATGACCGTGGTGCCCTCGGCCAGCGCCGCCAGCAGGAGCACGCGGTTGGAGATGCTCTTCGATCCCGGCAGGCGCACCGTGCCGGCCGCGCCGTCGAGCGGGCCGAGATCCAGGAAGGCCGGGAATTCAGTCATGCGCGGCGCCTGCGGCGAGGCTCACGCGTCCTTGCGCAGCCAGGCGTTGCGGGCTTCGCGCGCCTGCTCGAACAATTTGCCGAGCTCGCCCGCGTCGCCATCGCGGATCAGGGCCGCCAGCCTGTCGAGCACGTCCCGGTAGCCGTCGATGTCGGCCAGCAGCGCCTCGCGGTTCGCGATCGCAATGTCCCGCCACATTTCCGGCGAGCTGCCGGCGATGCGCGTGAAATCGCGGAAGCCGCCGGCCGCAAAACCGAACAGCTCCTGCGCATCGGCGCGCGTCGCCACCATGTGCACGAGCGCATAGGCAAGCATGTGCGGCAGGTGGCTCACCGCGGAAAACACGCGGTCGTGGTGCTCGGGCGTCATGCGGCTCACGCGGGCGCCGCAGGTCTGCCACAGGGACTGCACGCGCTCGATGCAGTCGGGCCGGGATTCCGGCATCGGCGTGAGCACGACGTTCCTGCCCGCGAAAAGATCCGGCCTCGCCGCCTCCACGCCGGTCAGCTCGGCGCCCGCGATGGGATGCCCCGGCACGACGTTCGAAAGCTTGCCCGGCAGCAGCCGCCGCGCGCTGGCCACGAAATCCATCTTGGTGCTGCCCGCGTCCGTGACGAGCGTGCGGGCATCCGCCGCCTGCGCCAGGGCTCCGAGCACGCGGTCGTTCTGCTGCACGGGCACCGCGAGCAGCACGACGTCCGCGCCGCGCGCTGCGGCCTTCAGGTCGTCCGACGATTCGTCGATCACGCCGAGCTCGAGCGCGCGCCTGATGTTCGCGCCGCCGCGGCCGACCCCGACGATCCGGCCGACCCGGCCGGCGTTCCTGAGCGCACAGGCGACCGAGCCGCCTATCAGGCCGACGCCGACCACCACCAGTTTGTCGCAGTGAAATTCGTTCAACACGGTGCCTGCGGGTTCAGGTGCGGCGCGCTCACCGGATGGCGATCTCGAGCGCAGCCAGGAAGCGCGCGTTCTCCGTCTCGGTGCCCACCGACACGCGCAGGTGCTGCGGCATGCCGTAGCCGCCGACCGGCCGCACGATGACGCCCTGCCGCAGCAGCGCCTGGAATACCTCGGGGGCATTGCCGACCCTCACGCTGACGAAGTTGCCGTGCGAGGCAATCCAGTCGAGGCCGAGCCGGGCGAACCCTGCCGTCAGGATCTGCATGCCCTGCCTGTTGAGCAGCATGCTCTGCTCGACGAAGGCGTCGTCGAACACTGCTGCCGCCGCCGCGGCCTGGGCGATGTCGCTGACGTTGAACGGCTGGCGCACGCGGTTCATGAGGTCGATCACCTGCGAATGCGCTACGCCGTACCCGACGCGCAGGCCCGCGAGCCCGTAGGCCTTCGAGAACGTCCGCGAGACGACCAGGTTCGGGAATTCCCCGGTCCAGCGCAGCGCGTCCCCGCGCCGGGCCGGATCGAGGTACTCGTTGTAGGCCTCGTCGAGCACGACGAGCACTTCCGACGGAATGCTTTCGAGGAACGCGCGGACCGCGCCCGGCTCGTGCCAGGTCCCGGTCGGGTTGTTCGGATTGGCGACGAAGACGGCGCGCGTGTCGCCGCGCACGGCTTTCGCCATGGCTTCGAGGTCGTGGCCGAAGTCGCGCGCCGGCACCACGATGCCGGCGGCACCCGCCGCCTGCGTGGCGAGCGGATAGACCGCGAAGGCATGCTCGGAATACACGGCCGACGTGCCCGGCGCGAGGAAGGCGCGCGCCGCCATCTCCAGGACGTCGTTGGAGCCGTTGCCCACGACGACACGCGCGGGATCCAGCCCGAAGCGCTTCGACAGCGCGGCCTTCAGCGCGAAGGCGCTGCCGTCCGGATAACGCCCGCTGTCGGCGACCACGCGGCGCATCGCCTCGAGGGCGAGCGGGCTGGCGCCGCGCGGGTTCTCGTTCGAGGCGAGCTTGACGATGCTGTCTTCGGCGAGCCCCATCTCCCGCGCCAGCTCCGAAATCGGCTTGCCCGGCTGGTAGGGTGCGATGGCGCGGATGTAGGCCGGCGCGTGGCCGCAGACGTCGGCGGCGTCCGGGGCCGGCTTCAGTACGCTGCTCGTTTTCATGGCACGGCGACGGGGTAGGAGCCGAGCACCTTCAGGAACGCGGCGATCTCGCGCATCTCGGCGAGCGCGGGCGCCACGGCTGCGTCGGACTGGTGGCCCTCCAGGTCGACGAAGAAGACGTATTCCCAGAGGCCGGTGCGCGCCGGGCGGGATTCCAGGCGCGACATGCTGACGCCGTGGCGCGCGAGCGGCGTGAGCAGCTCGTGCATGGCCCCGGGCACGTTGCGGCTCGCCATGACGAGCGAGGTCTTGTCGCGCCCGGAGGCGGCGACTTCCTGCTGCGAGATCACCACGAAGCGCGTCGTGTTGTTGGGCTCGTCCTCGATGTTGGAGGCGAGCACCGCGAGGCCGTAGTGCGCGGCCGCGGCGACGCCGGCGATCGCTGCCGAGCGGTCGTCTTCCTGCGCGCGCCGGGCAGCCTCGGCGTTGCTGGCCACCGGCACGCGCTCGGCACCCGGGCAGTGCTGGGCCAGCCAGCGATTGCACTGGGCGAGGCTCTGCGCGTGCGAATACACGCGGGCGATCGCGGACGCGTCGGCCGCTTTCGACAGCAGGTTCTGGTGGACGGGCAGCAGGACTTCGCCGCAGATCTTCAGCGGCGACGACAGCAGCAGGTCCAGGGTTCGGCCCACGGCGCCCTCGGTCGAATTCTCGACCGGCACCACGCCGTAGCCGACGCTGCCGGCCTCGACCTGGCGAAACACCTCGTCGATGGAATTGCAGAGCACCACCGGCGACTGCGCGCCGAAATGCTTGACCACGGCCTGCTCGCTGAAGGTGCCGCGCGGGCCGAGCCCCGCGACGGCAAAGGCGTTTTCCAGCGCCCGGCAGGCGGAAATGATCTCCGTGAACAGGTGGGTCACGGCCCCGTCGGGCAACGGCCCGGGATTCTCCCCGCTCAGCCGGCGCAGCACCTGGGCCTCGCGTTCCGGGCGGTAGACCGTGCCATCGCCCTTGAGCTTGCCGATGGCGTGCGCGGCGGCCGCACGCTCGTTCACGAGCTTCAGTATCTGCAGGTCCAGCGCATCGATGCGATCGCGCAGCGCTTTGATGCCGTCTGCCATGTTCAGCTCGCCGGCAGGTAGCGCACCGCCAGCACGCCGGAGATGGCGGAGATCTTCTGCGTGACCTGCGCCGGCACGGCGCTGTCGACGTCGACCAGCGTGTAGGCCATGTCCTGCCTGGACTTGTTCAGCATGTTGTGGATGTTCAGCCCGGCCTGCGCCACGGTCGTCGAGATCTGCCCCACCATGTTCGGGACGTTCGCGTTCGCGATGCCGAGCCGGAACGGCGACTCGCGCGGCATGACCACGTCCGGGAAATTCACCGCATTGCGGATATTGCCGTGTTCCAGGTAATCGCGCACCTGGTCGACCACCATGATCGCGCAGTTCTCCTCGGCTTCCACGGTCGAGGCGCCGAGGTGGGGAGTCGCCACCACGCCGGGATGGCCCTTGAAGAGCGCACCCGGGAAGTCGCAGACGTAGGCCTTGAGACGCTTCGCGTCCAGGGCGGCGAGCACGGCGGCATTGTCCACGATGCCGTCGCGCGAGAAGTTCAGCAGCACGGCGCGCGGCTTCATCAGCGCGACGCGGGCCGCGTTGACGAGGTTGCGGGTGGCGTCCAGCAGCGGCACGTGCAGGGTCACGAAATCGGCGCCACGCAGGACTTCCTCGATGCTGTGCGCCTTCCTGACCTGCGAGGGCAGGCTCCAGGCGGCGTCGACCGTGATCTCCGGGTCGTAGCCGATCACCTCCATGCCCAGCTTGATCGCGCCGTCGGCCACGAGGCTGCCGATCCGGCCCAGGCCGACGATGCCGAGCACGTGGCGCGGCAGCTCGATGCCGGCGAAGGCCTTCTTGCCGTCCTCGACCCGGCGCTCGATCTCCTCGTCGCTGCCGCCGAGCCCGTCCACGAAGCGCAGCGCCGGGACGAGATTGCGCGCCGCGATCAGCATGCCGGCGAGCACGAGCTCGCGCACCGCGTTGGCGTTGGCGCCCGGTGCGTTGAACACGGGGACCCCGCGCCGGCTCATCTCCGCGACCGGGATGTTGTTGGTTCCCGCTCCCGCCCTGCCGATGGCGCGCACGGAGGGCGCGATCGCCATCGACTTCATGTCCTGCGAGCGCACGAGGATCGCGTCCGGCTGCTCGACCGAGGAACCCACCGAGTAGCGTTCCGCCGGCAGGCGCCGCAACCCGGTCGCGGAAATGGAATTCAGCGTGAGGATGCGCATCGGCCCAGCCGCAGGATTCTGAGCCATGGGTTTTTCAGCCATGGGATTTCTCGAATTCCTGCAGGTAGGACACGAGCGCCTGCACGCCCTCCACGGGCATGGCGTTGTACAGCGAGGCGCGCATGCCGCCGACCGAGCGATGCCCCTTGAGCTGCAGCATGCCGCGCTGCTGCGCGCCCTTCAGGAAGGCCTCGTCCAGGGATTCGTCGCGCAGCTTGAAGGGCACGTTCATGCGCGATCGGTCGCGCTTTTCCACGGGGCTCACGAAGAAGCCGCTGCGATCCAGGTAGTCGTACAGCAGGCCGGCCTTGGCGAGGTTGCGCTTCTCGATCTCGGCGAGGCCGCCCTGGCGCTTCGCCCACTCGAAGACCAGCCCTGCCACGTAGATGGCGTAGGTCGGCGGCGTGTTCAGCATGGAATCGCTGTCGGCCTGCTGCTTGTAGTCGAACGCCGACGGCGTGATGGGCAGCGCCTGCCCGATCAGGTCCTCGCGGACGATGACGATCGTCAGGCCCGCCGGGCCGATGTTCTTCTGCGCGCCGGCGTATATCAGCCCGTAGCGCGACACGTCGACCGGACGCGACAGGATGTCGGAGGACATGTCCGCGACCAGCGGGATACCGCCGGTGTCGGGCACCCAGTGGTACTCGATGCCGCCGATGGTCTCGTTCGAGCAGATGTGCACGTAGGCGGCATCCTTCGAGAGCTTCCAGGACGATTGCGGCGGGACATAGGTGAAGCCGCGGTCCTCGCTGGAGGCGGCGACGTTCACGCTGCAGTACTTCTTCGCCTCCTTGATGGATTTCTTCGACCACTCGCCGGTGTTGACGTAGTCGGCAACGGTGCGGCCGCGCAGCAGGTTCATCGGCACGATGGCGTTTTCGGCGATCGCCCCGCCTTGCAGGAACAGCACCTTGTAGTTCGCGGGGATCGCCAGCAACTGCCTGAGGCCGGCCTCGGCCTGCGCGTGGATGGCGATGAACTCCTTGCCGCGGTGGCTCATTTCCATGACCGACATGCCCGACCCGTGCCAGTCGAGCATCTCGTCGCGCGCCTGCTCGAGCACCTCCTGCGGCAGGACGGCCGGCCCCGCGCTGAAATTGAATACCCTGCCCACCCTTGACACTCCGTTTCCTGGCTTGCGGTTACGTGCTGGTATTGCCGTCAGGCGCCAGCGTCCGGCCCCTCTTCCGGTCCGTCCTGCTGCCCCGCTGCGGGGTCGCGCCCGGCGTCCGCCGCGCCGGCATCCTCGTCCGGCCCGAGTTCCGTGCCGTTGTCCTCGCTGTCCACGATCTCCTGCAGGCCGGCGAGCTTCTCGTCGGGCCCGAGGTTGATGAGCGTGACGCCCTGGGTGGCGCGGCTCATTTCGCGGATCTCGGAAACCCGCGTGCGGATGAGGACGCCGCCGGTGGTGATCAGCATGATCTCGTCCTTGTCCTCGACCAGCGTCGCCGCGACGACGTTGCCGTTGCGCGCGCTGGTCTGGATCGCGATCATGCCCTGGGTGCCGCGCCCGTGCCGGGTGTACTCCGTTATCGGCGTGCGCTTGCCGAAGCCGTTCTCGGTGGCGGTGAGCACCGACACGTTCTCGTTCTCGGCGACCAGCAGCGAAATGACCTTCTGGCCCACGGGCAGCTTCATGCCGCGCACGCCGCGCGACACGCGGCCCATCGGTCGCACGTCCTGCTCGTCGAAGCGCACCGCCTTGCCCTCATCGGAGAACAGCATGATGTCGTGGCGACCCTCGGTCAGCGCCACGCCGATGAGGTAGTCGCCCTCGTCGAGATCCACCGCGATGATGCCCGAGGGCCGCGGGCGGGAGAAATCCGACAGCGGCGTCTTCTTGACCGTGCCGCTGGCGGTCGCCATGAAGATGTACTTGTTCTCGTCGAACTCGCGCACCGGCAGGATGGCGGTGATCTTCTCGCCCTCCATGAGCGGCAGCAGGTTCACGATGGGCTTGCCGCGGCTCGCGCGCCCGCCCTGCGGCACGTTGTAGACCTTGATCCAGTAGAGCCGGCCGCGGCTGGAGAAGCACAGCACGTAGTCATGCGTGTTGGCGATGAACAGGTTGTCGATGAAATCGTCTTCCTTGGTCGCGGTGGCCTGCTTGCCGCGCCCGCCGCGCTTCTGGGCCCTGTAGTCGGCGAGCGGCTGCGCCTTGACGTAGCCGCCGTGCGAAAGCGTCACCACGACGTCCTCCGGCGCGATCAGGTCCTCCATGCTGAGGTCCTGCGCGTCGAGGATGATCTCGCTCTTGCGTGCATCGCCGAACTCGTCGCGCGTCTGCCGCAGCTCGCCGGAGATGATGGCCGTGATGCGCTCGGGCTTGGCCAGAATGTCGAGCAGGTCCGCGATCATGTCCATCACCTCGCGGTACTCGTTGACGATCTTCTCCTGCTCGAGCCCCGTCAGCCGCTGCAGCTGCATCTCGAGGATGCGCTGGGCCTGCACCTCCGACAGATGGTACCCGTCCGCCTGCCGGCCGAGATCCGGCGACGCCCCCTCGGGGCGCGACCGGCCGGCGTCCGCGGCCGCGAGCATGGATTCGACCAGCGTCGAGCGCCAGGGGCGCGCCATCAGATCGCGCCTCGCCTCGGCGGGAGCCGCAGCCGCCTTGATGAGCGCGATGATCTCGTCGACGTTCGACAGCGCAACGGCAAGCCCCTCCAGCACGTGGCCGCGCTCGCGCGCCTTCCTGAGCTCGAACACCGTGCGCCGCGTCACCACCTCGCGCCGGTGGCGCAGGAACGCCTCCAGGATCTCCTTCAGGTTGAGCAGCTTCGGCTGGTTGTCCACCAGCGCCACCATGTTCATCCCGAACGTGTCCTGCATCTGCGTTTCTTTGTACAGGTTGTTCAGGACCACCTCGGGCACCTCGCCGCGCTTGAGCTCGACCACAAGGCGCATGCCCTTCTTGTCGGATTCGTTCCTGAGGTCGGAAATGCCCTCGATCTTCTTCTCGTTGATCAGCTCGCTGATGCGCCGGAGCAATTGGTCGCCGCCCACCTGGTAGGGCAGCTCGTCGATGACGATGGCCTGGCGGCTGCCCTTGTCGAGGTCCTCGACGTGGGTGCGCGCGCGGATCACGACGCGCCCGCGGCCGGTGCGGTAGCCTTCCCTGACGCCGCTGGTGCCGTAGACGATGCCCCCGGTCGGGAAATCGGGGCCGGGCACGATGTCGATGATCTCCTCGAGAAGGATGTCGGGCCGCTCGAGGATGGCGAGGCAGGCGGCGGCGACCTCGCCGAGGTTGTGCGGCGGCACGTTCGTGGCCATTCCGACGGCTATGCCCGACGAGCCGTTGATCAGCAGGTTCGGGATGCGCGTGGGGAGGACGCCGGGCTCCTGCTCCTTGCCGTCATAGTTGGGAACGAAATCGACCGTCTCCTTGTCGATATCCGCCAGAAGCTCGGTGGCGATTTTCTCCAGCCGGCACTCGGTGTAGCGGTAGGCGGCCGCGGAGTCCCCGTCTACGGAGCCGAAGTTGCCCTGGCCGTCGATGAGCACGTAACGCATGGAGAAATCCTGCGCCATGCGCACCAGCGCCTCGTAGGTGGCGGTGTCGCCATGCGGATGGTATTTGCCGAGGACGTCGCCGACCACGCGTGCGCACTTGACGTACGGGCGGTTCCATACGTTGTTGGCTTCGTGCATGGCGTACAGGATGCGGCGGTGGACGGGCTTCAGGCCGTCCCGGACATCCGGAAGCGCGCGCCCAACGATCACGCTCATGGCGTAACTGAGGTAGGAGCGCCGCATCTCCTCTTCGAGACTGATCGGGAGGGTTTCTTTGGCGAATTGATCCATCAGGACAAGGCGATTTTCTTGTTGCAAACAGTCATGAAATTGCTGCCGCCGACGTCGTACAATGTCGCAACGTAGCCGTACGAGGGACCGCCGGCACAAGCGCCGCATTTTAGCATGCCGACCTGCGCGGAGACATTGTTCGGCAAGGAAATTTGGCCTTGCGGCACGATGTCCCGAGGCACCGGCCCGCGAACTTCGGCCTTGCGCCTCGGCGACCGGCAGCCCCCCGCACGGCGCGGCAACGGCCTCAGCCGACTTTTACCGTTGACCAGCACGATTGAGGAGAAAAACGATGCGACCAGGGACGAATCGACTGCTGATGTTGTTAGTGGGCGCGGCGATCGCAGGCTGCGCGGGCCAGACGGAGCGCACCAGCTCCGGTGCGGGCGCCACGCAATCCGAGGTTGAATATGAGAGGGTCGGAGGCACCACCAATGCCGTGACCCAGGAAGAGCTCGAGCGGCGCGCCGCGGCCAAGGCCGCCGCAGAACAGGCGGCGCCAGCGCCCGAGCCGGAGCGCGAATCCGTCCAGTACATCGACACCCCGCTCGAGGAAACGCCGCCGCCCGCGGCGGCGGCTCCGGCCGCCGTGAAGGACGAGGCCCTGCCCGACTTCCCGATCACGAAATACGAACTGCCGGAGGAGCAGGCCAGCGAAGAGGTCGAGGACCTGGGTCCGATGCAGGACGAATCCGTCTCGGAAGCCCAGGAGCCGACGCCGGAGCAGGAGAGCACCGTGGGCGAGCCGACGCAATATGCCGACGAGGAGCCGGCCCCGGCGGAGGAGCAGTCCGCGGAAGTCGAGGACCTCGGCACGCAGCCGGACGAATCGGGCACGGTGAGCTATCCGGAAGACGTGCGACCGGCCCCGGAGAAGGTCGTCGGCGAGCCCACCATCTACCCGGACGAACAGGTCGCCCCCGCGACGCCTGCTGCCGTCAGCGTGAATTTCGAGACCGAACCGCTGTTCAACTTCGACAAGGCCCAGGTCAGGACGGACCAGCAGACGAAGCTGGACGAGCTCATCGCGAGCCTGGCGTCGGCCGACTACGACTCGGTTTCCGTCGTCGGGCACACGGACCGGATAGGCACGGACGCATACAACAAGAAGCTGTCGGAACGCCGCGCGGAGTCGGTCAAGAGCTACCTCGTGAGCAAGGGCATCCCGGCCGGGAAGATACAGAGCGAAGGGCGCGGCAAGGGTGAGCCGGTCACGGCGGGCGCGTGCGACAAGGTCCATGGCCGCAAGGCCGTGATCTCCTGCCTGCAGCCGGACCGGCGCGTGGAGGTCAGCGTCAGCGCAACGAAGCAGTAGAATCCGGATCATCATGGCACCGGCACCAGAGCCCTGCATATGCAGGGCTTTTTTTTGAGGCTCCCATGCAGGACTCGCAGGCCGCCGCTGCGGCCGATCTCGTCATCGAAGCGCGCTGGGTCATCCCCGTCGATCCCCCGGGCCGCGTGCTGGAAAACCATGCGGTCGCCATCTCGGGCGGACGCATCCTCGCGCTGCTTCCCGCGGACGAGGCGGCGAGGCGCTATCCGTCGGCGCCGGTCAGGCACCTCGGGTCCCACGTTCTGATCCCGGGACTCGTGAACCTGCATACGCACGCGGCAATGACGCTGATGCGCGGCCTGGCGGACGACTTGAGGCTCATGGACTGGCTGTCGCAGCACATCTGGCCGGCCGAGGCCGCACACGTATCGCCGCAGTTCGTCTATGACGGCACGCTGCTCGCCTGCGCCGAGATGCTGCGCGGGGGCGTCACCTGCTTCAACGACATGTATTTCTTTCCGGAGATGGCCGCGCGCGCGGCCATCGACGCCGGCATGCGCGCCGCGCTGGGCGTGATCGTGATCGAGTTCCCCACCGCCTACGCCAGCGACGCCCAGGACTACCTGCGCAAGGGGCTCGCCATGCGCGACGAGTTCAGGCACGAGCCCCTGCTGAGCTTCTGCATGGCACCGCACGCGCCGTATACCGTCGCCGACAGGACCTTCGAGCAGGTGCTGACGCTCTCGGAGCAGCTGCAGATCCCGGTTCACATGCACCTGCACGAAACCGCGGACGAAATCCGCGAGAGCCTTTCCAGGTTCGGCATGCGCCCGCTTGCCCGCCTGGAGAAAATCGGCCTGCTCGGCCCGAATTTCATCGCGGTGCATGCCGTGCACCTCGATCCGGGGGAGATCGCGCTGCTGGGGCGGCTCGGCTGCTCGGTGGCGCACTGCCCCTCCTCGAACCTCAAGCTCGCGAGCGGCATCGCGCCGGTGGCGGACATGCTCTCCGCGGGGATCGGCGTCGGCCTCGGCACCGACGGAGCGGCCAGCAACAACCGCCTGGACGTCCTGGCGGAAATGCGCACGGCGGCGCTGCTCGCCAAGACCCGCGCCGAAGATCCGCGGGCGTTGCCCGCACACGCGGTGCTGAGGATGGCAACCCTCGACGCCGCCCGCGCCCTCGGCCTGGAACGCAGCATCGGGTCCATCGAGGCGGGCAAGCTCGCCGACCTCTGCGCCGTGAACCTCGACGCCCCGGAGTTGTCCCCTTGCTATGATCCGGCCTCGCATCTGGCCTACGCCGCCGGGCGGGAGCACGTCAGCGACGTGTGGGTCGCAGGCAGGCAGGTCGTCGACGCCGGCGGGCTCTGCAGCCTGGATGCCGCGACCCTCAAGCGCAAGGCCGGCGAATGGAAATCGCGCATCGCGCGCCCGCAGTGAGATGTCTACCGCCACGCCACCGGAAATGACCAACACGGATCCAGTGGAGCTGCAGAAGTTCAGCGAGCTCGCGCACCGCTGGTGGGACCCCCGCAGCGAGTTCAGGCCGCTGCACGAGATCAATCCCCTGCGGCTCGGCTACATCGACCGCGTGGCCGGCCTCCGGGGCAAGCGCGTGCTCGACGTGGGCTGCGGCGGCGGGCTGCTCGCCGAGGCCATGGCGCTCGCGGGCGCGACGGTGACGGGCATCGACGCGGGCGACGCCCCGCTCAAGGTCGCGCAGCTGCACCTGCTGGAAAGCGGGGTCGAGGTCGACTATCGCAGGACGACAGTGGAAGAACTCGCGACCGCGGAGCTGCAGCGCTACGACGTCGTCACTTGCATGGAAATGCTCGAGCACGTGCCCGACCCGGAAAGCGTAGTCCGGGCCTGCAGCCGGCTGCTGAAGCCTTCCGGCCACTGTTTCTTTTCCACCATCAGCAGAAACCCCAAGGCGTACCTGTACGCGGTCCTGGGCGCCGAATACGTGCTCAACCTGCTGCCGCGGGGTACCCACGACTACGCCCGCTTCATCAGGCCGGCCGAGCTTGCGGCATACTGCCGGGGGGCGAAACTCGAGGTGCAGTCCCTGGTCGGAATGACCTACAACCCCGCAAGCAAGGTCTACTCGCTTACGGAGGACACGTCGGTCAACTACATTCTGTGCGCGACATTGACGTAAGTCTGCCATCGCCATGAACAGTCCGAGGAGGATGCAATGAATCCCAGATCCCTAGCTGTCGCCGCAATCGTTCCGCTCGTGCTTGCCACGCAGGGCTGCGCTCTGACCACGCAGCACCTCAGGCTGGACCCCGAGATCAAGGTCGCCGAAAAGCAGGTCGGCGCCGGCAAGACGGTGGGACTGCGGGTCTCCGACACGCGAGCGGACAAGAAGCTCGGCGAGATCGGCGATCCGGACCGCAAGATGGTAGACGTCCTCGTGGACCAGGATCCGTCCGCCGCGATCTATCTGCGCGTGAAGCTGGCGCTGGTAAAGCTCGGCTATTCGGTCGAACCCTACGCCGACGGCATGGATCGCACCCTGGACATCCGCGTCAGCAAGCTCGCGCTGGAGTCGGTCAAGCAGCCGGTGACCTTCGACACGGACCTGCGGGCCGAGGTCGTGGCGCACGCCACGAACGCCAATGCCACCTATGACCGCCAGTTCAACGTCCGCACGCGCATGCAGAGTGCCGCGCCACCCTACGAGAGGGAAAGCACCTCGCTCGTCAACACCGCCGTGTCCCAGGCGCTCGAGGACCTGCTCTCGGACGAGAACCTGCTGGCCCTGCTGGCAAAATGAGCAGCGGCCCGGTCGTCCGCGGCGACCGGCACGCGGTCCTGTTCGATCTCGACGGAACCCTGGCGGACACGGCCCCCGACCTGGGTTACGCGCTGAATGCCCTGCTGCGGGCACGCGACCTGCCGGAGCTTCCCGTCAGCCTGTTGCGCGCCCACGCGTCCTCCGGCGCACGCGGCCTGCTGAACGTCGGATTCGGCATCGACCCCGGGGATCCGGGGTTCGAACGGCTGCGCGAGGAATTCCTCGACACTTACGAGAAGAACCTTTCCCGTGCCAGCGCGCTGTTCCCGCGCATGCCGGAACTGCTGGAGCGGATCGAGGCTCACGGCGTCCGATGGGGCATCGTGACCAACAAGGCAAAACGGTTCACTCACCCGCTCGTACGCGCGCTGCGACTCGAGGACCGCGCCGCCTGCGTGGTCTGCGGCGACTCGACCCCGTTTGCGAAACCCCATCCCGCGCCGATGCTGGAAGCCCTTTCCAGGCTCGGCCTGGACGCCGGGCAATGCATCTACGTCGGCGACGACGAGCGCGACGTGCAGGCGGCCCACGCCGCGGGGATGCCGGCGGTCGTCGTGCGTTACGGCTACCTTGGCAACGGCCGTCCACCCGAAGAGTGGGGGGCAGACCTGCTGGTCAATTCCCCCGACGAGCTCGGGTCATGGCTGTTCGGCGCCGTACCATCTGGTAGGATGCTTGCCGGATCCGGTTGAAACGGCCCCGCGGGGCCCCATATCGGGTCACATGGGGGCGACCTGGTTTCGACGCGGGTTGCGAAGCAGAGCAGGGCATGCCGAGGACCAGTCACCTCGTAAATCCATCTGGAAATTCATACACGCCAACGACGAGCGTTACGCTCTCGCCGCCTAATACCGGCGAGACGCTGCACTGACCTGCTGATGGGTCAGGCCCCGCAAGGGGTGCAGCGCCATTCACATCAGCCTCTCCGCAGGGTCTGGTCGCTTGACCTTGCGGATCCGTCGAAGCGACTGGCCGAGCGCCAGCCTGCCGGTTGGCGGGCGCAAGGCGAGATCCAAAAGACCAGGCTAAGCATGTAGTCCTGACTGTAGAGGGCTTGCGGACGGCGGTTCGATTCCGCCCGCCTCCACCAAATTGAAAAGGCCACCGGAAACCGGTGGCCTTTCTGTTCATGCGCTCCCTGGCTGCAGGCAGCCTCAGCCCGGATCCATCTGCGACTGCATGTAGTTCTGGATGCCGATCTTCTGGATCAGGTCGATCTGGATCTCCAGCCAGTCGATGTGCTCTTCCTCGCTCTCGAGGATGTCCTCGAACAGCTCCCGCGAGATATAGTCGGCACAGGACTCGCAATAAGCGATGGCCTCGCGCAGCAACGGGTGCCCCGCCATCTCCAGGCGCAGGTCGCACTTCAGGCATTCCTGCACGTTCTCGCCGATCAGCAGCTTGCCCAGGTCCTGCAGGTTCGGAACGCCCTCGAGGAAAAGGATGCGCTCGGTGAGCTTGTCGGCGTGCTTCATCTCGTCGACCGACTCCTTGAACTCGTGCTCGTCCAGCTTCTTGAGGCCCCAGTTCCTGAACATGCGCGCATGCAGGAAATACTGGTTGATCGCGGTGAGCTCGTTGAGGAGTACCTTGTTGAGGTACGTGATGACTTTCTTGTCGCCCTTCATGCGCGCTCCTTCGATTGTGAAATCGAACAAGCGCGATTATAGGAGCGCGGGCCGCGTCAGAGAAATTTTAAATCGCGACCGGGAAATGAGATTGGATCGCGACGAAGGAATGAGAACAGTTACGCTGCGGCGAGCTGCTCGCGAAACTCGCTGGATGCAAGCGACTCGCTCACGACCTGCTGCGCACAGTCGGCGCACTTGCCGCAACAGCTGGCGACACCGAGGCACGCATTCAATTCGCGCAGCGATCGCGCGCCGCCGGAGATGGCTTCGCGAATCTGGCTCTCGGTGATGCCGTTGCAAAGACAGACGTACATGGCGCCTCGTTTCGTAAGGCTGCAGATTAAATCACAATGAGAATGATTGTCAATTTGAGCGTTGAGGCAAGCCCCGGGAGCCGGCAATGCACGCGTCGCATCGGCTCTGGCCACCGAGGAATTTCTTGACGGATTCCATCAGGCAACTCGCCGAGCGCCTGCACGCGATGACCGGGATACCCTGTATCTGCGCCTGATTTCTATAACTTTTCATGGCGTTATGGTTCAGGAAATCCGTGAAAAGAATCAGCAGCTCGGTATCCCGGGGTAACGAAGGCATGGACCGCTGATGGCTGGAAGACCGGCCGCTGACATGCCGCTGGATCTGAATGCCGAACCCCGCCAGGGATTCCGGAATATTCCCAAGCCTGTCCGCCCCCACTACGACTGCATTCATCATCATCCCCGGTTGTGTCGGATATACTGAGAATGATAATGATTCTTATTTGAGAGTCAAGAGGCGGAAAGGACTGCCCTTCAAACAATTGAGAATCGGGACGTTCGGTACCGTCCCGACGGTCGCCCCGCAACCAAGGGACCGGATCCGCCGGCGTTCAGCGGCCAGGCAACATGCGCTGGAATACCCTGTCCCGGTCGATCAGCAGGTGCTTGAGGGCGGCCAGGACGTGGATGACGATGAGGGTGACGAGAAGTGCCGCGGTCAGGCCGTGCACGCCCTGCAGCAGGTCATAGATCACTTTGTTCTCGAATCCCATCGGCGGGATCTTGAACAGGCCGAAATAATTGACGCCGTACTTGGTGAACTGGGTGGCACAGAAGCCCGAAAGCGGCATGACGATGATGCACATGTACAGCAGCGCATGGCTGATGCGCGACGCCTGCATCTCCCAGCCCGGCATCGAAGCCGGCAGGAGCGGCGCCGGATGCTTCGCGCGCCACCACAGCCTGGCGATGACGATCAGGGCAGTCGTCACGCCGATGGACTTGTGCAGGTTGAAATAGAAGGCCCGGTCGGGATTGCCCTTCGGTATGCCCTCCATATAGAAGCCCAGGCCGATCATGGTGAAGACCAGGATGGCGACCACCCAGTGGAAAACGATGGCCGCCGTCGTATAGCGCGCAGTACCGCCAGTGCCGTTGCTCACCATGCCCCCCTTCCTTGTTCAAATCCGCGCCGCCTCAGAACTTGTAGCTGGCCGTCACGCCTATCGTATAGTTCGTGCCGGGTGCCGGTTCATAGTAGCGCCGGTTCGACTCGTTGACGATCACGGAGCCGACGTACTCCTTGTCGAAGATGTTGTCGATGCGCCCGAACTCGGTGAGGCTCAGGGCGCCGAATTTCTGCTCCAGGCTCAGGCGCCAGTTGAGGACGGCGTATGCACTTGCCGCTTCGTCGTTCAGATCGTTGGTGTAGACCTTGTCGTTCCAGCGCGCTTCCAGGGCGGTGGCCAGCCCCAGCGGCGCGTATTTCCAGCCCAGCTCGCCGTACACCATGTTGGCGGGAATGCCGGGGATCTTGTTGCCGGCCGGCACGGTCGCGTTCGGGCCCGTCACCGATGGGCAGAAGCCCACGCAGGTGCCGAAGCTGTTGTCGAAGGTGGCGTCAAGATAGGTATAGGACAGCAGCGCGTTGAAACCGCGGCCGAGATCGCTGTCCACCTCGAGCTCGATGCCCTTGCGCGTGGTGTTGTCGACGTTCTGGTAGACCGAGCGTCCGCCCGAGTTGCTGAACACGACGATCTCGTTCTTCGTGTCCGTCCTGAACACGGCCGCGTTGACGCGTGTATTGCTGCCCACGTAGGCCTTGGCACCCACCTCGTAATTCGTGCTTTCGGCGGGCTGCAGGTCGAAATTGAAGCCGTTCACCAGGGCGTTGGTGGAACGGTAGGCGAGCTCGGCGAACGTAGGCGTCTCGAAGCCCTTGCCCGCATTGGCGTACAGGTTGAAAGTGGGCGTGACCTTGAAGACGATGCCGCCGACCGGCGTCGTGTCGCTGAAGTCCAGCTTGCCGCTGTCGTCACCGTTCGCGCCCGTGATGAAATGGTCCTCGCTCTTGAACCTCACCGAGGTATGACGCAGGCCCGCGCTCAGCACCCAGCGCTCGGCGATCGCCCATTCCGCCTGGGCATACTCGTCGACGTTGTAGACGGTGTCGAGCTCGTCGCGCACCAGCGCACCGATGTTTCCGGCGTCGTTGTTGAACGCTTTGCGTGCCTCCTGCATGTTGTCGTAGTTGAAGCCCAGCGTGAACGTGAGCGGACGCCCCACCAGGTCCATCTTGTGCGTCCAGCGACCGTCCACGCCCTCGAAATCCCGGTTCAGGTCGACCACGCCGCGCGGGCCGATGGCGAGAAACTGCTGCACCGTGCGGGTGCCGGAGTAGCCCAGCAAGCGGATCGAATCCTCGCCGGAGAACCTGTGCTCCAGTATCGCCCCGCCCTGGGAGTTCTCGATGCTCTTGCGGGTGTTCTGCGCCTCGGCGTTGGTGCCGGCCTGCTCCCGGTTCTGTTGAAGCTGGTTCTTGTCAAGCCCCAGAGGATCCTGGGTTTCGGGCTGGTTCAGGTAGTTCGCGACGAGCGTGACGCTGGTGTCGTCGCCGATGTTCAGCCGCACTTTTCCGTTCACCGTGTCGCGGGTCGCGGCACTGTGGTCGCGGAAGCCCTCGGTATCGAAGCGCGAGACGTCGAAGATGTAATTGAGGGCGCCTTCCTGCCCTCCGAGCTTGAGCCCGATCCGGCTGGAATCGAAGCTGCCGGCCCACGCCGAGCCCGTCATGGTGAAATCCTGCGGACCGTCTTCCGTGAAGACGCTGATGACGCCGCCCGAGGAGTTCCCGTACAGCGCCGAGAACGGCCCGCGCATGACCTCGATCTGCCTGGCGGAACTCAGGTCGATGTTGGCCGCCTGCCCCTGGCCGTCGGGCATGGTCAGCGGGATGCCGTCGGCGTACAGCCGCACGCCGCGGATGCCGAAAGTCGAGCGTGCGCCGAAGCCGCGGATGGAAACCTGCAGGTCCTGCGCGTAGTTCTGCCGGGTGTTGGCGACCACGCCGGGCGCATGCGAGATGGTCTCGGAAAGATTGACCTGGGGCTCGCCCTGCCGGATCTGCTCCTGCGTGAAAGCGTCGATGGAAACCGGCAGATCGAAGCTGGACTGCTCGACTCGCGTCGGGGTCACTACGATCGGCGCGAGACGGACGGGCTCGTCGTCCGCGGCTGCAATGGCCGAGCTGAAAATCAGGACTGCAAGGACAGCCGGCTTGAATGCCGGCACGAATGATCTGAAACCGCGGCGCATTGCTCCGCCTCCCACTGAAACGTTCTTGTTGTCGTCTTGATGCCGGATTCTAGCTTCCGCCCCGGCGGCATTGAAGATGCGCCGCGGAGCCGGAAATAAAAAGGGGCTGCCATCGGCAGCCCCTTGGCTCGAAACCGTGCTCTTAGCGGTTGAAGACGTACATCGTGACTTCAAAGCCAAAGCGCATTTCGGTGTATTCGGGCTTGGTCCACATGGTCAATCTCCTTTGAGAAGCATCCACTTCGATGGGCATCGAGGCCGTTCATCACGACCGTGGGACGCATTGTGGCCGTCTCCGCCGCCTTTGCCTCACAGCAAAAGCCTTAAATGGGACTCATGATTTTCATGAGTTTTGCGGGCACCGGAAAGCTTCCGGTTTCTGTTTCTGGATCAAGGGTCTATGAGTCCGGCACGCACCGCGAGGATGGCCAGCTCCGCGGAATTCGAGGCGCCCAGCTTCTGCTTGATGTTGTACAGGTGCGTGCCGATGGTGCGCGGGCTGAGCGACATGACTTCCGCGATCTCGGCTACGGACTGACCCTTGGCCAGGGCCAGGAACACCTTGAATTCCTTCTCGCTGAGCATGTCCAGCGGATTGCGCTGGCCGTTGAGCTGCTGCACGGCCAGCTGCTGCGCGATTTCGGGCTCCAGGAAGGTCTTGCCCTGGTGCACCTGGCGGATGGCCTGCATGAGCGCTTCCGCCGCGCTGCGCTTGGTCAGGTAACCGGCCGCCCCCGCCTTCAGCACCCGCCTCGCGTGGATGGCGTCCTCATGCGCGGACAGCACGAGGATGCGCGCCGAGGAATCCCGGGCAAGGATGCGGTCGACCGCCTCCAGCCCGCCGATGCCCCGCATGGAGATGTCCATGACCACCACGTCGGGCCTGATCTCGGGATATTTTCGGCACGCCTCCTCGCCGCTTTCCGCCTCGGCGATCACCCTGATGTCCGGCGAGCCCTCGAGCAACAGGCGAAAGCCCATGCGCACGACGGCATGATCGTCGACCAGCATGACGCTGATGTTTCCGAGTTTGCTGTCCACCGCTTTTCTTCTCCGTCAGGCGGCCCTGGCACCGCCGGCATCCGCATGCCGCATGCCGGCCGGCAGCAGCGCCGTCACCGTCGTCCCGCCTCCCGGACGGCTGTCGATGCGAAACTCCCCCTTGAGGGCCTGCGCGCGCTCGCGCATGCCGATCAGGCCGAAGCGCGCGGTTCCGCCCTCGGTCGACGCGAACCCCCTGCCGTCGTCGCTCACGGTCAGGCGGACGGCGTCACCGATCCTGGCGTCGTTCACCCGCGCCACGCATATGTCGACGCGGCGGGCGGCCGCGTGCCTTGCGACATTGGTCAGGCATTCCTGGACCATGCGGTACACCGTGATGTTGACCGTTTCCCCGAGGCCCTCGATCTCCCCCTCGAAGTGCAGCTCGCAAACCGTCTCCGGATGCCTGCCGCTCCATCCCGCCACCGCGTCGCGCAGCGTGTCGCTCAGACCCAGGTTATCCAGCGCCGTGGGCCGGAGCTGGCGGATGATACCGTGCACGACATCGTAGATGTGGGATGCGACCGACACGATGGTCAGCGCGCTGTTGTGGATTTCGGGCGATGCTTCGCCGGTGCGGTTGGAAATCGCCGTGCCTATGGTCTTGATGGCGGTCACGCACTGGCCCAGCTCGTCGTGCAGCTCGCGCGCGATGGCACGCCTCTCCTCCTCCAGGCGTTGCTGGATCGCGCGGGTGAGCTGCCGGTTCTGCTCGAGCTCGAGCTCGGCCTGCCGGGCGAGCTTGTGCTCGGTGATGTCGCGCATGCTGCAGATCTCGCCGATGACGTCGTCGCTCGCCGGATCCACCAGCGGCGCCGCCGAAAGCGCAACGTCGACGATGCGGCCGTCGCGCGCGAGGCGCTGCGTCTCCGCCATCTCGATCAGCTCGCGCCGCTTGACGGTCTCGAGGTTGGCCTGCAGCTCGTCGCGCCGCTCCGGCGTGGCGAGCAGCTCGGCCGAACGGCCCGTGATCTCGTCGGTGCTGTAGCCGAACATCCGCTCGGCGGCCGGGTTCCAGTACGAGATGCGCCCCTGCAGGTCGTGGATGATGATGGCGTCGCTCGACTGCTTGGCCACCAGGGCGAGCCGCCTGTTCTCGGCGAGGCTTTCCTCGAGCGTCTGCGCCATGCGGTTGAACACCTTGCCGATGGAATCGAACTCCGGCGAGCCGAAGCCCGGCAGGCGCGACTCGAAATGCCCCTTCTCCATGAGCGACAGGCCGCTGAGGATCTTCGCGACCGGGCGCAGCGAGCGGCCCAGCAGCCAGAACACCGCTACGTTGACCAGCGTGAAGAAACCCAGGATCAGCCAGAAGAACTGCTTGAGGTCGTCCCACGCGTCCAGCACGGCACGCGACGGGTCCGGGGTGATGACGATGCTGCCGTTCGCGAGGTTGAGCCGGTAGTCGACCAGGCGCGGCTTGACGAGGTCCGTGAACCAGTCCGGTGCCCAGCGCCCGCGCTTGTACGCCGGCGGCGGGGACGTGTAGAGCAGCCTGTCGTTCTCGTCGTAGAGGCGGATCTCGTTCGCACGGACCCGCCCGACGCGCTGCAGGAAAGACAGCAGGATCCTGTTGTGCGGCTCGTCCTCGATGCTGGGACGCGTGTTCGCTATGACGGTCTCCAGCAGCTGTGCCGTCACCCTCGTGCCCGCCTCCATCTCCTCCCTTATCGAGCGCCGCGTCTCCTCGATCAGCAGGTTGCCGGTGGCGAGCGTGAAGACAACGATCACCAGCGTGATGACGAGATTGATGCGAAAACGCAGGCTCATGTTGCGCACCGGCTCAACCGCCCAGGAGCGACTTCAACCCGTCGGTCGCCGCGCGCAGCTGCGCCGCCATTTCCGGCTGCTGCGCCGAATGGCCGCCGCCGCCGACCACGTTGAACTGCGCGCCGGGCACGCGACGGGCGACCTCGTAGGCGGTGCCCACGGGACAAACCATGTCCAGTCTCCCCTGCACGATGACGAACGGTCGTTGCGGCAATCGCCAGAGATTATCGAGCAATTCATCGGGACGCAGGAAGAAATCGTTGAGCATGTAGTGCAGCTGGATCTTCACGCGGCCGACAGCCTCGCCGCCGGGCGCCGCTCCCGCGCCGCCGGGCTCGACGAGGCTGGCCTCGTAGGCGCACCAGCGCGCGGCGGCGGCAGTGGCCACCTCTGCACGCCCGTCGTTCACCAGGCTCCAGTAGTGCTGCGGCAGCGGCGAAGCGGCGCCGCGCGAGAATTCCGCCCATGCCTCGGGCGCGAAGCGCCGCGCGCCGCAGACGAACCAGTCGACCTCGGCGCGGCTGCCGAGGAAGACCCCGCGCAGCACCGTGCCCGCGACGCGCTGCGGATGCGCGATCGCGTAGGCCAGCGCGAGCGTGCTGCCCCAGGAACCGCCGAACAGCAGCCACGTCCCGATGCCCAGGTGGCGCCGCAACGCCTCCATGTCGGCGACGAGATGCGCGGTGGTGTTGTGCGCCAGCGAAGCGAAGGGCGTGCTCCGGCCGCAGCCGCGCTGGTCGAACAGCACGATGCGGTAGAAGCCGGGATCGAAAAACCGCCGGTGCGCGGCCTGCGTGCGGCTGCCCGGGCCGCCGTGCACGAAAACCACCGGAAAGCCGCGCGCGCTCCCGCTTTCCTCGAAGTAGATTTGGTGACCGCCGCCCACGTCGAGGTGCCCCTGGTGGAAAGGCTCCAGCGGCGGATAGAGCATGTCGCGGGACGGTCCCTGGTCAGGAGCCACTGCGGAGAATCAGGATTCCAGCTTGAACCTGATGGGCACGAGAACCGTATGGTCGCGCCCGCGCAGGCCTTCCGGCGGAGCTGGCAGCGGGGACGCCTTCCGGATCATCTTGACGGCCGCCTCGTCGAGCAGGTCGTATCCGCTCTTCTCCACGACCTCGACGTTGCTCACCTTGCCCGCGGGCGTGAGCGTGAGCTGCACGACGGTCGTGCCTTCCCAGTGCCGCCGTTTCGCCACCGGCGGATATTCCTCGAACTGCTTGATCCTCGCCGCGATGATCTGCTGGTATTGTTCGATCAGGGATTTCTCGCGACCGTCGTCCGCGGGGACGGGAGGCGCGGCGGCGGCCACCGGTGCCGGCGGCGCAACCGACGGTGCCGGCGCGGGACCGGGCGCCCTGGGCGCGGCCACCACGGGGGCGGCGGGCTCGGCCTTGCGCTGCGCCACGGGGGGCGCGGCTTCACGCGGGATCGGCTTGACTTCCGGAACGACGTCCGTGCGCGGCGCGACGCGCAATTCCGGGCGCGGCTCCGGACGCGGTTCGATCCTCGGAACCGGCCTGGGCTCGGGACGGGGCTCGACACGGGCGACCGGCGCAGGCTCCCGGCGGGGCTCGAGTTTCGGCTCCGGCCGCGCTTCCAGTTTCGGCTCGGCCTTCGGCTCCGGACGCAATTCCGGCTTCGGCACCGTGAAATCGGGCTTGGGCTCCGAGCGCGGCACCTCGATGACATTCGCGCGCGGAACCGGCGGCGGCTCCGGAGGCGGCTGCTGCACGACCGGCTCCTTCACGGGCGGCGGCGTCTCGGGCAGCGGTTCGCGTACCACCGGGCGCGGCTGCGGCTCGGGCTCGACCTGTCTGGGCACGATCTCGGGCTTGCGCGGCACCGGCACGGGCGGCGGCGGCACCTGCTCCGGCGCGATCTGCACTTCCAGCACCCGCGGCACTTCGTCGGGCACCGAGCGGAAACCCGGCACGAACGCGATCAGGGTGGCATGCACCAGCAACGACACGACGACCGCGACCTTGAATGGACGCTCGCGCGACCAGTCTGTCGTGATCGATGGGAGATAGGGTCCGCTGTCGATTGCGATATCGGACATGTCCGCAGGTTAGAGCATGGCTCCGCCATAAGCAAAGACGCGGGGCAAACTCATGAAAATCATGATGTCGCTTTGGTGATTTTCGTAACGCCGGCACGCACGCCGTTACGCAGAATGATTGCGGTCGATCGGAGACTCAGTCCGCGGCGCGAAAGCGCGGGACGCGGTTTCCGGACGATGGTCGAAAACGGGGAACAGTCCGTTGATTATACAACCTTAACTTGGAGATACGACTCATGTGGAGCAAGCCTGAGTACACCGAAATGCGTTTCGGCTTCGAAGTCACGATGTACATCGCCGCCCGCTGATTCGTCAGCATGGGCTTGGACAAAAGCCCCGCAGCCTGGGGCTTTTGTCTTTAAGGTGGAAGGCCCGGGCCGGCACGCGACGGCGAACGAAAGAACCACGGAGACGAAGAATTGAGGGTCAGAGTGCTGGGAGCTTCGGCGGGCGGCGGGTTCCCGCAGTGGAACTGCAACTGCCGCAACTGCGCCGGTGTGCGCAGCGGCGACGTACGCGCGAAACCGCGCACGCAATCGTCCATCGCCGTGACGGCGGACAATGCCGGCTGGGTCCTGTTCAACGCCTCCCCGGACCTGCTGGCGCAATTCCAGGCTTTCCCCGAGCTGCAGCCGGCGCGCGCCCTGCGCGACACCGCGGTGCGGTCCGTCGTGCTCATGGACGCGCAGATCGACCACACGACCGGCCTGCTCATGCTGCGTGAAGGCAAGCCCCTGGAGATCTACTGCACGGACATGGCGCGGGAGGATCTCAGCACGGGCAACCCGATCTTCCGCATCCTCGACCACTACTGCGGCGTGAACTGGCATCGCATTCCGACCGAGCGCGGCAACAGCTTCGGCATCGCCGGTGCCGAAGGGCTCGCGTTCACCGCGGTGCCGCTCAAGAGCAACGCGCCGCCCTACTCGCCGCACCGCGACCGGACGGTGGAGGGCGACAACATCGGCATGCGCATCACCGACCCGGCTTCCGGCCGCAGGCTGTTCTATGCGCCGGGGCTGGGAGAGATCGAGCCGCACCTGCGCCCCTTCCTCGAGGAGGCCGACGTCGTCATGGTCGACGGCACGTTCTGGACGGACGACGAGATGATCGCCATGGGCCTGTCGAAAAAGCGCGCGCGCGACATCGGGCACCTGCCGCAATCCGGCCCCGGCGGAATGATGGAAGTCCTCGGGCCGCTGAAGGCGCAGCGCAAGATCCTCATCCACATCAACAACACGAACCCGATCCTCGACGAAGACTCGACCCAGCGCCGGCAGCTCGCCGACGCCGGCATCGAGGTGGCGTACGATGGCATGGACGTGACACTCTAGGAATCCGGAGGCGAACATGGGCGCGGCGGAAAATCTGCCCTGGAGCAGGCAGGAGTTCGAGGCCGAACTGCGCGCGAAGGGAAAGCGCTACCACATCTACCACCCCTTCCACGTCGCGATGAACTCGGGCAAGTGCACGAAGGATCAGGTGCAGGGCTGGGTGTACAACCGCTTCTATTACCAGATCAGCATCCCCGTCAAGGATGCCGCGATCCTGTCGAACATGGCCGACCGAGAGCAGCGCCGCAAGTGGATCCAGCGCATCATCGACCACGACGGCGTCGAGGGGCAGGAAGGCGGCATCGAGGCCTGGCTGCGGCTGGCGGAGGCCTGCGGGCTCAAGCGCGAGGACGTCACCTCGCTGAAGTTCGTGCTGCCCGGCGTGCGCTTCGCGGTCGACGCCTACGTGAATTTCGCGCGCAAGGCGCCTTGGCAGGAGGCCGCCTGCTCGTCCCTGACCGAGCTGTTCGCCCCCGAAATCCATCAGAAGCGCCTCGACAACTGGCCGCAGCACTATCCCTGGATCGAGCCGCAGGGCTACGCGTATTTCCGCAAGCGCCTGTCGGAGGCGCGCCGCGACGTCGAGCACGGGCTGCAGGTCACACTGGACTATTTCCGGACGCGCGCCGAGCAGGAGCGCGCGCTGGGCATCCTGCAGTTCAAGCTCGACGTGCTGTGGAGCATGCTCGACGCCATGCAGGTCAACTACGGCATCGGGGAGCGGCACGATGCCTGACCCGCAGGGCTTCACGGACGACACCGTGTTCGAGCTGCAGCGCCACTTCCGCTTCCAGTGGGAGCCGGCCCAGCAGGCGTTCGTGCTGCTGTACCCGGAGGGCATGGTCAAGCTGACCGGCAGCTCCGGCGAGATCATGAAGCGCGTCGACGGCAAGCTGAGCGTCGCCGGCATCGTCGAGGATTTGCAGAAGGCGTTTCCCGGCGCCGACTTGCGCGGGGATGTCATCGGTTTTCTGGAGCACGTCCATGGAAAAGGCTGGATCCGTACCAGGCAGGCCGGGTAACCCGCTCTGGCTGCTGGCGGAAGTCACGTACAAGTGCCCGCTGCACTGCGTGTTCTGCTACAACCCGGTCGACTACGCGCGCTACGGCGATGAGCTGTCGACGGCCGACTGGCTGCGCGTGCTGCGTCAGGGGCGCGAGCTCGGGGCCACGCAGCTCGGGTTCTCCGGCGGCGAGCCGCTCATGCGCGACGACCTCGAGGCCATGGTGGCCGAGGCGCGCAGGCTCGGCTACTACTCGAACCTGATCACCTCCGGCATCGGGCTCAACGAGAAGCGCATCGCGGCGTTCAAGGAGGGCGGGCTGGACCACATCCAGCTCTCGTTCCAGGACTCGACGCGCGAGATGAACGACTTCCTGTCCAGCACGAAGACCTTCGAGCTCAAGCAGAAGGTGGCGAAGCTCATCAAAAAGTACGACTACCCGATGGTGCTCAACTGCGTCCTGCACCGCCACAACATCGATCACGTGCAGCAGATCCTGGAGATGGCCGAGGCGATGGACGCCGAATACGTCGAGCTCGCCAACACCCAGTACTACGGCTGGGCCTACCTGAACCGCGAGCAGCTGCTGCCCACGCGCGAGCAGCTCAGGCGTGCCGAGGAGGTCACCAACCGTTTCCGCGAGCGCGTCGGCAAGAAGATGCGCATCTTCTTCGTCGTGCCGGACTACTACGAGGACCGGCCCAAGGCCTGCATGAACGGCTGGGGCGCGGTGTTCCTGACCGTCACCGCGGACGGCCTCGCGCTGCCGTGCCACGAGGCGCGCATGCTGCCCGGGCTGACTTTCCCGAACGTGCGCAGCCACGACCTCGACTGGATCTGGTACGACTCGCCGGGATTCAACGCCTACCGCGGCGACGCCTGGATGAAGGAGCCCTGCCGCTCCTGTCCGGACAAGACCAAGGACTTCGGCGGCTGCCGCTGCCAGGCCTACATGCTGACCGGCGATGCCACCAGCACGGACCCGGTATGCGGCCTGTCGCCCATGCACCACCTCGTGACCGACGTCGTGGATCGCGCGCAGAACCCCGCGCAGCGGGTCGAGGTCAAACCCATCGTCTTCCGCGACGACAAGAACTCGCGCGCCTTGAGCAAGACGCCCGGCTAGGTCACACTCCCGCGCCATGGATGCGGCGCAACCTTCCGCGCCGGCCGTGAAGGCCAGCGCCCTCGTGAAGCGTTACGGCAGCGTGCTCGCCGTGGACGGGCTCGACCTCGAGATCCCGGCCGGACAGTTCTTCGGCCTGCTCGGGCCCAACGGCTCCGGCAAGACCTCGACCATCCACATGCTGGCGACCCTGATCCGCCCGAGCGGCGGCAGCGCCGCGGTGTTCGGCCGCGACGTCGTCCGGGACCCGGTCGGTACGCGCGCCGCCATCGGCCTCGTGTTCCAGGAATCCGCGCTGGACCGCACGCTTTCCGTGGCGGAGAACCTGCGCTTCGCCGGGTTGCTGCACAACCTGCCTTCGAAAACCATCGAGGAACGCTCGGCCGAGCTGCTCGAGCTGTTCGGGCTCGCCGACAGGCGCGACCGGCCCGTGGGTTCGCTGTCGGGCGGCATGCGGCGCGCGCTCGACATCGTGCGCGGCGTCATCCACCACCCGCGGCTGCTGTTCCTCGACGAGCCCACCATCGGGCTCGACCTGCCGAACCGGCGCAAGATCTGGCGCTTCATCGAGGACCTGCGCGGGCGCACGGGCATGACCGTGCTGCTGACGACGCACTACCTGGAGGAAGCTGACGGCTGCGACCGCGTGGCCTTCATCCGGGCCGGCCGACTCGTGAAGAGCGGCCCGCCGGGCGAGATGATCGCCGGGCTCGGCCGCTTCATCGTCGAAATCGAGAGCAGCGACGCGCCGGCTCTGGCGCAGCGCCTCGCGCCGATGCTGGGCGAGAGCCTGCGCGACGGCAACGTCCTGTATTTCCGGCACACCGGCGAGGACGCCGGCCGTCTCGCGACGCTGCAGGCCGAGCCCGGCACGCGCATCGACGCCCTGCGCTGGCGCCCGCCGAACCTCAACGACGTGTTCCTGTGGGTCGCGGAGGGCAAGGCATGAGCGCGCACTGGCGCCCGGTCTACGCGGTACTGGAGCGCGAGGTCGTGCGCATGTTCCGCCAGCGCACGCGGCTGGTATCGGCCATGGTGCGCCCGCTGATCTGGCTGTTCGTGATCGGCGCGGGCTTCGGCGCGGTGCTGCAGCAGAGCGGCGGCGTGAGCTACCAGCAATTCCTGGTGCCCGGCGTGCTGGGCATGACCATGCTGTTCGGTGCCATGCTCGCGGCCCTGACCATGGTGTACGACAAGGAATCCGGCGTCATGCGCATGCTGGTCGTCGCGCCCTTCCCGCACTACTGGATCGTCGTGGCGAAAATGCTCGCGGCGGCGCTGGCCGCGGTCCTGCAGGCCCTGCTGCTACTTGCGTTGCTGGCGCTGCTGGGCTACGTCGGCATGCAGGCGCGCATCGGGCTGCTCGCGATCGGGCTGCTGGCAACCTCGGCGGCCTGCGCCGGCATCGGCATGCTGGTGGCCGCGTTCACGCGCACGCTGGACAATTTCGCGGCTATCATGAACTTCGTGATCTTCCCGGTGTTCTTCCTGTCCGGATCGCTGTATCCGGTGGAACGCCTCCCGGTCGTGCTGAAAGCCGTCGCGCTCGCCAATCCGTACACCTACGGAGTGGACCTGCTCAAGCATGCCACGACGGACATGCTCGTCCCCGGCATGGGCGCGGACTTTGCGATTTCCACCGACATCGCCGTGCTGGCCGGCTTCACTGCGGCCGCGCTGCTGGTGTCGAGCTGGCGGTTTTCCCGCGAGAGCGCCTACGAGCCGATGATCCGCATCCTCACGGGCAAGCGCGACGGCTGAGGCGCGACGTGCTCTAGTGATGGTGGCCGTGCGGGCCGTGCACGTGGCCGTGCTGCAATTCCTCGCGCGTGGCCGCGCGCACCTCGGTGACCGTACCGGAGAAAACCAGCGTCTGGCCGGCCAGCGGATGGTTGCCGTCGACGACGACCTGGTCGGCCTTGATCTCCTTGACCGTGTAGACCGTGTAGTCGTTCGAGCCTTCGGCCGCGCCTTCGAACTGCATGCCGACCTTGACGTTGTCGGGGAACAGGTTCCTGGGCTCGGTGCGCACCATGGCCGCCTCGTATTGGCCGAAGGCGTCGTCCGGCGCCAGCGTCACCTTGCACTTGTCGCCGATCTTCTTGCCCTGCAGGGCGGATTCGACCAGCGGGAAGATGCCGTGATAGCCGCCGTGCAGGTAGGTGATCGGTTCCGTGGTCTTCTCGATGACCCTGCCGCTGGCGTCGGACAATTCGTAGTTGAGCGACACGACCGTGTTCTTGTCGATGTTCATGCTTGCTTGAGCTCCTCGGCAGATCCGCGACGCGGCACGTGGCCGCGCGTCGACGCCGGCATAGCATCCTGTTCGGGTGGAAATCGGGCACGACGTTGCCGGCGCTGCGACAACTGGCCGGGCCCAGTGGACGAATGCGACCGCATCCGGGGCGGATTCTAACCGATTTCGCCGCCGCTCCCGCGCCGCACGCCGCGCGGACGGCTACAATGCGCGGCGTGACCGCGCGAAATGCAGGCGGCCCGTTCGCCGCGACAGACATCCTGGGCGGCATGCACGCCGCGACCTTCCTGCGCCGCCACTGGCAGAAGCAGCCGCTGCTCGTGCGCGGGGCGCTACCCGGTTTCGGCGGCGTGGTCGACCTTGCGGGCATGTTCGACCTCGCCTGCCGCGACGACTGCGAATCGCGCCTCGTGCAGCGCCGGTCCGGCCGCTGGTCGGTGGAGCACGGGCCGTTTCGTCCCGGACGGCTCGCGCGCCTGCCCGCGAGCGGCTGGACGCTGCTCGTGCAGGGCCTCGAACGCGTGCTCCCCGCGGCGCGCAGCCTGCTGGACCGGTTCGCGTTCATCCCCTACAGCAGGCTCGACGACCTCATGGTCAGCTATGCCCCGGCGGGCGGCGGAGTCGGGCCGCATTTCGATTCCTACGACGTCTTCCTGCTGCAGGGCCCGGGCCGGCGGCGCTGGAAAACCGGGCGCCAGCGCGACCTCGCGCTCGTCGCGGATGCCCCCCTGAAGATCCTGCAGCGTTTCGCGCCGGAAGGCGAATGCGTGCTGTCGCCCGGCGACATGCTCTACCTGCCGCCGGAATGCGCGCACGACGGCGTGGCCGTGGACGCCTGCTACACCTACTCGATCGGTTTCCGCGCGCCCTCGCACCGCGAGCTCATCTCCGGCTTCCTTGCCTTCCTCGAGGATCGCGCGGACGGCGAAGGCCGTTACGGCGATCCGGACCTGCGTTCGCAGCGCCGGCCCGCCCGCCTCGGGACGGCCATGGCGGGCAAGGTCGAGCGCGTGCTGCGGTCGATAGAGTGGACGCGCCGCGACGTCGGCGTCTTCCTCGGCCTCCACCTCACCGAACCGGCGGCCGGCGTGGCATTCGCTGGGCCGGCGCGGCCGCTAACGCCGCGAGCCTTCACGGCCGCCGCGCGGCGCGGGGCAGTGGCGCTTGCCGGGGCCTCGCGCATGCTCTACGAGGGGCCGGACTTCTTCATCAACGGCGAGTGCCATGCGGTCGCCGGCGGCAGCGCGGCGTTGCGCACGCTGGCCGACACGCGCCGCCTGCCGGGCGCCATGATCGCGCCTCGCGGCGCGCCGGCGGAACTCCTTTACCAGTGGTATCGCGCCGGCTATATTTGCCTGCACGCGCCGCGCGCCGCACGCTGACCGCCATGTCCGACGAACCCCGCCCGCAGCACACGCCGATCTTCGGCAACGCCGAATTCGAGGCGGCCGTCGACACGGTCATCCGGAACGCATCCGGCCGCATCCGCATCTTCGACCAGACGCTCGGCAGGGGCTACAACTCGCCGCAGCGCTGCGAGCTGATCCGCGCCTTCCTGCTCGCCGGCCGGCGCAACGCGCTGCAGATCGTGCTGCACGACGTGCAGCCGCTGGATCGCAACTGCCCGCGCGTGCTGGGCCTGCTGCGCACCCACGGCCATGGCATCAGCATCAACGAGACGCACCAGAACGCGAAATCCGTCTACGACCCGTTCATCATCGTCGACGACCGCCACTTCGTGCACCGCTTCCATTTCGACGAGATGCGCGGGCTGCTCGGGTTGGACGACCCGATCGGGACCAATGCCTTCATCGAGCGCTTCGCGGAAATCTGGGAAGCGTCCTCGCCCGCGGCGTCGGCCACGACGCTGGGACTGTGACGCCGGCGCGGAAATGCGCACTCCTTAAAGTTACAACTTGTTACGTTTGGCGGCTTTCTGCTAGAATCCGCGCCGGCTTCGGTCGCATGCCGCGAACCCGCCAACCAAAAATCCATCGAGGATACATACACACATGAATCGCACGTTCGTCGTCCCCGCTCTTCTCGTCCTGGCCCTGGCCGCCTGCGGCAAGAAGGAACAGGCTCCCGCCCCCGCCGCATCGACCCCTGCTCCCGCCGCGACCCCCGCACCCGCCACGCCGGCACCGGCCGCTCCCGCTGCAGACGCCGGCAAGCCGGCCGATACCGCGCCTGCGGCAGCCGCGCCCGCCGCCGGGCAGAAGCCCGCCGAGAAGAAGTAACGGGCAAGCCGTTCGCTGCAAACGACAAAGCCGGTCGCTGACCGGCTTTTCGCTTTCCTGCGGTGAACCGCCGTGGAAGGCCGCGGCGCTAGTCGATCTCGCGCCAGCCCAGTCCCTCCTCCTGGTCCGCCACGGCGATCCATTCCGGCGCGCAGCCGAGAACGGCCGCGAGCGCCGCGCGCGCGATCTCGGGACGGTTGTTCTCCTTGCTCAGGTGCGCCGCCACGAGGTGCTTGAGCCGGCCGTTGTCGAGCCGGCCCAGCAACTGCGCCGCGGCGGTGTTGTCGAGGTGGCCGAACCGCCCGGCGATGCGCTCGCGCAGGCTGCGGGGGTAGCTGCTCTCCTGCAGCATCTGCGCGTCATGGTTGCATTCCAGCACCAGCGCGTCGCAGCCGCTCAGCATGTCTTCGATGTGGCGGGTCGCGCAGCCCGCGTCCGTCAGCACGCCGAGGCGCCGCGAGCCGTCGCCGAACACGTACTGGGCCGGCTCGCGCGCATCGTGCGGTACCGGGAACGGCCGCACCTGCAGGTCGCCGACCGCGAAGGCCGCGTAGTTGTGGATCAGGTGCACCTCGGCAACCTCGGCGAACAATGCCTCGAAGCCCCGAAGCGTGCCCGGCGTGATCCACACCGGAATGCCGTGGCGGCGCGCGAGCTTCGCCACGCCGCCTATGTGGTCGTCATGCTCATGGGTGACGACGATCGCGTCGAGGTCCGCCGGCCGCAGACCGAGGCGGGCGAGCCTCGTCTCGGTCGCAGCGAGACCGAAGCCGCAGTCGAGCAACAGGCGGCTGCCGCCGGCTTCCACCACGAGGGCATTGCCCTGACTGCCGCTGCCGAGGGAGGCGAAGCGCATCCGGGCCGTGCGCTATTTCAGTTCCTGCTGCAGCAGCGCAAGGATGCGTCCCGCCGTCGGGGAAGTGCTCTTCTGCCCTTTCGCGTCGAGCACCCTGACCTCGCTGCCCTGCGAGGCATCCGCGACGCTGATGCGGTACTGCTCGTCGGGCTTCGGGCCGTCGCCGCGCCAGAACGCGAGCTTCGACCAGAATCCTTTCTCCTTGTCCGGTGCGTCGGCGTCCACGTAGCGCACGTAGTAAAGGCCCTTGGAACGGTCCCTGTCCTCGACCGTGAAGCCCACGCGGTCGAGCGCAAGCCCGACGCGACGCCATGCGCGGTCGAAGCCGTCCACCAGCAAAAGGCTCTCGGGCAACTCGCCATTTTTCGTCAGCGTCGCCTTGGGCTGCTCCGGCGCCTTCGCCTGCGCCCGGATCTGCTCGTCGCGCGCGCCCAGTCTCACGGCGAGCCGCGCCAGCATTTCCGCCTCGAGCTCGGGATCCACCGGCCTGACCTGCCAGACCAGGCTCTCGCGGTAACGGTCCTTGGAAATGTTGATCTCCACCATGCCGCGATGGCTGATATAGACCTCCGTGGTGCCCTGCTCCAGCCCGCGCTCCAGGCGCGTGCGGAACTTGTCGCGCTCCGGATAGGAATAGGCGAAGTCGAGCACCTTGCCCAGGAACTTGCGGATGTAGCTGTCGGGAATCTTGGCACGGTTCTCGGCCCAGTCGGTTTCCATGACGCCGGCCTTCTCCGATTCGACGTCGATCAGGAAGCCGCTGTCCTGCCAGAACTCCTTGATCACCGGCCACAGCGCGTCCGGCTCCGCCTCGACCACCAGCCAGCGCTGGCTGCCCGCACGCTCCATGTGCACCTTTTCCTGCTTGGGCAGCACCTGTTCCGGCGCGGCCGCCGCGCCGGACTGGTGGTTGCCCTGGCCTTCGGCGTATTCCGACGCGGTCGCCGAGCCGGAGGACGAGTCCGGAATGGCGTAGCGGTCGCTGGTCGGGGGCCTGGACAGGTCCTCGGGCACGTCCAGCGGCTTGGCCGTGCCGGCGGACTTGTAGTCGATCTTCTTGCCCTCGAGCACCGTGCCCGAGCAACCGGCGAGCGCAAGGGCCACCGCGACCGCGGCGGCGAGTCGTTGCGTGACATTCATGCTTCGGGATCTTTCCGGTACGGGAGCGGCAGTGCTGCCGCCGACGGCGGACTCATTTCGCCATCGCGGACAGCCGCGACGCCGACTCGATGCCCGCCTGCTCCATCGCGCCGCGCAGCAGGTCGTGGAAGGACGACGACAGCGGCGTCAGCGGCAGGCGGATGCCGCCTTCGACGAGCCCCATCTGCTGCAGCACCCACTTCACGGGGATGGGGTTGGCTTCGACGAACAGGTGGCGGTGCAGGCCCATCAGCTTGTTGTTGCGCGCCCTGGCCCCCGCCACGTCGCCCGCCAGCGCGGCGGCGCACATCTCCTGCACCAGCCGCGGCGCCGCGTTGGCGGTCACCGAGATGACGCCGTGGGCGCCCAGCAGCATGAGCGCGAGCGCCGTGCCGTCGTCGCCGCTGTAGACGGCGAAGTTCCTCGGGATGCGGCGCAGCAGCTCGGCACCTCGCTCCATGTTGCCGGTGGCGTCCTTCAGCCCGACGATGCCCGGCACCTGCGCGAGGCGCAGCACGGTGTCGTTCTGCATGTCGGCCACGGTGCGCCCGGGCACGTTGTAGAGGATCTGCGGGATGTCCACGGCCTCCGCGATCGCGCGGAAGTGCCGGTACAGTCCCTCCTGCGTGGGCTTGTTGTAGTAGGGCACGACCGACAGGCTCATGTCCGCGCCCGCCTTCTTGGCGAACTCGGACAGCTCGATGGCCTCGCGCGTGGAGTTCGCGCCCGTGCCGGCGATCACGGGGATGCGCCCGGCAGCATGCTCGATCGTGGCGCTGATCAACCTGCAGTGCTCGTCGAAATCGACGGTGGGCGATTCGCCTGTGGTGCCGACGACGACGAGACCGTTGCTGCCCTCGCGGACGTGAAAGTCGACGAATTGGCGCAGGCGCTGGAAATCGAGACTGCCGTCTTCCAGCATGGGCGTGACGATGGCGACGAGGCTGCCCTTCAACATGGCTGCTCCCCTCAACGAGAAAGCCGGATTCTAACCGATTCCATTCGCGCGATGGCGTTACGGCTGCGACGTCTCCCGACGTGCACAGATGCGCTGGATCATCGCCGGCGCCGGCTCCGAGACCTCCAGGTCCTCGTACGCGAGCACGCGCAGGTGCCCGCGCACCACTTCGAGCAGCTCGCCCGGCCGCAGCAGGAAATCCGGGTTGGACGGCTTGCCGAAACGCTCGTTGCCGGCGGCGAAGGTCTCGTAGACCAGCACGCCGGCCGGCGCCAGCGCGTCGAGGATGTGCCCGAACAGCGGGCGATGCAGGTAGTTGGCCACGACCACGCCCTGGAAGCGGCGTCCCGCGAGCGGCCACGCGTCGCGCTCGAGGTCCGCCTGCAGCGTGGCCACCGACGCGCTGCCCGCGAGCGCCGCGAGCGACTGCGCGTCGCGGTCGACCGCGCATACGCGAAAGCCCAGTCGCGCGAGCAGCAGGCTGTGGCGGCCGCGACCGCAGGCGAGATCGAGGACCTCGCCGCCCGCGGCGATGGCCGGCGCCCAGCGCCGCACCCATTGCGACGGCTCCGCCGCCGCGTGTGCCGGGACCCGTCCCGCTTCCTCTTGCATGCCCTCCTCCCTGCCGCGGATTCTACGGCAGGCCGGTGCGCAGACCGGCCGGCCCGGTTAATTGACACCCGCTGACCCGGGTGCTACAAGACGCGCTGTTTTCGGCTCGCGTCGAGCTGCGCGACATTCGGGAGACCTGCGATGAGATCCTTCTGGATTCTGGCCTGTGGCTGCGCCCTGCTTGCGGCCTGCAGCGGCGCCAGCAACCTGTTCGCCAAGAAGCAGTCCGCCACCGCGATCCTCGCCCCGACCAAGGGCAATGCGGTCAGCGGCACGGTGAACTTCACGCAGAAAGGCGACGTCGTGCTGGTCGAAGCCAAGATCAACGGCCTCAAGCCCAACGGCAGCAGCGGCATCCACATCCACGAGAAGGGCAACTGCAGCGCCGCCGATGCCTCCAGTGCGGGCGGGCACTTCAATCCCACGGGTTCCCGGCACGGCGGCCCCACGGGCGCGGCACGCCACGGCGGCGACCTCGGCAACCTGAAGGCCGACGCCAATGGCTATGCCCAACTGTCCGAGGAAATCGGCGGCATCTCGCTCGGCACCGATCCCGCCAGCATCATCGGCAGGGCCGTCATCGTCCATGCCGGCACGGACGACATGAAATCCCAGCCCGCGGGCAATTCCGGCGCGCGCGTCGCATGCGGCCTGATCAGCAAAAACCCGGACAAATTCTTCTGAGCGCGCCGGGCGGCGGCGCATGATCCCCTGGCTGCGGCCGGGGGACGTTTTCCCGCCGGTGGAACAGGCACTCGCGGAACCCAACGGCCTGCTTGCCGCCGGCGGCGACCTGTCGGTGCGCCGGCTCACCGAGGCATACCGCCGGGGTATCTTCCCCTGGTTCAGCGAGGGCGAGCCCATCCTGTGGTGGAGCCCGGACCCGCGCATGGTCCTGTTCCCCGCCGAGCTCAGGGTATCGCGGTCGCTGGGCAGGACGCTGCGCAACGCGCGCTTCGAGGTGCGCGCCGACACCGCGTTCCGGGAGGTCATGACCGCCTGCGCGCAACCGCGGCCGGGGAGCCGCGGCACGTGGATCGGCGCGGCCATGATCGAAGCCTATTGCCGCCTGCACGCCGCCGGCATCGCGCACAGCGTGGAAACCTGGCTCGACGGCGAGCTGGCCGGCGGGCTCTACGGAATCGCGCTCGGTGGCGCGTTCTTCGGCGAATCCATGTTCAGGCGGGTGACCGATGCCTCCAAGATCGCGCTGGTCGCGCTGGTGCGCCACCTCGAGCTCGAGGGATTCGGGCTGGTCGATTGCCAGATGAACACCGATCACCTGGCCTCCCTCGGCGCGCGCGAGATCCCGCGTGCCGAGTTCGTGCAGCGCCTGCGGGAATTGATAAACTATCCGCGGCTTCCGGGACCGTGGACGCTGGCCGTGCGGAAGGACCAGGCGCACGGCGACGGGCAACCGGCGCGGTGAAACGGCGATGACCCAGCTCAACGACCTGCCTTTTTCGGTACTGCAGTTCTACGCGACTGCGCCCTATCCGTGCAGTTACCTGCCCGACAAGCTCGCGCGCTCCCAGGTCGCCACCCCCAGTCACGCCATCGACAGCCAGGTCTACAGCGAGCTGGTCAAGGTGGGCTTCCGCCGCAGCGGCGCGTTCACCTACCGCCCGTACTGCGACCATTGCCGGGCCTGCGTGCCGGTGCGAGTGGTCACGGCGGATTTCGTCGCCAACCGCTCGCAGCGGCGCGCCTTCGCGCGCCATGACCGCCTGGAAGCGCGCATGCTCGAGCTCAAGTACCATCCGGAGCACTACGCGCTCTACCTGCGCTACCAGTCGCACCGCCACAGCGGCGGCGGCATGGACCACGACAGCCGCGAGCAGTACAGGCACTTCCTGCTCCAGAGCAACGTGCGCTCCAGCCTCGTCGAGTTCCGCGACGAGGGCAAGCTGCGCATGGTCAGCATCGTCGACCGCCTGGAAGACGGGCTGTCCTCCGTCTACACCTTCTTCGAGCCCGACATCGCGGGCGCGAGCCTCGGCACCTACAACGTGCTCTGGCAGGTGAACCTGTGCCGCAGGCTGGGCCTGCCCTACCTCTACCTCGGCTACTGGATCGCGCAAAGCCGCAAGATGGCCTACAAGATCAACTTCCAGCCCCTGGAGGGCCTCATCGACGGCCAGTGGCGGCGTCTGCCCCGCGGCGCCGCGCCGCCCGAGGCGGCTTGAGCAGGCGCACCGGGGCCTGCGTGGCGCATGCCCGCGCATGCGCGTGCGATGCTGTATAGCCTGGCCCGTCCCCTGCTGTTCCAGCTCGACGCGGAGACCGCGCACCGCTTCACGCTGGACGCCCTCGAGCGCGCGCACCGGCTGGGACTCGGCGCACTGCTCGCGCGCCGCGCTTGCGGCACGCCGCTGCGCGTCATGGGGCTGGACTTCCCGAGCCGCGTCGGGCTCGCCGCCGGACTGGACAAGAACGGGGCTCACATCGACGCGCTCGCCGCGCTGGGCTTCGGCTTCATCGAGATCGGCACGGTGACCCCGCGCCCGCAGCCGGGCAACCCGAAGCCGCGCCTGTTCCGCATCCCGCAGGCGCGCGCCATCGTCAACCGCATGGGTTTCAACAACGACGGCGTCGAACGCCTGCTCATGAACGTCGCCCGCGCCCGCTACCGCGGTGTGCTGGGCATCAACATCGGCAAGAACTTCGACACGCCGATCGAGCAGGCCGGGCGCGACTACGTCTACTGCCTGCGCAAGGTCTACGCCGCCGCGGGCTACGTCACGGTCAACATCTCCTCGCCGAACACTGCCGGCCTGCGCAGCCTGCAGCAGGCCGGCGAGCTCGAGCGGCTGCTCGCGGCGCTTGCCGGCGCGCGCGAGACGCTGCGCGCGCAGCACGGCAGGCGGGTGCCGCTGGCCGTGAAGGTCGCGCCCGACCTGGAGGATGGCGACATCGCCGCCATGGCCGCCCTGTTCGCGGGGCACGGCATCGACGCCGTCATCGCCACGAACACGACCCTGTCGCGCGAGGGCGTGGAAGGCCTGCCGCGCGCGGACGAGGCCGGAGGGCTGAGCGGCGCGCCGCTGACGCGGCGCTCGACCGCCGTCGTACGCCGGTTCTGCGAGGCGCTCGCCGGCCGGCTGCCGGTCATCGCTGCCGGAGGCATCATGAGCGGCGCCGACGCGCGCGACAAGATCGCAGCCGGCGCGACGCTCGTGCAGATCTACAGCGGCCTCGTGTACGCGGGCCCGGGCCTCGTCGCGGAGGCGATCCGCGCCACGCGGGACACGTCCTGAGCACGCACGCGTCATTTCCTTAGACCGACTGCGAATAAGGACGGCGATGCGCAGGGTTATAATGACGTGTTTTTGCGCACGGCATCCCGTCCTTCCCGCTGCATGAACTCCCGCGCCGCCCTGCCCGCCCTCGCCCTGCGCTTCGGCCTGAGCTTCGAAGACCTGTATCGTCGCGACGGCCTCCTGCGGGTCGATGCCGCCTTCCTCGACCACCTCGGCGCGGCCCAGCCCGAATTGCGCGACCAACTGCTCGCCCTGCGCGAGGCCGCCCCTCCGCCGCCGCCGAAGCAGCACTCGGAGCTGCTGATCGCGCTGGCGCGCCACCTCGACGACTTCGTCGCGCGACTGTTCGCCATCGAGGACGAGGCCGGCGCCCTGTCGGCGCGTCACCACGAGCTTGCGCCGCTGTATTCCTGCAAGCGGCTCTTCGTTCAGCGCAAGGCTGCCAACGCCCACAAGCCGGAAGCGGCCGCGCAGTTCGACGGCGTCCGGCTCGGAACGCAGCTCGCTGCCTTGCTCGGCAGCGAGCTGAGCGAGCTCGCCTTCGCGCGCGGGGTCGCCGAATGGATGAAGGACGAGGCCGCCAACGCGGAAAAGCTCGATGTCGCGATGCGCTACGCCGCCTGGGCCGTTCATACTCCCGAAGGCCGGCGCCGGCACCACGACGGCGTGCTGTTCAAGCTGCCGAAGAAGCTCGACTTCCAGCATCTCGTCCCCGTCGAGACCGCCACCCGGGACGGCATCACGACGCACACTTCTGCCCACGTGCGCAGGCGCCACGGGTTCGCGCTGACCGATACGGGCACGGACCTCGTCGGCGCGCTGAACGAGGCCAACTACTGCATCTGGTGCCACGAGCAGGAGCGCGATTCGTGCTCGCACGGATTGAAGGAGAAACCGGCGCAGCCCGGCGCGCGACCCGCTTTCAGGAAAACCGTATTCGGCGTGCCGCTGGCGGGCTGTCCGCTGGAAGAGCGCATCTCGGAATTCCAGAAACTCAAGACCGAGGGCGTGGCCATCGGCGCGCTGGCCATGATCACGCTGGACAACGCGATGGTCGCCGCCACCGGCCACCGCATCTGCAATGACTGCATGAAATCCTGCATCTACCAGAAGCAGGAGCCGGTCAACATCCCGCAGGCCGAGACGCGCACCCTGAAGGACGTGCTGGGGCTGCCCTGGGGATTCGAGGTCTACTCGCTGCTGACGCGCTGGAACCCGCTGGACCTGAGGCGCCCGGTGCCGCACCCGCCCAGCGGGCGCCGCGTGCTGATCGCCGGGCTCGGCCCGGCCGGCTTCACGCTCGCGCACCACCTCATGAACGACGGGCATGCCGTGGTGGGAATCGACGGGCTCAAGATCGAGCCCCTGCCCGCCCGCCTTTCGGGCGTCGGGCCCGACGGCACGCGCACGGCATTCGAGCCGATATACGACGTCGAGGCCCTCTACGAATCGCTGGACGACCGCGTCATGGCGGGCTTCGGGGGCGTCGCCGAATACGGCATCACGGTGCGCTGGGACAAGAACTTCCTGAAGATCGTGCGGCTGCTCCTGCAGCGGCGCGTCGGCTTCGCGATGTTCGGCGGCGTGCGCTTCGGCGGCACGATAGAGGTGGACGACGCCTTCGACATGGGCTTCGACCATGTCGTGCTCGCCGCCGGCGCCGGCCGGCCCACCGTGCTCGACATCCCCAACGGCCTCGCGACCGGCGTGCGCACCGCTTCGGACTTCCTGATGGCCCTGCAGCTCACCGGTGCGGCGAAGAACGACTCGATCGCCAACATGCAGCTGCGCCTGCCGGCCGTGGTCATCGGCGGAGGGCTGACGGCCATCGACACGGCCACCGAGTCGCTCGCCTACTATCCGCTGCAGGTCGAGAAGTTCCTGCGCCGCTACGAGGCTCTCGCCGCCGACCAGGACGAACAAGCCGTGCGCGCCGCATGGACCGCGCCCGAGCGAAGCGTCGCGGACGAATTCCTGGCCCACGCGCGCGCCATCCGCGCCGAGCGCGCGGCGGCCGCGGCGCAAGGCCGCGAACCGCGCGTCCTGGAGCTGCTGCAGGCCTGGGGCGGCGTGACGATCGCCTACCGCAAGCGCATGGTGGACAGCCCGTCGTACACGCTCAACCACGAGGAAATCGAGAAGGCACTGGAGGAAGGCATCCGCTTCGCCGAGAACCTCACGCCGACGCGCGTGGTCGTGGACGAATTCGGCCGCGCCGCCGGCCTCACCGTGACGTCACCCGGCCCGGGGGGCGAGAAATTCGAGGCCACGCTGCCCGCGCGCACGGTGCTCGTGGCGGCCGGCACGCAGCCCAACACCGTGCTCGCGCGCGAGGATGCCCGTAATTTCGTGCTCGACGGCCGCTACTTCCAGGCCTGCGACGACAGCGGCGCGCCGGTCAAGCCCGAGAAGAGCGCGAAGCCCGCAACGCCGCACGTGCTGCTGTCGAAGCGGCCCGACGGGCGCTTCGTGAGCTTCTTCGGCGACCTGCATCCTTCGTTCTTCGGCAACGTGGTCAAGGCCATGGGCGGGGCCAAGCAGGGCTATCCGGTCATCACGCGCGTGCTGTCGGCCGTGGCGCCTGCGTCGGACGCGAGCGATGCCGAATTCTTCGCGAAACTGGACCGCGAGTTGAGGGCGACCGTGCGCGAAGTCGTGCGCCTGACGCCGACCATCGTCGAGGTCGTGGTGCACGCGCCGCAGGCGGCACGCAAGTTCCGGCCCGGGCAGTTCTACCGCCTGCAGAACTTCGAGACCCTGGCAAGGTCGATCGACGGCACCCGGCTCGCCATGGAGGGCCTCGCGCTGACCGGCGCGTGGGTCGACCGTGAAAAGGGCCTGGTCTCCACCATCGTGCTGGAGATGGGCGGTTCGTCCGACCTGTGCGCGCTGCTCGAACCCGGCGAGCCGGTCGTGCTCATGGGTCCGACCGGCTCGCCCACGGAGATCCACGGCGGCGAGACCGTCACGCTGGTCGGCGGGGGCCTGGGCAACGCCGTGCTGTTCTCGATCGGGCAGGCACTGCGCGCCGCCGGATCGCGCGTGCTGTATTTCGCCGGCTACAAGAAAATGATCGACCGCTACAAGGTCGCCGAGATCGAGGCTGCGGCCGACGTCGTGGTCTGGTGCTGCGACGAGGCGCCCGGATTCGCGCCGGGACGGCCCGGCGACCGCAGCTTCACGGGCAACATCGTGCAGGCGATGGCGACGTATGCGTCCGGCAAGCTCGGGCCGCAGGCCATCGCGTTCGCCGATTCCGACCGCATCATCGCGATCGGCTCTGACCGCATGATGGCCGCGGTCGCCGCGGCCCGCCACGGCGTGCTGTCCGCCCACCTGAAGCCGCACCACTTCGCGATCGGCTCGATCAACTCGCCGATGCAATGCATGATGAAGGAAATCTGCGCGCAGTGCCTGCAGCCGCAGGTCGATCCCGCCACGGGCGAGCGCAGCTACGTGTTCTCCTGCTTCAACCAGGACCAGCCGCTCGACCGCGTCGATTTCCCTGGGCTCGCCGCGCGGCTCGTGCAGAATTCGGTGCAGGAAAAGCTGACCGCGCGCTGGATCGGCCGCTGCCTGCGCCATGGCGGTTGGCGGCAGTAGTGGTTTAATCCACGCGTGAACCCGAGTCTCGCCGATGCCATCGACGCGCTGCTGCCGCAGACGCAATGCGCGAAATGCGGCTATCCAGGCTGCCGGCCCTACGCCGAGGCCCTTGCGGACGGCCGTGCCGACCTGAACCAGTGCCCGCCCGGCGGCGCCGAGGGCATCGCGGCGCTGACGCGGCTGCTGGGCCGCGCCGCCAAGCCGCTGAATCCGGCGAACGGCATCGAGGCGCCGCGCGCGGCGGCCCTCATCGACGAGGCCCGCTGCATCGGCTGCATGCTGTGCATCAGGGCCTGCCCCGTCGACGCCATCGTCGGCGCACCCAGGCGCATGCACACGGTGCTGACGCAATTCTGCACCGGCTGCGAGCTGTGCGTCGCGCCCTGTCCGGTGGACTGCATCGCCATGATCGATCTCGCCGCGCTGGCCGAGGCCGGCAACCGGCATGCGGCCGCCCTCGCCGCTCAACCCGTGGCGGCGCTCGCGCCGCTCAACCGGCGCCGCTTCGAGCAGCGGCGCGCACGGCTCGCGCGCGAG
>DASUFB010000044.1:0-23036 GCA_036274775.1 Burkholderiales bacterium | reverse complement strand
GGCGCGGGGTTCCCCACCGGCTTGAAGTGGAGCTTCATGCCGCGCGCACTGCCGGTGCAGAAGTACCTGGTGTGCAACTCCGATGAAGGCGAGCCCGGTACCTGCAAGGACCGCGACATCCTGGCCTTCAATCCGCACATGGTGATCGAGGGCATGGCGATCGCCGCCTACGCGATGGGCATCACGGTCGGCTACAACTACATCCACGGCGAGATCTGGAGCGTGTTCGAGCGCTTCGAGGAGGCGCTCGAGGAAGCGCGCGCCGCCGGGTTGCTGGGCGCGAACATCCTCGGCTCGGAGTTCAGCTTCGAGCTGCACGCCCACCACGGCTGGGGTGCCTACATCTGCGGCGAGGAAACCGCGCTGCTGGAGTCGCTGGAGGGCAAGAAGGGCCAGCCGCGCTTCAAGCCGCCGTTCCCGGCGAGCTACGGCCTGTACGGCAAGCCCACCACGATCAACAACACCGAGACCTTCGCGGCCGTGCCCTGGATCATCCTGAACGGCGGCGAGGCCTTCCTGAACCTCGGCAAGCCGAACAACGGCGGCACCAAGGTGTTCTCGGTCACCGGCCATGTCGAGCGTCCCGGCAACTACGAGGTCAGGCTCGGCACGCCGTTCGCGAAGCTGCTGGAGATGGCCGGCGGCATGCGCGGCGGGCGCAAGCTGAAGGCCGTCATTCCCGGCGGCTCGTCCATGCCGGTGCTGCCGGCCGACATCATGATGGCGACCGACATGGACTACGACTCCATCGCCAAGGCCGGCTCCATGCTCGGCTCCGGCGCCGTCATCGTCATGGACGAGACCACCTGCATGGTGCGCTCGCTCGAGCGCCTGTCCTATTTCTACTTCGAGGAATCCTGCGGCCAGTGCACGCCCTGCCGCGAGGGCACGGGGTGGCTGTACCGCATGGTCCACCGCATCGAGCACGGCCAGGGGCGCGCCGAGGACCTCGACAAGCTCAATTCCGTGGCGGACAACATCGCCGGGCGCACGATCTGCGCGCTGGGCGACGCCGCGGCGCTGCCGGTCAAGAGCTTCATCAAGCATTTCCGCAGCGAGTTCCAGTACCACATCGACAACGGCAAGTGCCTCGTGCACGGGCAGCACTAGGACCGGCAATGGCAAAACTCGAAATCGACGGCCGGCCGGTGGAAGTCCCGGACAACAGCATGATCATGGATGCCACGGCGAAGCTGGGCATCTACGTGCCGCATTTCTGCTATCACCGCAAGCTGTCGATTGCCGCCAACTGCCGCATGTGCCTCGTGCAGGTGGAAAAGGCGCCCAAGCCGCTGCCGGCCTGCGCCACGCCGGTCACCGAGGGCATGAAGGTGTTCACGCACTCCGAGGCCGCCATCAAGGCGCAGAAGGGAGTGATGGAGTTCCTGCTGATCAACCACCCGCTGGACTGCCCGATCTGCGACCAGGGCGGCGAATGCCAGCTTCAGGACCTTGCCGTGGGCTACGGTGCGTCGAGCTCGCGTTACGGCGAGGACAAGCGCGTGGTCGCGAACAAGGAGCTCGGGCCGCTTATCAGCGCCGAGGAGATGACGCGCTGCATCCATTGCACCCGCTGCGTGCGCTTCGGCCAGGAGATCGCGGGGATCATGGAGCTCGGCATGGCCGGCCGCGGCGAGCACGCCGAGATCATGCCTTTCGTCGCGCGCACCGTGGACTCGGAGCTGTCCGGCAACATGATCGACGTGTGCCCGGTCGGCGCGCTGACCTCCAGGCCGTTCCGCTACAGCGCGCGCACCTGGGAGCTCGCGCGCCGCAGGTCGATCGCGCCGCACGACGGGCTGGGGTCCAACCTCGTCGTGCAGGTCAAGGGCGACCGCGTCATGCGCGTGCTGCCGCTGGAGAACGAGGAAGTCAACGAGTGCTGGCTGTCCGACCGCGACCGCTTCTCCTACGAGGGGCTCAATTCGGACGAGCGCCTGGCCGCGCCCATGCTCAAGCGCGACGGCGAGTGGGAGCAGGTCGACTGGACCACCGCGCTGGAGTTCGTCGCGGGCGAACTGCGGCGCATCCGCGCCGCGCACGGCGATCGGGCTCTCGGGGCGCTCGCCGCGCCGCACGCGACGCTCGAGGAACTGTACCTGCTGGGCAAGCTCGCGCGCGGCGCAGCCGGCGGCAACGTCGACTTCCGCCTGCGCCGGACGGACTTTTCCGCGGAAGGCGCGCTGCGCGGCGCGCCGTGGCTCGGCATGAAGGTCGCGGACATCCCCGCGCTCGACCGCATCCTCGTGGTCGGCTCGACGCTGCGCAAGGAGCAGCCGCTGCTCGCGCACCGCATCCGCCAGGCCACGAAGAGGAACGCGCAGGTCAGCCTGCTCAATCCGGTCGACGACGAGCTGCTGATGCGCGCGGCCGCCAAATGCATCGTCGCGCCGGGCGCGATGGCCGATGCGCTGGCGCAGGTCGTCAAGGCGGCGGCCCAGATCAAGTCGGCGCCGCTGCCGCAGGCGCTCGCCGGCGTTGCCGTCGAGCCGGCCGCGCAGGCCATCGCGCAGAGCCTCGCCTCGGCAACCAACGGCGCGATCTTCCTTGGCAATTTTGCCCAGCACCATCCGCAGGCCGGCGAGCTGCACCGGCTCGCCCAGGAGCTGGGGCGCATCGTGGGCGCGAGAATCGGGTTCCTCGGCGAAGCGGCCAACAGCGTGGGCGGCTACCTCGCCGGTGCCACGCCGGCAGCCGGCGCGCTCGACGCGGCGCAGATGCTTGCGGAGCCGCGCAAGGCCTACCTGCTGCTGCATGCCGAAATGGATTTCGACACGGCGGACGCGCGCGCGGCGCGCGCCGCCATGCAATCGGCCGAGCTCGTCGTGGCCCTGTCGCCGTACCGGCATGCGCACGACTACGCGCAGGTTCTGCTGCCGGTGGCGCCCTACACCGAGACCGCCGGCACGTTCGTGAGCATGGAGGGGCGCGCGCAGGGCTTTCAGGGTGTGTGCCGGCCGCTGGGCGAGACCCGGCCCGCCTGGAAGGTTCTGCGCGTACTCGGCAACCTGCTGCAACTGCCCGGCTTCGACCACGACAGCGCCGAGGCGGTGCGCGCCGAATGCCTCACGGGCGACGTCGCCTCGCGCCTCGACAACACCGTGGCGGGCACGCCGTCGCGGCCGGCGGCGGCGGCGGGCGGCCTCCAGCGCATCGGCGAGGTGCCGATCTACGCCGGCGACGGCATCGTGCGGCGCGCGCATTCCCTGCAATTGACCCGCGATGCGCAGCCGCCGTTCGCATCGCTGCCCGGCGCGCTCGCCGAAAGGCTCGGCCTGCGCCAGGGCGACGGCGTGCGCGTGGTCCAGGGGGACGCCGAGGCGGTGCTGCCCTGGCTGCGTGACGACCGGCTGCCGGCGAACTGCGTGCGCATTCCCGGCGGCCATGCGTCGACGGCGGCGCTGGGGCCGCTGTCGGGCGAGGTCGCGCTCGAGCGTGTTCCCGCGCAGGAAAGGGCGAGCGCGTGAACCTCGCCTACCTCGAGGGGCTGATCGGCGCCGACGCGGTCACCGCGCTGTGGACGCTGGCCAAGATCCTCGGCATCACGGTGCCGCTCATCCTGACGGTGGCCTACCTCACGCTCGCCGAGCGCAAGGTCATCGGCTACATGCAGGTGCGCATCGGCCCGAACCGGGTCGGGTACAAGGGGCTGCTGCAGCCGTTCGCCGACGTGCTCAAGCTGCTGGTCAAGGAAGTCATCGTGCCCTCGGGCGCGAACAAGTTCCTGTTCATCCTCGCACCGGTGCTGTCCATCATGCCCGCGCTCGCGGCCTGGGCGGTGGTGCCGTTCACGCCCGACGCGGTGCTGTCGCGGGTCGACGCGGGGCTGCTCTACGTGATGGCCATCACGTCGATGGGCGTCTACGGGGTCATCGTCGCCGGCTGGGCGTCGAATTCGAAGTACGCCTTCCTGGGCGGCCTGCGCTCGGCGGCCCAGATCGTGTCCTACGAGATCGCCATGGGCTTCGCGCTCGTGTGCGTGCTCATGATGTCCGGCAGCCTGAACCTGACGACCATCGTCATGGAGCAGAAGACGGGCTGGGGCCTGCTCGGCTGGAACCTGATCCCGCTGTTCCCGATGTTCCTGATCTACTTCGTCGCCGGCGTGGCCGAGACCAACCGCGCGCCCTTCGACGTCGCCGAAGGCGAATCGGAGATCGTCGCCGGCTTCCACGTCGAGTACTCCGGCACGGCCTTCGCGGTGTTCTTCCTGGCCGAGTACGCGAACATGGTCCTCGTCTCGACGCTCGCCGCGGTCATGTTCCTCGGCGGCTGGCTGTCGCCGGTGCCGTTCCTGCCGGACGGCTTCCCCTGGCTCGCCGCCAAGGTGGCCTTCCTGCTGTTCTGCTTCCTGTGGTTTCGCGCGACGTTCCCGCGCTACCGCTACGACCAGATCATGCGCCTGGGCTGGAAGGTCTTCATCCCGGTGACCATCGTCTGGCTGGTGCTGGTCGGCGGGCTCATGCAGACTCCGTGGTGGCCGTGGTGAGCGCGCGAAAGGCCGGCGTGATCGAGCGCGCGCGCGAGTTTTTCCGCACCTTCCTGCTGTTCGAGCTGGTCAAGGGCATGGCGCTGACCGGGCGCTATTTCTTCGCGCGCAAGGTCACGGTGCAGTTCCCCGAGGAGAAGACGCCGCAGTCGGGTCGCTTCCGCGGGCTGCACGCGCTGCGCCGTTATCCCAACGGCGAGGAGCGCTGCATCGCCTGCAAGCTGTGCGAGGCGGTCTGCCCGGCGCTCGCGATCACCATCGAGTCGGAGCAGCGTGCCGACGGCACGCGGCGCACGACGCGCTACGACATCGACCTGACCAAGTGCATCTTCTGCGGCTTCTGCGAGGAATCCTGCCCGGTCGACTCGATCGTGGAGACGCGCATCCTCGAGTACCACGGCGAGAAGCGCGGCGACCTGCTGTACACGAAGGAGATGCTGCTCGCCATCGGCGACCGCTACGAGGACCAGATCGCGAGGGACAGGACGGAGGACGCGACGTACCGGTGAGGCGAAAGCGTGAGGAGTGAGGAGTGAGGAGTGAGGAGTGAAGGGGCTTCCCCGATCCTCGATCCCCAATCCTCAATCCTTACCAAGAAGAACATGGATTTCAGGGCGGCCACATTCTATTTCTTCGCGGCGATCATGGTGTTCGCCGCGCTGCGCGTCATCACGGCGCGCAACCCGGTGCATTCCGCGTTGTTCCTGGTGCTGTCCTTCGTCACGGCCGCCGCGCTATGGTTGCTGCTCGAGGCCGAGTTCCTCGCCATCGCGCTGGTGCTGGTCTACGTCGGCGCGGTCATGGTGCTGTTCCTGTTCGTGGTCATGATGCTGGACGTGAACTTCGACCGGCTGCGCGAAGGTTACTGGGACTACCTCGTGCCCGCGCTGATCGTGGCAGGCGTCATGGTCGCGGAGATGGCGCTGGTGCTCGGCGGGAGGTACTTCGGGCTCGCGGACATGCCGCAGCCGGCCGCGCACGCCGCGGACTACAGCAACACGCGCGAGCTCGGGCGGCTGATCTACACCGAATACGTCTATCCCTTCGAGATCGCGGCCGTCATCCTGCTGGTGGCCATCATCGCCGCCATCGCGCTGACGTTGCGCCACCGCAAGGACAGCAAGTACGTCGATCCGGCCGAGCAGCTCAAGGTGCGCCGGCAGGATCGCGTGCGCATGGTGTCGATGCCGGCTGAGAAGCCGGCGGGCGAGGAGGCGAAATGATCCCGCTCTCGTACTACCTGATCCTCGGCGCGATCCTGTTCTCGATCAGCGTGGTGGGCATCTTCCTGAACCGCAAGAACGTGATCATCCTGCTGATGGCGATCGAGCTGATGCTGCTCGCGGTCAACATCAATTTCATCGCGTTCTCGCATTTCCTGGCGGATACGGCCGGCCAGGTCTTCGTGTTCTTCATCCTGACGGTGGCCGCCGCAGAGTCCGCGATCGGCCTGGCCATCCTGGTGGTGCTGTTCCGCAACGTGCGCACCATCAACGTGGACGACCTGGACAAGCTGAAGGGGTAGTGACAAGTGGCAGGTGACAAGTGATCAGGCTGACAGGCACGAGCGCGCGATCGGACGGGTCACTCGCCACCCGTCACTCGTCACTCGCCGGCGAGGGGGGGGGCTCGTGAAGGCCCTCTACCTCATCGTTCCCCTGGCGCCGCTCGCGGGTGCGCTGGTCGCCGGCCTGCTCGGGCGCGTGATCGGCAGGCGCGCGTCGCACGTCGTCACCATCGCCGGCATGGTGGTGTCGGTCGCCGCCGCGCTGCTGGTGTTCCGGGACGTGGTCGCGGGCGAGACCTTCAACGGCGTGCTCTACACCTGGGCCGAAGCCGGCGGCATGCCGCTGCACGTGGGTTTCCTGATCGACAGGCTGTCGGCGACCATGATGGTCGTCGTGACCTTCGTCTCGCTGATGGTGCACGTCTATACCATCGGCTACATGGCCGACGATCCCGGCTACCAGCGCTTCTTCAGCTACATCTCGCTGTTCACGTTCTCGATGCTCATGCTGGTCATGAGCAACAATTTCCTGCAGCTGTTTTTCGGCTGGGAGGCCGTCGGGCTGGTGTCGTACCTGCTGATCGGGTTCTGGTACACGCGGCCCACGGCGATCTACGCGAACCTGAAGGCCTTCATGGTGAACCGCGTCGGCGACCTGGGTTTCCTGCTCGGCATCGCGCTCGTCTACGCCTACTTCGGCACGCTCGATTACGCGCCGGTCTTCGAGAAGGCGCGATCGCTGGCCGGCGAGACCATAGCCGCCGTGGCCTTCGTGGACTGGCCGCTGATCACGACGGTCTGCATCCTGCTGTTCATCGGCGCCATGGGCAAGTCCGCGCAGTTCCCGCTGCACGTCTGGCTGCCCGATTCCATGGAAGGCCCGACGCCGATCTCGGCGCTGATCCACGCCGCCACCATGGTGACCGCGGGCATCTTCATGGTCGCGCGCATGTCCCACCTGTTCGAGCTGTCCGAGGCGGCGCTGTCGTTCATCATGGTGATCGGCGGCATCACGGCGCTGTTCATGGCGCTGGTGGCGATCGTGCAGAACGACATCAAGCGCGTGGTGGCCTACTCCACGCTGTCGCAGCTCGGCTACATGACGGTGGCGCTCGGCGCCTCGGCCTACGCGGCCGGCATGTTCCACCTCGTCACGCACGCCTTCTTCAAGGCGCTGCTGTTCCTGGGCGCGGGCTCGGTCATCATCGCCATGCACCACGAGCAGGACATGCGCAGGATGGGCGGGCTGCGCAGGTACATGCCGCTCACTTACGCGACGATGATGGTGGGCGCGATCGCAAGCGTCGGCATCCCCGGCTTCTCGGGTTTTTTCTCCAAGGACGCCATCATCGAGGCCGTGGAGCTGTCGCACCTGCCCGGCAGCGGCTTCGCCTATTTCTGCGTGGCGGCCTGCGTGTTCGTGACCGCCTTCTACACCTTCCGTCTGATGTTCATGACCTTCCACGGCGCGGAGCGCTTCGGCGGGCACGACGACCGCGGGCATGGCGTCGACGCGCATGACGACCATCATGGCCATGACGATCACGGCCATGCGCCGCACGAGTCGCCGGCGGTCGTGACCGGGCCGCTCCTCGTGCTCGCGATCCCGTCGGTGTGCGCCGGCTGGTGGATAGGCAGCGTGCTCTACGGGGGCTATTTCGGCGATTCCATCCACGTCGAGGAGGCGCATGACGTCATCGCGGAGATGGCGCGCGAGTTCCACGGCGTGGTGCCGATGACGCTGCACGCGCTGGCCACGTTGCCTTTCTGGCTGTCGATGGCCGGCATCGCGGCCGCGGCCTTCCTGTATCTCAAGCGCACCGACCTGCCGGCGAAGATCGCGCGGGCGTTCGGGCCCGTCACCACGTTGCTGGAGAACAAGTACTATTTCGACCGCTTCAACGACTGGTTCTTTGCCGGCGGCGCGCGCGCGCTCGGGCGCGGGCTGTGGAAGGTCGGTGACGTGGCGATCATCGACGGCGCGCTCGTCAACGGCTCCGCGCGCGTGGTCGGCTGGCTCGCGACCGTCATGCGCAAGCTGCAGTCCGGGCTCATCTACCACTATGCCTTCACCATGATCATCGGCGTGTTCGTGCTGCTGACGATCTGGTTCGCGAGAAGCTAGGTCATGCCCGGACTCGCGCCCCTGAGCACGGTCATCTGGCTGCCCATCGTGGCCGGCATCCTCGTGCTGTTCACCGGCTCGGACCGCAACGCCGCGACCGCGCGCTGGATCGCGCTCGCCGGCGCGGTGGCCGGCTTCCTCGTCGCGCTGCCCCTTTACGCCGGCTTCGACGCCTCGGCGCACGGCATGCAGTTCATCGAGCTCACGCCCTGGATCGAGAGCTACCGGATCAACTATTACCTCGGCATCGACGGCATCTCGCTGCTGCTGATCCTGATGAACAGCTTCACCACCGTGCTGGTGGTGATCGCCGGCTGGCGCGTGATCGAGACGCGGGTCGCCCAGTACATGGCGGCCCTCCTGATCCTGTCCGGCATGATGAACGGCGTGTTCTGCGCGCAGGACGCGGCGCTGTTCTACGTGTTCTTCGAGGCCACGCTGATCCCGATGTTCATCGTCATCGGCGTGTGGGGCGGCCCGAACCGCGTCTATGCGGCGCTGAAGTTCTTCCTGTACACGCTGCTCGGCTCGCTGCTGACGCTGGTCGCGCTGATCTACCTGTACGTGGCTTCCGGCGGCAGCTTCGCGCTTGCCGAGTACTACGCGCTGCCGCTGCCCGTCGGCGTGCAGGTTCTGCTGTTCATCGCCTTCTTCGCGGCCTTCGCCGTGAAGGTGCCGATGTTCCCGGTGCACACGTGGCTTCCCGACGCCCACGTGGAGGCCCCCACCGGCGGCTCCGTCGTGCTGGCCGCCGTCATGCTGAAGCTCGGCGCGTACGGCTTCATCCGCCTGTCGCTTCCCATCCTGCCGGACGCGAGCCGTTACCTGGCGCCGGTCGTCATCGCGCTGTCCCTGATCGCGGTCGTCTACATCGGCCTGGTCGCGCTGGTGCAGGCGGACATGAAGAAGCTGATCGCGTATTCGTCGATCTCGCACATGGGCTTCGTCACGCTGGGCATATTCATCTTCAACGCGACCGGCATGGAGGGCGCCGTCGTCCAGATGGTGTCGCACGGTTTCGTGTCCGGCGCGCTGTTCCTGTGCGTGGGCGTGCTCTATGACCGCATGCACTCGCGCCTGATCGCGGACTACGGCGGCGTGGTCAACCGCATGCCGGTGTTCGCGGCCTTCTTCATGCTGTTCGCCATGGCCAATTCCGGCCTGCCGGGCACCAGCGGCTTCGTCGGCGAGTTCCTGGTCGTGCTGGGCACGATGAAGGTCAATTTCTGGTATGCCGCCATCGCCGCGACCACGCTGCTGTTCGGTGCGGCCTACACGCTGTGGATGTACAAGCGCGTCGTGTTCGGGGCGGTGGCGAGCGGCCAGGTCGAGGCGCTGGAGGACATCGGCGCGCGCGAAGCGCTGGTGCTCGCGCTGGCCGGCGCTGCGGTGCTGGGCATGGGCCTCTACCCGCAGGCGTTCACCTCGATGCTGCACAATTCCGTCGCGGACGTGCTGGCGCTGGCACTGAAGAGCAAGATATGAACTACGAGATGCCGGATTTCCTGCTCGCCGCGCCGGAGATATTCCTCCTGGCCGCGGCTTCGCTGATCCTGGTCGCGGACCTCTTCATCCCCGAGGCGAGGCGCGGCGTCACCTACGTGTTCACGCAGGCGGCCCTGATCGCGACCGCCGTGATCATCCTCGCGGCGGGCGGGGAGGACGTGGCCTACACCTTCAACGGCATGTTCGTCGGCGACCCGATGTCGGACGTGCTCAAGATCGCGGTCTGCCTGTGCGTCGCGGTCATGCTGGCCTATTCGCGGCCGTATGCCAGGGTGCGCGGCATCTACCGCGGCGAATTCTTCGTGCTGTCGCTGTTCTCGACGCTGGGCATGATGGTCATGATCTCGGCCAACCATTTCCTGGTGCTCTACCTCGGCCTCGAGCTGATGTCGCTCAGCCTCTATGCCATGGTGGCTCTGCCGCGCGACTCGGGCGTGAGCACCGAGGCGGCGATGAAGTACTTCGTGCTGGGCGCGCTCGCCTCCGGGATGTTGCTCTACGGCATGTCGATGATCTACGGCGCCACGGGCTCGCTCGAGGTCACCGAGATCGCCGAGCGCATCGCCGACGGCGAGGCCATCGACGCGATCCTGGTGTTCGGGCTGGTGTTCGTCGTGGCCGGCATCGGCTTCAAGCTGGGCGCGGTGCCCTTCCACATGTGGGTGCCCGACGTCTACCAGGGCGCGCCCACCGCGGTCACGCTGCTGATCGGCACGGCGCCCAAGCTCGCGGCTTTCGCCTTCGTCATGCGCCTGCTGGTCGAGGCCCTCGGTGCCCAGCAGCTCGTCGCGCAATGGCAGCAGATGCTCGTGCTGCTCGCGCTGGCCTCGCTCGCGCTCGGCAACATCACCGCGATCGCCCAGGCGAACCTCAAGCGCATGCTGGCTTACTCGACGATCTCGCACATGGGCTTCCTGCTGCTGGGCATCCTGAGCGGATCCGGGGAAGGCTACGGCGCGGCGATGTTCTACGCCATCGTGTACGCGATCATGGGCCTGGGTTCCTTCGGCATGATCCTGCTGCTGTCCCGCGAGGGCTTCGAGGCCGAGAACCTCGACGATTTCAAGGGATTGAACCGGCGCAATCCCTGGTACGCCTTCATGATGCTGCTGCTGATGTTCTCCATGGCGGGGATTCCGCCCACGGTGGGGTTCTGGGCCAAGCTCTTCGTGCTGCAGGCCGCCCTGGCGGCCGGCTATGTGTGGCTGGTGGTCGCCGCGGTGGTGTTCTCGCTGGTGGGGGCGTTCTACTACCTGCGCGTGGTCAAGCTCATGTACTTCGACGCGCCGGCCGATACCCACGCCATCGAGCCGCAGGCGGACGTGCGCGCGCTGCTGTCGATCAACGGCCTCGCGGTCATCGTGCTCGGGATCGCGCCCGGCGCGCTGCTGGCGGTCTGCCAGCACGCGATCCAGCTGTCGCTGTGAGCGCAGACTTCACCGAGAAGAAGCTCGCGTCGCGCACCGTCTACCGCGGCCGCCTGCTGAAGGTCAACGAGGACGAGGTCAGCCTGCCCGACGGCGGCACGGCCCTGCGCGAATACGTCCTGCATCCCGGCGCCGCGCTGATCCTGCCGATGTTCGATGACGGCTCGGTGCTGCTGGAGCGCCAGTTCCGCTATCCCGTCGGACAGCATTTCTACGAGCTGCCGGCCGGCAAGCTGGAACCGGGCGAGGACGCGCTCGCCACGGCGAAGCGCGAGCTGCTGGAGGAGACCGGCTACGTGGCCGCGCACTGGCGCGAGCTCGGCCGCCTGCATCCCTGCATCGGCTATTCCGACGAGCGCATCGACTTCTTCCTCGCGCGCGGCCTCGAGTTCAAGGGCACGAATCCCGACGCGGGCGAGTTCCTGGAAACGCTGCGCGTGCCGCTGCAGGAGGCGGTGGAGTGGATCCGGCGCGGGCGCGTGACGGACACCAAGACCATCCTCGGCCTGTTCTGGGCCGAGAAGCTCTCCGCGGGAAGCTGGTAGCGCCGGCTCAGGCGCCCCGGCCGGCCTGCTGCAACGACGCCGGCTCGGCGACCAGCGCGGGGAAGGGCAGCGGGCGCGCGAACAGGAAGCCCTGCCCGTATTGCACGCCCATCTCGACCAGGATGTCCATGACCGCCTGGTCCTCCACCCATTCGGCGACCACCTGCTTGCTGAGCCCGCGCGCGACGTCGCAAAGCGCGCGCACGAACAGCCGGCTGGCCTGATCGGCCGCGAGGTCGCGCACGAAGCTGCCGTCGATCTTGAGGTAGTCGACGTCGAAGCGCCGCAGGAAATAGAAGGAGCTGAAGCCCGCGCCGAAATCGTCCAGAGCGAAGCGGCAGCCCAGCCGCTTCATTTGCGCGATGAAGTCCTGCGTCACGTCGACGCTCGACATGGCCGCGGTTTCCGTGATCTCGAACACGAGCTGGGAATGATCGATCGGCGCCGCCTCGAGCATGCGCTGAAAGCGCGCCACCCAGTGCGGATCCGACATGCTGGTGCGCGACAGGTTCACGAAGAAGCGCGCCTTGCGGCCGCGGTATTCCGGTGTGCGCAGCACGTCGATGACCTTCTCGACCACGCGCAGGTCGATCTCCTGCGCCATGCCCAGGGACTCCGCGATCTCGATGAACTGGCCGGGCTGCACCATCGTGCCGTCGCGGCCGAGCAGGCGCACCAGGATCTCCTGGTGCACGGCACTGCGGTCGGAAAGCCGCACGACGGGCTGCGAGCACAGCACCAGGCGGTTGTCGTCGAGCACCTCGCGCAGCTCGCGCGCCCAGTGCACGCGCCGGTGCGTGCCGCGCAGGTCGTCGGGATTGTGGTCGTGCAGGCGCACGCGGTTGCGGCCGTTGTCCTTCGCCTGGTACATGGCGATGTCCACGTTGGCGAGCAGCGTGGCCACGTCGGAGCCGTGGAACGGGTAGCTCGCCACGCCGATCGAGGCGGTCAGCGTCGACAGGCAGCCGCGGCCGCCGGGCACCGTGAGCTTGTAGTGGCGCAGCGCGGCGAGCGTCCGCTCGCCGGCCTGCGCCGCCTCGGCGCGCAGCGCGCCCGGCAGGTGCAGCGCGAACTCGTCGCCGCCGAGGCGGTAGACCTGGGCGCCGCCGTCGCGGGCGCAATCCTTGAGCAGCCCGCCGATGGCCACCAGCAGCTGGTCGCCGGCGCGGTGGCCGAAGTTGTCGTTGATGTACTTGAAATGGTCCACGTCGAGCAGCACGACGGAACCCCTCTCGCCGTCGGCGAGCGCGGTTTCCAGGGTCTTCTGCAACGACACGCGGTTGGGCAGGCCGGTCAGCCCGTCGTGGGTGGCGAGGCGCTCGATCTCGATGGCCGCCTGGTGCTGCTCGGTGACGTTGCGGGCCGTGCCGCGCAGGCCGACGATGCGGCCGTCCTCGTCGTGCGCCACGCGTGCGTTGATGCCGACCCAGCGGTCGGTGCCGTCGATGGATATCAGGTGCGTGAGGTAGTTCTTGACCTCGCCGTTGCGGCGCAGCGCCGACAGGAAGCGGCGGTTGGACACGTGCTGGGGGCGCGCCTCGAAGTCGAAGAAGCAGCGGCCCATGAGGTCGGTCGGCTTCAGGCCGAACAGCTCGACACAGGCGTTGTTGAGGTAGGTGAAGCGGCCCTGCGCGTCGGTGGTCCAGATCAGGTCGTGAGAGGTCTCCACCAGGTCGCGGTAGCGCGATTCGCTTTCCAGCAGCAGCTGGATGATGCGCCGCTTTTCCTTCAGCGTGCGCCGCGCGGCGGCGAGCTGGTCCTCCATCCTGCCGGCTTCCGGCGCGCCGGCACCGGCCTTGTCCACCGGGCCAGGCACGGGGCCCGCGAGACCGTCGATGATCTCGCGCGAATAGCGCCGGTGGCCGCCGTCGGTGCGGCGCGCGACCAGCACGCCCTGCGCATCCCAGCGCCTGAGCTTCTGCACGGGGATGCCGAGCTTCGCCGCGGCTTCCTGGATCGTGTACTCGGGGAGCTCCTGCGCCATGTCGCGCTCGTGGCCGCCTCGTCGCCGGTTGATCGGGCCGGCGATACCTGCCCGCCGGCGCATGTCAGTGCAGATGCCGGGCCGTCGCGCTGTCCTCCTGGCCGGGCACCGGGTGCAGGTCGTTCTGCCTGGACACGAGCCGCTGCATGAGCTTCAGGTCGCGGCTGCTGAGGTTCAGCGCCGTGTCCACCCAGACTTCGACCACTCCGAGCAGCTCGTCGTAATCGAGCTTGTGCACCCGGCGCCGCGCCGCGGCGATGCCCGCCATCGCGTTGCGGCTGCGGCTGCGGGAACGGATGAAATTCGACACCTCCGCCTCGCCGCGCCCCGGGTCGACCACCAGATCGATCACCCCCATGGCCAGCATATCATCGGCGCTGTACAGCCTGCCACTGGAAATCATGGCCTCCGTGGCGCGCTTGCCGACCTTGCGCTCCAGGAAGGAGTACGCCCCCATGCCCGGGAACAGGTTGAACAGGACCTCGGGGAAGCCGAAGCGCGACTGGCGCTCGGCAATGATGACGTCGGAGGACAGGGCCGCCTCGAACCCGCCGCCCAGGCACTCGCCCTGCACCAGCGACACCGTCGTGATGGGAAGGCCGTGGCCAAGGTAGTTGCGGTGCAGGACGTCCACGCAGGCGCGCCCGTATTCCAGCAGGCCCTGGCGGTCGTGTGCCTCGATCAGGCGCTTGAACAGGTTCAGGTCGCCCCCGAGGTTGAACACCCCGGGCACCTTGGAAGCGAGCACGGCGTATTCCATGGGCATGCGGCTGCCCTGGCAGTCGACCGTGCCACCACTGTGGCTCATGAACTGGCAGTAGCGGTCGAGGTCGCGCAGCAGCTCGGGATTGAAGTTCGGACGCGGGCACGGGTTCCATCGCAGCCACATCGCATGCTGCTCGCGGTCGTACAGCGCGGACAGCTGTTCGGAGAAGAAGTATTCGGTTGTCGGAGTGACTGACGGTCCGGTTTGCGCTGGCGCCGGAGCGAGCACTTCCTGCGGGACATTCATGTCCATTTTATTTCTCCTGTGCGAGTGGTTGTATGGCGAATGGGTCGCGGCCTGAAACGTTCCCCGGGGAGCCGCGGCTGAATTGACTCTAGACGAAGTGCCTTGCGAATTGCAAATCTAACACTTTGATAGGTTTGCCCTTTTGGATTTGCCCTCAACGTATCGGATGAGCTTGTCACCGTAAGGCGACAAAAACAGCCCGTTTTATGGCGAAAAATCCTCGCATGACATCTGTGTAATTGATTTAATATGCCAGTCCAAGCTTCGGATTTTTCGTGGCATGTTGATAAAAATTTCGCGCGACACATAAACGGCCCGAAGCTTCCCCGGAAAATTCCCGATGACCTCCCTGGTGCGCCTGCTTTTGCGCCTTGCTCTGCGCGTGCGCGTGCGCGGCGATCTCTCGCCTTTTGCCAGCGCGGACCGGCTGCTGATCGTCGCGAACCACCGAACCGCCCTGGATGCGCTGCTGCTGGCGTTTTTCCTGCCGCGCGACCCGGCCGTGATCGTGCCGGCCGGGGAGGTCCGCGGCCGCCTGCTCGGCTGGCTGTTGTCCCGGATGCGGCACGAAGTCCTCGACCTGAACAATCCGCTCAGCATGAAGCGCGTGCTGCGCCTGCTGCGTGCGGGCCGGCCGGTCGTGCTCTTCCCCGAAGGGCGTACCACGCGCAACGGTGCGGTCATGAAGGTTTACCCGGTGCCGGCGCTGGTCGCGCTCAAGAGCGGTGCGGCAGTGCTGCCCGTGCATGTACGCGTTGCGCAGGGGTTCTGGCCGTCGTGCGAGCTGCGGGTGTTCGCCCCGACCCGCATAGACGGCGGCGCCGCCGGCAGCGCGCGGCGCCGGCGCGCGTTCGCCACACGCCGCCTGACCGAGGTCATGCAGGCCATGGCCGTGCAGGCGGCGCCCTGCAAACCGCTGTACGAGGGCTTCCTCGACGCCGTGGCGGCCCAGGGCCGCGGCACGGTGATCATGGAAGACCAGGTCGATCAGCAGCACACCTACGGCGAGATCCTGCGCATGAGCCTGGCGGCTTCGCGGCTGCTGCGCCGGCACACGGCGGACCGCGAGGTCGTCGGCGTGCTGCTGCCCAACGTGGTCGGCGCCGTGGCCGTGGTGCTGGGGTTATCCGCGGCGCGCCGCGTGCCTGCGGTCTTCAACTATTCCGCGGGCCCGCTGGCCGTCGAAGGCGCCCGCGTCGCGGCGAACGTGCGCACCGTCGTCACCTCGCGGCGCTTCGTCCAGAACGCGCACCTGCAACCGCTGCTCGATGCGCTGCCCGGCTGCCGGCTGCTTTTCCTGGAGGACCTGCGCGCCGGCTTCGGGCCGGTGGACAAGCTCTGGCTCGCGGGATTCGCCATGCGCCTGCCGCGGCTGGCGATCAGCCGGCAATCCACGCTGGACGCGGCCGTGGTGCTGTTCACGTCGGGGTCCGAGGACCGGCCCAAGGGCGTCGCGCTGTCACACCATGCCATCGTCGCCAACGTCGAGCAGATCCGCGCGGTGTTCGATTTCTCGCCGGCCGACAAGGTCCTCAACCCGCTGCCGCTCTACCACGCCTACAGCTTCACGGCGGGCGTGATGCTGCCGCTGCTCACCGGCACGCGGGTGAACCTGTTCCTGTCGCCGCTGCGCTACCGCGCGATACCCGAGGTCGCCTACAAGCGCGACTGCACCATCCTGTTCGGTACCAGCACCTTCCTGTCCTTCTACGCGCGCTACGCCAACCCGATGGACTTCAGCCGGCTGCGCCACGTCATTTCCGGGGGCGAGAAGCTCTCACCGGAAGTGGCGCGGGTCTGGATGGAGAAATTCGGCGTGCGCATCATGGAGGGCTACGGCTCGACCGAGTGCGCCCCCGTGATCTCGCTCGCCACGCCGGCAGCCTTCCGCCGCGGCGCCGTGGGCAGCTTCCTGCCGGGCGTGGAGTACCGCATCGAGCCCGTGGACGGCATCGACAAGGGCGGCGTGCTGCACGTGCGCGGGCCGAACGTCATGCTCGGCTACCTGCGTTACCAGAACCCCGGCGCCGTCGAAGCGCCGCGTTCGTCGGTGGGCGAGGGCTGGTACGACACCGGCGACGTCGTCGAGGTGGACCAGGACGGCATGGTGTTCATCTGCGGCCGCGTCAAGCGTTTCGCCAAGATCGCGGGCGAGATGGTTTCGCTCGACATGATCGAGCACGTCGCGCACGAGGCCTCGCCCGATTTCCACCATGCAGCCGTGCTCAACGTGCAGGACTTCGGCGGCGAGACGACCGTGCTGTTCACCACCGACGAGCGCCTCACGCGCGGCCGGCTGCTCGACGCGGCGAAGGCCCTGGGCACGCACGACCTTTCGGTGGCGAGGCGGCTGGTCTACGTCAGGGAGCTGCCGCTGCTCGCCTCGGGCAAGATCGACTACGTGACCCTGCGCAGCCTGATCGAGGGCGACGCCATCAAGCGGCTGCTCGCCGCCGCCATGGCGAATGCGTCGCAGGGCTAGGCTTGTTTTTCACCACAGAGGCACAGAGGGCACGGAGAAATACGAAGAACGAACCGGACGATTTCGTGGCGATATGACTGCCACACCTTCGTTACCCTTCGCTGCGATCGCTCGCCTTTGCCTTCTTTCGCTTTCCTCTGTGCCTCTGTGGTGATATTTATTTTGTTCATTTGCCGTAGGTGACGCGGTACACCGCGTTCGCGGTGTCGTCGGAAATCAGCAGCGCGCCGTCGGGCATGACCAGCAGGTCGACCGGGCGGCCCCAGGCCTGCTCGTCCTGCAGCCAGCCCGTCACGAATTCCTCGACCTTGTCTACCGTCGCGCGGTCGGCCTTCAGGCTCACCGAGATCACGCGATAGCCGCTCTTGCGGCTGCGGTTCCAGGAGCCGTGCTGGGCGATGAAAATGCGCCCGCGGTAGGCCGCGGGAAACATGCTGCCGGTATAGAAGCGCAGGCCGTCGGGCGCGACGTGTCCGCCCTGCTTCAGCGCGGGCGGCGTGAACGCGCCGCAGGCGTGCTTGCGGCCGTACTCCGGGTCCGGCGTGTCGCCCTGGTGGCAGTACGGGAAGCCGAAATGCATGCCGGTTTTCGGCGCGTGGTTCAGCTCGCAGGACGGCATGTCGTCGCCCATCATGTCGCGGCCGTGGTCGTTGAACCAGAGCTCCTTCGTGGCGGGGTCCCAGTCGAAGCCCACCGTGTTGCGAACGCCGCGCGCGAACACCTCGAAGCGGCTGCCGTCGGGCTGCATGCGGTGGATGGCGGCGAACACGTCAGGGTCGGCGTCGCAGATGTTGCAGGGCGCTCCCACCGGCACGTAGAGCCAGCCGTCCGGGCCGAAGGCGATGAACTTCCAGCCGTGGTGGCCCTCGCGCGGCAGCTTGTCGAACACCACCACCGGCTTCGGCGGGTCCGCCAGGCGGGATTCGATGTCGTCGAAGCGCAGGATGCGATTGATCTCCGCCACGAACAGCGCGCCGCCGCGGAAAGCAACCCCGTTCGGGGCGTACAGTCCGGTCGCCAGCGTGTAGACCTTGTCGACCTTGCCGTCACCATCGGCGTCCGCGAGCGCGTAGACGGCACCTCCCGATCGGGTGCCGACGAAGACGGTGCCCCTGTCGCCCAGCGCCAGCGAGCGCGCGGGAATGCCTTCGGCGTAGACCGAGATGCCGAAGCCCGGGGGCAGCTTCAGCCGCTCGACCGGCGGGGCGGCGCGGGCGGAAGCCGCGAGGCCCGCGGCAACCAGGCATAGGGCGAGCAGGTGCTTCATGGGATTCTCCCTGGCTGTATTCGATGCGGCTGTGTTCGATCCGGCCGTGTTCAATACCTGGAAGGACAGCGCCGCCAGGCACCGGGTTCCGGCCGGACCCTTGAACGCATAAGATAGCGTCCCCAACTGGATTCGTCGTTACAAAGTTCGACGGGAGGGCACGACATGGCGGAAACCGCCACCCCCGGAGCCGGGGAAAAGCAGACGCTGGGCTTCCAGACCGAAGTGAAGCAGCTGCTGCAGCTCATGATCCACTCGCTGTACAGCAACAAGGAGATCTTCCTGCGCGAGCTGATCTCCAATGCCTCTGACGCCTGCGACAAGCTGCGCTTCGAGGCCCTGACCGACGCCGGCCTGTTCGAGGACGACCCCGATCTGCAGATCCGCGTGAGCGTCGACAAGGCCGCGCGCACGCTGACCGTTGCCGACAACGGCGTCGGCATGTCGCGCCAGGAAGTCGTCGACAACATCGGCACCATCGCCAGGTCCGGCACGCGCGAGTTCCTCGGCCGGCTGACCGGCGACCAGACGAAGGACGCCAGCCTGATCGGCCAGTTCGGCGTCGGCTTCTATTCCTCCTTCATCGTCGCCGACAGGGTCACGCTGGTCACGCGGCGCGCCGGCCTGCCGGAGGACCAGGGCGTGCGCTGGGAATCGAAGGGCGAGGGCGACTACACGATCGAGGCGGTCGGGAAGGCCGGCCGCGGCACCGAGGTCACGCTGCACCTGCGCGAAGGCGAGGACGACCTGCTCGACCACTACCGCCTGCAGGCCATCGTGCGCAAGTATTCCGACCACATCTCGCTGCCCATCCTCATGAACAAGCAGGAGTGGGACAAGGACAAGGGCGAGCACGTGATCAGGGACGAGCTGGAGAAGATCAACCAGGCCTCCGCGCTGTGGGCGAGGTCGAAGTCCGAGATCACCGAGGAGCAGTACAGGGAATTCTACAAGCACGTCGGCCACGACTTCGATGCGCCGCTCGCCTGGGTGCACGCGAAGGTCGAGGGCAAGTCCGAGTACACCGAGCTGCTGTACATCCCGTCGCGCGCGCCCTTCGACCTGTGGGACCGCGAGCACCGCCACGGCGTCAAGCTCTACGTGAAGCGCGTGTTCATCATGGATGACGCCGAGCAGCTGCTGCCGGCCTACCTGCGGTTCGTGCGCGGCGTGGTCGACTCGGCGGATCTGCCGCTCAACGTCTCGCGCGAGATCCTGCAGGAATCGAAGGACGTCGAGACCATCCGCAAGGGCTGCGTCAACAAGGTGCTCGGCCTGCTGGAGGACCTCGCGGAAAACCAGAAGGACAAGTACGCGACGTTCTGGAAGGAATTCGGCCGTGTGCTCAAGGAGGGCGTGGGCGAGGACTGGGCCAACAAGGAGCGCATCGCGAAGCTGCTGCGCTTCGCCTCCACGCATGCCGACACGGACGAGCAGAACGTCAGCCTCGCGGGCTACGTCGCGCGCATGAAGGACGGCCAGGAAAAGATCTATTACATCACGGCGGAGAGCTTCGCCGCCGCGAAGAACAGCCCGCACCTGGAAATCTTCCGCAAGAAAGGCATCGAGGTGCTGCTGCTATCCGATCGCGTCGACGAATGGGTCGGCTCCAACCTGGCCGAGTTCGAAGGCAAGCCGCTGGCGTCGGTCGCCAAGGGCAGCCTCGACCTCGGCAAGCTCGCCGACGAGGACAACAAGCAGGCGGAGAAGGACGTCGGCGAGAACAAGGATCTGGTCGAGCGCATCGCGAAAACGCTCGGCGAGCAGGTCAAGCAGGTGCGCGTGACCTCGCGCCTGACCTCGTCGCCGGCCTGCCTCGTGGCCGACGAGCACGCCATGAGCGGCAACCTCGAGCGCATGCTCAAGGCCGCCGGGCAGAACGTGCCGGCGTCGAAGCCCATCCTCGAGATCAACCCGCACCACCCGCTGGTGATGCGCCTGAAGGGCGAAGGCGACGACGCGCGCTTCGGTGACTGGAGCCGCCTCCTGTTCGACCAGGCGCTGCTCGCCGAGGGCGGCCAGCTCGACGATCCCGCGACTTTCGTGAGGCGGCTGAACGAGCTGATGCTGGCGATGGCCGGGGCGAGACCCCAGGGCTGAGCATCGGACCGGGAGGGTTTACCGCCTTCGGCCGTCCCGAACGGTGTGAGGCGCTATGCGCTGAGACTTGCCTGACGGCGCAGCAGTGCGAGAATCTGTGTGCTCGAGAGGTCGCCGGTGGCTGCCGCCACGTATCGGGCCCCCACTCCGTAGCCGAGTTCGAGGAGCAGTTTCTCCTCGGCTTCCGACAGACCGCCTTCGGACATCTCGACAGCGGATAGAACGAGGGTTGGTGCCAGGCCCAGGCTGCCGGTCAGCTCGCGGATGCCGCGTCGCAGCATGTTCTGTGCGATCGAAAAGCCGCCTATCAGCAACCGGGACGTGGTGAACGGGCGTGGTGCATCGAGCGTCATCGTCTGCCTCGTCTCGATGTGCCGGAAGCGCATCCGGTCGCGGGAAATGGCCACGTATATCGTCCTGTGAAACGGATGTTTCAGAAGGGGATGGTGAGAAGTCATGCCAGGATTCCTTTTGCGAATGGTTGCTGGTAGCTGCAGGCCGGATTTGCGGGTTCTTGCGAGACAAAGCGTGTACCGGGGCGCTATCAAATCTCGATAGCAGTTTGGCCTGACTCTAGAGTCAGGATCCAGATTGCTTCAATGTGGCCGCGGCATTTCACCGCGGATAATTTAAAGCCATACATAAGGTGAGGGCTCGCCAGTCCGTAACGGTTCATCCCCGCGTACGCGGGGAACACTCCGGGTATACTGCCACCATCCCCACGGCACGCTTCGGGCGTAAGGTCTCCGGCTCGTTCAGGAGGCCCCTGTGGGGTACCTATTTCTGCTTCAGCGGACGGATGCGCGGCGATAAATTTCAATGAGGCCGCGGCATTTCGCCGCGGATAACGTGCGCGCGCGCAGCACCTCGCGCCTTGCAGCCTCGCTTCAATGAGGCCGCGGCATTTCGCCGCGGATAACCGTTCGGCCCTATGAGATGGCGGCGCGCATCTACTGGCTTCAATGAGGCCGCGGCATTTCGCCGCGGATAACATGAGCCGTAGTCGTGCGGCTCGATGTCCGTCCAGTTGCTTCAATGAGGCCGCGGCATTTCGCCGCGGATAACCTGGAAGACTTCGCGCGTCGCAACGGTTTCGAAATCGCTTCAATGAGGCCGCGGCATTTCGCCGCGGATAACGTCGCGCTGATGTTCAAGCAGCTAGAGGTCTGGCACGCTTCAATGAGGCCGCGGCATTTCGCCGCGGATAACGATGCAGATTCGCGGCATCATAGACCTGGAGGAAATGCTTCAATGAGGCCGCGGCATTTCGCCGCGGATAACAGTGACCAAGCACGGCGAGCTTGGTTATACATGCGGCTTCAATGAGGCCGCGGCATTTCGCCGCGGATAACAACCTGGTGACCGAGGAGACGATCCAGATCAACGAGCTTCAATGAGGCCGCGGCATTTCGCCGCGGATAACCATGCTCTCGATCGAGCATGGGAGTAATATACACACCGCTTCAATGAGGCCGCGGCATTTCGCCGCGGATAACTGGAAGCTCACGAAGACCGGGAAGATTTCAACTGCGCTTCAATGAGGCCGCGGCATTTCGCCGCGGATAACGCCGATTGCTCAGGATCAGTACAACCTCATCTCCTTGCTTCAATGAGGCCGCGGCATTTCGCCGCGGATAACACGGTCTACGAATCGCGCTACTACAGCCGTCCGGCCGCTTCAATGAGGCCGCGGCATTTCGCCGCGGATAACCGCTCGAGCGCGATCGACGACCCCGCGTGGACGAAGGCTTCAATGAGGCCGCGGCATTTCGCCGCGGATAACGAGTTGAAGGAGCTTGCGAATGACAAGCTGAAGATGCTTCAATGAGGCCGCGGCATTTCGCCGCGGATAACGCACTCGTCGCCGTCTTCACCCACGGACAGCGTGCGGCTTCAATGAGGCCGCGGCATTTCGCCGCGGATAACCACTAGCGTCGGCGCGTTGCCGCTCGGAATAGTCCCGCTTCAATGAGGCCGCGGCATTTCGCCGCGGATAACCGCGCGCATCCGGACGGGCGGAAGGGGGGTTATCGGCTTCAATGAGGCCGCGGCATTTCGCCGCGGATAACGATACCCCTAGCACGCATTCGCGCTGTGATGCTGTGCTTCAATGAGGCCGCGGCATTTCGCCGCGGATAACCGACGTGGTGCCGCCGGGCGCGCCGATCATCACGGAGGCTTCAATGAGGCCGCGGCATTTCGCCGCGGATAACCTTGATCGAGGCGCCGTTGTCGGCCTTGAAAAACCGGGGCTTCAATGAGGCCGCGGCATTTCGCCGCGGATAACCGCGTATGCGTGGTTTGGTAATCCAATGACCATCTTGGCTTCAATGAGGCCGCGGCATTTCGCCGCGGATAACGTGAATCCTCCGGTGTACGGCCCCGCCTCAGAGCTGCTTCAATGAGGCCGCGGCATTTCGCCGCGGATAACGGGCGACACGGGCAACGCGGTGCGCGAACTGCAGGGGCTTCAATGAGGCCGCGGCATTTCGCCGCGGATAACATGCAGCTGCCCCACCGCCATGAGCGGCAGTAGCGGCTTCAATGAGGCCGCGGCATTTCGCCGCGGATAACCCTGCCCTCGACGGCCCC
>DASUFB010000043.1:0-57067 GCA_036274775.1 Burkholderiales bacterium | reverse complement strand
CGTGGAAGCCCCAGCAGTTGTCCAGGATGCGGCGCATGTAGCCGTGATTGACCTCGCTGACCGGCCAGGCGAACTCGCGGCCGACGACGTAGTGCGACAGGTCGCCCGTGAGGCGCAGGTCGGGAAAGCAGTCGAGAAGCTGCATGGTGAAGAACAGGTCGGTCGTCATGCGGTCGCGGTGCGTCTCGATGTGCACCGGAATCTTCGCGTCGTGCGCGAGACGCCTCCATCCCTCGACGTAGGGGATGCATTCCTGGATGGAATACGGACGCACGTCGGGCTGCAGGTTGATGTGGTCGGCACCCAGCTCCTTCACGTGCTCGAGGATGGGTTTCAGGTCGTCCACCGTCTGCGGGTAGCACTGCGCCTGCCAGGTCATGCCGTGCGCGCGCAGGAAATCGGTCACCTGCTTGGCGTACTTGTAGTCGAAAAAGCGCACGCCGCAGCCGTCGAAGCCCGCCTTCCGGATCATGTCGAGCTTCTGGTCGAGCGTCCACTCCTGCCCGTCCGGGCGGCGGCGCTCCATGGCCCACAGCGATTGGTACACAAGCAACTTTTGCATGTTTGCTCACTCCTCCGTCAAGACAAGCCACCACAGAGGCACAGAGGGAAAACGAAGAACGGGAAACAAGGATCCCGGAACATGTTGCAATTCCGGAGGCATCGACCCAGTGCAGACTGCTGCATGCGCTCGGTTCCCTTTTTTCTGCTTTCGCCTTCCTCTGTGTCCTCTGTGCCTCTGTGGTGAATATTTAGCAGTTCAATTGCGCAGCATGGTGGCGCAGGTGGTCTTCCATGAACGTGGCGATGAAAAAATAGCCGTGGTCGTAGCCCTCCCGGCGGTTCAGGACCAGCGGCTGGTCCGATTCGCGGCAGGCGACTTCGAACACTTCGGGGTAGAGTTGATCGGGCAGGAATTTGTCCGCGAGGCCCTGGTCGATGAGGATCGGCCCCGGGAACGACATGCGGCGCACCAGCTCGCTGGCGTCGTACTCCTTCCAGGACTCGTGGTCGTCGCCGAGGTAGCCCTTGAACGCCTTCCTGCCCCAGGGGCAACGCATGGGCGCGGCGATCGGCGCGAAAGCCGACAGCGACTTGTACTGGCCGGGGTTGCGCAGCGCGCAGACCAGCGCGCCGTGCCCGCCCATGGAATGCCCGAAGATGCCCTGGCGCGACGCGTCGGCGGGGAACTTCTCCGCCACGAGCGCAGGCAGTTCCTTCGTGACATAGGTGTACATGCGGTAATGCTTCGACCACGGCTCGCGCGTCGCATCGACGTAGAACCCGGCGCCCACGCCGAAGTCCCAGGCATCGGCCTCGCCGGGCACGTTGGCGCCGCGCGGGCTCGTGTCCGGCGCCACCAGCATCAGGCCCAGCTCGGCCGCGATGCGCTGCGCGCCGGCCTTGATCGCGAACGTTTCCTCCGTGCAGGTCAGCCCCGCGAGGTAATAGAGCACCGGCACCTTGCCCGCGCCTGCCTGCGGCGGCACGAACACGGAGAACCTCATCTCCAGGCCGACCTCCTTCGACGCGTGCACGTAGTAGCCCTGCACGCCGTCGAAGCATTTGTGCTCGCTGATTGTTTTCATTCTCGGGTAAATCTCAACACAGAGGCACAGAGGACACAGAGGTCACGGAGAAATACTTCGACGAGATGCGAAAGGCCACCATCGTGCGTATCGTTTCCGCGAGAACTTGTTTTCTCTGTGTTCTCCGTGTCCTCTGTGCCTCTGTGTTGGGTGTAGGAACTAGAAAACAACAACCGAGCGGATGGACTCGCCGGCGTGCATGAGATCGAAGCCCTTGTTGATGTCCTCGAACTTCAGCTTGTGGGTGATGAGGTCGTCGATGTTGATCTTGCCCTCCATGTACCAGTCGACGATCCTGGGCACGTCGGTGCGGCCGCGCGCACCGCCGAAGGCCGTGCCCTTCCAGACGCGTCCGGTGACGAGCTGGAACGGGCGCGTGGCGATCTCGGCGCCGGCCGGTGCCACGCCGATGATGACCGACACTCCCCAGCCCTTGTGGCAGCACTCGAGCGCCTGGCGCATGACCTTGACGTTGCCGATGCACTCGAAGCTGTAGTCCGCGCCGCCCTTCGTGAGGTTGACGAGGTGGGGCACGAGCTCGCCCTCGGCCATGTCCTTCGGATTCACGAAGTGCGTCATGCCGAATTTTTCCGCCAGCGCGCGGCGCTTCGGATTGAGGTCGACGCCGACGATCATGTTCGCGCCCGCCATGCGTGCGCCCTGCACGACGTTCAGGCCGATGCCACCCAGGCCGAACACCACGACGTTGGCGCCCGGTTCGACCCTGGCCGTGTTGATGACGGCGCCGATGCCGGTGGTCACGCCGCAGCCGATGTAGCAGACCTTGTCGAAGGGTGCGTCCTCGCGGATCTTCGCCAGCGAGATTTCCGGCACCACGGTGTAGTTGGAGAACGTCGAAGTGCCCATGTAGTGGTGCAGCTTCTTGCCGCCCAGCGAGAAGCGGCTCGTGCCGTCCGGCATGAGCCCCTGCCCCTGGGTCACGCGGATGGACTGGCACAGGTTGGTCTTCTGCGAGGTGCAGTATTCGCACTCGCGGCATTCGGGCACGTACAGGGGGATGACATGGTCGCCCTTCTTCAGTCCCTTGACGCCCGGGCCCACCTCCACCACCACGCCGGCGCCTTCATGGCCGAGGATCGAAGGGAACAGGCCCTCGGGATCTGCGCCGGACAGCGTGTATTCGTCGGTGTGGCAGATGCCGGTGGCCTTGATCTCGACCAGCACCTCGCCCGCTTTCGGGCCTTCGAGCCGGACGGTCTCCAGCGACAGGGGGGCACCGGCCTCGAGCGCGACTGCTGCGCGGACATCCATCGGGAATTCTCCTCTTCGGTTTATTGTTCGTTGGCCTGCCAGATGCGGATTGTATGCGCAAGGCAGCCCGTTTCGCGGCCCGCGAATGAAAACGGCGGGCCGTGGCCCGGCCAAGCCCAAACAAAAACGGCGGGCCGTGGCCCGCCGTCGCCGGGAATGCGGATCTCAGGTCGCCGCAGCCTTGACCTCGAAGAAACGATTGCGCAGCGCGGTCTGGTTTTCATAGATCGAGCCCTGTGCCAGTGCCGGCGGCAGCGGCATGCGGATCGGCACGTGTTCCGTGCGCGGCTCCAGCGTCGGCTCGCCGCTGATCATGCGGCTGTTGAACTCCGCAAGGTCCTTGAAGTTCAGCAGCGGCCAGGCATCGGCGGCCGTGCATTCGTACAGCAGCAGCTGGCGCGGCCTGTCCGACGTGTTCTGGGCCGAGCCGTGCACGAGGCGCACGTGGTGGAAGGAGCAGGAACCGGCCTTGCCCACGCAGGGCACGGCCTTCGAGTAATCCAGGTCCGGCGTCTTCGTCGGGTCCATGGCACCGCAGAAGCGGCCGTCGAGGTGGTGGTCCCACACCTTGTCCACACGGTGCGTGCCGGGCAGCACCAGCAGCGGACCGTTCTCGAGCTCCACGTCGTCGAGCATCACGCCGATCGCAAGGATGTCGTCATTGGTGTGCGGGTAGAAAGCCCAGTCCTGGTGCCATTCCACGGGCGAGCCGTACTTCGGGGCCTTCACGTTGAGCTTGGAGCCGTGCAGGCGCACGTCGTTGCCGAGCAGCGCCTGCAGGATGGCCACCATCTTCGGCTGCTTCACGACTTCCAGGAACAGCGGGTCGACCTTGTGCGGCGTCTTGATGCGGCGCACGCGCGGATTTTGCGGCGTGTGCGTCGGCTCGAGGTCGTAGATCTCGTTGTGCGACGTGATGCCCGCGGCCTTGGCCGTAAGGTCGGCGATGACCTGTCGGATCCCGGATAGCGCGGCCGCATCGAGGACGTTCTCGACGACGAGGTAACCGTTTTCCCGATAGGACTCGACGTCCCTCGCAGTGATCAAGCGTTCTGTGTCTTTCACCGTTTACCTCTTTGGAATTACGGGCTTGGTCGCATTCTACGCCGTTCGCGGCCATCCCGGACCGCGACTTGCGTTGCCCTGCAGCAGAGACCGGGGGGCCGCCCGTGCGGCGCGTCCCTGTATGACTACAACCGGAAATCTTGCAGTGACAAGTTGAAATGTAAGAATTCTTGTGTCAGTCTACTTAACGTCTGTGGCACTTGGGGGAAATCCTAAGGGATCGAGTGCCCGACGCAATCGCAAGCCAAAAAACCCAACAGGAGGAGATTCAAATGAAGCTTACCGCCATCGCCGCGGCCGCAGCGGCCATGTGCCTTGCTACCGCAGCGCATGCCCAGCGGGTTCCGGGCCCGATCGACGACAGCGCACTGAGCTGGGATACCCCGCAGTGGGGCAAGGACGACAGGGCCGGCAGCGCGAACCACACCAAGAACTCCGCGAACATCAAGCGCGCGCTCGCGACCATCAAGCAGTACAAGGCCATCACCATCGGCAAGTATTACCACCGCGAAGCCCCGGCCTTCGGCCCGCGCAGCTGGAACATGAGCATCCCCGGCACGCCCACCGGCGGCCCGTTCGGCAAGAACGCGCTGGTCTACCACGATGAGCTGGTGACCACCGAAATCGGCCAGATCCAGACGCAGTTCGACGGTCCCGGCCACATCGGCGTGAACACGTCCAAGGGCCCGATGATGTACAACGGCCGCCTGACCTGGGACGTCTACGAGCGCGGCGCGGGTGGCCGTGTGCTCGGCATGGGCCCGAACGGCGTCGAGCACGTCGCCGAGCTCGGCTTCGTCTGCCGCCTGGTCGTGCTGGATGCCGTGGCCTACAAGAAGTCCAAGGGCCAGATCCCGCAGAACGCGGAAATGCTGCCGATCCCGAAGAAGGCCGGCGACCCCGGCATCGTCACGGAAGACGACGTGAAGGGCATCGTCAAGATGTCCGGCGTCGGCGACATCCAGGCCGGCGACTGCGTCGCGCTGCACACCGGCCAGGGCAACACCTGGGGCAACCTGCACTACAAGTCCATGAACGCGGAACAGCGTGCGGCAGCGCGCGCGATCTTCGCTCAGGGCGAACCCGGCTTCGGCATCAGCGCCTGCGAATACCTGGCGTCGAAGAACATCGCCATGACCCTGGGTGACACGTCCGCCAACGACGCGCAGCCCGGCGGCGAGAAGGAAGGCTACGCGGTGCCCTGCCACTCGGAGATGCAGACCCGCCGCGGCATCTGGAACTTCGAGAACATCGACACCGAGTCCCTGGTACACGCCGGCATCAAGGAAGGCGCGTTCATCTGGGCGCCGCTGCGCATCATCGGCGCGACCGGCTCGCCCGGCAATCCGGTCGTGCTGTACTAAGAAGCAAAAGCACTACCCCTCACTCCAACCGGCGGTCGCGCGAGCGGCTGCCGGTTTTTTTCGCCCCACCTCACCCCCGGCGCGCGGACACGTTAGCGATTCAATCGCCCGTTTGCGGGCAGCGCGCCCAGCCATCGCTTCCCGCCCCAACCCCAAAATCCATTCGCCGAGTCAGCGATGCCCTCTCCCCAATGCGGAGAGGGAACCAAAAGAACTCCTCGTTCGGTTCGTCTCGAAAAATACCAGGCTTCCAACATTGTTGGCACCGTGGTCGCGATCCATTGTTCCGGGCCCCCTCTCCGCCTTCAGGCGGAGAGGGCGGGGGGTGAGGTGGGCTTTCTTCCCACGCAGCTCACCCACGCCTGCGAGAACATGCCGCCCGGCTGCCGTCCCCATTCCCGCCAGGTCGCGGCGTGCGCCGGCTCGCCGACCTCCTCGTGGTTCACGGCGAGGAAGTCGCCGATGGTCGTCAGCGGGTCGTAGTTTTCGTAGCGCGAGCGCATGACGACGGCCTCGAACCCCGCGCGCGCGACGTAGATTCCCAGCTTGTGGCCGCAGTAGACGTCGCCGCCGTTGCGGTTCTGCAGCGCCTTGTAGGCCTCGAAGGCGACCAGCAGCTCCTCCGACGGCGGCGCAAGCAGGAACCCGCCCCAGTCCGGCGTGCATACGCCGAGCATGCCGCCGGGCCTGAGCACGCGCTTCACCTCGACGAGCGCCGCCACCGGGTCCTTGAGGTGCTCGAGCAGCGCGTGGGAAAACACGGCATCGAAGCTCGCATCCGCGAACGGCAGCTCGTAGACGTTCGCCTGCCTGAACTCGACGTTGCCGATGCCCTGGGCGGCCGACTCCTGCGCCGCCCAGGCCACCTGGCCCGCGCTGAAATCCACGCCCGTGACCTTGCCCGGCGCGACCTGCTTCGCGATGTCGCGCGTGATCGTGCCCGGCCCGCATCCGCAGTCGAGCACGGCGATACCGGGCTTCAGGTGGGGCAGGAAGAAGACGCCGTTGGGATCGAGGCGGCGGCGCAGCATGAAGGCCGCCGCGAGCGGGCTGTAGCCGGGGGTATAGGTTTCCATGTGGGGGCGTGAATATCGTGAATGCGTGAATGTCGTAATCCCGGCCAGGCCGGGAAGCACGAAGCTTACAGGGTGTCGAAACGATATTCACGGATTCACGACATTCACGATATTCACGTTGCCCGGATGCTAGACTGGTCGCCCATGGACAAGCGCCCATCTGCTGTCGGCTTCCTCGTTGCGGCCCTCGCGGCCTCTCCCGCCGCGCTCGCCTGCGGCGAACCGGTGCGCGGCGACATGGTCACGGCGGAGCGGCTCATCGGGCCGACGGCCGACGGGGAGAACGCGGGCTTCCACGTGCTGGGCGCGGGCTGGTTTCATGCCGCGGAGGTCGTCAAGCGCGGCGGCAGCAGCGGCGACACCGCAGTGACGCTGGAGCTCGACGGCGAGCCGATGCTGACGACGACGTTCGCGAACCTGAAGAACCCGATGATGGAAATCAGCACGCCGATGATGATCGTGAACGTGCGTGCGTCGGGCGACACGGAAACGATGACCATCTGGTATGCCCCGGAGCTGAAGTTCCGGACGATGGCCGCGGTGCGCGTCGAGGTCAGGGAAAGCGGGGTGGAGAGCCTGAAGCTGCGCACCGTCATGAACGCGCCGGCACCGCACGAGCACGTGGCCGGCCAGCCGGTCGGCAGCCTCGCCGCCCTTCCCGCTTTCAAGTAGGCCCTACTGCTTGTAGAGCTCGATCTCGGCTGCCTGCAGTGCGTAACCGACGTTGATGTCGGAGGCGCCGTCGACGAGGCTCAGGGTCTTTTTCGCCGGCACCGCGGCCAGCCTGCCGGTGACCCAGACCGCCGAGAACACGGTCACGTCACTGACCGGCTTGCCGGCTTTCACGTAGACGATCTGGTTCGGCGGCGGCGGCGGCGTGTGGATGCAGGCGCCGACGTAGGGCACGAGCAGGAACTCGGTGACGGCCTTGCCGGAGAATTCCAGCGGCAGCATGTAGCCCGGCATGCGCACGAGCTGGCCGTCGAGTGCCGCATTGACCATCTTTCCCCGCTGCCTGCCCCCGTCCATGTATTCCCGGCGCCTGGCGACCAGCAGGTCCACGTCGAAGCCCGCTTCCTGAAGCTTGCGCGTGGCGGTACGCTCGTTCTCCAGCTCCGCGGCGTTCACCTTGTCGCCGCGCGCCTGGCGCTCACGCACGTCGGCGACGCCGGTGAGCTGCAGGGCCTGCAGCTTGGACAGCTTCGAGAATGTCTGGTCGGCGGGCGGCCCGAGGTCCTTCCACATGATCTGCTGCGGCTCGCTCGCCGGCGCCGCCGGCGCCCACAGCGCGAGGGCGGTTGCAGCCAGCGCGACGATGCGTTTGCTCATGTCCATGCCTCAGTTTCTCACGATCATGCCATCGGCAAGCGAGTAACGGTAGCTGCGCCAGGCGGGCAGCAGGCCGATCGCCAGCCCGGCCGCCATCACCATGCCCACCAGCCTCCATTCGCCCGCCGACGGCCAGCCCGCGGCGACGTACAGGCCGAAGCGCGCCCCGAGCCAGGGACGCCCCGCGACCAGGCCGGCGTACAGGGCCAGCATGCCAGCCGCGATGCCGGCCGCCGTGAGGAAGGCGGCCTCGCCCAGGATGAGCCCGAAGACCTGCGACGGCCGCGCGCCGAGCGCGCGCAGCACGGCCATCTCGCGGCGGCGCTCGCCCAGGCTGGTGAGCAGCGACACCAGCATGCCCGACAGGCCGACGACCACGACCAGCGCGGAGATCGCGAGCAGGGAGCGTTCGAGCGCACCGGTGATCTCCCAGACTTCCTGCAGCGCCACGCCGGGCAGCACCGCGGTGAGCGGCTCGGCGGGATATTCGTTGATCGTGCGCTGCACGGACAGAACGGCGCTGCGCGACTTCAGTCCCGCGAGGAAGGCCGTGATGGCCTTCGGCTCCACGGACGCGCGGCGGGCGCCGATGATCGCAGCCAGCGGATCGGCGTCCGCGGCAGCATCCTCGTGCACGGCATCCAGCCCGGCCAGGGAAACGAGGATGCTGCGGTCGAGCGGCGTGCCGGTGCGCGCGAGGATGCCGGACACGCGGAACGGATGCTCGTCGTGGGCCGCGAAACTCACGTCACCGGCGCCGTGCGCGATCACGATCGCGTCGCCGACGCGGTATCTCAGCGCCCGCGCGACGTCCGTGCCGAGCACGGCGCCAGCGTCGTCTCCGAACGCCTCGCCGGCCTCGAACGCCAGCGCGCGATCGCCCGCATAGCGCAGATGCCGGAAGCAGTCGTCCGTGGTCCCGACCACGCGGTAGCCGCGATGCGAATCGCCGAGCGACAGCGGAATGGTCCAGGCCACTTCGGGGCGCTGCGCGAGCGCGCGATAGCTCGCCCAGGTGATGTTGTTGGTCGCATTGCCGACGTGGAACACCGCGGACAGCAGCAGGTGCACCGGGCTGGTCCGCGCGCCGACCAGCAGGTCCGTGCCCGAGACCGCGGCGGCGAAGCTCGCGCGCGCCTGCGAGCGGATGCGCTCCACGCCGAGCAGCAGCAGCACGGAGAGCGCGATCGACAGCGCGGTGAGCCCCGCGGTGACCTTGCGGTTGCGCAGGCTCTTGGCGGCGAGCCCGGGGATCATGCCGCCGCCCGGTTGACCGCCGCGAGATCGACGACGCGGTCGAAGCGCGGCCCGAGCGCCGCGTCGTGGCTGACGAACACCAGCGTCGCGCCCGCGGCCGCGCATTCCCTGAACAGCAGCTCGACGAAAGCCTCGCGGCGGTCCGCGTCGAGCGCGGAGGTCGGCTCGTCGGCGATGACGATCTCGGGCGCGCCGATCAGCGCGCGCGCGGCGGCCACGCGCTGCTGCTGGCCGACACTCAGTTCCGTGGCGGGCTTGCGCAACAGCGCGGCGTCCGCCATGTCGAGGTGCTCGAGCAGGCGCCGCGCTTCGGCCCGGATGCTCGCCGAGACGCCGCAGGCGCGCTCGCACCGGCGCGGCGAGAATCCGCACGGCAGGCAGACGTTCTCGATCACCGACAGGTAGGGGATCAGGTTGAACATCTGGAAGATGAAGCCGACATGGTCGGCGCGGAAGCTGTCGCGTGCGGCGCCGGACATGGCGCCGATGTCGCGGCCGAGCACGTCCAGCCTGCCGCCGCCGGGCACCGACACGCCGCCGATCAGCCCCAGCAGCGTGGACTTGCCGCTCCCGCTCGCGCCGCGCACGAACACACGCTCGCCGCGCGCCACGCGCAGGCTCTCGATGTCGAGCACGTCCGCCGCGCCGCGCTTCCATGCGAAGCGCACTGCGGAGAGCTCGATGGCGGGTTGCTGCATGTTACGAGCGAACGACGGGCGGACCGAGGACTCCGGACTCGGGACTGAGCGAAAAGCCCGCGTCATTGACCGGGTCCCCGGTCCCGGGTCCGCCCTTCATCATGTAATGTCCAGCCTCAGCTCGCCGAGCCCTTCGACCTCGATCCGCACCCGGTCGCCGGCATCCAGCCATTTCGTCTCGACCACGCTGCCCAGCGTGACGAACTCGCCGGCCTTCAGTGGCCCGAAGCCGTGCCGCGCGCGCGCGTTGGCGAGCCACGCCAGCGCCTCGAGCGGGTGACCCATGATGAGCTCTCCCCGGCCGCGGCCGGCCTCGGCGCCGTTCACCCAGGCCGTGCCCGAGATGCGCGCGAGGTCGAGACGCTGCCAGTCGCGTACCGGCTCGCCCAGCACGCACCCGGAGTCGAAGAAGTCATCGGCGATCAGCGTCGGCATGCCGAGCGTGCGGAAATCAGCGTAGCGCTCGTCCACCAGCTCGATCGACGCCATGACCGCGCCCACGGCCTGCGCCGCCGCCGCGCGGTCGACTGGCGAGCCGGCCGGCCCGAGGTCACGCGCGAGCTCCACGGCGATCTCGCACTCCATGCCCAGCCTCACGAAGCCCGAGCGCGGCACGCTGGCCGACCCGCGCAGGACGGTCCTCGCGAACACCACGCCGGCGCAGGGATTCTGGATGCCCAGGAATTTCTGCATGACCGGCGTGGTGCAGCCGATCTTGTGGCCGACCTGCGCGCCCAGGCCGGCCTCGACCAGCAACCCGTTCAGCACGCGCTGCAGCGCATAACCCTCGGCTTCGGTCTTCGGGCGGATGTCCGCCGGCAGGTCGGTGATGGGCTGCAGGGACAGCCGCTGGTCGAGCAGGCGGGCGGCCGCCTGCAGGTTGGCTCGGGTCACTGGGGGGATTTCCTCGGTCGGATACGCTCGAAAGGGCCTCATTGCACCACAAAATCCGCGGGCGCAGCGGCCGGCCGGAGGCGCGCTCCGTTCGCGACGACGCTGCGCACGCATGTTGCCGCGCCGCATCGACGCAAACGAGGGCGCCGGCTTGACACTCGCGGGGCCGCTTCAACATAATCGTTTCGCTCTGCCGACTTGCCCGCCATAAGGGCAAGCAATCAAAAACTTACAAATCCAAAATCAACTGGAGGAGGCATCATGAAGGGCTACCCGCTCGTCCTTCCCCGGCACGGTCTGCTCAGGGGGTTGCTGTTGTCATGTATCGCCGCCTCGGTGCTCGCCTGGACCGGCGCCGCGAACGCGCAAAGCGCCGCGCAGAAAGCCGTCGAGGCCGCCAAGAAGATCTGCGCCGGCAAGACCATCACCATCGTCTGGGAAGCCGGCCTGCAGTCGCTCGACCCGAAGAACTTCTCCGGGCCGATGTGGGAAAAGGAAACCGGCTGCAAGGTCAACGTCATCGAAGTGCCGACCGAGGAAATGTTCACGAAGATCATGCAGGAGTACCGTGCCGGCACCGGCGCGTACGACGCGCTGAACGTGATCCCGGCCTGGATGCCCGACCTCGTGCAGGCGGGCGCGCTCGAGCAGCTCGACTCGCTCGTCGACAAGTACGGCTTCCGCGGCGAGCTGCAGAAGATCGCGCCGACCTACCGCGACAACCAGATGACGGTCAACGGCAAGATCTATGCGTTCCCCGACGACGGCGACGTGTTCGTGCTCTATTACCGCAAGGACATCTTCGCGCGCGCAGGCCTGAAGAAGGCATTCAAGGCCAAGTACAAGTACGACCTCGCGCCGCCGAAGACCTGGAAGCAGTTCGACGAGATCGGCTCCTTCCTGACCGAGAAGCTCAAGGGCGAGGGCACCTACGGCGCGTCGTTCTTCCGCCAGCCGCCGTACACGATGTTCATGTTCCAGGAGCGCTTCCGCGTCGAGGGCGGCAAGTTCTTCGACGGCAACACCATGAAGGCCACGGTGAACAGCCCGATCGGCGTCAAGGTGCTGACCGAGATGCGCAACGAGAACCGCTTCATGCCGCCCGGCGTGGAGAAGTTCGGCTTCGTGGAGAATCTGGCGACCTTCCTGAAAGGCCAGAGCGCGATGACCATCTCCTGGCCGCCCTACGGCCGGTTCGCGGCCGGCTACCTCGGCAGCGAGAAGGCGCTCGACTGGGTACCGAAGTCGCAGATCGCCGGCAAGGTCGGCTACGCGCTGCCCCCGGGCGGCCACCCCGAGCTCGCCGCCGGCTTCGCGCTGTCGGTCGCCTCGACCAGCAAGCAGAAGGAAGCGGCCTACCTGTTCATCCAGTGGCTGAACAGCGAGGAGATCAGCAACAAGCGCGTGCAGCTGCCCTACACGCTGCGCGACCCGTTCCGCGACTCGCATTACACCAACCCCGGTTACCTGAAACTGTGGCCGGACGCGAAGAACTACCTGGCGGCGCTGCACCAGGGCGCGCAGACCGGCCTGCTTGACCTGTCGCTGATCCAGACCGACAAGTACGAGGAGGCCATCCGCCAGGGCATCAGCCGCCTGTGGGCGGGCGAGGATCCGCAGAAGATCGCGGACAAGATCGCGGCGGACTGGGACGGCATCACCAAGCAGGTCGGCGTGGACAAGCAGAAGGCTGTCTACAACGCCTGGGCGGCGAAGTCCGGCGCCTACCCCAAGTAAACGATGCATCCGAGCCAGCCGCCCCGACGGGACGGCCGGCCGCAACACGAGGCGGGAGCGCGGGCAGCATGGGCGCTCCCTTTTTTGTCCCCGCCGGCGGCGGGAACCTGGACCCGGCACCGACGTGAACCCTGCAAGCATGGCGAAGCCGGCCTTCGCCGAGCGCAACTTCAAGTACCTGCTGGTCGCGCCGGCCATCTTCGTGCTGCTGCTGATCGGCATCTTCCCGCTCGTGTATCTGCTCGTCGTGAGCTTCCAGGGCCTCACGATGACCGAGACCAGCACGGACTTCGTCGGCCTGCGCAACTACGCCATGCTGTTCGACGACGCGCGCATGTGGCAGTCGCTGCTGCACACCGTCATCTTCACCGCCGTCGCGCTGCCCATCGAGCTGGTGCTCGGGCTGGCGATGGCCCAGCTGTTCCTCGACAAGCTGCCCGGCCGCCGGGTGTTCATCGCGCTGCTCGTGCTGCCGGTCGTGGTCTCGCCCATCGTGTCGGGGGCGACGTGGTCGCTGCTGTTCGACCATCGCTTCGGTCCGATCAACCAGATCATCGGCTGGTTCACCGGCAGCGACGAGGCCATCCTGTGGACCATCAACCCGAGCCTCGTCTACCCGGCCATCATCGCCGCGGAGATCTGGCAATGGACGCCGTTCATGTTCCTGCTGCTGCTCGCCGCGCTCGCCAACGTCGACAAGTCGCAGCTCGAGGCGGCTGCGATCGACGGCGCCGGCTGGTGGCGGACCTTCTCCAGGATCGTGCTGCCGGCGATCTGGCCGGTCATGGCGATCGCCATCCTGATCCGCGGGCTGGACCTGTTCCGCCTGTTCGACATCGTCTGGGCGCTCACGCGCGGCGGGCCGGGCACCATGACGGAGACGATCTCGATCTTCACCTACGTGAAGGGTTTCCAGCAGTTCGAGACCAGCTACACGGCGGCGGTGGCCTTCCTCGTGATCCTGATGCTGTCGATCGTGGTCATGCTCGCGCTGAAGCGCGTCGAGCTGTCCAGGTAGACGCATGAGCCCCGCGCGCAAAGCCGGACTCCGGACCACCCTGCGGCTTGCCGCGGCGTTCGCCATCACGCTCGCGTTCGTGTTCCCGATCTACTGGCTGTTCATGATCTCGTTCAAGACGCCGGAGGAGATCTTCTCGTACCCCCCGAAGTGGTACCCGGGCCAGATCCACTTCGGCAACTACGCCGTGCTGTTCAGGGACGGCGACGCGGTCACGGTGTGGAACAGCCTCGTCATCGCCGGCACGAGCACGCTGCTGGCGATGTTCCTGGGCACCATCTGCGCCTATTCGCTCGCGCGCTTCCGCACCGGCGGCGAGCACCTCGCCAACTGGATCATCTCGCAGCGCATGATCCCGCCCATCGCGGTGGTGTTCCCGATCTTCCTGCTGTTCGTCTGGCTGCACCTCGTGGATACCTACGTCGGCGTCATCATCCTCTACACGGCCTTCAACCTGCCGTACGTGATCTGGATGATGCGCGGCTACATCCTCGACATTCCCAAGGCGCTCGAGGAGTCCGCGCTGGTCGACGGCTGCACGCGCTGGCAGGTCATCTGGCGGGTCGTGTTCCCCATGTGCCGCGCCGGCCTGTTCGCCACGGCTATCTTCACGTTCGTGTTCGCCTGGAACGATTTCCTGTTCGCGCTGGTGCTCACGCGCAGCGAGGCGACCACCTATACCGTGCAGATCACGCACTTCTTCGGCGGGCAGTCGAACTTCTGGGCGAAGATCTCGGCGATGTCCGTGCTGGGCACGCTGCCCATCTTCGTCGCCGTGGCATTCATGCAGCGCTACCTGGTGCGCGGAATTTCATTGGGAGCCGTCAAAGGATGAAGCCATTTGCCTTTGCGCCTCACTCCCCACTCCTCACCCCTCACCGGCGAAGCCATGGCTGACCTGAAAATCACCGCGCTCGACAAATATTACGGCCAGGTGCACGCCGTGCGCGGCGTCAACCTGGAGATCCCGGCCGGGGAGTTCACCGTGCTGGTCGGCCAGTCCGGCTGCGGCAAGAGCACGCTGCTGCGGACCATCGCCGGCCTGGAGGACGCCGACAGCGGCACGATCGAGATCGGCGGGCAGGCGGTCAACCACCTGCCGCCGCGCGACCGGGACATCGCCATGGTGTTCCAGAACTACGCGCTGTACCCCTACATGAAGGTGTTCGACAACATCGCCTTCGGCCTGCGCTCGCGCAACACGCCCAGGGCCGAGATCGAGCCCAAGGTGAGGCGCGCCGCGCAGATGCTGGCCATCGACCACCTGCTCGACCGCTATCCGCGCCAGCTCTCGGGCGGCCAGCTGCAGCGCGTGGCCATCGGCCGGGCCATCGTGCGCAACGCGCGGCTCTACCTGTTCGACGAGCCGCTGTCCAACCTGGACGCGCAGCTTCGCGACGAGATGCGCGGCGAGATCAAGCGCCTGCACCAGGAGCTGGGCAGGACCATGATCTACGTCACGCACGACCAGATCGAGGCCATGACCATGGCGGACCGCATCGTGCTGCTGCGCGAGGGCCGCATCGAGCAGGCCGGCGCCCCGCTCGACCTGTTCGAGCGGCCGGCGACGAAATACGTGGCGGGCTTCCTCGGTTCGCCTTCGATGAATTTCGTGCCGGCGCGGCTGGTTGGGCAGGGCGAGGGCCTGGGCGTGGCCCTCGATGACGGCACGCTGCTGCCGTTGCCCGCAGCGCGCGCGGGCCGGTTGGCCGCTCGCCGCGACCAGCCGGTGATCCTCGGCCTGCGACCCGAGCACATGACGCGCGCCCACGCCGGCGACGCGCGTGCCGGCCTGGCCGCATACGTCGCCGAGATCGAGCTGCTGCAGCCGACGGGCTCGCGCACCTACGCCACCTTCCGTCTAGGCGGCACCGGCGTCGTGGCCGAGCTGCAAGCCCATGACGTGACCGGCATCCACCAGAAGATCGACCTGGCCCTGGACATGAACCGGGCCGTGCTGGTCGACCCGCAGACCGACAAGGTCCTGTAAACCCTGAACCTGAACCACGGAGGACACGGAGAGCACGGAGGAAGACAGAGCATCGGGATGTGCCGGATTCGCCGGCCGGTCGCCGATCATCGACCATGGCATTCCCGGACCATGCGCCTTGTTCCCCTCCATTTGGTTTACTCCGTGCTCTCCGTGTCCTCCGTGGTTCATCGCTTGAGACAATAGGAGAACGACCATGGCAACGACGAAACCTTCCCGCGCGATCGCGCTCACGGGCACCGGGCAGCCCGACGTTCCCGGGCGCATCCTGACCGCCGGCCCGCTGTCGGTCGAGTTCGGGAACGGGCAGCTGCGCTACCTGAAGGTCGCCGGCGTGGAAGTGCTGCGCGCGATCGCCTTCCTGATCCGCGACAAGGACTGGGGCACCGCCACGCCTGCGATCAGCGACCTCAAGGTCGACCAGCGCGCCGACGGCTTCTCGGTTTCCTTCCATGCCGACGTGAAAATCGGCGACCAGGCGCTTTCCTACGACGCGCGCATCGAGGGCACGAAGGAGGGCAATCTCGAATTCACCGGCACGGCGGTGCCGAAGACGGACTTCCTGACCGCGCGCACCGGTTTCGTAGTGCTGCATCCCCTCAAGGGCGTGGCCGGCTGCCCGGTGGAAATCGAGCACGTCGACGGCAGGCACGAGAAGAGCAAGTTCCCCGAGCTCGTGAACCCGGTCCAGCCGGTGCTGGAGATCCGCTCCCTCACGCACGAGGTCATGCCGGGGCTCAAGGCCACCGTGGTCATGGAGGGCGACACCTTCGAGATGGAGGACCACCGCAACTGGACGGACGCCTCGTTCAAGACCTACGTGCGGCCGCTGATCCGGCCGTGGCCGTACACGCTCAAGGCCGGCGAGCGCGTGAGCCAGGCCATCCGGCTGACGCTGGGCGGCGCCGTTCCGAAGGGAGGCAAGGGGACGGCGGGCAAGGCCGTCGAGATCGGGCTGGGAGCCGCCTCGCGCGGCACGCTGCCGCCCGTCGGGCTGGGCGTGCCGGCGGAGGAAATCGACGCGTCGGTCGCGCAGCTCGACCTGCTCAAGCGCGCGGCGCCGCGCTTCCTGGTGTGCCACTTCGATCCGCGCGCCGGTCACGGCCCCAGGGAGCTGTACGGCTACCGCGTGCTGGCCGAAGCCACCGGTGCGGAAGTCGCCCTGGAAGCCGTGGTGGAAAGCGTGCAGGGCTACGCCGCCGAGCTCGACGGGCTCGCCGGCATGGTCAGGCAATCCGGCATACGCCTCGCATCCGTCGCGGTCGTGCCCGTGGGCGACCTGAAGTCCGTGCTGCCCGGCGGGCCGCGACCGCCCGCGCCGAAGCTGGAAGACCTGTACGCCGCCGCGCGCAAGGCCTTCCCCGGCACGCGGCTGGGAGGAGGCATGTTCTCGTTCTTCACCGAGCTCAACCGCAAGCGCGTGCCCGCGCAGCCGCTCGACTTCGTGGTCAACACGACCTGCCCGATCGTGCACGCGGCCGACGACCGCTCCGTCATGGAGACGCTGGAGGCGCTGCCCTACCAGGTCACGACCGCGCGCTCGTTCATCGGCAAGACGCCGTACCGCATCGGCCCGAGCGGCATCGGCTGCCGCGACAATCCGCACGGCGCGACCTGGACGCCGAACCCTGACAACGTGCGCGTGTGCCTGACCAGGCTCGACCCGCGCCAGCGCGGCCTGTTCGCCGCGGCCTGGACGCTGGGCTATGTCGCGACCTTCGCGCACACCGGCGTCGAGGCGATCGCGCTGGGCGCACCGACCGGGCCGCTGGGCATCATCTATCGCAAGGACGCGCACAGGCAGCCCTGGTATGACCAGCTCTCCGGCGCGGCCGTGTTCCCCGCCTACCACGTCGTCGCCGGGCTCACGCGCGGCGCGGGGCAGAAGCTCGTCGGCACGCAGTCCTCGGACCCCGCTCAGGTGCGGGCACTCGCCTACCGCGGCAAGCGCGGCACGACGCTGTGGCTCGCCAATCTCACCGCGCAGGCACGCGACGTTGCGATCTCGGGCGCGAAGGGTGCGGTGTTCGGCACCACGCTCGACGAAGCGAGCTTCGTGCAGGCGACGACGGATCCTGTCGCGTTCCAGCGGGGCTGGAAGCCGATGAAGGGCGCGCTGACGCTGCAGCCCTATGCGGTGGCGATCCTGTCGGTGAACGACTGATGGCCTCGAACCCGGAAACCCGGCCGCCGCTGCCGCCCTTCACGCGCGAGACCGCGGCGCAGAAGGTGCGCCTCGCGGAGGACGGCTGGAACTCGCGCGACCCCGAGCGCGTGTCGCTGGTCTATGCGCCGGACAGCGTATGGCGCAACCGCTCGGAATTCTTCTCCGGCCGCGAGGCCATCGTGCAGTTCCTGCGCCGCAAGTGGGCGAAGGAGCTCGACTACCGGCTCATCAAGGAGCTGTGGGCCTTCTCCGATGCGCGCATCGCCGTGCGTTTCGCCTACGAGTGGCACGACGACTCCGGCAACTGGTTCCGCTCCTACGGCAACGAGAACTGGGAATTCAATGCACAGGGCCTGATGCAGCGTCGCATCGCCAGCATCAACGACCTGCCGATCCGGGAAGCCGAGCGCAAGTTCCGCTGGCCGCTCGGGCGCCGGCCGGACGATCACCCGGGCCTGAGCGACCTCGGCCTGTGACGCAACGCAAGAAGCCGCGTGCCTCCCGCTGGGGTATCCTGCGGAACTGGCACGCTGCCGCGCAGGCGTTGCACGCCGACAAGCCATAACAACAAGCGAGGAGGGGAGAAACATGGACGCTTCGCACCGCAGGGTCCTGATGGCCTCGGCCGTCGGTTCGGCGCTGGAGTGGTACGACTTCTTCATCTACGGCACCGCAGCCGCGCTGGTGTTCAGCGAGCTGTTCTTCCCGAAGTTCGATCCGACCATCGGGCTGCTGCTGTCGTTCGCCTCCTTCGGCGTGGGCTTCTTCGCGCGGCCCTTCGGCGGCATCGTGTTCGGCCACCTCGGCGACAGGCTGGGACGCAAGCCCGTGCTGGTGATCACGCTGCTGCTGGTGGGCGTGGGCACCTTCCTGATCGGGCTGCTGCCGACCTACGAATCGGTGGGCCTGTGGGCGCCGTTCATGCTCGTCATGCTGCGGCTCATCCAGGGCTTCGGCGCCGGCGCGGAATACGGGGGGGCGGTCATCCTCGCGGTGGAGCACGCCCCGCCCGGCCGCCGCGGCCTGTTCGGCAGCTTCGCGGCCATCGGCGTGAACATCGGCCTGCTGCTCGCCACCGGCGTGTTCGCGATCGTCTCCGCGCTGCCCAGGGAGGACTTCCTGAGCTGGGGCTGGCGCGTGCCCTTCCTGCTGTCGATCATCCTGGTCCTGGTGGGTTTCTTCATCCGCAGCAGGGTCGCCGAGACGCCGGTGTTCAGCGAGATCGCTGCCAACAGCAAGGCCGCGCGCTCGCCGGTGAAGGATGCCTTCGTGAGGCATCCGCGCGAATTCCTGGTCGTGCTCGGCGCTCGGCTCGCGGAAAACGGCCTGGGATATCTTTATCCCGTGTTCACGCTGAGCTACATGACCAAGCAGCTCAACCTGCCCAAGAGCATGGTGCTCAACGGCATCATGATCGCCTACGCGATTTCGCTGCTCACGGTGCCGATGTTCTCCGCGGCTTCGGACCGCATCGGCCGGCGCAAGGTCTACGGCGGCGCGGCGGTGTTTTCCGCGCTGTTCGCCTATCCCTTCTTCCTGATGGTCGGCACCGGCTCACAGCCCGTGATCTGGCTGGCGCTGATCCTCGCCATATCCGTGGGCGTGTCGGGCATGTTCGGGCCGCAGGCCGCCTACTTCGCGGAGCTGTTCGGGCCGAAGCTGCGCTACAGCGGCTTCGCCGCCGCGCGCGAACTGGGCTCCATCCTCGCCGGCGGGCCGGCGCCCTTTCTCGCGACCTGGCTGCTCCTGCAGGGCAACGGCGAGCCGTGGCTCGTCGCCGCGTACATGGTCGTGCTGGCGCTGCTGACGGTGCTGGCTCTCTACCTCGGGCCGGAGACCTACCGCAGCGACCTGCGCGCCGACAGGGCCTGAAGGCGGCCGCGGCAACGTTCCGTGCCGGCTCGGCGTACCATTGCCGCAACGAATCATGCGGGAGCTCGCATGACATGAAAGTCCTGCTTCCGGCGCTCGCCGCCGCGGCTGCCCTGGTGGCCGGTGGCCCTGCTCTCGCCCTGGAGCCGGGCGATCGCGTCGACGACTTCCGGCTCATCGACCAGAACGGCGCCTCGCATGCGCTCTACTACCACTCCGACGCCAGGGCCGTCGTGCTCATGAGCTACGGCAACGGCTGCGGCATCGTGCAGAAGGGCCTGCCGGAGCTGAAGGCGCTGCGCGACCGCTACCGCGCGCAGGGCGTGGAGTTCCTGCTCGTGGATTCCAACCTGCAGGACAGCCGCGAATCCATCGCCAGGGAAGCCGCCGCCTTCGGCAACGACCTGCCGGTGCTCGTCGACGAGACGCAGCTCATCGGCGAAGCCCTGGGGATCGAGCGTACCGCCGATTTCTTCGTCGTCGACACGAAAGGCTGGAAGCTCGCCTACCGCGGGCCGCTCGACGACCGGCTCTCCTACGGGGCCGCGCGCCCCGAGGCGAAGAACCACTACCTCGCGGATGCGCTCGACGCCGTGCTCGCCGGCCGGCCCGTGCAGGTGACAAAGGCCGAGACGCTGGGCTGCCTCGTCGACTTCCCGGAGCGCGCGCAACGTGACGCCCACTCGAAGATCTCCTACTCGGAGCGCATCGCGCCGCTGCTCGCCGACAAGTGCGTGGCCTGCCATCGCGAGGGCGGCGCCGCGCCCTGGGCCATGACGGGCTACGACGTCGTGCGCGGATTCGGTCCGATGATCCGCGAGGCCGTGCGCACGCAACGCATGCCGCCGTGGCACGCCGATCCGCATTACGGCAGCTTCGTGGGCGCGCGCGCGATGTCCGACCACGACGTGAAGGACCTCGTGCACTGGATCGAGGCCGGCGCGCCGCGGGGCGGCGGCCCGGATCCGCTCGCGCAGCTCGACAATAGCTGGTCGGAATGGACACTGGGAAAGCCCGACCTCATCGTCGAGGTGCCGGCGTACAAGGTGCCGGCCAACGGCATGGTGAGCTATCAGTATCCGCGCGTCGACAATCCGCTGGACCACGACGTGTGGATCCGCGCGGTGGAAATCCTGCCGGGCAACCGCGCAGTCGTGCACCACGTGCTCGCCGGCATCGACGACCCGTCCGACAGCGTGCGCGGCCAGATGGGCGACCTGGGCGGCTACGCGCCCGGCAAGAACGCCGTGCCCTATCCCGCCGACACCGGCATGCTGCTGCGCACGGGCGCGCGCTTCCAGTTCCAGATGCACTACACGCCCAACGGCCGGGCGGCCACCGACGTCACGCGGCTCGCGCTGTACTTCTACGACAAGCCGCCCAGGCACAGGCTCGAGATGTCGGTCATCTACGACACGTCTCTGGAGATCCCCGCGAACGCGAAGGCGTACTCGCGGCAGCTCGAGAAAGTCTTCGACCGCGACATCATGCTCTACAGCCTGCTGCCGCACGCGCACCTGCGCGGCAGCGCCGCCAGGTTCACGGCGCACTACCCCGACGGCCGCGAGGAGATCCTGCTGTCGGTGCCCAGGTACGACTTCGCCTGGCAGCCGCTGTACGTGCTGAGCCCGTCCAAGTTCATTCCCGCCGGCACGCGCGTGGTCATGGACATGACCTGGGACAATTCCGCGCAGAATCCGGCGAATCCCGACCCGGACCGGGTCGTGCGCTGGGGCGATCAGACCTGGGAGGAAATGAACGTGGGCTGGTTCCGCTACCGCGCGGCGACCGCGGAAGAGCGCGCCGAGGATGTGCGCACCCGCGCGCAGGCGCATGCCGCGGCAGCGGCCGGTGGCGCGAACTGACCGCCGCGCGTCCTGCAGGGTGTCCGCGGCGGGGAGTACACTTATGGCGCGCGGCCGGGTCGGCCCGCAAGCGGAATGCGCCCGGGGAACGGGTGCCGTCGTCAGGGAGCTCGAGTCATGACACGAGGTAGCAAGCCGAACGGGGCGGCGCGCCCCATCAAGACCAAGAAGGATTACACGGGCGCGGCGTCCGTCATCGAAAAAATTTCCGGCCAGTCGGAGCGCGAGAGCGTGGCGGAAAAGCGGCTGCAATCGCTGCTCAAGGAAATGGAAAAATTCGACGGCGACGGCGAGGACGACGGGGAAATGTCGGATTCGGGCTACGCCGGCCCGCGCAGGCGCTGGTCGGACGAGTCCGGCGACATCGAGTAACCCTTTCGCAAGCGCCCCGCCGGCGCCTGCGCCACCCGTTTCGTCCCATGCCCCGACCAACCCTCCCCGTCGTTGCGCTGCTGCGCCCGCTCGGCGCGCTCGCCCTGCTCGGCGCGCTCACCCTGCTCCTTCCGGCCTGCCTCGCCACGATATCCCGCGCCGCGGACGTCGAGGAGCGCCGTGCCGTCATCATGAGCGACGGCACGCGCATGTACGCCGAGATCTACTATCCTGCGGGCGCGTCCGTACCGCTGCCTGCCATCGTCATGTCGCACGGATGGGGCGGCACCGCGGCGATGCTGCGCCCGCAGGCGAAGGCATTCGCGGCGGCCGGCTATTTCGTCGTCGCCTTCGACTACCGCGGCTGGGGCCTGAGCGAGGCACGCGTCATGCAGGCCGCGCCCGCAGCCTCGGAAAAGAGCCCGGATGGCCGCTTCGCCGGCGAAATGAAGGAGATCCGCGAGGTCGTCGATCCGCTCGACCAGGCAATCGACATCCAGAACGCGATCCACTGGGCGATGGGAGAGCCGGCCGTCGACAAGAGCCGCGTCGGGCTGTGGGGAACCAGCTTCTCGGGCGGGCTCGTCGTCTACGTGGCGGCAAGGGATCCGCGCGTGCGCGCGCTGGTGAGCCAGGTCGGCTACATGGGCCAGCCGGTCGCGACCACCCCGGCGGCGGTACTCGACAAGAGCTATCGCGACGCGACCCGGCGCGCCCGTGGTGAGCTGGGCTTTCCGCCGCCGGGCTTGCGCGAAATCGGCAACCTGAAGGGCGCGCCGCTGCGCGAGAAGTTCCTGTGGTACGCGCCCATCGACGACGTCGCGGGCGTGCGCAATTGTGCGATGCTGTTCATCGCAGCCGAGCGCGAAGAGCTGTTCGACAACCGCCAGCACCCGAAGCTCGCCTGGGAACGCGCGCGCGAGCCGAAGAAGTACGTCGAAATCCCCGGCATCGCGCACTACGGCATCTACGGCGAGGCGAGGGAACAAGCGACGCGGCTCGCGATCGAATGGTTCGACGAACACCTCAAGAAATCGCAATAGGGGAACAGGCATGGACCTGAAGCTGCGGGGCAAGACTGCATTGATCTCGGGCTCGACCAAGGGCATCGGCTTCGCCGCCGCGGCGCTGCTCGCGGCGGAGGGTGCAAGCGTCATCCTGAACGGCCGCACGCAAGCCGCGGTGAAGGAGGCTGTGGAGCGGATTCGCGCGGGCACGCCGGATGCGAGGGTCGACGGCTACGCCGGGGACCTCGCGCAAGCCGGGCCGACCGCGGGGCTCGTGAAAAACTTTCCCGCCGTCGACATCCTCGTCAACAACCTCGGCATCTTCGAGCGCAAGGTGTTCGAGGACATCGACGATGCGGAGTGGCAGCGCTTCTTCGACGTGAACGTCATGAGCGGCGTGCGCCTGTCGCGCGCCTACCTCGCGGGCATGAAGCAGCGCGGCTGGGGGCGCATCGTGTTCGTCAGCAGCGAAAGCGGCATCCAGATCCCGGACAACATGATCCACTACGGCATGACCAAGACCGCGCAGCTCGCGATCTCGCGCGGGCTCGCGGAGACCTGCGTCGGCACCGGGGTGACGGTCAACGCGGTGCTGCCCGGCCCGACGCTGTCGGAGGGCAACAAGGCGGCGATCGCGAAGCGCTCGGGGGGCAAGCCCTTCCCCGAGTTCGAGAAGGAATTCTTCGAGAAGGTGCGCCCGAGCTCGCTGCTCAAGCGCTACGCGACGGTCGAGGAAGTCGCTACCATGATCGCCTACGCGTGCAGCCCGCTCGCTTCCGCGACCAACGGCGCCGCGCTGCGCGTCGACGGCGGTGTCGTGCGCGCGTGCTTCGGTTGACCGGCTACAGGCGTAGAAAAAATTTCACCACGGAGATCACGGAGTACACGGAGGAAGGGCGAAAGACGACAAAGGATACGGATTGGAAATGGTGGCTGACCCATGACAGGCAATGGCGGTGCTGTCACGACTCGCCACGATCCAATCCCTTGTTTCGTTATTGCCTTTCCCCCGTGTACTCCGTGATCTCCGTGGTTCATGTTTTATTCTGTGAAGGTGTGTGACAGGCGAGGCAACCCATGAAACAGAGCGAACTCAGCGCGGAGCGGCAGCAGGACCTGAAGGATATCGGCACCGCGTTCGCGCGCATCCGGCCGCCGACGCCGGAAGTGCCCATGCCGGCGAAGCCGACGCTCGCGGACATCTTCAACCTGCGCCTGAACACGCCGAAATTCGGCCTGCCCACGGCGGCGGCGCCGCACTGCGTGCAGACGGCCATGCAGGCCATGAAGGCCGGCATGGACGAGGAGTCCATCATGGCCTGCCTGCTGCACGACATCGGGCTGGCGGTCGTGCGGCCGGACCACGGCTGGTGGGGCGCCCAGCTCGTCGAGCCCTACGTCTCCGAGAAGGTCTCCTGGGCGATACGCTACCACCAGGCGCTGCGCTACTTCGCGGACGAATCGGTCGGCTACGAATACCCGAAGATGTACATCACGATGTTCGGCGCGGACTACCGGCCGCCCGAGTACATCCAGGCCGCGCACGACTACGCGCGCAAACACAAGTGGTACATGACCTCCCGCAACATCACGCTGTGCGACGACTACGCCTTCGACAAGTCGATGCCGTGGTCCATCGAGCCGTTCACCGACATCATCGGCCGCCACTTCAGGCAGCCGAAGGAAGGCCTCGGCAACGACGCGAGCCCCACGGCACACATGTGGCGCACGCTGATCGATCCCAGCAAGCCGCTCTAGCGCGGGCACCCGCGCGTCAGCGCCCGCTGCCGAAAACGCTCAAGCCCAGCTGGTCGCTGATGTATTCGATGGCTTTCATCGCGCGCACGCTGTTGCCGGCCTCGTTCACGCGCGGCGAGAAGCCGACGATGGCCATCTTGCCGGGCACCACTGCGACGATGCCGCCGCCCACGCCGGTCTTGGCCGGAAGACCGGCGGTGTAGGCCCACATCCCGGATTCGTTGTAGAACCCCGCCATCATCATGATGGCCAGCACCTTGGGCACGTGGCGCGCATCGACGACACGCTCGTTCGTGACCGGATTGGTGCCGGCGTTGGCCAGCGTCGCGCCCATCATGGCGAGCTGGCGGGCGGTCACCCCGATGGAGCATTGCCGCGTATACACGTCCACGGCTTCCATCGGATCGGAATAGATGCGCTGGTTGACCGCGAGGATGTAGGCGTGGGCACGGTTGCGCTGGTTTGTCGCCGCCTCCGAACGGTATACATCCTCGATCACGCCCAGCTTGTGCCCGGACAGGCGCTGGTAGAAGTCCAGGATCTGGTTGAAGCGGTCTTCCGGGCCGGAGGCGCGCACCAGGCTCACGGTGGCGATCGCGCCCGAATTCACCAGCGGATTGACCGACACGGGCTTCAGGATCTGGGTCGCCATGAGGGAGTTGAACGGCAGCCCGGTGGGCTCCACCCCGACCTTGTCGGCAACGACGGCCGAGCTGCCCTGCTGCTGCATGACCAGCGCCGCGGTGAACGGCTTGGACACCGACTGGATGGTGAACGCATAGTCCACGTCACCCGCCACGTAAACCGCGCCGCGAGCCGTCACGATGGCAACGCCGAACAGCTCCGGCGGCACCTTGGCCAGCTCGGGGATGTAATCCGCGCTGGCACCGTCCTTCACGTCGAGGAATTTCGCGTGGGCCTCCCTGACGACGCGGTCCAGCACCTGCGCGCTGGGAATGGCCTGGCCCCAGGCCAGGGGGGCGATGACGAGCAGCGCGGCGACCCACATGATCCGCAACGTCGTGACCCCCGTGCGCCCTGGATTCGGAATGGCAACCATCGTAGTCTCCCCTGGTTCCGGTTGTTGGATGAATGCGGCCCGTGTGCCTGCGAACCGGTGACGCCGGCTATCGATGGAAATGGGGTACCTTGCCCAGCACCTCTGCGTTCACCACGTACCTGGGCACGCGCCCGGCTGCGAGGTCCCGGCGTGCGCCGAAGGCGCTGGCCGCCACCGTGCTGATGCATTCGTCCGTCATGCGGACATGGTGGGGCGCGGCCACGACGTTGTCGAGCTTCAGCAGCGGATTGTCCGGCGGCACGGGCACGGGCTCCTGCGCGAAAACGTCGATGCCCGCACCGGCCTATTTCCTTTTCGCCTTCTTCAGGCCGTTCAGCACGGCCATGCCCTGGCTCAGCGCGCCCTGCAGCAGCATCGAGTCGATGCCCACGGCGAACATGCGGAAGCCCTTCGTCCAGTAATCGCGGCTCCACTGCTCGTCGCCGGTGGCGCAGGCCAGCACCTTGCCGTGCTTCTTCGCCGCGGCCGTCATTTTTTCGATCGCCTTGAGGTACTTCGGGTGGTCGAACTGCGCGGGGATGCCGAGGAAGTTCGTCAGGTCGAAATGCCCCAGCCAGAGCACGTCCACCCCGGGCACGGCCGCGATCTTGTCGACGTTCTCGATGCCTTCCGCCGTCTCGATCAGGCAGATGACCAGCGTGCGCTCGTTGGCGATCTTGATCTTCTCCGCCACGCTGCCGCCGAGATAGTCGTCGGAGGCAAAGCCGAACGCCGCGCCGCGTCGCCCTGCCGGCGGATAGCGCGTGCACGACACGATGTGCTTCGCCTCCTCGGCGGAGCCGACCATGGGCACCATGATGCCCATGGCGCCCAGGTCCAGCGCGCGCGAGATGTGGTTGTACTGGTTGGAGGGCACGCGCGCCATCGGCACGACGTCGAGGCCGCGGCACAGCGCCGCCTGCTGCTTGAGCGCCTCGTAGCCGGTACCGGCGTGCTCCATGTCGATCAGCAGGAATTCCGCGCCGCAAGTCTTCACGATCTGCGGCAGGCCGGGCACCAGGAATTCCCAGCCGAAGGAGCCGAAGACGGGCTGGCCCTTGAGGAGTTTCTGCTTGACGGGATTTGTTCTCATTTTTGCTCCGTGGGTGTTTTAGAAAGGGCCGAGGGCCGAGGAAAAGCAGGAGGCCGTTACTCGAACCTCGTACCTCGTTCCCCGACCCTGAAGTTCCATGCTACGCATGGAACTTCCCCACCCATTGGGGATGCCGCAGCGCTTCCGTGTCGACGATCAGGTGCGGCTTGCGTCCGTGGGCCAGATCCACCGCCGCCTTGAAGGCGCTCTTCCCGAGCAGGCTCATGCATTCGTCGGTATGGCAGATCGCGTGCGGCGCGACGATGACGTTGTCCATCTTCAGCAGCGGATTGTCCGGCGGGACCGGCTCCTGCTCGAACACGTCGATCGCGGCGCCGGCGATGCGGTTGTTCCGCAGCGCGTCGATCAGCGCGGATTCCACGACCACGGGCCCGCGCGCGGTGTTGATGAAATACGCCGAGGGCTTCATGAGCGCAAACTCCTTCGCGCCGATCAGGCCACGCGTGCTTTCGTCGAGCAGCGTATTGATCGAGACGTAGTCGGACTGCCTGAGCAGGGCATTCAGGTCCACCATGGTCACGCCCAGCGACGCGACCGCCGACTGCGGCACGTTGGGGTCGCAGCCCAGCAGCTTCATGCCGAAGGGCTGGACCAGCCGGAAGATCTCCTTGCCGATGTTGCCGACGCCGACCACGCCGAGCGTGCGGCCCATGAGCCCGCTGCCGAGATAGTTGCCCTTTTCCGCCCAGCGTCCTTCGCGCGTCAGCCTGTCCTTCAGGAACATGCGGTGCGCGAGCGCCAGCACGAAACCCATCACGCTCGCGGCGACCGGGCGGCGCACGCCGTCGGGAGAGATGGTCAGCAGCACGCCGTTGTCGGTACACGCAGCCACGTCGACCGAGTCGTAGCCCACCCCGAAGCGCGCCACCAGCTTGAGCTTGCGGTCCGCCGGCGACAGCGTCCCGCGCGTGACCTTGGCCGTCATCAGGCAGATCGCGTCGTACTTCGAGGCGTACTGCGGCGGGATCTCGGCGACCTTCTCGGGCATGAACTCCCACTCGACCGCCGGGTCCTTGAGGACCTCGAAGGCTTCCTCGCCGAAGATGGTGCCCGCCGCAGTCATGCAGTCTCGGGAAATGCCGATCCTGAACTTCGTCGATGCCATTGCCGTTGCCTCCTCGCCCGCTGCTTGCTCGTTGTCAGGCCATTTTTCGTGAATGCGTGAATGTCGTGAATACGTGAATGCCGACCTGGCGCCTTTCAATCCTCCCGAGCGCGATATTCACGCATTCACGACATTCACGGTCTTTCTACATTGCGGCGCTGAATGCCCCGTCCGTCACCAGGATATGGCCGTTCACGTAGGAGGCCTCGTCGGAGGCCAGGAACACGGCCACCGGCCCGATCTCCTCGAGTTTTCCCCACCTGCCCGCCGGCGTGCGCTTGCAGACCCAGTCGTTGAATTCCTTGTTCTGGATCAGCGCCGTGTTCATCTCGGTCGCGAAATAGCCCGGCGCGATCGCGTTCGCAGTCACGTTGTGCGGCGCAAGCTCCATGGCGAGCTCGCGCGTCAGGGCGTGCACGGCACCCTTGCTGGCGATGTAGGCCGAGATCGTCGGCCGCGCCAGGATCGCGCTGACCGACCCGGTCATGATGATGCGGCCGCGCCTCGCGGGGATCATGACCTTCGCAGCTTCCTTCGCGAGCGCCCAGACCGCCGTGAGGTTGGTGGCCAGCACGCGCTCGAAATCGGCGGTCTCGAATTCCGTGATGGGCTTGCGATGCTGGATGCCGGCGTTGGCGACCAGGATGTCGAAGCGGCCGTGCTTCCTCACGGCACCCTGGATGCAGGCGCCGCCCGCCGCATGGTCGGTGACGTCGAAGGCGGCCGCCTCGCCCTTCAGGCCTTTTGCCGCCAGCTCCTTGACGCGTTCCTTCAGCGCCGCCTCGTCGCGCGCGTTCAGGATGACGTGCGCGCCGGCACTCGCCAGCGACTGCGCCATCGCCCAGCCCAGCCCGCGCGAAGCGCCCGACACCAGGGCGACCTTGCCCGACAGATCGAACATGTTCTCCTCCGAAGCGCTGCTCTTGTAGTGGGTGCTGTTGTTCGTGAATGTCGTGAATATCGTGAATGGCGTGAATATCGAAAGAGCCTGAAGCCAATCAGCGAATGCCGGACTACTCCGAAAGCGAATGCGTGAATCCGGCATTTACGGTATTCACGACATTCACGTCATTCACGCATGCCTTGACTGCGTCAAGGCATGTACTGCCCGCCGTTCACTTCCAGGATCTGGCCCGTCATGTAGCCGCTCAGCTGCCCGGACGCGAGGAACAGGAAGGCACCGGCGCATTCGTCGGGCGTGCCGAGCCGGTTCATCGGGATCGTGGCCTTGAAGCTTTCCAGCATCTGCGGCGTGGAATAGCGGTCGTGGAACGGTGTGACGATCACGCCGGGTGCGACCGCGTTGACGCGGATCCCGTCCTTGACCAGCTCCTTGGCCAGCCCGTGCGTGATGGTGCTGACGAAGCCCTTGGACCCGGCGTACAGCGAAGCACCGGGACCGCCGCCGTGGCGCGCGGCCACCGAGGTGACGTTGATGATCGAGCCGCCGCCCTGCCTGCGCATGTGCTGCGCGGCGGCGCCCGTGCAGACCATGGTCGAGCGCACGTTCAGGTTCACGACCTGGTCGAACAGCTCGTCGGTCACGGTCTCGATCGGCGCGCGCTGCACCAGGCCGCCGGCGTTGTTGATCAGCACGTCGACGCGGCCGAAGCCGGCCACGGTCTTCTCGACCAGCTCCCTGCAGACGGCGGATTTCGTCACGTCGCCGCCGACCAGCAGCGCCTTGCCGCCAGCCTTCTCCACCTGTGCCGCGACCTTCTCGGCCTCGGCCTTGCTCTTGTTGTAATGCACGGCGACCTTCGCGCCGTTGTGCCCGAACGCCACCGCCGCCGCCGCACCGATGCCGGTGCTCGCGCCGGTGATGAGCACAACCTTGTTCTTCAGATCATCTATCAATTCTCTCCCCCGCAAAAGCGGAACCACGGAGGACACGGAGATCACGGAGGAAGACTGAAAAAGCCGAGGCGAAGTCTTTCATGCCGCAGTCAACCTGCCAACAGTAATTCGCGAATCATCATCTATTCCAGTTCCGATCCACCTTACCTCTTTACTGGTTTTCCTCCGTGGCCTCCGTGCCCTCCGTGGTTCGTGTTGATCTTGTCGTTCAGGGTAACAGTACCGTCGAACCGGTCGTCTTGCGCCCTTCGAGGTCGCGGTGCGCCTGCGCGGCATCGGCCAGCTTGTAAGTCTGGTTGACCTCGATCTTCACCTTGCCGGACTTGACGATGGCGAACAGCTCCTCGGCACTGCGCTCGAGGTCCTTGCGCGCGGCGGTGTAGGTCATGAGCGTCGGCCGCGTCACGTAGAACGAACCGCGCGCGAGCGTGTTGAGGTCCACGCCGGTCACCGGGCCGGAACCGTTGCCGAACACGGCCAGCAGGCCGCGCGGCTTCAGGCAATCGAGCGAGCCGGCGAAGGTGTCCTTGCCGACGGAATCGAACACGACCGGCACTTTCGCGCCGTTGGTGATTTCCTTGACGCGCTCGGCGAAGTTCTCGCGCGTATAGACGATGGCGTGGTCGCAGCCGTGGGCTTTCGCGATCTTCGCCTTCTCGTCCGAGCCGACGGTGCCGATGACGGTGGCACCGAGCGCCTTGAGCCATTGGCAGGCGATCAGGCCGACGCCGCCGGCGGCCGCATGGAACAGCACCGTCTCGCCCTTCTGCACGTCGTATACGCGCCGGACCAGGTATTGAACCGTGAGGCCTTTCAGCATCATGGCGGCGGCCTGCTGGTCGGAGATGCCGGCGGGCACCTTGACCAGCCGGTCCGCGGGATACAGGCGCGCCTCGGAATAGCTGCCTGGCACGCCGCCGGCGTAAGCCACGCGGTCGCCGGCCTTCAGGCTCGTGACGCCATTGCCGACCGCCTCCACCACGCCGGCCGCCTCGCTGCCCACGCCGCTGGGCAGCGGCAGGGGGTACAGGCCCGAGCGGTGGTAAGTGTCGATGAAGTTCAGCCCGATCGCCGTGTGGCGGATCCTGACCTGCCCCGCTGCCGGTTCGCCGATCTCTACGTCGTCGAGCTGCAGGACTTCCGGGCCCCCGGTTTTATGAAAACGAATCGCCTTTGCCATGATTAGCTCCTTTTTCTGGTTGTCGAACCGGCGGCGGTGGCCCTCGCCCGCAGCCTCCACCCCTGTTTCCTATCTGATGAACTGGTCGACGAAGCCGGCGCCGAGGCCGACCTCCTCGTAATGCGTGCGGCACATCCCGATCTTGGTGAACACGTCCTCGTAGCCGATGGTCTCGCCCTTCTCGTCCACGTAGATCATGGCCCCGTTGACGTTGAACATCGTGATCATTTCGTCGACCGGTGCGTCGACGACCAGCGTATGCACCTCGCCCGGCGGCTCGTAGACGAAGCCGCCTTCTTCCGCGACCCAGTCGTGCTCGAGGTAGCGCCAGCGCCCCTTCAGCACGTAGCCGTAGACGGCCATGGGATGGCGGTGGCGCGAGAGCATGCCGCTCTTGCGCACGCGCAGCAGGTTGAACCAGCCGCCCGAGACGGTATTCAGCATCAGCGGGCGAAACCATACGCCCGGCGCCTGCGGCACCCATACGCGCTCGTCCCGGGGCAGCGCGAGGGTGACGATCTCGTGCTGCATGCCCGCGGCAGCGAGCGGATTGACCTTGAGCGGGGCGTTCATCGATGTCTCCTGGGCCTCGATCCTTGCGAAGCGAGGCAGCCTCCATGCGCCGGCGGGCCCGCGCCCGCAATGGAGGCGGCCGGCCGGCAAACACGGGAACGCGATTGTATCAGCGGCGCAAGCCATCGCCAGCGGCCGGGTCGGCGGCGCCACGTGTCCGCGCGCCACGCCCGGCAAAGGGGGTTGAAATCGGGGCGGCAGGCGTGGCACCGGCGCGCTGCCCGCAAACGGGTGATTTCATCACTAACGTGTCCGCGCGCCACGCCGAAGGGGTGGAAGTCGGGACGGCAGGCGTGGCAAGGGCCCGGGCGGACGGACCTACTTCACGCGCACGAGCTTGAGGTCGGCCTCGCGTTGCGACATGAGGCGGATGAACCCGCGGATCTGCGGATAGATCATTTCGCGGAACTTGCGCCCGCTGAAGATGCCGTAGTGGCCCACGCCCTTTGCCATGAGGTGCTTGCGCTTGTCCGACGGGATGTTGCGGCAGAGCGTCTGCGCGGCTTCGGTCTGGCCGTTGCCGGAAATGTCGTCGAGCTCGCCCTCGATCGTGAACAGCGCGGTCTTGCGGACCGCCTCCGGCCGCACCGGCTCGCCGCGCACGCTCCACTTGCCCAGGGGGAGCTGGAACTCCTGGAACACGACCTTGATGGTGTCGAGGTAGTACTCGGCGGGCATGTCGAGCACGGCGTTGTACTCGTCGTAGAACCTGCGGTGAGCCCCCGCGTTTTCACCGTCGCCGCGGATCAGGTGCTCGTAGAACTGCTTGTGCGCCTCCATGTGGCGGTCCGGGTTCATCGCCAGGAAGCTCGCGTGCTGCAGGAAGCCCGGGTAGACCCTGCGCATGAAGCCCGGATAGTTCGCCGGCACGCGCATGATGACCTTGTCGGCGAACCAGGAATGCGGGCGGCCGGATGCGAAGTCGTTGACGCTCGTCGGATTGCGGCGCGTGTCGATCGGCCCGCCCATCATGATCATGGCCTTCGGCGCCGCCGGGTCGTTGGCCGCGGCCATCAGCGACACCGCCGCCAGCACCGGCACGGTCGGCTGGCAGACCGACATGACGCTCAGGTCCGGCGACAGGAAGCGGATGAACTCGCGGATGTAGTCGACGTAGTCGTCGAGGTGGAAGGGACCCTGCGCGAGCGGCACCATCCTTGCGTCGACCCAGTCGGTGACCCACACGTCGTGGTCGGACAGCGAGGTGCGCACGGTGTCGCGCAGCAGCGTGGCGTAGTGTCCCGACAGCGGCGCCACGATCAGCAGCTTGGGCTGCGCGGCGTCGGTCGCCTTGCGGAAGTGCAGCAGCTGGCAGAACGGCTTGTCGATGGCGACCTCGCGGGTCACCGGCACGCGCCTGCCGCCGGCGACGACCTCGTCTATGCCCCATTCCGGCTTCGGATAGCGCCGCAGCAGCCGCACGAACATCTCGCTGTTGGCCGCGACGGTGCGTGACAGCGGCGTGTAGGCAAGCGGGCTCAGCGGGTTCGTGAAGAGGTGCCTGGCGATGTCGGCCCAGACCACGGCCGGCGCCATCACCGTCTTTTGGAATTCATGCAGCTCGTAGATCATCTCGCCTCGCTTGGCAGCCCCGGCGCCCGCGTCGATTTCTCATTGTGAAACGACCCTGGTCCGCGGCGGTCCGACTGTAAAGACTCCGTCATGGAGCGTCAAGGAAGCCGCACGGACCGTGCCAGTGCTCATAACGGCCCGAGCGGCGGTTCCTGCATGGCGGCAACCTGCTCCCGCAGCTGCAGGATGTGATCCTGCCAGTATTTTGTCGTATGGAACCAAGGGAAAGCCGCGGGGAAGGCGGGGTCGTGCCAGCGGCTCGCGAGCCATGCCGCGTAGTGCATGAGCCTGAGCGTGCGCAGGGCCTCGATCAGCGCGGTTTCGCGGCGGTCGAAATCGGCGAAATCCTCGTAGCCCGCGAGCACGTCGGACAACTGGCGCGTCATCGCGCCGCGGTCGCCGGAAAGCAGCATCCACAGGTCCTGCGCCGCGGGTCCGGTGCGGGCATCGTCGAAGTCCACGAAATGCGGGCCGTCGCCGGTCCAGAGCACGTTGCCCGGATGGCAGTCTCCGTGCAGCCGGATTCCGCGCGGGCCGCCCGTGCGCTCGAAGCAGCCGCGCACGCCGTCGAGCGCCTGCGCCGTGATGCTCGCGTACGCCTCGCGCAGGTCGCCCGGCACCCAGTCGTTTGCGAGCAGCAAGTCGCGCGGCGCTTCGCCGAAGGTCGCAATGTCGAGCCGCGGCCGGTGCTCGAAAGGCCGCGTGGCGCCGACTGCATGGATGCGGCCGATGAAGCGCCCCAGCCATTCCAGCGTATCGGGGTCGTCGAGCTCGGGCGCACGCCCGCCGCGCCGCGGATAGACCGCGAAGCGAAAGTCCGCGAAGCGATGCAGCGTGCGCGCCCCGAACACGAGCGGCGCCACGACCGGGATTTCGCGCTGCGCGAGCTCGACGGTGAAGGCGTGCTCCTCGAGGATCTGCGCGTCGCTCCAGCGCCCCGGGCGATAGAATTTCGCGACCACCGGCGGCCCGTCCTCGACGCCGGCCTGATAGACGCGGTTCTCGTAGCTGTTCAGCGCCAGCAGCCGGCCGTCGGTGCGCAGCCCCGCCGAGTCGAGGGCATTCAGGATGAGGTCCGGGGTCAGGCCGGCGTACGGCGCGGCGGCGTCCCCGCCGGGATTGCTCATGGGCGGATTGTAACGGCGCTGCGCAGGCAGCCGCGCTTTTCGCTACAGTGGCGCCGGAAGCGTGCCGCTGCGAAGCGCGCCATACCCGAGGAGAGCCCGTTGAAAATCCCGCTTGCGAACGTCCTGATGGCCACGACGCTCGTCCTGTCCGGCGGCGTGCCGCAGGCCGCCGAAACCGAAGACGGCATCCGCGCACGGCTGCCCGCCCTGGTGACCGAGGACATCCATGTCGCTTCCGACACGCCCGGCATCACGCTATTCGTGCGCAACAAGCATCCGCGCGATTTCACGCCGTCGGCCGCGAAGACGGTCCTGTACGTGCACGGCGCCACATACCCCGCGTCGACCGCCTTCGACCTCGCGCTCGACGGCATGTCGTGGATGGACTACATCGCCGCGCAGGGTTGGGACGTCTACCTCGTCGACCTGCGCGGCTACGGCCTGTCCACGCGCCCGGCCGAGATGGACTCGGCGGCGAGGGACAATGCGCCCATCGTGACCACCGATGTCGCGGTGCGCGACGTCGGCGCGGCGGTGGACTACATCCTCAAGCGGCGCGGCCTGCCGAAGATCGACCTGATCGGCTGGTCGTGGGGCACTTCGATCATGGCGGCCTACGCCGCCGCGAACAACGACAAGGTCGGCAGACTCGTGCTGTACGCACCGCTGTGGCTGCGCAACACGCCGGGCCTGATCGGTGGCGACGGCCCGCTGGGCGCCTGGCGCGCCGTCACGAGGGAAGCCGCGAAGAAGCGCTGGCTCACGGGCGTGCCCGAGGACAGGCAGGCCGATCTGATTCCTGCGGGCTGGTTCGAGGCCTGGGCGGAGGCGACCTGGGCGACCGATCCGAAGGCAAAGGACGACGGCGCGCTGCGCGCGCCCAACGGCGTCATCCAGGACGTGCGTGAGTACTGGGCATCGGGCAAGCCTTACTACGATCCGGCGAACATCCGAGTGCCTACGCTGCTGATCAAGGCCGAGTGGGACCGGGACACGCCGGCCTACATGGCGCAGACGCTGTTCCCGCTGCTGAAGAACGCGCCGGCCAAGCGCTACGTCGAGATCGGCGGCGGCACGCACACCGTCATCATGGAGAAGAACCGCATGCAGCTGTTCCGCGAGGTGCAGGCTTTCCTCGACGAGCCCGACTGACGCAACGGCCTCCCGGCCGGAAGAAAGCGCAAATCATCACCACAGAGGCACAGAGGGCACGGAGAAAGATCAAAGATAGATAGATAGAAGGAGTGGTGGTTCCGCGATAACAAGACTGGCAGCGGATTTTTCTCCCGGATTTCTGCCTGTTCCTGCTTCCATCGTTCTTGTTTTTTCTCCGTGCCCTCTGTGCCTCTGTGGTGAAATCTTTGCCCTAGTGCGAAGCCGCAGGCTGGACCTCGGGCAAGACCTCCACCTGTTCCAGCCGGCATTCCTGCAGCAAGTCCAGTATCGACCGCGATACGGCGGCAAGATCGTCCGCGGGCCCGAGCGGCCAGCGATATTCCGCGGACGGCCCGGCGTCGAACGGCGTGGACAGCGCGATGCGGACCGTGGCATCGGCGCAGGCGGCGACGTGCACCGCCGGATCGCCGACGCGCGAACGGAAATCCCGCAGCGCCCGGCTCAGGAACAACTGCAAGCCCAGCTCGGCCTGCGCAAAGGCCCCGGCTTCGAGCGCTTGCCGGGGGCTCATGGGTGGGCGCGGAATCGGCAGCAGCGACAGGCCGGGCTGGGAGAGCTGAGCGGCCAGCTCCCGCGTAAAAGGCATGCCCCATGCCGCAATGTTGCCCGCGGTCTCGGCGAACGCAGGCGCCCCGGCGGAGCCGACCGACACGCCGGCCAGGAAGCGCAGGTGCACCGTTTCGCGCTCGTCGGCGATCGCGACGGGCTCGGGAGCGAGGGCCAGCGGACGGAACGGCGACGAGCCGGCGTCGTGCGCCTGGCGCCAGAGCAGCAGCGGCCTCAGGCCGGCCGCGGAAACGAAGGCGTTGCCGAGCGCGAAATTCTTCAGCGGGCCGAGCGCGCCGTGGGCATCGAATACGGCCCTCAGCGCGTCGATGTCGGGCACGACGCCGGGCACCGTCGCGCCGGCGCGCCCGCCGCACACAAGCAGCACGGGCAGCGCGAAAACGTGCCAGTGCAGGCCGGCGTCCGCCGGCGGCCGGCCCGCTTCGCCGAGCGCGGCGGCGAGCGCCCGGCGCACGGCCTGCGAGGGCGCCTCGGCCAGGGCCTGCTCAATCAGGCCGTCGTCGCCGGCGCGCAGGGCCGCGGCCATGGCGTCCCGCAAGGCCGTCGGGCAAATTTCCTGTTGCGCCGCGATACCGGCGGCCGGCTGCCGCGACGCCAGCACAACCAGCGGATTCTCTGAAAACGCCATGTAGCGGCGCGGATCGGGCAGTTTTTCCACGGGGACGGGCTCCGGCGGCCCAAATTGTACCGCCCCTTCGCCAACGTCCCTGCTGTGGCGCAGCGAAAGCCGGCCTTGACTCTGCGCAGCAGAGTGCTAGAACAGTATCGGCGGCTGCCGGTGCAATAAGTGCAAACATGCCGTCATGCCGCCATCCGGACGTTCAGCAAGCCCATGGAACTTTCTTTACCTATATAGGGGGAGTCGCACATGTGGTTGACCGAAAAAGAACGTGAGCAGACCGCGCTGGCCGAGGACGCGGCCTTTCCTTCGCCGGTGCCGACGCAGATCGTGTCGAACGGCGAGTACAACCCGTTGCCGCAGACGGAAAAGCAGAAGCAGGTGGAGGGCCGCGTCAAGGAGCTGGCGGACCAGTATGCGCGCAAGCTCAACATGGATCGCCGCAGCTTCCTGAAGACGGCCTCGGGCATGGCCGTGGCCTTCATGGCGATGAACGAGGTATTCGGGCCGGTGTGGGACGTGAACGAGGCCGAGGCCGCGGACACGGACGCGGCGAACGCGCGCTCGAGCGCGCTGAAGAAGCAGTTCATCTTCGACGACCAGACGCACTTCGTGCACGACGGCTTCGACAAGGAGGGGCTGCTGGGGCTGGGCAAGTACGCCTCCGAGCACTGGAACCCCGACATGCTGAAGGACATCCCGCTCATCCTGCAGCGCTACAAGTTCCAGAACTACGTGAAGGAGATCTACCTCGACAGCGATACCAAGGTGGCCCTGCTCTCGTCGGCGCCGTTCGACGATCCGTCCTGGTGGCTGCTGTCGAACGAGCAGATCGTGCAGGCGCGTGCGGCGATCAACAAGGTGGCCGGCTCCCGGCGCATGTTCGGCCATACCGTGATAACTCCCGGCCAGGACGGCTGGATGGACACCGTCGACCGCGCCATCGAGGAATACAAGCCGGATTCCTGGAAGGGCTACACGGTCGGCGATCCGCTCTCGCCGACGTCGAAGGGCACGGCATGGCGCCTGGACGACGAGAAGCTCGTCTATCCCTGGTACGAGAAGGCGGTCAAGTCCGGCATCCGCACCATCTGCATCCACAAGGGCCTGATGCCGCGCGACTACGAGCAATCGTGGGCCGGCGTGTGGAAGTCGGCGACGGTGGACGACCTGCCGAAGGCCGCGAAGGACTGGCCGCAGCTCAATTTCGTGATCTATCACGGCGCGCTGCGCATGTTCCTCGAGGACCCGCAATACACGCTGGAAACCTTCGAGAAGACCGGCCGCATCGACTGGGCCACCGACGTTGCCGAGTGCAGGAGCAAGCACGGCCTCAAGAACGTCTACGCCGAGCTCGGCACGACGTTCGCGACCTGTGCGGTGGCGAGCCCGCGACTGGCCGCGGCGCTCGTCGGCCAGTTCGTCAACGACATGGGAGCGGACCACGTCGTGTGGGGTACGGACTCGGTCTGGTACGGCAGCCCGCAGTGGCAGATCGAGGCCTTCCGCCGCCTGGAGATCCCGGACGACATCATGAAGAAGATGGGATGGAAGACCAAGCTCGGTGCCGCGGACGGCAAGATCAAGAACATGATCTTCGGCGAGAACTCGGCCAGGCTCTACAAGTACAAGATCCAGGCCGAGTACCAGGACCTCACGCGCGACCAGCTCGCGCTGATGAAGCAGCACTACGAAGCCGAGGGCGTGGAGCGCAACAACCTCGCCTACGGCTACGTGGGCACCAAGCCTATCGCGTGAATCGCGCCCATCGCCCGGTCGCCTGCGCGATCGGAACGGGAACGGGGGAGCCTGGGCTCCCCCGTTTTTTTGCCGGCGGTCAAGGCGCCTTGCGGCGGCGCGAGGCCGCCATGAGCGCGCGCACGCGGCCGGAAAGCCTCCGGTTCTCGTCGTGCAGCGCCTTGTAGGCGAACGCCTCCTTGATGCTCGTGCGCAGGAAATCATAGGCGCCGGTCTTGACCAGCACCTTGTAGACCTCGCCCTGGTTGATCGCCTGCGTGGCAGTCTCCAGATCCATGTGGCCGGACATGAGCACGCGCACGACCTGCGGCGCCAGTCCCTTGACCCGCCGCAGGAGCTCCACGCCGCTCATGCCGGGCATGCGATGGTCGGACAGGATCACGCTGACGTGATGGGTGGCGAGCAGCTCGAGCGCGCGCTCCGCGCAGTCCGCGACCAGGATGCGGATGCCCTCGTGGGCAAGCTCCCTGCTGATCAGCTCGGCGTTCGCCGCGTCGTCGTCGACCACGAGCAGCGTCGGTTCCTCCGTCCCGTCCGCCAGGAGCTGCCGCCGGTAGCTCGCCACGTAGGCCGCGCAATCGCCGGCGGACATCGGCCTCGCGAAATAATAACCCTGGATCTCGTCGCAGCCGGCGCCGGCGAGCATCGCGAGCTGGGCCTGCGTCTCGACGCCCTCGGCCACCGCCTTCATGCGCAGGCTGTGGGCCATGGAGATCACCGCGCGCGTGATCATCGCGTCGTCCGGGTCGGAGACGATGTCGCGCACGAACGAGCGGTCGATTTTCAACGTGTCCAGCGGAAAGCTCTTCAGGTAGCCCAGGCTCGAGTAGCCGGTGCCGAAATCGTCCACCGACAGCCGCAGCCCGAACTCCTGCAGCCCGCGCAGGATGCCCACGGTCTGCTCGGGGTTGCGCATCAGCACGCTCTCCGTGATCTCGAGCTCGATCAGGCGCGGGCTCACGCCGGAGCCGCTGATCACGCCCTGCAGGGAGCGCGCGATGCCCTTCTGCTGGAGCTGCCGTCCGGACAGGTTGACCGCCACCGGCACCACCGGGAAGGCACCCTCCTCCTGCCAGGCCTTGAGCTGGCGGCAGACTTCCCCCAGCACCCATTCGCCCACGGGCACGATCAGGCCGTTATCCTCCAGGATCGGCACGAAGCGCGCCGGCGGCATCTGCCCGGCCTCGGGATGCTGCCAGCGCAGCAGCGCCTCCATGCCTGAAACGCCCTCGTTGACGATGTCGATCTTCGGCTGGTAGTGCAGCAGGAACTCGCCGCGCTCGAGCGCGCGGCGCAGGTGGTTCTCCATCGACATGCGTTCCACGGCGTGCGCGTTCATCTCCTGCCGGTAGAACTGGTAGGCGTTGCGTCCCATCTCCTTCGCGCGGTACATGGCCACGTCGGCGTTCTTGATCAGCGCGTCCGCCTCCTCGCCGTCGTCCGGATACAGCGTCACGCCGGCGCTGGCGGTCACGAACAGCTCGCGGCCCTCGATCGTGAACGCGTCGTGCAGCGCCGCCATCAGCTTCTGCGCCACGCGCCCGGCGTCGTCCGGGGCGGCGAGGTCGGACAGGATCAGCGCAAACTCGTCGCCGCCGAGCCGGCCCACCGTGTCGCCCGGCCTGACCGCGCCTTCGAGGCGGCGCGCCACCTGCTGCAGCAGGCGGTCCCCGGCCGCGTGGCCGAGCGTGTCGTTGACCAGCTTGAAATGGTCGACGTCGATGAAGACCACCGCCGCCAGCCGGCGCTCCCGGCGGGCATGCACGATGGTCTGCTGCAGCCGGTCGTAGAACAGCGAGCGGTTGGGCAGCTCCGTGAGATTGTCGTAATGGGCGAGATGCTGCAGCTTCTGCTCGTCGACCTTGCGCGCAGTGACGTCCTCCGCCACGCCGGTGACCAGGGTGACGAGGCCGTCCTCGCCGATCACGGGGAAGCAGCGGTAGTGCAGCCAGCGCACCTCCCCGTCGGGACGCACGATGCGGAATTCCCCGTCGACCGGGCTGCGGCGGGCGCGGTCCTGCAGGACCTGCGCTTCGGCGCGATCCCCGTCGAGCACCGCGTCGAGCCATTCCGACGGCCGCTCGAGCAGCGCCGCGCCGCTGCGGCCAAATACCTTCTCGTACGCGGGACTCACGTAGGTGAACCTGCCGGACTCCGGGTCTGCGGTCCAGAACACCTCGGGCACGTTGGCGGCGAGATGGCGGAACTTCTGCTCGCTCTCCGCGAGCGCGCGCTTGGCCGCCTCCCGCTCCGCCTCGCGCTGCATGTTGGTCAGCGCGAAGGAGATGTTGTCCGCCATCTCGTCGAGCAGCGCGACCAGTTCGCCGGTGAAGAAGCCGACTTCGTCGCCGTGCAGGTTCAGCACGCCGACACAGCGCCCGTCCCGGCGCAGCGGAAAGGTCGCGAGCGACCGGACGCCGGCGGCGAGCGCCTGCTCGACCCAGGGCGCCACGCGCGGCTCCGCCAGGAAATCGTTGACGATGTAGTACCGGCCTTCGCGCACGGCGGCGGCGGCGAATCCGCGTCCCTCGGGGATCTCGGGATTCACCGACACGCGCAGGCGCCGGTACACCTCGCTCACCGGGCCGCGGATCGCGATCGGGCGGATCCAGCCCGTGGCCTCGTCCACGAGCCCGATCCAGGCGAGGCAGAAGTGCCCGTACTCGACCGCGACCCGGCAGACCTCGTCGAACAGCGCTTCCGGATCGTGGATGTGGACGATGGCACGGTTGGTCTGCGACAGCGCGGCATACAGATCCTTGAGCCGCACGATTTCCTGTTCCGCGCCGCGCTGCGCGGTAACGTCCGAGCCGACTCCGCGGTACCCCCTGAATTCGCCCTTGTCGTCGTATACCGGTTCCCCGCTCGTGCGGATCCAGTGCCCCACGCCGTCGGCCGACACGCGCCGGTAGGTGAATTCGCGGAACGGCTCGCGCCGGCTGCATGCCAGCTCGTGCGCGGCGAAGTCGGCCGAGGACAGGTCGATGCCGGGCAGCTCGCGGCGGGTCAGGCCGAGGCTGGTGGAACCGAGGTTGCCCGTCGCATCGGCCTCCACCGACTGGAAGCTGAAGCGCTGCTGCGCATCCTGCTCCCAGTACCAGTCGGCCGAAAGGTTGGAGAGACTGCGAAAGCGCGCCTCGCTCGCGCGCAGCGAAGCCAGCGTTGAGTCCGTCTGGCGTTGCGCGCGCACGATCCTCCGGTACAGCCAGCCGAGCGCGGCCGCGAGGGCCAGGACCAGGACGACGGATGCCGTCCAGGCCACGCCGAGAGCGGCCTCGCGCCGCCTCTGCAGCGCGCGCAGGTGCTCGTGCTGGCCGGCGCGCAGCTGTTCCAGCAGCGCCGGCACGCGCGTGTCGAGCTCGTCGCCGCGACGCTCCGCTTCCAGCAGCCTCGCTGTCGCGCCGCGGTCAGCCGATTCCCGCTCGCGCATGATGCGGCGCATGGCCTCGAGGTCGGCCCGCAGCACGCGCTCGTATTCCGCAGTCGAAGCCTCCGGCGCGGGCAGCAGGCCTTGCATCCCGCTCCAGACCTCGAGCATGTGCGACGCCGCGGACTCGAACGCGGCCCGCGCCTGCGGCTGCGCGAACTGCAGAAAGGCAAGGAACCGCATTTCGGCTTCCGCGCGGTCGGCCCTGAGCTCGTCGAACGCATGCAGCGCCTCGTAGTCGCGCCCGATGGCATTCTCGTAGCTGTCCATCTGGTGCACGACGTAGAAGAGCAGCGGCAGGACCAGGCCGAGCACGGCCACGGTGAGAATGAAGCCGGCCAGCACGAGGCGGGTGAATCCGCGCACGGCACGCGGCATTGCGATGCACAAACGCGGCCTCGGGCCGGGCGGGGCCGCGGGATCGGGTAGAGTCAATTGCCACCTCCCTGTGCCGCGAACGGCTGCCGGCGCGGCGAACCCATGGACTTGGATGCACGCGGCGGCCCCGTGTTCCAGGCGCGCGGCTTCTTGTTCCCCACCGCCAAGCGTACTAGATTGGCAGCGGATTGTCGGCCGACGATGACGCTTGATCGCTTGATCCCTCAATCCTCGCCCGCTCCCCCGATCCCCCATCCCCGGATGCTATGCTTCGCTCCTCCTGCAGGGAAATCCGCAATGAAACACATCAACTGGGATGAAATTCCCCCCGAGCGGCTGAACGACAAGTTCGTGCGCAAGCTGGCCTGGGATGGCGACATCATGATCGGCCAGACGCTGGTCGAGAAGGGCTACCTGGTGCCGCTGCACGCGCACGACAACCAGCAGGTGACCTTCGTGACCAGCGGCGTATGGCGCTTCCGGCTCGAGGGACGGACCGTCGAGGTCGGCCCCGGCGAGATGATCTTCATCCCGGCGAACGTGCCCCACGCCGCGGAAGCCGTCGAGACCCTGGTCGCCTACGACATCTTCACGCCGCCGCGCAGGGACTGGCTCGACGGCAGCGACGCCTACCTGCGCGCAAAATGAAAAAACCGGGCCCGTGCCCGGCTTCTTCTCCGCCGCGCCCGCGCGGGCGCTCAGTTCTGCTGCGTGCGGCCCTTGATGAGGTCCTTGGCCTTCGCCAGCTGATCGGGCGTCATCTTCTTTTCCAGCTTCTTGATCTCTTCCTTGGTATACAGCGTGTCCCGGTAAGGCGTCTTCGGGTTCGTGGCCGAGAGCGTCAGCCACATGTCGGCCATCGACAGGTCCCTGGCCACGCCGCCCTTGCCGGTCGCGTAGATGATGCCCGCGTAGTACTGCGAGCGTCCGTCGCCCTGCTCGGCGGCCTTCTCGAACCATTTCAGCGCCTCGGTCTGGCTGGCCTTCACGCCGAAGCCGTTGTGATAGAGGAAGCCGAGGAAGTACTGGCCGTCGGGGTTGCCCTGGTCGGCCAGCTCGCGGAATTCCTTCAGGGCGGTGGCGTAATCGCCGGCCGAATAGGCGGCCACGCCTTCATCGAGGCCCGCATTGGCAAGCGCCGGCAGCAATGCCAGCGTGCACGACAAGATCAGACGTTTCATGGCTGTTCCCGGTTCAGGTACCAGCCGGGATTGTAGCGCGAGAACGCAGCCGCCCGCACACCCGCCGGCTAATGGCTGACCACGCGGTTGCGGCCGGCGGCCTTGGCTCGGTACAGGGCCCGGTCCGCCGCCTCGATGACGCCCGCGGGCGCGTCCGTGCGGCTGTCCCGTTCCGCGACGCCGATGCTGATCGTGACCGAGATCCATTTGCCGGCCGGCGCATCGTCCGCCGCCGCAGCCTTCCCCGTCCCCGCAGTCTCGCGCCGGCGCCGCTCCTGCCGCAGCATGACCTTGTACTCGTCGATGCGCCGGCGCAGCGCCTCGATGTGCTCGACGACGCCTTCCCCGCGGCGTCCCGGGAACAGCAGCGCGAATTCCTCGCCGCCATAGCGATAGGCCGTTCCGCCGCCGCCGACGCGCTGCAGCTGCGCGGCCACGAGCTTGAGGACCTGATCCCCGACATCGTGGCCCCAGGTGTCGTTGAAGGCCTTGAAATGGTCGATGTCGACCATGGCGAGCGTGAAGTGACCGTCGATCGCCATGAGCCGCTCGTTCAGCGCGCGCCGCCCGGGAAGGCCGGTGAGCTCGTCGTAGAATGCGAGCCGGTGGGAGTCCTGCACGACGGCGAATGCCACGATCAGCCCGGCTGCGGCGCAGAACCACGCGAATGCCCCGAACGAGGGCAGGCTGTTGCAGCCCAGCGCGAAGCTTGCCGCCGCGGCCGCGAAGGCCGCGTCGATCACCGAGCCGCGCAGCACGGCGCAGACCACTCCCGTCACGATGGCCGCGGCGGTGAACACCAGCCCCCATTGCGGCAGCACGATGCCCGGCAACGCCAGGCGCTCGACGATGGGGCGGGACAGCACTTCGGCGAACTCCGGAGCGTCCGAAATCAGGATCGCGGCGATCACGCCCGCCTCGATCAGCGGCAGGCAGAGCCGCCGCAACCCGGGCGCATTGAGGATGCCGCGCTCGCGCAGCAGCGTGAACACCGTGATGTTGAGCGGCACGAACACGCACAAAGCCGCCGAGACGGCCTGCGTCGCGGCGCCCGCGGGCTCGCGGTCGACGAAGAGCAGGAAGGCGAAGTAGGCCGCCGCGAGCGAGGCCAGCACGAAGAAGGCGCGGCCGATGCGAAACGCGAGGCTGAGCAGCAGGCCCCCGAGCAGCACGAGGTAGGGGCCGTGGACCCTGAGGCCCGACAGGAAATCGGGCAGCGTCGCGCCGCCGGCCAGCAGCAGCGCGACGGTCCAGATGCCCAGCGGCACCGCGAAATTGTTCAGGGCCTTGCCCAGCGCCTCGGTAGCGTCGAAGCCTTCTACCGAGAACCCCCTGCCGCTCACCAGATCCACATCCCGTCCCCTCCATGAAGGCGGCCCGCCCGGAAGGCCTCGAGCACGCCGGCGTGCCGCACGCATGCACGAACCGCGGCACAAACATCCCATCCTCTGCAAGAGACATTCCAAGGAACATTTCGTTCTTCCCTGCCCCGCAGCGTCGCTCGGGCGTAGGCAGGCGGCGACAAGCCGCGCGCCGCATCCGCCAAGCGGCTGATGAATGCGGGATTTTCTGCTGTCGCCGGAAAACTACACGCAGGCCGAGAATCGGCGGCGGGAAACGCGCCAGGAAAGCCGATTGGGCCAGGCCCGGCGCAAAAGAAGCAAGGCGTGCGTCAGTAGCGGCGCAGGCTGCCGTAGCCTTCGTCGAACAGCGAGAACGGCGGCGCACGGCCGACCAGGCTTTCGATCAGCATCAGCTCGAGGTCGGTGTGGTTCTTGAACGGCGCGGCGACGATGCGCCGGCCGCGATCGGCCTTCGCCAGCACGTAACGCGGCGCGTCGTGGTGGCGGGAGACCACGCTCTCGGCTGCCGTGGGATCGTCCGCCGCGGCGATGTCGGTGGCGCCGTAGCAGGTGCACACGTACGTCACGTCGGGCGAGGCCTCGAGGTACAGGCCCGTGCCGCGCACGCCTATGGTCGAGGTCGGCCCGGTCACCTTGCGCGGGCCCCTGCCGAACACCGACAGCAGCGCACCCGTCACCAGGCGCAGCTGGTCGGCGAACGCCTGCGTCGCGCCCTTCATTTCCATGCGGCTGCCGGCGCGCAGGATGAACGCGTCGGAGCCCACCACGAAAATCGCGTGGGCCGACTTGCCGGTCTCCACGACGTCGTTCGCGCCGACCGCGGACTGCAGCGTCGCCGGCTTGCCGTTGACGGTGACGGCGCCGGAGATCTCATAGAAGGACCGGCCGGGCGGCAGCGGTCTCGGCACCTTGCCCAGCACCTGCGCGCGGGCCGGCCCCGGGGCGCCGGCGGCGAACCAACCCGCCGCGAGCGCCAACACCAGCAGCCGCCGGCGCGAGGGATCGACGTCTTCAAATGGCTTTGTCATGGCGGCGCCCTTTGGCATACTGGCGCTGCAGAGTAGCATCCGCGCCGCGAAAAAGGAAAGCGCATGTTCCGTCCGCGCAAGCCGATTGCAAGCAGGGCCGCCGCCGTGGCGGCATTGCTGTGGCTTGGCATCGCCACGGCCGGCGCGGAATCCACGCGCTTCGGCCTCGATGCCGAGTACCTCCACGACACCAACGTGAACCGTGCCGCGCTGGACAAGGAGGAGCAGGCCGACGACGCCGTCTCGCTACAGGGCTATGCCGCCCGCAGCATCCTGCTCACGGGGAACAGCGGCCTGGTGCTCCGGGCCGCGCTGCGCGGTACGGAATACTTCGAGTTCGGCGACCTGAGCAACCTGGCGGCGTCGGCCCGGGTCGCGTGGCGCATGCAGCCCTCGCCCGGCTTCACCAGCCCGTGGCTCGAGCTCTACGGCGAGGCCGAGGCCTTCCGCTTCCGCGACAGCGACCTGCGCGACGGCTACCTGTGGTCGGCCGGCGCGAGCGTGGGCAAATACTTCACCGACCGCATCCGCGCCGAGATCGGTGCGGGCTACGACAGCCGCGGCGGCGGTGCCGGCGGCGTCTACGACGTCGCGAACGCCAAGGCCTGGCTGGCGCTCGACTACCGGATCGCGTCCGCCGTCACGGTCTACGGTTCCGGCACCTGGATGGACGGCGACCAGGTCTTCACGCTCTACAACACGGCCAAGTGGGGATCGTACTACTGGGGCGCCAAGGCCAGCGCGCCGGACCCGGTCTTCGCGTCCGCGTTCGGCGGGTCGCCGATGGCGTACCGCGTCGGCGCGCGCACGGACCGCTATGAGCTCGGCCTGAACGTGGCGCTCGCCGGAAACCACGCGCTGGATTTCGGCTGGAGCCACTTCGAGGCGCGCGCGGACAGCGGCGGCGGACGCTACGACGGCGACACGTTCCGCGCCGGCTATCTCTACCGCTTCCGCTAGCCCTCAGAGGTCATTGCGCCACGAGCGGCCCGGCAGCGTGAACAGCCGCACGGCCTGCTCCGGCCCCCAGCTTCCGGCGGCATAGGTCTCGAGCGGGGCCTGTCCCGTCGACCACGCCCGGATCAGCGGGTCCATCACGCGCCAGGCCCATTCGACCTCGTCGAAACGGATGAAGTTGGTGGCATCGTCGCGGATGATGTCGGCGAGCAGCGCCTCATAGGCATCCGGATGCGACTCGCCGTCGGCACGGTAGCCTGCGTTCATGCGAATGGCGCGCGCCTGCATCCCCAGCCCGGGTTGCTTGGCATGAATCTCGAGCTGCATGCTCTCCGCGGGCTGCAGGCTCAGCAGGATCCAGTTCGGTGCCAGGTCGCCGGCGCCCGCCCCGCGGAACAGCTGCTGGGGCGGCTCGCGCAGCCGCAGCGCGACCGTCGAGACCTGCCGCGGCAGGCGCTTGCCGGTGCGCAGGAAGAAAGGCACTCCGCGCCAGCGCCAGTTGTCCACGAGGAAGCGCGCGGCGACGTAGGTCTCGGTGGACGAAGCCGGCGCCACGCCGGGCTCGTCGAGGTAGCCCGGCACGGGAGTTCCTGCGACCGTGCCGGGCCCATACTGCGCCCGCACCGCCGCTTCCGCGACATCACGCGGCTCGAACGGCCGCACCGAGCGCAGTACCTTGACCTTCTCGTCGCGCAGGGCCTCGGCGTCGAGCACCGCCGGCGGCTCCATGGCGGTGAGCGTCAGCAGCTGCATCAGGTGGTTCTGCAGCATGTCGCGCAGCGCGCCCGCCTTGTCGTAGTAGTCCGCGCGCGTCTCGACGCCGGCCTGCTCGGCCACGGTGATCTGCACGTGGTCGACGAAGTTGCGGTTCCACAGCGGCTCGATCGTGAGGTTGGCGAAGCGGAACACCAGCAGGTTCTGCACGCTTTCCTTGGCGAGGTAGTGGTCGATGCGGAAGATCTGGCGCTCGTCGAAATGCTCGTGCATCAGCGCGTTGAGCGCCTGCGCGCTCTCGAGGTCCTCGCCGAAGGGCTTCTCCACGACGACGCGGTGCAGCCCGCGCGGGCGGTTCAGGCCGGCCTGCGCGAGGTTCTTCACGATGGGGCCGAAGTCCTCGGGCTTCACCGCGAGGTAAAACACGATGTTCGAGCACACACCGGTCCTCGGCTTGCCGAGCTCCTGCAGCAGCGGCCGGTAGGCCGCGACGTCGTTCAGGTCGCCGCGCACGTAGCTGAAGCGTGCCGCGAAGCGCTCGAAGCATTCCCGCGTGACCTGCGTGCCGGGCTTGCTGCGCAGCGCCTGCTCCATGTGCGCGCGCCAGGCGGCGGCGTCCCAGTCGCGGCGCGCGAAGGCGATGAAGTTGGTGACCGGCGGCAGGCGCTTCGCCTGCTCCAGCCGGTACAGCGCGGGCAGCAGCTTCGTCGAGGCGAGGTGGCCGGTCGCGCCGAAGATCACGAAGCTGCAGGGATACAGGGTTTCTTGCGCGTCAGCCACCGCCGGGCTCCCGGAGTAGTCGTTGCCGGCAGTTATACAGGTTCCGCGCGCGGGCTGTCGCGGACGGAATTGACGCCCCGGGCGCGCAGCACCACACTTCTGGACTTTCCTTCCGCCTTGGAGCAGCCATGGATCGGGCAATCGCAATCTTCGTGCTTTGGGCAGCGTTTTCCGCGGCCGGCTTCGCCGCCGGGCTCCGCGCCGAGCTGGACGGGCTGGCCGACAGGGTCGAGCCCAGGGTCATCGAGTGGCGCCACGACATCCATGCGCACCCCGAGCTGGGCAACCGCGAGTTCCGCACGGCCGGCCTGGTCGCCGAGCACCTGAAGGCGCTCGGGCTGGAAGTGCAGACCGGGGTCGCGCACACCGGCGTGGTGGCCATCCTGAAAGGCGGCCGGCCGGGGCCGGTGGTGGCGCTGCGCGCGGACATGGACGCGCTGCCGGTCACCGAGGAGACCGACGTGCCCTACGCATCGAAGGTGAAGGCGACCTGGGCCGGCAAGGAAACCGGTGTCATGCACGCGTGCGGGCATGACACGCACGTGGCCATCCTCATGGGTGTGGCCGAAGCGCTCGCGGAAATGAAGGACCGGCTTCCCGGCACGGTGAAATTCCTGTTCCAGCCCGCGGAGGAAAGCCCGCCGCCGGGAGAGGACGGCGGCGCGGCGCTGATGGTCAAGGAAGGCGCCATGGAAAACCCGCACGTCGACGCCGTCTTCGGCCTGCACATCACGTCGGCCGCCGAGACCGGCACGCTGGGCTACCGCTCCGGGCCGTTCATGGCAGCCATGGACATCCTGAAGATCACCGTGCAGGGCCGCACGACGCACGGCTCGGCACCCTGGTCCGGCGTGGACCCGATCGTGGCCGCCTCGCAGATCGTGCTCGGCCTGCAGACCATCGTCAGCCGCCAGATCAACCTCACGCAGGAGCCCGCGGTGATCACCATCGGCGGCATCGAGGGCGGCAACCGCTTCAACATCATCCCCGAGAAGGTGGAGATGGTGGGCACGATCCGCACCTTCGACGAGAAGATGCGCGACGACATCCACCGGCGCGTGAGGCAGACCGTGGAAAGCATCGCCGCCGCCTCGGGAGCGTCCGCCACGGTCACGATAGACAAGCCCTACGACGTGACCATCAACGATCCGCAGCTTACCGAGCGCATGCTGCCGACGCTCACGCGCGTGGCGGGCGAAGGCAACGTCAAGCTGCGGTCCAAGGTGACCGGCTCGGAGGATTTCTCCTTTTTCGCGCAGAAGGCGCCGGGGCTGTTCATCTTCCTCGGCGGCTCGCCGCGGGGCACGGACATGAGCAAGGTCGCCTACAACCACTCGTCGAAGTTCTACGTCGAGGACTCCGCGATGAAGCTCGGCGTGCGCGCGCTGCTGAACCTGACGGTGGACTACATGGAGTCATCGCAGCAGCGATGACTGCGAGTGGTTGGTGGCTGGTGGCTCGTTGCCAGAAAGACTTCGTTCCGGATCGTATCGCTAGCCGCTATCCACTGACCACTGGCAACTGCCTCTCGTGAACTACCTCGCCCATCTCTACCTCGCCGAGCCGGACGACGACGGCTGGCTCGGCGCGCTGATGGGCGACTTCGTGAAGGGCCCGCTGGATGCCAGCCGCGGCGACGCGCTCACGCGAGCGATCGCCCTGCATCGTGCCATCGACACCTACACGGACGCGCACCCCGTCGTCCTGCGCAGCAAGGCGCGCGTGAGCACGGGCCGCAGGCGCTTCGCCGGCGTGATGGTCGACCTGTTCTACGACCACTTCCTCGCCAGGCACTGGCGCGAGTACCACGACGAGCCGCTGGAGCGATTCAGCGCGAGGGTCTACGGCATCCTCCTCGATCGGCTGGACGCGCTGCCCGAGCGCCTGCAGCGCATCGCGCCGTCGATGGCGAGGACCGACTGGCTCGGCTCCTACGCCGAGATCGGATCGGTCCGCGTCGCGCTGGACAACATGGGCCGCCGGCTCAGGCGCGAGAACGCACTGCGCGGTTCCGCCGACGAGCTGGTCGCGAACTATGCGGCGCTGGAATCCGACTTTCGCGAGTTTTTCCCGGAGCTTTCTGCGTTCGCGCGGCACCGCCACGCAGGGGCCGCCGCAGGGAGCGGCGTCAGTAACGGTAGCCGGGAATGACCAGGTCCCGGTATTCCGGGTGCTTGCGGATGTAGGCTGCGGTGAACGGGCACAGCGGCATGACCTTCAGCCTGTTCGCGCGGGCGTAGTCGAGCGCGGTGCGCACGATGCGGCTCGCGAGTCCCCTGCCCTCCAGCTCCGGCGGTACCTCGGTGTGCTCGACGACGAATTTCTCGCCCGCGAGCAGGTATTTCGAGAACGCGAGCCTGCCGTCGACGCTCACCTCGAAGCGCTTCGCCGCTTCGTTGTGCACTACCGGAAGTTCCGGGTCATTCGACATCTCAAGCTCCAAGGCGCCAACTCTCACCGCAGAGGACGCGGAGGAAAAACGGAGGAATCCCAATAGAGACAAAGGGCGTTCGACGGTTGACTAACTTTCCCTGGAATTGGCGAACCGTTGGGTGCATACACTTCGAACTTGATTTTCCTTCCTCGTTTTTGCCCTTCCTCTGCGTCCTCCGTGTCCTCCGCGGTGAGAGTTAGGCAGTAGACATCAACAAGGCGGGCGATGCTGCGCCCACGGCCGGATTTTCTCGAAGGCGCGCGAGGCCTGCAGCACGCGCAGGTCGCGGTGTCGCCCCGCCACGATCTGCAGGCCCACCGGCAGGCCGGCGGGCGTGAAGCCGCAGGGGCACGTGGCCGCCGGCAGCCAGGTCAGGTTGAATGGATAGCTGAAGCCGGCCCAGCGGATCCAGTCCCATTCGTGCTGCTCCCAGTGCTCAGGCATCAGGCGCTCGGCCGGGAATGCCGCCACCGACAGCGTCGGCGTGAGCAGCAGATCATAGCGCTCGAACAGCGCCCGCACGCGATCGTAGAGCGCGAGGCGCTTTTCGTCGAGACGGCAGTATTCCGCCGCGCCGAACTTCATGCCGTATTTCACCAGGGCCACCAGCCCGGGATCCATGCGGCCTTCCCATTCTCCGAGCAACGGCTCCAGGCGGCTCGCGAAGTTCGCCGCGAAATGCAGGTGCTCCATCTCGATGGGATCGTCCCAGCCGGGCTTCACCTCCTCGACCTTGCAGCCCAGTTCCTCGAACGCGGCGACGGCCTTCCTGACCGGCCCGGCGACCTCCGTGTCGACCTTCAGGTAGCCGAGGTCGGGACTGTAGGCGACCCTCAGGCCCTCGATGCCCTCGTCGAGCCGTCCGGCGAAATCCTCCGGCCGCGCTTCGAGGCTGGTCATGTCGCGGTCGTCCGGCCCGGCCATGGCCTGCAGCATCAGCGCCGCGTCCGCCACGGTGCGCGTGATCGGCCCGACGTGCGAGATCAGGCCGTTGGCCGGCGTCGGCCAGTAAGGCACGCGCCCGTGCGAGGGCTTCAGCCCATAGACGCCGCAGAAGCCGGCCGGCATGCGGATGGAACCGGCGCCGTCCGAACCTTGGTGGATCGGCCCGATGCCTGCCGCCGCGCACGCGCCGGCGCCGGCGCTCGATGCCCCCGCGTTCATGCCGTACTTCCACGGGTTGTGCGTGACGCCGGTCAGCGGGCTGCGGCTCACGCCGCTCCAGCCGAATTCGGAGACCGTGGTCTTGCCTATGGAAATCGCGCCGGCCGCACGCAACCGTTCGACGTGAACGTGGTCGAAATCCGGGACACGGTCGCGGAAGATGTGCGACCCGGCCATGGTGCGCACGCCGCGCGTGAAGGCGAGATCCTTGATCGTGACCGGCACGCCGTGCAGCATGCCGAGCGGCCGGCCGCGCATGACGGCTTCCTCCGCCTGCTTCGCCTGCTGCATGGCGGTGTCGAAAGCCGGCGTGCAGATCGCGTTCAGCCGCGGGTTGAGCGCTTCCGCACGCGCGATCGTCTGGCGCATGACTTCCACCGGCGAGACTGCCTTGCCGCGGATCATGCGCACCAGCTCGGTGGCCGGCACGTAGGCCAGGTCGCTTGTCGCAGTCATGGCCAGAACGCCGGAAAACGTTTCGAATTCATGGTTGTCCCCTCATGAAACGGTCTGTCCCCAAATGGCGACAGTTTTTCTTTCTTCAAAACAAGCGTGTTGCGCCAATCGCCCGCAGGCGTGACGCCATGCAGCAACAACTTTCGCCCGCGACGCATGCCGGACAGGCCGGACGCGCCACCTAAGTCGATGATCGCAAACCATTCGGCGCAACTGGCACGATGATTGTAAAGGTGCAGGGCGCCAGCCTTTCTTCCCGGGGAATCATCATGACCAAACAGCTTCTGCTGCGCCTGGCTGCGGCCCTGCCTTTGCTCGCATCCGCCGGCCTGCTGGCGCACATGGCGCCGGAACCCTTCCAGCGCTACCAGCCCGTGGAGATCGAGCCGATCTGGATGAAGATCGACCTGAACGCCGACGGCAGGATCAGCCGCGAGGAATTGCGCGAGGAAGACCCGCGCCTGCTGTCGCGGTTCGACGCGGCGGACCTCGATCATGACGGCACGTTGAGCCTGCGCGAGCTCGAAATCCTGCTGCTCAGCGTCTAGGGCAGCATCCGCTTCGCGTCAATCCACGGACGCGACCACGCGGCCCGTGACCTGACCTGCTTTCAACTGATCGAGCGTGCGGCTGACCTCGGACAGCGGGCGCTTCTCGATCGGGATGGGCTTGATCTTGCCCGCGCGCGCCAGGGCCATCACTTCCTCCAGCTCCGCGACATTGCCGACGCTCGAGCCCTGGATGCGCCACGCGCGCTGCACGACCAGCACCAGCGACACCGGGATTTCCCCGCCGTACAGCCCCACGACGATGAGCTTGCCGCCCTTGCGCAGGGAATTCAGCGCGAGCGTCGCGGTATCGGCCGCGCCGACGAGATCGACGGCACCGTAGATCGGGCCGCCGGCGGCCTCCAGGATTTTCTTCGCGGCATCCGGCTGGCGGCTGTTGACCGTCGCCGCCGCGCCTTCCCGGCGCGCGGTTTCCAGCTTCCTGTCGTCGATGTCCACGGCGAGGATGCGCTGGTGGCCGAGCGCCTTCAGCATCTCGATCGACATCAGGCCCAGGCCGCCGGTGCCGAACACCGCGACCCATTCGTCCTTCGGGATGGGCTTGAGCTGCGCCACCGCGGAATAAGTCGTCAGCCCCGAGCAGGACAGCGTCGCCGCCCACATCGGATCGATGCCGCTCGCGTCGACGAGGTATTTCGCATCGGGTACCAGCAGGTGGTCGGCATAGCCGCCCGGGCGCTGGATGCCGATCCAGCGCGGCGCCATGCAGTGGTTGTCCATGCCCTCGAGGCAGCGCGCGCAGGTGCCGCAACCTATCCACGGGCAGACCAGGCGGTCCTGCCCGATGGGTGCATCCTTCGCATCCGGCCCGGCCGCGATGACCGTGCCGAAGGGCTCGTGCCCGAGCGTGACCGGCGGGTGCATGCCGCGGTCCGTCATGTGGAATTTCTTCCCGCCGCCGAGATCGAAATAACCGTCGCGGATGTGCACGTCACTGTGGCAGACCCCGCAGTACTTGAGCTTCAGCAGGACTTCCCTTCCCGCCGGCTTGGGCGTGGGCTTCTCGGCCTTCTGCAGCGGCTTGCCCCATTCGACGACGTCGTAGCTCAGCATGTCTTCTCCTCGTTGTTTTTGATTCGAACTCCGAAAGCATTCACCACAGAGGCACAGAGGGCACGGAGAAAAACAAGCTCGAATTTCAGGGGCTGGTCGGAAAGCGTGGTTGCGCTGCGAGGCTCGAGATCACCGGAACGAACATCGAAATCCTGGCTCTTGTCTTGCCGCTTTGTGCCGCTCTTCTCCGTGCCCTCTGTGCCTCTGTGGTAGAAATTTCTTAGTCTACATTCTAAAGCCACTTGGCCTTGCGGAAACGGTAGAACAGGTAACCATCGAGCACCGCCATCAGCGCGATGCTGCCGGGATAGCCGTAATCCCAGTCGAGCTCCGGCATGTTGTGGAAGTTCATGCCGTAGATGCCGGCGATCATGGTCGGCACCGCCACCAGGGCAGCATAGGCGGCGAGCCGCTTGGTGACCTCGCTCTCGCTGATGGTGAGCAGCGACAGGTTCACGGAGATGGCGGTGGTCACCATTTCGCGCAGGCTGTCGATCGACTGGTTCAGGCGCACGAGGTGGTCGTAGATGTCGCGGAAGTAGTCCTGCAGCCGCGAGCACTGATAGGGCACGCGGCCGCCGTAGAGCTTGCCGATCGCCTCCAGCAGCGGGCTGGTGGCGTGCTTGAGCGTCATGAGCTTCTGCTTCAGGCCGTAGAGCGCCTCGATGATCGCGCGGTTGTTCTGCCCCGAGAAAATGCGCGTCTCGATCTCCTCGAGCTCGATCTCCAGCGCGTCGAGCACCGGAAAGTAGCGGTCCACGACGGCATCCGTGATGGCATAGAGCACGTAGCCGGCGCCGTAGCGCAGCAGCTCCGGCTCGCGCTCGCTGCGCGCGCGCACGCCGAGGAAGCCCTGCTGCGTGCGGCTGCGCACCGAGAGCACGTAGTTCGGGCCGACGAAGACGTCGACCTCGCCGACGCTCAACTCCTTGTCCACGGCCTCCACGATCTGCAGCACCGCGAACAGCGTATCGCCGTATTCCTCGATCTTGGGGCGCTGGTGGCCGTGGTGGGCATCCTCGACCGCCAGTGCCGGCAGGTCGAATTCCTTCTGCATCGCGGCGAGCTCTTCGCGCGTGGGCTCGAACATCGCGACCCAGACGAAGCACTCGGGCTTGCTGACGTAGCTGTGGATGTCGCCCGGCGCGATGTCGGCGAGCTTTTTGCCGCCCTCGTAGGCGACGCAGTTGATGAGCATGGCCTCTCTCCCGCCGGAATCCTAGCATCGCCGGGCGCGGGTCGGGTTACCGAGGCGTGACGGCTCCCGGCTCGCCCAGGATTTCCCGCTGGTGCTCGCCCAGCAGCGGCGGCGGGCGCGTGCAGTCGGCGGGCGTACGCGACAGCCGGATCGGGCTCGCCACCGCCTTGAGCCGGCGTGCGGGCGCGTAGGGCATTTCGACCACCATGCCGCGGGCCTTGACCTGCGGGTCTGCGAACACCTGGTCGATGGCATGGATGGGGCCGCAGGACACGCCGGCGGCCGGCAGCGCCTGCGTCCACTCGGCGACCGTCCGTGCGCGGAAGATCTCCTCGAGCAGCGGCGCGATCAGTGCGCGGTTGCGCACGCGTGCCGTATTCGTGGCGAAGCGCCCGTCGCGCGCGAGCTCGGGCCGGCCGGCCGCCTCGCACAGCTTGCGGAACTGCGCGTCGTTGGCCGCGGCGACGATGACGTGGCCGTCGGCGCACTCGAACACCTGCGAGGGCAGCACGCTCGGGTGCACGCCGCCGTTGCGCTTCGAGACCACGCCCGCGCCGAGATACGCGGACGCGATGTTGGCCATCGACGCCACGCCGACGTCGAGCAGCCCGATGTCCACGTGCTGGCCCTCGCCGGTCTGGCGCTTGTGCAGCAGCGCCGCCAGGATGCCGATCACCGCATAGTGGCCGGACATCAGGTCGACCACGGCGACGCCGACGCGCTGCGGCGTCGTGCCCGGCATGCCGTCGGGCTCGCCCGTCACGCTCATCATGCCGCACATCGCCTGCGCGATCGGATCGTAGCCCGCACGCTGCGCATAGGGCCCGGTCTGGCCGAAGCCGGTGATCGAGCAATAGACGAGGCCGGGATGCAGCGCATGCAGCGAAACGTAGTCCAGCCCGTGGCGCGCGAGGTCGCCGACCTTGTAGTTCTCGACCAGCACGTCGCAGGTGCCCGCGAGCTCGCGGATGCGGGCCCGGTCCGCTTCACTGGCGAGGTCGAGCGTGACCGATTTCTTGCCGCGGTTGCAGCCCGCGAAATAGGTCGTCTCCCGCGTGTCGTTGCCCTGCGCGTCCTTCACGTAGGGCGGGCCCCAGCCGCGCGTATCGTCGCCCGTGCCCGGACGCTCGATCTTGATGACCTCGGCGCCGAGGTCCGCGAGGATCTGCGTCGCGTGCGGCCCCGCCAGCACGCGCGTGAGATCCAGTACCCGTATGCCCTTCAGCGGTCCAGCCATTTTTTTCTCCAGATCTAAAGCTTTCCACCCAACACAGAGACACAGAGATCACAGAGAAACCAGGAGAAGGAATAAAGCGGTAATAGTCGTGAATTTCGCCGATCGGACCAGTCATGGAGACTGGAATCCCATTTCATTGTCTCGCTCTTGTATTTCTCTGTGTCCTCTGTGTCTCTGTGTTGGGTGTAGGTAGCAGGACTGAAGTTGTACAGTATCATGGGCAATCAGGAGGAGCTCCATGACGGTCAGGGCGGAAGAAGCGGCGGAGGCACTGGTACGCGACCACGCCGCGAAGAGGAAGATCGTGCCGTTCGCGCGCGACTACGGCGCGACGGACCTCGCGGGCGCCTACGCGATCCAGGCAGCGTACGTGAAGCGGCTGGAAACGAGCCTGGGCCGCCGCGTCGGCTACAAGATCGGGCTGACGTCGAAGCGCATGCAGGCCATGTGCGGCGTCGACCATCCGAACTCCGGCGTCGTGTTCGAGAAGCGCGTGCTGGAAAGCGGCGTGACCTTGCCGCTCTCCAAGCTCGGGCGCCTGGGCATCGAGTTCGAGTGCTGCTCGCGGCTGGGCGGGCCCCTGGCGCCGCGCGGCAAGCCCTGGACCCTGGACGAAGTCTCCGCCGCGGTTGACGCTGTGTGCCCTGCGTTCGAAGTCATCGACGACCGCAATTCCGACTATCCCCTGGACTTGCTGTCCCTGGTCGCGGACAACTCGTGGAACGAGGGCAACGTGCTCGGCGAGTTCGTCACCGGCTGGCCGGACCTCGGCACGGCCACCAGCGTGCTCGAATGCAACGGCGAGGTCGTCGATGAAGGCAAGGGCTCGGACGTGCTCGGCCATCCGCTCGAGCCGCTGCGCTGGCTGGCGAACAATCTCAATGAGCTCGGCCAGACACTGGGCAAGGGCGAGATCGTGATGACAGGGAGCTGGGTGACGACGAGATTCCCGAAAGCGGGGGAGCACTACAAATACACGATCGACGGCGTCGGATCGGTCGAGATCACGCTGGTCGCCTGAGCCGGAATCGCATGAGATACCTGAACGCACGCAGCCGACCGGATCTTGCGGCGATGGCCTTCGCTCTG
>DASUFB010000042.1:0-26000 GCA_036274775.1 Burkholderiales bacterium | reverse complement strand
CGGTGGCCATGTTCGAGGCCACGCACGGCACCGCGCCCAAGTACGCCGGCAAGGACTACGTGAACCCCGGCTCCGAGATTCTCTCCGCCCAGATGATGCTCGTGCACATGGGCTGGAAGGAGGCGGCGCAGCTCATCGAGACGGGCCTCGAGAAGGCGATCGGCGACAAGGTCGTCACCTACGACTTCGCGCGCCTGATGGCCGGGGCCAAGCAGGTCTCCTGCTCGGGCTTCGGCGCGGCCATGATCGAGCGCATGCGCGCCTGAGGCACAAACAAAAAGCCCGCGACCTCGGTCGCGGGCTTCGAATATTCTGAGCTGCTTTGCGGATCTCGATCCGCTACGGCATCACGCTGCCTGGATGTTGGATGCCTGCTTGCCCTTGGGGCCCTGGGTGACCTCGAAGCTCACCTTCTGGCCTTCCTTCAGCGTCTTGAAGCCGCTCATCTGGATAGCCGAAAAATGCGCGAAAAGATCCTCGCTGCCGTCGTCGGGCGTGATAAAGCCGTAACCCTTTGCGTCGTTGAACCACTTTACCGTGCCGATTGCCATGCTTCCCTTCCCCTGATGAAAACGCGGGCCGGACACCCGCCGATTGTTTGAGTTTCAAGTCCCGCGTTATTGGCTGAGCCTATGCTGCAGTTTCCTTGAAGCCAAACACCAGATCGCTTTGTAGGTTATTTGATTTTGGAAGTCAAGTACGCCAAACGCTCGCAAGCGTTTGTTGCAATGCAGATTTAGGGCGTCGCATCGGCCCGGCAGGCACGAATTCTGCACTTGTATTTTCCCGGGTTATCCGCACAATTACCCAATAAGTGAAAGTGGCCGGACGAGACGAAGCGATGGCAGCGGGAAATCGTGACAGCACGCTCCTGGAAGCCGAGAAAAGCAAGGTCAAGGAGCCTCCGCTGTTCAAGGTCATGCTGCTGAACGACGATTACACGCCCATGGACTTTGTCGTCGCAGTTCTGCAGACTTTCTTCTCGATGAGCCGGGAGCAGGCCACCCAGATCATGCTCAAGGTCCACCGGGAGGGGATGGGCGTTTGCGGGGTGTATCCCCGCGACGTGGCGGCGACCAAGGTCGAGCAGGTCATCGCGTTCTCGAAACAGCACCAGCATCCGCTTCAGTGCGTGATGGAGGAAACATGATTGCGCAGGAGCTTGAAGTCAGTCTGCACATGGCGTTCATGGAGGCCCGGCAGAAACGCCATGAGTTCATCACGGTGGAGCACCTGCTGCTCGCCATGCTGGACAACCCCTCCGCTGCGGAGGTGCTGCGCGCCTGCGCCGCCAACGTCGAGGAACTGCGCAAGCTCCTGACCGAATTCATCAACGAGCACACGCCGGTGGTCAGCGGCGAGGACGTCGACACGCAACCCACCCTGGGGTTCCAGCGCGTGATCCAGCGCGCCATCCTGCACGTGCAGTCCTCGGGCAAGAAGGAGGTCACCGGCGCGAACGTGCTGGTGGCCATCTTCGGCGAGAAGGATTCCCACGCGGTGTACTTCCTGCACCAGAAGGGCATCACACGCCTGGACGTGGTGAATTTCATCTCCCACGGCATCACGAAGGTGCCGCAGACCGCGCCCGCGAAGCCGCAGCAGGAGAGCGAGGCCGATTCCGACCAGGAGCAGAATTCCGGCGGCGCGCTGGAAAGCTACACGCTGAACCTCAACGCGCTCGCCATTTCCGGCAAGATCGATCCGCTGATCGGCCGCGAGCGCGAGCTCGAGCGCGTGATCCAGACGCTGTGCCGCCGGCGCAAGAACAACCCGCTGCTGGTCGGCGAAGCCGGCGTGGGCAAGACCGCCATCGCGGAAGGCCTCGCGCGGCGCATCATCGAGGGCGCGGTGCCCGAGATCCTGGCGCGCTGCCAGGTGTACGCGCTCGACATGGGCTCGCTGCTCGCCGGCACGAAATACCGCGGCGACTTCGAGCAGCGCCTGAAGACGGTGCTCAAGCAGCTGAAGGCGGCGCAGCATGCGATCCTGTTCATCGACGAGATCCACACGCTGATCGGCGCGGGGGCGGCGTCCGGCGGCACGCTGGACGCTTCTAACCTGCTGAAACCCGCGCTGTCGTCGGGCAGCCTGAAGTGCATCGGCGCCACGACCTACACGGAATACCGCGGCATCTTCGAGAAGGACCACGCGCTGTCCCGCCGCTTCCAGAAGATCGACGTCGTCGAGCCCTCCGTGGCCGAAACGGTGGAGATCCTGCGCGGCCTGAAGACGCGCTTCGAGGCGCACCACGGGGTCAAGTACACCGCTTCGGCGCTGACCTCCGCGGCCGAGCTTTCGGCGCGCTTCCTGAACGACAGGCACCTGCCCGACAAGGCGATCGACGTCATCGACGAGGCCGGCGCGGCGCAGCGCATCCTGCCGAAGTCGAAGCAGAAGCGCGTCATCAGCAAGCACGAGATCGAGGAGATCATCGCCAAGATCGCGCGCATCCCGCCGCAGAACGTCTCGTCCACGGACCGCAGCAAGCTGCAGAACCTGGACCGCGACCTGAAGGCCGTCGTGTTCGGGCAGGACCGCGCCATCGACGCGCTCGCTGCCTCGATCAAGATGTCTCGCAGCGGGCTGGGCAACCCGCAGAAGCCGATCGGCTGCTTCCTGTTCAGCGGCCCCACCGGCGTGGGCAAGACCGAGGTCGCGCGCCAGCTCGCGTACACCATGGGCGTGGAGCTGATCCGCTTCGACATGTCCGAGTACATGGAGCGCCACGCGGTGTCGCGGCTGATCGGTGCGCCGCCCGGATATGTCGGCTTCGACCAGGGGGGGCTGCTTACCGAGCAGATCGCGAAGAACCCGTATTCGGTGGTGCTGCTCGACGAGATCGAGAAGGCGCACCCGGACATCTTCAACATCCTGCTGCAGGTCATGGACCACGGCACGCTGACGGACAACAACGGCCGCAAGGCCGACTTCCGCAACACCGTGATCATCATGACCACGAATGCCGGTGCGGCCGAGCTGTCGAAGACGACGATGGGCTTCACGCAGCAGCGCGCCGCCGGCGACGAGATGGCGGAGATCAAGCGCATGTTCACGCCGGAGTTCCGCAACCGCCTGGACGCGGTGATCTCGTTCTCGGCCCTGTCGCCGGAGATCATCGTGCGCGTGGTCGACAAGTTCCTCATGCAGCTCGAGGAGCAGCTGCACGAGAAGAAGGTCGAGGTGACCTTCACGAACGCGCTCAGGTCCTACCTCGCGAAGAACGGCTTCGATCCGCTCATGGGGGCGCGCCCGATGGCGCGCCTGATCCAGGACACGATACGCAGCGCGCTGGCCGACGAGCTGCTGTTCGGCAAGCTTGCCGGCGGCGGCAGCGTCGTCGTGGACGTGGACGCGGACGGCAAGACGAGGCTGCAGTTCGGCGAGAGCCGGCGCGAGGCCCGGGACAAGGATAAAGACAAGGACAAGGAAGAAAGCGTCGCCTGAGCGGCGGGCACCGACGAAGAAGCCGGACGATGTCCGGCTTTTTTGTTGCCCGGGGAGCCGCGAATCAGGTCGCGCGCGGGCGCGCCGGATCCGCGATCCACTCGCTCCAGGAGCCCGGGTACAGGCGCGCGCCCTTCAGGCCGGCGACTTCCATGGCGAGGAGATTGTGGCAGGCCGTGACCCCGGAGCCGCATTGGCTCACGAGGTGTTGCGGCGGTGCGCCGCCGAGGATTTCCGCGAATTCCGAGCGCAGCTGCTCGGGCGGCTTGAACGTGCCCCGGGCCGTGAGGTTGTCCTTGAAGAAGCGGTTGCGTGCGCCGGGGATGTGTCCGCCGACGGGATCGATGGTCTCGTTCTGGCCGTGGAAGCGGTCGTTGGCACGCGCGTCGATCAGCACCATGTCGGGCGACTGCAGATGCTTCAGCACGTATCCCGCGTCGACCCACGAGCGGTCCGGAGTGCCCTTGAAGGGGGCCGCAACGGGCGCGCGCACGCTGGCGGTCACCGGCTGGGCGGCCGCGAGCCAGGCCTGCCAGCCGCCGTCGAGCACCGCCACGCCGGTGTGGCCCATCCAGCGCAGCATCCACCACAGGCGCGAGCCGTACACGCCGGCGGCATTGTCGTAGGCGACGACCTGCTTGTCCGCCGTGACGCCCATGCGCGACAGCCACGCGGCGAATGCATTCGGGTCCGGCAGCGGATGCCGGCCGTTGCGGCCCGTCAGCGGCGCCGACAGGTCGCGGTCGAGATGCGCGAAGAGCGCGCCCGGGATATGGGATTCGGCGTAGGCCTTCATGCCGAAATCGGGATTGGTCAGCTCGTGGCGGCAGTCGAAGATCACGAACGCGGGATCGTTCGTGTGCTGCGCGAGATCGGCGGTGGATATGAGCGTGGTGTAGGTCATGGCACTGGAGGGGCTGCCTGGCGGCACCCGGGCAAAGGCCGAGTCGGCGTAAGTTCCTGGCTAGCGGTGCTGCTGGATGCGGGCGCGCACGAACTCGTGGAAGTGGATCATGCCGTCCTCCATCGGCGACTGGTACGGCCCGAACTCGTTGCGACCCTGACGATACAGCGCGCGCCGGCCTTCGGTCATGCGCACGCAGATCTCCTCGTCCTCCCGCGCGGTCTCCAGGTAGGCCTTCTGCTCGGCCTCGACGAACTCGCGCTCGAACAGGACGATGTCCTCGGGATAGTAGAACTCGACCGTGTTGGTGCAGTGCTCGGGGCCGCGCGGCTGGATCGTGCTCACGACCAGCACGTTCGGATACCACTCCACCATGATGTTCGGATAGTAGGTCAGCCAGATGGCGCCCTGCCTGGGCATCTCGCCGTCGTTGTAGCGCAGGACCGCTTCGTGCCACTTCTGGTACGCGACGGTGCCGGGCTTGCCGAGCGCCTGGTAAAGGCCGACCGTCTGCACGCTGTACCATTCGCCGAACTCCCATTTCAGGTCGTCGGCATTGACGAACTGGCCGAGCCCGGGGTGGAAGGGCACGACGTGATAGTCCTCGAGATAGACCTCGATGAAGGTCTTCCAGTTGACCGCGTATTCGTGCGTGACCACGCGGTCGAGCATGTAGCCCGAGAAGTCCAGGTCGGCGAGCACGCCGAGGCTCGCGAGGTCACGGTTCGGGTCGCGCGGCCCCGCGAACTGCAGCCCGTTCCAGCCGGTGAGCTTCGCCCTGTCGAGGTCGAGGCAGGGATTGCCGGGGAAGTGCGGGGCGCCCAGCAGCCTGCCGGACAGGTCGTAGGTCCAGCGATGCAGCGGGCACACGATGTTCTGGGCGTTGCCGCTGCCCTTGAGCATGATCGATTGCCGGTGGCGGCACACGTTGGAGAGCAGCTCGACACCGCGGGCGTTGCGGACCAGCGCCCTGGCGTGGTCCATCCATTCGATCGAGCGATAGTCGCCCGTGTCGGGAACCATCAGCTCGTGGCCCACGTAGCCCGGGCCGTTGTCGAACAGCACGCGCTGCTCGATTTCTGCGATTTTCGGATCGAAGTACCAATCGATCGGTAACTGGACCGGTGTGCGGGTCAGCGCGGAAACATTAGCCAGATCGGTCATAACCGGATGTCCCGTGAATCACTGCGAACTGAATAAAAAAACCGCCCCCGGCACAGACAGTTACATGGGGCGGCATTCCGGGGGCGATTCTCTCCCAAAACCCCATCGGACGCAATGTCTTGGGGGCGAGCGGCCCCTTGCGCCCGGCACCATGTGACTGGCTTTCATTGACCCGGGTTCCGCGAATGGGCTATTTTTACGCTCTTTTCGATGCCCCCGTCGATGCCTTCCTGCCGTGAGCAAATCCAGATCACAGGCCCCGCAGAGTTTCGAAGCCGCGCTGGCGGAGATCGAGGAGATCGTCGCCGCCATGGAAGCCGGGCAGCTTCCGCTGGAGCAGTCGCTGACGGCGTACAAGCGTGGCGCGGAGCTGCTGCAATTCTGCCAGGCGCGCCTGCAGGAGGCGCAGCAGCAGGTCAAGATTCTCGAAGCCGGCACACTCAAGACCTTCGAAGGTGACGACGTCGCGCAGTGATTTCCAGGGCTGGATGCTGGGTTGCCAGGACCGCGTCGAAAAAGCCCTGCATGCGACGTTGCCGGAGGCGGACGTCGCGCCCGCGCGGCTGCATGCGGCCATGCGCTATGCCGTGCTCGGCGGCGGCAAGCGGGTGCGCCCGCTGCTCGCCTACGGAGCGGGCGAGCTGGCCGGCGCGGCGGTGCGGAGCGTCGACAGCGTGGCGATGGCGGTCGAGATGATCCACGCCTACTCGCTCGTTCACGACGACATGCCGGCGATGGACGACGACGTCCTGCGGCGCGGCAGGCCCACGGTGCACGTCGAGTACGACGAGGCGACCGCGCTGCTCGTCGGCGACAGCCTGCAGAGCCTCGCCTTCCAGATGCTCGCCCGGCCCGGCCTCGCGGACGACGCGCGCCGCCAGGTGGAAATGGTCGACATCCTCGCGCGCGCGAGCGGCTCGCGCGGCATGGCCGGGGGGCAGGCGATAGACCTGGAATCCACCGCCAAGCCGCTTTCCCTGGAAGAGCTCGAGTTCATGCACATCCACAAGACGGGCGCGCTGATCCGCGCGTCCGTGGCACTCGGCGCCCGCTGCGGCACGGCGCTGGACGACGCGCGCATCGAGAAGCTGGACCATTTCGGCAAGTTCATCGGCCTGGCGTTCCAGGTCGTCGACGACGTGCTCGACGCCGATTCGAGCACCGCCACGCTCGGCAAGACGGCGGGCAAGGACGCGCGCAACAACAAGCCCACGTACGTGAGCGTGCTGGGCCTGCAGCGCGCGCGCGAGCTCGCCGGGCAGTTGCGGGACGATGCGCTGGCCGCCCTCGATGCGCTGCCCGGAAGGGGAGGCCACCTGCGCGAGCTTGCCGATTTCATCGTACTGAGGAAATTCTGATCCACCCAACCGGCCCACGAGCCGCGCCGAGAGCGCCCTGGCATCCATGCAAGAACTGCTGAGCTCCATCCATTTCCCCGCCGACCTGCGCGCACTCGAGCGCAAGCAGCTGCCCGAGCTCGCGCGCCAGCTCAGGGAATACCTGCTGGAATCCGTCGCGCGCACCGGCGGGCACCTTTCCTCGAACCTGGGCACGGTGGAGCTGACCATCGCGCTGCACTACGTGTTCAACACGCCTTCGGACCGGCTCGTGTGGGACGTCGGCCACCAGACCTACGCGCACAAGATCCTGACCGGCCGGCGCGAGCGCATGCCCACGCTGAGGCAGCTCGGCGGCATCGCTGGCTTCCCGCGCCGTGACGAGAGCGAGTACGACACGTTCGGCACGGCGCATTCGAGCACGTCCATCAGCGCCGCGCTGGGCATGGCGGTCGCCGCGCAGATGAAGGGCGAGGACCGCCGCGTCGTGGCCGTCATCGGCGACGGAGCCATGACGGCGGGCATGGCCTTCGAGGCGCTGAACAACGCCGGCGCGATGAATGCCAACCTGCTGGTGGTGCTCAACGACAACGACATGTCGATCTCGGAGAACGTCGGCGCGCTCAACAACTACCTGGCCCGCCTGATGTCCGGGCGCTTCTACGCCGCCGCGCGCAGGACGAGCGAGAAGGTGCTGGGCGTGGTGCCGCCGGTGCTGGAGCTCGCCAAGCGCGCCGAGGAGCACGTCAAGGGCATGGTCACGCCCGGCACGCTCTTCGAGGAATTCGGCTTCAACTACATCGGCCCGATCGACGGCCACAACCTCGACGTGCTGGTGCCGACGCTGGCTAACCTCAGAAAGCTCGAAGGTCCGCAGTTCCTGCACGTGGTCACGCGCAAGGGCAAGGGCTATGCGCTCGCCGAGGGCGACCCCATCCTCTACCACGGCGTGACGAAATTCGACCCGGCCGAGGGCATCGTGCCGAAGCCCGCGTCGAAGCCCGCGTACACGCAGATTTTCGGCGACTGGATCTGCGACATGGCCGCGCTGGATTCGCGCCTCATCGGCATCACGCCGGCGATGCGCGAGGGCTCCGGCCTGGTGCGCTTCTCGCAGGAGTACCCGGAGCGCTATTTCGACGTCGGCATCGCCGAGCAGCACGCGCTGACGTTCGCGGCCGGCCTGGCCTGCGAGGGCGCCAAGCCGGTCGTGGCGATCTATTCGACCTTCCTGCAGCGCGCCTACGACCAGCTCATCCACGACATCTGCATCCAGAACCTGCCGGTGCTGTTCGCGATCGACCGCGCCGGGCTCGTGGGGGCCGACGGCCCCACGCACGCCGGCAGCTTCGACCTGACCTACCTGCGTTGCCTGCCGAACATGGTGGTCATGGCGCCGGCGGACGAGAACGAATGCCGGCAGATGCTCTACACGGGATTCAAGATCGACGCGCCGGTGGCGGTGCGCTACCCGCGTGGCGCCGGCCCGGGCATCGCGCCGGAAAAGGGCATGACGTCGTTGCCCGTGGGCAAGGGCGAGGTGCGCCGCCGCGGCGGCCGCGTGGCGATCCTGAGCTTCGGCGCGCTGCTCAAGCCCTGTCTGGAGGCGGCCGAGAAGCTGGATGTCACGGTGGCCAACATGCGCTTCGTCAAGCCGCTCGATGAAGGCCTGATCCGGGAACTTGCGCAGGCCCACGAGCATCTGGTCACCGTGGAAGAGAACACGGTCCTCGGCGGCGCCGGCAGCGGCGTGCTGGAAGTCCTGGAGAAGTTCGGGTTGGCCAGGAAAGTCCTGCAGCTCGGCCTTCCGGACCGGTTCGTCGACCAGGGCGACCCGGCGAAACTGCTGGCCGCCTGCGGGCTGGACGCCGACGGCATCCACCGGTCCATCGCAAATTTCATAGCCGAGTAGTTTACTCGGATATTGCGGGTGCCTATAATGGCGCGGATATCCCGCTCCTGAGGAGCATGCAATGAATTCCCCGGACAGGTTCGCGATTCCGGACGTGCAGGGCTCGGCCGACACGCGCCGCCTTGCCATCGACAGGGTCGGCATCAAGGCCATCCGCCATCCGGTGCGCGTCGCGGACCGTGACGGCGGCGTGCAGCACACGATCGCCACGTTCAACATGTACGTCGGGCTGCCGCACAATTTCAAGGGCACCCACATGTCCCGCTTCGTCGAGATCCTGAACGCGCACGAGCGCGAGATCTCGGTCGAATCCTTCGAGAGCATGCTGCGCGACATGGTCAAGCGCCTCGAGGCCGAGTACGGGCACATCGAGATGACCTTCCCGTATTTCATCGACAAGGCCGCGCCGGTGTCCGGCGTGAGGAGCCTGATGGACTACGAGGTCACGTTCACCGGCGAGATCACCAGGCAGGGCTATGCCTTCACCATGAAGGTCGTCGTGCCGGTCACGAGCCTGTGCCCGTGCTCGAAGAAGATTTCCGAGTACGGCGCGCACAACCAGCGCTCGCACGTGACCATCACCGCCAGGACCAGCGGCCACGTGTGGATCGAGGAGCTGGTGCGCATCGCCGAGGACCAGGCCTCCTGCGAGCTCTACGGACTGCTCAAGCGCCCGGACGAGAAGTTCGTCACCGAGCGCGCCTACGACAACCCGAAGTTCGTCGAGGACCTCGTGAGGGATGTGGCCACCGCGCTGAACAAGGACGGGCGCATCGTCGCGTATGTCGTCGAGTCGGAAAACTTCGAATCGATCCATAACCACTCGGCTTACGCGCTGATCGAAAAATCTGGCGCGTAAGTCCTGCTCAATGGATCGATTCGAAGTTTCAGTGCAGGCTAACCCGGTTTCATCGGGTTAAGCGCAGCGGCCGGAACTAAAACTTCGAGTCCATCCATAACCACTCGGCTTACGCGCTGATTGAAAAATCCGGCGCGTAAGTTCTGCCCAATGGATCGATTCGAAGTTTCAGTGCAGGCTAACCCGGCTTCATCGGGTTAAGCGCAGCGGCCGGAACTAAAACTTTGAATCGGCCCGTGACCATTCGGCTTACGCGCTGATTGAAAAGAATTGATCCGGTCCGTTGCGCGTGATGGCGGCAATGGACTCGAAGTTTCAGTGCAGGCTAACCCGGCTTCATCGGGTTAAGCGCAGCGGCCGGAACTAAAACTTTGAATCGGCCCGTGACCATTCGGCTTACGCGCTGATCGGGAAGGCCCGATAGCGTTGACCGGGCGAGTGCCGGAAGAGCAAAGGGCCGCATAGCGGCCCTTTGCATTTGGCGATCGCAAACAGCAGCGCTACAGCGCCCGTACCGCGACCAGCTCGTTCTTCTCCTTCGCCGGCCCGAGCGGGTTGCGCAGCGGCCGCCCGAACGCCGCGGCCTCGATTTCGAACACGTCGCCGACTTTCGTCTGGATCTTCTTCGTGAAGCTGCCGGTCGCTGCGCCGAAGAAATGCACGTGCACGTCGCCGGGATGCCGGAAGTCGCGGTACTTGAAGTGGTGGTGCTCCAGGTTTGCGATGGCGTGGCACATGTTCGATTCGCCGGAAAGCCAGTCCTCCGCCCAGATCTCCTTGCCGTCTCGCATCAGCCGCGCGCGGCCGTTGACCGATTCCGGCAGCGCGCCGACCAGCAGCTCCGGCCCGAACGAGCACTGGCGCAGCTTCGAATGCGCGAGGTAGAGGTAGTTCTGGCGCTCCATGACGTGGTCGGCGTATTCATTGCCGAGCGCGAACCCCGCGCGCAGCACCTCGCCCTTGTCTCCGATCACGTACAGGCCGACGACCTCGACCTCCTCGCCGCCGTCGAGCGCGTAGGCTGGCAGCTCGAGCGGCTGCTCGGGCGGCACCACGCAGCGGCCGTCGCCCTTGTAGAACCATTCCGGCGCCGTGCCGATGCCGCCCTTCGCGGGCTTGCCGCCTTCCATGCCCCACTTGAACATCTTCATGGAGTCGGTCAGCTCGGCCTCGTCCTTCTGCAGCTTGGCGTGCATCGAGTCGCGCGCGGCCGCGCTGCCGAGATGCGAAAGGCCGGTGCCGGTGATGAGGCAATGGTGCGCGTCCGGATGGTCGAGCGGGGGCAGCAGGCGCTTTTCGGCCACGACCTCGTCGTAGGACGCCGTTTCCTTGCCGATCTTCTTCGCCGCGAGCGCCTGCAGGCTCGCGCCTTCGCGCGCGGCGGCGAGCGCGAGATCGTAGGTGCGCGCCACGCCGTTCAGGATGCGCAGGGTCTTGCCGTCTTCCGATGCCGCGACGCGGCGCGCGCCGGAGCGGTCCGTGAACTGGACGAGTCTCAAGGGTTTCCTCCCTGTCTTTTGTGGGATGCAGTGCCGGGACGGGGAATGTTACGACGATTCCGCGGTGCACGCTGCGTTGTTGTGCGGGCACCGGACCCAACCTATACTGCCGCGACCCCCTGCAGCGAGAAATCCCCGGAGGAGAACATGAAGATCAAGGCCAACGGCATCGACATCCATTACACCGTCCAGGGCGAAGGCCCCTGGATCGTCATGAGCCACTCGCTCGCCTGCGACGTCTCGATGTGGGACGAGCAGGTGCAGATGCTCAAATCGAAGTACAAGGTGCTCTGCTTCGACACGCGCGGACACGGCGCCAGCGATGCGCCGGCGACGGATTACACGCTCGACATGCTTTCCGGCGACCTGCTGGGGTTGCTCGACGGCCTCTCCATCGGCAACCCGCACTACGTGGGCCTGTCGATGGGCGGCATGATCGGCATGACCTTCGCGCTGAAGCATCCCGGCCGGCTGCGCACGCTGGTCCTGTGCGACACCTCGAGCCGCGTGCCGCCCGAGGCAGGGCCGGTCTGGGAGGGGCGCATCAAGACCGCGAAAGAGCAGGGCATGGAGCCGCTCGTCGAGCCGACCCTGCAGCGCTGGTTCACCGAGCCGTTCTACAAATCGAACAAGGTGATGATGGAGCGCGTCGGCGCTCTCATCCGCGGCACGAAGCCGGCGGGCTACATCGGCTGCTGCCGCGCGATCCCGAAGATCAACCTGACCGACAAGCTCGGCGCGATCAGGAGTCCCGTGCAGGTCATCGTCGGCGATCAGGATGCCGGCACGCCGGTGGCGATGTCAAAGGCCATCGCCGACGCGATTCCGGGTTCCGGGCTCGTGGTGATCCCGTCGGCTTCGCACCTGTCGAACCTCGAGCAGCCCGCCGCCTTCAACAAGGCGCTGGCGGATTTCCTGCAGCGGCACTGACCCCGGCGCAGGATCAGGATCGCCTGCGCGCGACGACCAGGTCGAGGTCGTTGCCCGCGTCGCGCAGGTGGCGCGACAGCAGCCGGTAGAAGCCGGCGTCGGGCGCGGCATCCGTGCGCGCGGCCGCGAGCTCGTGGAAGTCGGCCTGCGTGTCGACGCTGCCGAGGTAGCGCCAGCCGTCGAACACGTGGATCTCGGTGCGGCCGGTGAGCGGATTGTTCTCCCTGAAGCCGGCGGCGCCGTCGTAGGGCCAGTCGCGCACGCGCAGCCCGTGCAGGGCCTGCATGAGCCGCATCGAATGGGCCATGCGCGGCTCCGTGCCCACGCACAATCCACGGCAGGTCTTGAGGCGATGGCCGAGGCAGGGGCCCGGCCCGGATTCCAGGCCGCAGCCGATGTGGCAAAGGCCGTGCTCGTCCGCGATGCGGCGCAGGGCATTGAGCGCAGTGCGCCGCGAGCGGAACATGCCGTGCAATCCGGCGGCGTGTGCCGTGTCGAGCCCGGCGGTGTCCACCGGCTCCGGCACGGGCGGCCCGTCGACCGGATCCCACCGCAGCGCCCACGTGTCATGATCGTGCCTCGGCTTGCGGTTGCCCGCCGGCCGCAGGGTGCGCACCCATTGCAGGAAGCGGATCTGCACGCCGAGCGGGCCCGCGGCCTCGCGCCACTCCACGCGCGCGACTTCCCCGAGCGCGCGCACCGCCATGCCGGCCCGGTCGCCGCTGAAATGCGAATGCAGGCGAGCGCGCAGGTTCATGCTCTTGCCCACGTGCAGGGTCGCGCCTTGCGCGTTCAGGAATGCGTACACGCCGGGCGCCTCCGGCACCTGGTCGAGCAGGTCCGGCGGCAGGGCGGGCGGCAGCATGGGCTTGCGCAGCAGGTCGGTGACGGCTTCGTGGATGCGGGCAGCGTCGAATTCGCGATGGATGCTCTGCGTGAAATCCCACAGCACGCGCGCGTCGGCCAATGCGCGGTGCCGGGTTTCGCAGGCAAGCCCGTGGCGCTCGATGAGGCTGTCGAGGTTGTGGCGCTTGTGCGCGGGATACAGCCGGCGCGACAGCCTCACCGTGCACAGCACGTCGGGCTCGTAACGCAGGCCGGCACGCCGGAACTCGCTCTTGAGGAAGCCCGCGTCGAAGCGCGCGTTGTGTGCGACCAGCGTCCGGCCGGCCAGGCGCCGGTGCAGCTCGGGCGCAAGTTCGGCGAACGTCGGCGCGCTTTCCACCATTCCTGCCGTGATGCCGGTCAGGGACTCGATTTCCGGCGGAATCGGTCGCTGCGGATTGATGAGCGAGCTCCATGCGCCGGTTTCGCGGCCGCCGTCGACCTCGACGAGGCCGATCTCGGTGATGCGGTCGTAATGCGCGGCCGCCCCCGTGGTCTCGACGTCGAGGAAGGCGAGCCGCCGGTCAAGCATGCGCGGGGGTCCGTGGTGAGCGGTGCATCGGGGCGGGGTCCGTGTGGCGGCCTGCGCCGGGAGGGCGCCGGGTCCGTCTGTATAATCGCAAAAAAACGGAGGGAGGAAAAATGAAGCGCCTGTTATGCGGCCTGCTGTGGCTGGGTCTTGCCGTGAGCCTGCCCGTAGCCGCGCACAAGGGGGACGAAGCCGCGGCCGCCGGCGTCATCGATTGCGAGCATCCACCCGCGAAGCTTGCGCGGCGCCTGCCCGCTGCCGTCGCCGGCCCCGCGATCCTGGTGTGCACGCCTGCCGTGCAGCTCATCACCGCGCACGAGGGCTGGACCTGGCGTTTTCCCGGCAGCTATTTCGACCGTCCGTCGATTCCGGCGTACGCGCCACTGGAGTCGCGGGGCAATGCCGGTGGACGCTACTTCACCGGATTCAAGGCGGACGAGCTCGCGTCCACCGAGGTCGCGAAGCTGCACGAGAAATTCTCGAAGACCCTGGTGACCTACGTGCAATCGCCGCCGCCGGCGCGCGTGGTCAGGCTCGTGGCGACCAACGACGAAGGCCATTCGCTGCAGGCCTACTTCGGCTTCCAGTCCAAGGATGAAGGCTGGGTGGCCCTGTGCGCACCCACGTGCGAGCCGGAATTCTTCTTCCTCATTGCGCGGCGCTAAGCGGAGACTGACCATGAAATACGCCATCGAACAGGTGCTGCCCTCGGATGCGCAGCGCGCCACGCTCGTCGGCCGCGCGTGGATGCCGGGACGCAACGGCGGCCCGAGCCCGATCGCCGTCGCGCAAGGCAGGGCCTGGGATCTGTCGCGTGTGGCGCCGACCACGAGCGAGCTGCTGAACATGCGCGAGCCGGTCAGGGTCGTGCGCGAGGCGATCGCCGGCGGCTGGGCGAAGCCCGCCGGCGCGATCGCCGACCTCGCGGCCAATGCGCACGCGGACCGCCGCGATCCGGCCGGGCCCTACCTGCTCGCGCCCTGCGACCTGCAGGCCCTGCGCGCCTGCGGCGTGACCTTCGTCGCCAGCATGCTCGAGCGCGTCATCGAGGAGCACGCCAAGGGCGACCTCGCCAGGGCCGAGGAGATCCGCCGTTCCATCGGCGAGGAGATCGGCGCCGAGATCAGGACCGTCAGGCCCGGCACGCCCGAGGCGAAGCGCGTCAAGGATTCGCTCATCAAGCGCAACCTCTGGTCGCAGTATCTCGAAGTCGGCATCGGGCCGGATGCGGAGGTCTTCAACAAGTCGCAGCCCATGTCGGCGGTCGGCCTCGGCGCGGAGATCGGCGTGCGCGCGGATTCCTCCTGGAACAATCCCGAGCCGGAGGTCGTGCTCGCGATCAACCGCGCCGGTGCGGTCGTCGGCGCCGCGCTGGGCAACGACGTCAACCTGCGCGACTTCGAGGGCCGCAGCGCGCTGCTGCTCGGCAAGGCCAAGGACAACAACGCGAGCTGCGCGATCGGCCCCTTCATCCGGCTGTTCGACACGCACTACGGCATCGACGACCTGCGTCGCACGCACATCCGCATCGGCATCGAAGGCCCGGAGGGCTACAAGCTCGAAGGCGAGAGCCGCCTCGAGGCCATCAGCCGCGACCCGCTCGACCTCGCGCGGCAGGCCGTCAACCGCACGCACCAGTATCCCGACGGCACCATGCTGTTCCTCGGCACGCAGTTCGCGCCCGTGCAGGACCGCGACCAGCCCGGCAAGGGCTTCACGCACAAGGTCGGCGACGTCGTCTCGATCCGCGCCGATTCGCTGGGCATGCTCGTCAACCGCGTGAACCATTGCGACAAGGTCACGCCGTGGACCTACGGGGTGGGCGATCTCATGCGCAACCTCGCGGCGCGGGGCCTTATCTAGGGCGTCAGGCAATCTGAACCACGGAGGGCGCGGAGGACACGGAGGAAGAGCAGGAGAGGAAAGGAAGCAATCGAGTATTTCGTGATGGATCATGTTTCATTTGTAGCCGATCTGCTCGCCCTAAAATTGCCTGTTCCTCCTCGTCGCTCCTCTCCTGCTGTTCACATAGAACATGATTCTCCATGGTGAGAATCAGTATTCGCTTCCCCATCTCGTCCGATAGCCGGAGGAACTGGAGCGGCGGCTCGCCCGATTTGGCAGATTGGTTAATAGCGGGGTCTGCAGGGTCGGATCTCGGCATGACGGTGATATGCCTGGGGAGTGACCTGAAAATCTGCCCGAATCAGGCCTTGGAAACTCCATTTCACTTCAGGAAAGTGGCCTTTAAGCAAATCCACGATAAAACGGGCCGCGGCCTGGAATGCTGGTTTGGGGTCCGACTCCCCGCGTGAACCTCCGTGCCAGAGTGGTACCATCGTTCCGCTACGGCGGGTGTTAACGCAGCACGAGGTGGTGACTGCTCACGAACGTGGCTGGTCCCAGCTCAAGAACGGGGAACTGCTCGATGCCGCCGAGAAGGACGGATTCGCGATTCTGGTGACCACCGACGCGAACCTCAGATATCGGCAGAACCTCACTTCCAGGAAGCTCGCCATCATCGTTCTCACGGCAACGAGCTGGCCCAGGATCCGGCTCGCCCTGAACGCGGTACTTGCGGCGGTGGATTCTGCGGCCGCGGGTACCTACAGCGAAGTCGAGATTCCATGAAGACGGTCAACATTGGCGCGCAATGCATACGCCGGTCGGCGTCATCTTTCTTTGCCAGATCTTCGGAGCTGGCTTCTGGCGTATGGACGGCCAAAGCGCTCAGCGGCCCGGGACTGGACTTGTGGCCGGCCACGAAACTGACCGCCGGCAGCGTCATGCGCTATCTCGAGGCTCACCCCCGCGAGTGCCGATTAAAAGGCAATTGAATGAGATCAAAGACAAATTCCTTCCCTCGTTCTCTGTTCGATGCCGGCGTTTTTGCGATTTCACGATGCTCGGCAGCGCCTGCAGGCGCAGGGCACACATGGCAAGCGCAAGGCTGCTGTGTCCCTTGCCTTCTTATCGGGGTGTACCATCGGGCTTGGCAAGCAAGGGAGGCGACATGATCGAATCCAGCCTGGATGCCGCGGAATACATCCTGTACGTAAAGCCCGTGGGCAAGCTCGACAGGGCCGACTTTTCCGAGCTCGCGCAGAAGGTCGATTCCTTCATCGGAGACCACGGGACGCTGCGCGGCGTCATCATCGAGGCCGTGGCGTTTCCCGGCTGGGAGGATTTCGGCGCAATGGTCGCGCACTTCCGCTTCGTCCGGGACCATCACAAGCGCATCTCGAAAATCGCCGTGGTGACGGATTCCCCGTTGGGTACCGCCGCCGAAAAGCTCGCTTCGCATTTCGTCTCGGCCGAAATCAGGCGCTTCCACGCGGGAGAGACGCAGGCGGCGAAGCAGTGGATCACGGGCAGTTCCTGATTCCCGCGCCGCGGACGGTTTCTGTCTTGACCGCCGTATCCGGTCGATGCAAGGTTGGGTAGACTTCGCAACCAAGACGGCGTATCGCCTCCCGGTTGGGGGCGAGCCCGCGCGATTGCACATACAACTGGCTGGACCCGGAAGCCGTGGAAGATTTTCCCAGGGACATCTACACCGAACCCGAGCCGGACGTCGAGACGCTCGCCAACCTCGGACCGCTCGCGGCGATGGCGGGCATCTGGACCGGTGCGCGCGGCCTCGACGTCAATCCCAAGCCCGACGGTCCCGAAAAGCAGGCGTTCATCGAGCACATGGAGCTGCAGCCGATCGACGCGCAGACGAACGGGCCGCAGCTTTTCTACGGCTTGCGCTACCACACGCGGATCGTCAAGCCGGACGACGTCGAGACCTTCCACGACCAGGTCGGCTACTGGCTGTGGGAGCCGGCGACGGGCACCGTGATGCAGACGCTGTCGATCCCGCGCGGACAGGCCGCGATGGCCGTGGGGACCGCGGCGGCCGATGCGAAAACGTTTCGCCTGCAGGCGGTCCGCGGGTCCGTGACGAACGGCATCGTGTCGAACCCGTTCCTCGAATACGCGTTCAGAACGGAAAGCTACACCGTCACGGTGTCGATCAACGCCGACGGCACGTGGTCCTACGAGCAGGACACCGTGCTGGTCATCCCGGGGCAGGCCGAGCCGTTCCACCACACGGATCGCAACACGCTGCGCAAGATCGGCGAGCCTACGCCCAATCCCACGGCGCAGGCGGCGCGCCGCGCGATTCAAAAAGTAGGCTGACCTGTGGTTTGGCCTGACGGGTCCTCCGCGTCCTCTGCGGTGTGAGTTGGTCCGTCTTTCGCAATTTCGTAGGGCCGTCGAGGCATCACAGCCAGTCCTTCACCCACCGCGCGTAACCGTCGTTGCGCATGTAGCGCTTCATCATGTCGTCGCCGGCGACGCCTTCGAGCTTTTCCGGGGGCGTGCCGTCGCGCAGCGCCTTCAGCGTATCGTGGACCGCGCGCACGGCCGCGGCGAACGGCTGGTGGCCCTGCAGGCAGATGCGCACGCCGCGCTGCGAGAGCAGCTCGAGGTCCATGATCTCCTTGCCCGCGCCGCCGAGGATCAGCGGCAGCCTGACCTCGGCCGCGACGGCGTCGAGGTCGGCACGGGTCTTCACGCCGACCAGGAAGATCGCGTCGACGCCGGCTTTCTCGTAGGCCTTCGCACGCACGATGGCGTCGGCGATGCCGCTCATGCCCGGCGCGCTGGTGCGCCCCGCGATCACGAGCCCGGGGTCGTTGCGACCGGCGAGCGCGGCCTTCATCTTGCCCACGCCTTCCTCGACGGACAGCAGCCGCGGCCTGCCGCCGCTGCCGAAGGGCTGGGGCAGGTCCGTGTCCTCGATCGACAGGCCGGCCACGCCGGCCATCTCCAGCTCCTCGACCGTGCGCATGACGTTCAGCGCGTTGCCGTAGCCGTGGTCCGCGTCGCACATCAGCGGCAGGCTGCCGGCGCGGCAGATGCGGTTGGCCTGCGCAGCGAACTCGGTCAGGGTCAGCACGATCAGGTCGGGTGCGCCGAGCACGGTCAGCGAGGCGATCGAGCCGGCGAACATGCCGGCCTCGAAGCCCAGGTCCTCGGCGATGCGCGCCGAGATTGGGTCGAACACCGAGCCCGGATGGATGCAGCGGCTGCCCGAAAGCAGCGCGCGAAAGCGGTTGCGGCGATCCTGCCAGCGCGACATCGAGTTCTCCCTGGTTGTTACATGTATATAAGTGGCCGGGTGGTACGCTGCCCGGCACCGCGTCAGGTGCCCGGAAGTGCCCGCTTCAACCCGAGATGCCTGACGAAGGGGTCGAAGTCGCGGTCGGAATACAGCAGCGGGGTCTGGCGCTCCATGCAGAACGTGGCGATGATGGCGTCCACGGTCTTGCGCACCGTAATGCCCTTCTTGCGAAGGATGCGATAGTTCTCGGCGGTCTTGACGGCGAGGGAGGTGCCGAGCAGATCGTGGATCGTCAGGCTGGCCAGCAATTCCCTGGCAATTTCATAGTCCGCATCGCTGCGGAACCCTTGCAAGACTTCAACCAGGATCAGGTCACCGATGGCGACCGGCTCTGTTCCGAGCAAGGCATCGAGATAGTCCGTCTCCCGCGTCACCTGCCCGTTGAAATAGTCCACCCAGACGCTGGAATCGACGAGGATCATCGGTCGGTCCGCATGCGCTCCAGGTCGTCACGCCATTTGAGCCGGCCGCGGTATCCCCGGAGGGCCTCCTGCTTCTTGAGCCGGATCAGCGCCCTGAGGCCGAGTTCCACGGCTTCCTTCTTGGTGCGTGCGCCGGTGGCCTTGATGGCGTCCGCGATGAGCTTTTCGTCGATGACGATGTTGGTTCTCATTGGGAATGGCGTTCGTGTGTATGAGATTTTATGATTATACACACTCGAGCAGCGGGGCCCGGCCTGTCGTCAGGCCTGCGCCGCAACAGGATGACCGCGTGCCGCATGACCCTGCGCCGCAATAGGGGCGCTGCCTAGAGGCTGTCCATGTATGCGACCATCTTCCGCCTGGTAGCTTCGTCAGGGAGTCGACCCAGGCCGGCGCCCATATTGTCCTCCATATGCTGGGGCTTGGAGGTCGCGGGGATGACGCAGGTCACCGCGGGATGCCCGAGGATGTACTTCAGGAAGAACTGCCCCCAGGACTTGCAGTCGAATTCCGCGGCCCACGCAGGCACTTCCCTGCCGCGCACGCGCGAGAACAGGCTCGCCTGCGCGAACGGCCGGTTGACGATGACGGCCACGCCGAGCTCGCGCGCGAGCGGGAGGATGCGGTCCTCGGCCTCCCGCTCGGCGATCGAATAGTTGAACTGCACGAACTCGTAGTCTTTCGTCTTCATGAGGCGCTCGAGGTCCGCGTAAGCGCCCGAGTGATAGTGCGTGATGCCGAGATAGCGCACGCGGCCCGCCGCTTTCCACTGCTTCAGCGTGGCGAGGTGGGTCTTCCAGTCGAGCAGGTTGTGGATCTGCATGAGGTCCATGCGCTCGACCTTCATGCGCCGGAAGGAGGCTTCCATCTGCGCGATGCCGGCTTCGCGGCCGCTGGTCCAGACCTTGGTGGCCATGAACAGCTTGCCGACGAGGCCGAGGCCGGATGCAAGGTCGCCGACCACCGACTCGGACTTCCCGTACATCGGCGAGCTGTCCACCAGCGTGCCGCCGCTTGCCGCGAACAGGCGCAGCACCTCGCGCACCGGCTCCCGCCCGGCGGCGCCGGTGCCGACGTCGAAGCTCTGATAGGTGCCGAGGCCGACGACGGGAAGCGGCTCGTCGCTGGCGGGAATGGGGCGCTTCAGCATCGCGGGCGCGGCGTCAGCCTTCGACGGGATCGGCATCGCCGATGCGCCGGCCGCCGCCAGCGCCAGCAGCAGCCGGCGCCTTGCCGGGTTGTGCGGGGGATTCATCGGACCTCCTGACGGCTTCGTTGCGGGCGCGGCGCTCGTCCTGCGCGCGCCCGAGCATCCAGCCCGTGCCCGCCCAGACCAGCGCGATCGGCACGGAGACGAAGGCGATGCCGGCGAAGCCCAGGCCCAGCATGCGCAGGCCCTCGAACAGCCAGCTGCTGGCGGCGTCTCCGCCGCGGAACACGACGGTGTCGACGAAGTTCTTGGACTTGTATTTCTCCTCGCGGGTCAGCACCGTGAACAGGACCTCGCGCGCGGGCCGCGAGATGGCGTATTCGGCCGCGCGCCGGATGACCTGGAACACCACCAGCACGGCGAGGGTGGGAAAGACGCCGATGGCGAGGAAGCCGAACGCGCCCGCGACCGGCAGCGCAACCAGGGCGGCGCCCACGCCGAAGCGGCCGATGACCCGGCTCACCACGAAGAGCTGGCAGAACAGCGTCACCACGTTCACCGCGAGGTCGATTCTCGCGAACAGTGCCGTGCGTTCCCCGGGCGACGGAATGTCCACGGCAACGATGTTGGCCTGGTGGAAATACAGGAAGGTGCCCAGCAGCGTGCCGAGCATGACGTAGATGCAGATGCCGATGAGATAGGGCGATTGCAGGGCGAGCGTGACGCCGGAGAATATGCCGCCGCCCAGCGGCTCCTCGACTCTTTCCGGGGGAGAGCGGCGCTCGGACGGGTGCCGCTTCGACCATGCGGCCAGGCGGCTGATGCACAGCACGCACAGGCACAGCATGGCGGCCGAGACCGGCAGCAGGTTGGCCGGGCCGACCTGCGGGGCCACCAGGGATACCGCCAGCGGGCCGACCAGCGCGCCGCAGCTTCCGCCCGCGGAGATGAAGCCGTACAGGCGCTTGGCCTGGTCGCTGCGGAACAGGTCGGCCATGAAGCTCCAGAACACGGAGACCACGAACAGGTTGTACACGCTGACCCAGACGAAGAACGCCTGGGCCACCGGCGCCGGGGACGTGCCGCTGCGCATGAGGCCGTGGAACACCAGCAGGTTCGCGGCGAAGAAGAAATAGACGGCGGGCAGCAGCCGCCGCCGCGACAGGCGCGACGAGGCCCAGCCGAACAGCGGCACGGCCGCGAGCATGGCGATGAAGGTCGCCGTGAACATCCAGCTCAGCTTGTCCACGCCGCCCTGGATGCCCATCTCGTCGCGCACCGGCCGCAGCACGTAGTAGCTGCACAGCAGGCAGAAGAAATACGCGAACGACCACAGGAGCGCCGCGATTTCCTCGCGACGCACGCGCACGATCCTGTTCAGCAGTGCGGAGGCGTAGTCGTCTGCCATGGCTGCGCGCCATTGTAGCCATCGAAGGCGGCTCCGTCGCCTGTCGCGGGCTCCGGGCCCCGTCGGCCGGCGGCGCCAATTCCTGGCGGGCCCCTGCGTTTGCCGCCGCGCTCACGCCGGGATTGCCTCCTGTTGCCCGACGTGGCGGCCTCCATTAGAGTGCCGCAATTTCCACGAGGCCTTCCATGCCGGTCACCCTGCAATCCGTGCGCGAGGCGGCGGCCGCCATTGCCGGCGCCGTTGCCGAAACCGCGTTCGCGCCGTCTCGCACGCTGTCTGAAGTTACCGGCGCGCAGGTGTGGCTGAAGTTCGAGAACCACCAGTTCACCGCGTCGTTCAAGGAACGCGGCGCGTTGAACAAGCTGCTGTCGCTGGACGCCGCGCAGCGGGCAGCCGGCGTCATCGCCGTCTCGGCGGGCAACCATGCCCAGGGCGTGGCCTACCACGCGAAGCGCCTGGGCATCCCGGCGGTCATCGTCATGCCGCGCTTCACGCCGCACGTGAAGGTCGAGCAGACCCGTGCCTTCGGTGCCGAGGTCATCCTGCACGGTGCGAATTTCGACGAGGCCAAGGCGCACGCGATGCAGGTCACGGCCGCGCGCAAGCTCACGCTCGTGCATCCCTACGACGACGAAAAGGTCGTGGCGGGGCAGGGCACCATCGCCCTGGAAATGCTGCAGAAGCAGCCGGACCTCGAGATGCTGGTCGTGCCGGTGGGCGGCGGCGGCATGCTGGCCGGCATGGCGGTCGCGGCGCGGGCGCTGCATCCCGCCGTGCACCTGGTCGGCGTGCAGACCAGGCGCTTCCCCTCCATGGCCGCGGCGCTGGAAGGCTCGCGGCCGGAGTTTGGAGCCAGCACCATCGCCGACGGCATCGCCGTGAAGGAGCCGGGCAGGCTCACGCAGGAGATCATCCGTCGCGAGGCCGAAGGCATCCTGCTGGTCGACGAAGGCGACATCGAGCAGGCCATGCTGCTGCTGCTCGAGATCGAGAAGACCGTCGTCGAAGGCGCCGGGGCCGTGGGACTGGCGGCGCTGCTGCGCCATCGCGAGACCTTTGCCGGCAGGAAGGCCGGCATCGTGCTGTCCGGGGGCAACATCGACCCGTTGACGCTGGCCGACATCGTCGAGCGCGGCATGGTGCGCGCCGGGCGGCTGACGCGCCTGCAGGTGCAGCTGCGTGACCTGCCGGGCTCGCTCGCGAAGGTGACCGCGGCGCTCGCCGAGGCCAATGCCAACATCGAGGAAGTCCACCACGAGCGCGCCTTCTCGCACCTGCCGGTGCAGTCCGCCGTGGTCGATTTCGTGCTGCAGACGCGCGGCCACGAGCACGTGAAGCAGATCGTCGAGGCGCTCGCGGCGGCCGGCTTCGAGGCGAAGCTGCACAACGACTAGCTCCTGTCGTTGGCGAGTACCAATCGCAGGGTTAAGACCGCTTTCACCACGGAGGACACGGAGAGCACGGAGGAAAGTCAATAAGATGGGATCATTGGTGGAATGTCGGTCATGGAAACAACAGCCACCCATATCGATTTTCCATTCCGATATTCCTGCCTTTGCTTTTCTCCGTGTTCTCCGTGGCCTCCGTGGTTCCCGATTGAAGTGAATCCTCTGCGGTGAGAGTTACGTCCTAGGCAATTAAGGCGCGGTCTAGGAACTCCAGCCTGTCCTGCCCCCAGAACAGCTCATCGCGATACACATACGTCGGCGCGCCGAACACCTGCCGCGCGATGGCCTCGTCGGTGCAGGCCTCGAAGCGCGCGGCGATCTCGGGCGCGGCAGCGCGCCTGAGCAGCGCGTCGCTGTCCAGTCCGGCATCGCGGATCGAGCGGGCGATCTCGGCCTCGTCGGCCATGTTGCGCTCCTCGGCCCAGCAACCTTTCATGAACGCTCCTGCAAGGCGCATCGCCGCCTCCGCGTCGCCGGCGGCGAGGACGGCCAGCGCGGCGAGCTTCGCGTCGTAGGGGAAGTATTTCGGCTGGATGGTCAGCGGCATGCCGAGGTGCTTGCGCCAGCGCTCCAGCTCGACCAGCCGGTAGGCCTGGCGCTGCGGCGCGCGCTTGGCGAGCGGCAGTCCGCCGGAGAGGGGGAAGATGCGGCCGAAGTCCACCGGCTTGGGCACGACGCCGGCGCCATGGCGGCGCGCGATGTCCAGCAGCCGGGCGTGGCCCAGGTAGCTCCACGGCGAAACGGGGGAAAAATAGTAATCGACGGTCTTTGCCACGCGCGACTCCTCTTTTTTGCTATCGTTGTGAATACGATGGAAGCGGCCGAGTGTAGCATCGCATCCGTCACGGCGGCCGCAAGAGCCGCGGCACGGCCCGCCCCGGGGCCGGAACTCGCGAAGGAGGAAAGCATGAAGTGGTCGCATCCGGCTGCCTGTGCGGCGGCATTGTTGTGGGCGACATCCGCGCCCGCGCAGGAGATCGTCCTGAAGGTGCACCACCCGCTGCCGCCTACGTCCACTGCGCACCAGAAAGTCATCGAGCCCTGGTGCGCGAAGGTCGCCGCGGAGTCGAAGAACCGCATCAAGTGCCAGGTCTACCCGTCCATGCAGCTCGGCGGCTCCGTCCCCCAGCTCTACAACCAGGTCAAGGACGGCGTCGTGGACGTGATCTGGACGGTCGCGGGCTATTCCGCCGGGCGTTTCCCGCTGGTGGAGATCTTCGAGCTGCCGTTTTTCACGCGCAACGCCGAGGGCGACAGCAAGGCGCTGTGGGACTACGTGCAGAAATACGACGCCAACGAGTTCCGCGACGTGCATCCGCTCGCTTTCCACCTGCACGGCGGCGGCGAGTTCCACATGATCAACAAGCCGATCGTGCACCGCGCCGACCTGCACGGCATGAAGGTGCGCGCGCCGACGCGGCTGACGACCAAGATGCTGGACGCGCTGGGCGCCACGCCGGTCGGCATGCCCGTGCCGCAGGTGCCGGAGGCGCTGTCGAAGGGCGTCATCGACGGCACCATCCTGCCCTACGAGGTCATGCCGGCGCTGAAGGTCGACGAGCTCACGAGGTTCCACAGCGGGCCGGACGCCTCGCAGCCGCTGATCTACAACTCCGTGTTCATCTTCGCCATGAACAAGGACAAGTACGCGTCGCTGCCGCCGGACCTGAAGAAGGTGATCGACGCCAACAGCGGCGTGGCGCTGTCCGGTTCCATCGGGCGCCTGTTCGCCGACATGGAGGTCATCAACCGCAGGAAGGTCGGCGGCATCGAGAACATCATCTCCAACCGGGAGATCGAGGAATGGAAGAAGGTCCTGCAGCCCGTGACCGACGGCTGGATCGCCGACGCGAATTCAAAGGGCGCGGACGGCAAGGCCCTGCTGAAGGCCGCCCGCGACCTGATGGCCAAGTACAGCAAGTAATGCCTGGAGCCTACGGCCAATCACGAAGAGCACGAAGGGGCACGAAGTACACGAAGAAGGGCAAAAACGAAATAGCCGGGAAATTGCGCTGGAAAATGAGGCAACGTCCCGTGTTGCCAACGCCGAACCCGATTCCATGAAAAAATCTTTCCTGTTTTCTTCGTGCTCTTTGTGTTCCTTCGTGCTCTTCGTGATGAGATTCAGTGCAGTAGGATTTAGTTATCTCCCCAGACTTCCCGGGCGGTCTCGACGACGAGCCGCAGCTTGGCCGCCTGGCTCTCGCGGGCGAGGTCGTTGCCGTGCACGGTGCTGGAGAAGCCGCACTGCGGCGACAGGCAGAGCTGCTCCATGGGCACGAATTTCGATGCCTCGTCGATGCGGCGCTTGATCTCGTCCTTCGATTCCAGCTCGCCGACCTTGGTGCTGACCAGCCCGAGCACGACCGTCTTGCCCTCCGGCACGAAGCGCAGCGGCGCGAAGCTGCCGGAACGCGCGTCGTCGTATTCCAGGAAGTAGCCGTCCACGGCGAGCTCGTTGAACAGCACCTCGGCCACCGGCTCGTAGCCGCCTTCGGCCGCCCAGGCGCTGCGGAAGTTGCCGCGGCACAGGTGCACGCACACCGTCATGTCCGCGGGCCTGCCGGCGATGGCGGCGTTGATGAGCCGCGCGTAGCGCCGCGGCAGCTCGTCGGGATCGTCGCCGCGCTGGCGCGCCCCTTCGCGCATTTTCGGATCGCACAGGTAGGCGAGGTTGGTGTCGTCGAGCTGCAGGTAGCGGCAACCGGCAGCGGCGAGCGAACGGATCTCGGCGCGATAGCAGGCCGCCACGTCGTCGTAGAACGCGGGCTCGAGCTGCGGATAGGCTTCCCTGCTGATCGCCTGGCGGCCGCCGCGGAAGTGCAGCATGGTCGGCGACGGGATGGTCACCTTGGGCGTGCGCCGCGTCGCCGATTTCAGGAACTCGAAATCCGCGAGCTGGATCGGACGCACGTGGCGCAGCGGCTCCGTCA
>DASUFB010000041.1:0-7177 GCA_036274775.1 Burkholderiales bacterium | reverse complement strand
GATCTTCGCCGACGACGTGAAATGCGCGCACGGCGCGGCGGTGGGCCAGATCGACGCCGACGAGCTGTTCTATCTGAGGAGCCGCGGCCTGTCGGAGACGGCCTCCCGCAACCTGCTGACCTATGCGTTCGCCGCCGAGGTGGTCGAGCGCATCCCGGTGAAATCCCTCGTCGAGCGCCTCGAGCAGGCCATCCTCGACCAAACGCAAACGAAGGCGGATGCATGAATGCCGGCAGCCAAGCAGCGCAAGCCCTGAAACCCGCAGCCCTGGACGCCGAGGAGCTGCGCACGGACTTCCCCATCCTGGGCGTGAAGGTCAACGGCAGGCCGCTCGTATACCTCGACAATGCGGCGAGCAGCCAGATGCCGCGCCAGGTCATCGACCGGCTGACGCAATACCAGACCCGCGAGCACGCGAACATCCATCGCGGCGTGCATTTCCTGTCGGAGACCGCGACCGCGGCCTACGAGGGCGCGCGCGCGAAGATCCAGCGCTTCATCAACGCGGCCGAGGTGCGCGAGGTCATCTACACGCACGGCACCACGGATTCGCTGAACCTGGTCATGCACGGTTACGGGCGGGCCTTCGTCGGCGCCGGCGACGAGATCATCGTCTCCCAGCTCGAGCACCATTCCAACATCGTGCCCTGGCAGATGCTGTGCGAGGAGAAGGGCGCGAAGCTGCGCGTGATCCCCTGCAACGATGCGGGCGAACTCCTGCTGGACGAGTACGGCGCGCTGTTCAACGCCCGCACGAAGCTCGTGGCCGTCACTCACGTCTCCAACGCGCTCGGCACGATCAACCCGGTCAAGGACATGATTGCCACGGCGCACCGCCACGGCGTGCCCGTGCTCGTCGACGGCGCGCAGGCCGTCCCGCACATGAAGATCGACGTGCAGGACCTCGACTGCGACTTCTATGCGTTTTCCTCGCACAAGATGTGCGGGCCGACGGGCGTCGGCATCCTGTACGGGAAGGCAGCGCTGCTCGAGAAGATGAGGCCGTTCGAGGGCGGCGGCGACATGATCCTTTCGGTGACCTTCGAGAAGACGATCTACAACGCCATTCCCTACAAGTTCGAGGCGGGCACGCCGCCGATCGCCGGCGCCATCGGCCTGGGCGAGGCCGTGGATTACCTCGAGTCCGTGGGCATGGCACGGATCGCCGCGCACGAGCACGATCTCCTGGCCCATGCCACGGAATCGCTCGGCCGCATCAGGGACGTGCGCATCATCGGCACGGCCCGCGACAAGGCGGGCGTGCTGTCGTTCACGCTGAAGGGCGTGCATCCCCATGACGTCGGCACCATCCTCAACGAGGAGGGTGTGGCGGTGCGCACCGGGCACCATTGCGCGCAGCCCGTCATGCAGCGCTTCGGCATCCCGGCCACGGCGCGCGCCTCGTTCTATTTCTACAACACCATGGCCGAAGTCGACGCGCTGGTCGCGGGCATCCAGAAGGTGCGCAAGATCTTCGGCTGAGCCGGCATCATGGACTCGAAGAACCTTTACCAGGAAGTCATCCTGGACCACAACAGGAAGCCGCGGAACTGGGGCAGGCTCGCGGACGCGAGCCACCGCGCGGAAGGGCTGAACCCGCTGTGCGGCGACCACATCTGGCTGTCGCTGAAGCTCGACGGCGACAGGGTCGGGGCGATCGCCTTCGAGGGCGAGAGCTGCGCCATCTGCAAGGCCTCCTCGTCGATGATGACCGCCAGCGTCAAGGGCAGGAGCGTCGGCGAGGCCGAGGAGCTGATCCGCGAGTTCCGCGACATGGCCACCGGCAAGCTCGACGCGGCAAGCCAGCCGAACCAACTGGGCCGGCTGAGCGTCTTCGCCGGCGTGCGCGACCTGCCGGCGCGCGTGAAGTGCGCGATCCTGCCCTGGCACACCTTGCATGCGGCGCTGAATGCCGAGGCGACCGTTTCCACCGAAGGCGACCGTGACCCCGTCGCGGCCGCGGACAGCTGATGCCCAAGATCGCCGACCTCGAGTACACGCCGAACCCGAACGCGCGCAAGTTCGTGCTGAAGGAACCGCTGACCAACGGGCTGGCGCGCTCCTTCGAGAACGCGGAGCAGGCGAGCCGCGACGAGCTGGCCTCGAAGCTGTTCGCCATCCCCCATGTGACCAACGTGTTCTACGTCGACAACTGGATCACGGTGACGCAGGACGGCGAGGCGGACTGGCAGCAGCTGCTGCGCGAGGTCGCCGCGCCCATCCGCGAGGCGCCAGCCGCCGAGAAAGCCTCGGAGGAATTCGCCAGGGCCGCGGCCTGGCTCGCGAGCGGCGAGAGCGGCGGTGCGGAGCTTTCCGAGAGCGACCGGCTCAAGCTCGAGCAGATCAACGAGCTGCTCGACGAGGAGGTGCGCCCCTTCCTGCAGGGCGACGGCGGCGACTTGTACGTGGTCGGTCTGGAAGGCAACACGCTCAAGGTGCACTACCAGGGCGCCTGCGGCAGCTGCCCGAGCTCCATCTCCGGCACGCTCGCCGGCATCGAGGGCCTCGTGCGCCGCATCGACCCCGAGATGGAAGTCATCGCCGTCTGACGACGGCCGTGAATATCGTGAATGACGTGAACGTCGCAAAAGCCGCAAGGGCTCCGGAGCTTTAAATCGACATTCACGATACTCACGGATTCACGCCATTCACGGAATTCCATGGCTGACTGGACCTTCGTCGCCGAGGCGGCCTCCATCGCGCCCGGTCACTACGAGACCGTCGACCTCGACGGCACCATGGTCGCGGTATTCAACGTGGCGGGGCAGTTCTACGCCATCGAGGACGTGTGCACCCACGACGGCACCGTGCTCACCAGCGGCCAGCCCATCGAGGACGACGTAATCGTCTGCCCGCGCCACGGCGCGCGCTTCTGCGTGAGGACGGGCGAAGCGCTGTCCGCGCCCGCTTTCGAGCCCACCGCGACGTTTCCCGTGAAGGTCGAGGACGGAAAGGTGTACGTGCGCGACGAGCGCTGGGACTGAAGGCGCTTCAGGCCAGGGTTTTCAGCAGCGCCCGCACCTGGGCCGCACGCGAGGCGACGTCCGGCATGTCCGCCTCCACGCGCAGCCTGTCCTGTCCGCTCAGCCTGTGGTTCTTGCGGGTCTGCACCAGCTTGATGATGCGCGCCGGGTCGACCGGCGGACTGGGCACGAACTGCAGCAGCAGGGACTGCGGTCCGGCGTCGATGCGGGAAATGCCGAACGCTTTCGACTCGATGCGCAGGCGGTGGGTTTCCAGCAGGCATCTCGCGGGTTCCGGCGGCAGGCCGAAGCGGTCCACCAGCTCTTCCTGCATCGTCTCGAGCTCTTGCGGCGTTTCGCAGTTCGCCAGGCGCTTGTAGATCACGAGCCGCTCGTGCACGTCGGCGCAGTAGTCTTCGGGCAGCAGGGCGGGCGCGTGCAGGTTGATCTCGGTGCCGGGATTGAAGGCCGCCGCGAGCTCGGGCTCCTTGCCCGCCTTCAGCGATCGCACCGCCGCGGCCAGCATCTCGTTGTACAGAGCGAATCCGACCTCCTGCATCTCGCCGCTCTGCGATTCGCCGAGCACCTCGCCGGCACCGCGGATCTCGAGATCGTGCATCGCGAGGTAGAAGCCCGAGCCCAGCTCCTCCATCATCTGGATCGCTTCCAGGCGCTTGCGCGCCTGGGCGCCGAGGGCCTCCTCCTCCGGCGTGAGCAGGTAGGCATAGGCCTGGTGGTGCGAGCGGCCCACGCGCCCGCGCAGCTGGTGCAGCTGCGCGAGGCCGAACCTGTCGGCGCGGTTCATGATGATGGTGTTGGCATTGGGCACGTCGATGCCGGTCTCGATGATGGTCGTGCACAGCAGCAGGTTGAAGCGTCCCTGGTAGAAGTCGCGCATGACCAGCTCGAGCTCGCGCTCCGGCATCTGCCCGTGCGCGATGCGGATGCGCGCCTCCGGCAGCAGCTTCGCCAGCCGCTCCTCCGCGTGGTGGATGGTGTCGATTTCGTTGTGCAGGAAATAGACCTGGCCGCCGCGCTTCAATTCGCGCAGCACCGCCTCCCTGATCAGCCCGTCCCCGCCCGCGGAGACGAAGGTCTTGATGGCAAGCCGCCGCTGCGGGGCGGTGGCGATGACCGAGAAGTCCCGCAAGCCCTCCAGAGACATCGCCAGCGTGCGGGGGATCGGCGTCGCGGTCAGCGTCAGCACGTCGACCTCGGCGCGCAGCGCCTTGAGCTGCTCCTTCTGCCTGACGCCGAAGCGGTGCTCCTCGTCGATGACGACCAGCCCGAGGTTGCGGAAGTTCAGGCCGCGCGACAGCAGCTTGTGGGTGCCGATGGCGATGTCGATGCGCCCCGCTGCCACGCCTTCGAGCGCCGCGGCGGTTTCCTTCGCCGAGCGGAAGCGCGAGAGCTCGGCGATTCTCACCGGCCAGTCCGCGAAGCGGTCCGAAAAGGTCTGGAAGTGCTGCTCCGCGAGCAGCGTCGTCGGCACGAGCACGGCGACCTGCCTGCCGTCCGCCACGGCGACGAAGGCGGCGCGCAGGGCCACCTCGGTCTTTCCGAAGCCGACATCGCCGCAGATGAGGCGGTCCATGGGACGGCCGCTCTGCATGTCGGCGAGCACGGCGTCGATGGCCGCCGCCTGGTCGGCCGTCTCCTCGAAGGGAAAACCCTCGCGGAACGCCTCGTAGTCGCGCGCCTTCAGACCGAAAGCGTGTCCCTGGCGCGCCGCGCGCTGCGCGTACAGGTCCAGCAGCTCCGCGGCGGTGTCGCGCACCTGCTCGGCCGCGCGCCGCCTCGCCTTTTCCCACTGGCCGCTGCCGAGCTTGTGCAGGGGGGCGGCTTCCTCCGATGCGCCGCTGTAGCGGCCGATGACGGCGAGCTGGGCGACCGGCACGTACAGCTTGTCGCCGCCTTCGTATTCGAGCGCGAGGAACTCGGTCGGACCGTCGCCGTGGTCCATGGTGGCCAGGCCGAGGTAGCGGCCGATGCCGTGCTGGGAATGCACGACCGGGTCGCCGATGCGCACCTCGGACAGGTCGCGCAGCATGCCCTCGGCGGACGCGCGCCGCTCGCGCGCGGAGCGCGTGCGCACCTGCGACGGGTAGAGTTCGTTCTCCGTGACGACGGCCACGCGGCCGGCAGCGTCGACGAACCCCGCATGCAGCGGACCGACCGCGAGCATCAGCCGCTCGGTGGACGCCTCGAACGCCGCCCAGCCTTCGCAGGGCGCGGGCCGGATAGCGTACTCGTGCATCAGGCCGAGCAGGGTTTCGCGCCTGCCCAGGCTTTCCGCGACCAGCAGCACGCGGCCGCCGAAGTCCCGGCAGAACGCGTCGAGCAGCCCGAGCGGCTCGGCCGAGCGCCGGTCCACCCCGAGCGCCGGAAGCCCGCGCGCCGCCTCGGGCGCGGGCGGGGCGATCTCGACGCGGCCGAAGGCCTTCAGCGCGCCGAAAAATTCGTCCTCGCGCAGGAACAGGTCCCCCGGCGGCAGCAGCGGCCGGTCCGGGTCCCCGCGCAGCAGCTGGTAGCGCGACTGCGTGTCCGCCCAGAACTGCCTCACTGCGTCCGCGACATCGTGATGCAGGCAGGCCTGGGCGGCGGCGGGCAGATAGTCGAACAGCGTCGCCGTGGCGTCGAAGAACAGCGGCAGGTAATACTCGATGCCGGCCGGCAGGAACCCCTGGCTCACGTCCTTGTACAGCCGGCTGCGGGACGGATCGCCCTCGAACTTTTCCCGGAAGCGCACGCGAAACGCGCTGCGCGCCGCGTCGTCGGACGGGAATTCGCGCGCCGGCAGCAGCCGCACGTCGTTGACCTTGTAGATGCTGCGCTGGGTGTCGACGTCGAACGTGCGCAGGCTCTCGATCTCGTCGTCGAACAGCTCGATGCGGTAGGGCAGCGCGCTGCCCATGGGGAACAGGTCGATGACGCCGCCGCGCACGCAGAACTCGCCCGGGGACACCACCTGCGTCACGTGCGTGTAGCCGGCCAGCACGAGCTGGCCGCGCAGCGTCTCCGCGGGCAGCTTCTCTCCCTGCTTCAGGAAGAACGTGCGGCCGGCGATGAAGCTCGCAGGAGGCAGGCGGTACAGCGCGGTGGTGACCGGCACGACGGCGACGTCGAAGTCCGCGCGGCTCACCCGGTACAGCGTGGCGAGCCGTTCCGATACGAGGTCCTGGTGCGGGGAAAAGCCGTCGTACGGCAGCGTTTCCCAGTCCGGCAGCAGCAGCACGCGCAGGCCGGGGTCGAAAAACACGATCTCCGCGCGCAGGCGCTCGGCTTCCTGGGCCGTCGCGGTGACGACGAGCAATGGCGCGGCACTGCGGCGAGCCAGCCGGGCGAAGGCCAGGGCACTCGCGGATCCATGCAGCGGAAGGGTCATGCGTGCCCCGGGGGGCCGGGACAAGGTAGGAGAGGGCATCGGTACTGCGCGAAAGTAGGGCCCGATTATAAGGCAGTCGAGCGCATGCCCGGGTCTCCGGTCAGAAGAACTCGAACTCCAGGCGCAGGATCGCGCGGTTGTCGCTGGAAACCGAGGTTTCGCCGAACAGGCAGGACGCGCTGTAGCTGAGCTTCTTGCCCGTGCCCACGCCGACGGATCCGTAGAATGCCGGCCCGACCCAGTGTTCCTGCCCGTTGAAGGAGCCGAAATGTCCGAAGCGCCCCGGCTCTCCGAAGAATTCCACAGCCGGCTCGAACTGCGGCCGCAGCAGGTATCTGACCCGTGCGGCATAGGCGAACGTCGTGCCCGACGTTCGCCCGCTGCCGACCTCCTGCTCGAAAAGGAAGTTCAGTGTCGTCACCCAGGGTCCGATGGCCTTCTCGAATATGGGCCCGATGGCGATCTCGTCGGGGCTGCCGCGATTGAGGGCTTCGTACTCGAGCAGCAGGCCGAAGTCGGCCCAGTATTGTCCCGGCTCGGCCAGCTGGAACAGGTTCTCCCATTCGAACCCGGTGTGCCGCAGGGAGCTGCCGGGATCCTTCCCGTTGACCGAATAGATTTCGCTGAACCAGTTGTCGGTGAAACCCCGGCCCAGTGCGATCACGTGCTGCTCGGTGCCGCCGATGGATCCGTCGTCGTCCACATCATGGAAGCCGCGATATTCGACCTCGTTTTCGCCCCTGACCACGTGGGGCGAATACACCTTGTACGGCGCCGCCTCGGACGGCCGGGGCGCGGCGATGACGAATGATCCCGCGGCCATCGCCAG
>DASUFB010000040.1:0-16321 GCA_036274775.1 Burkholderiales bacterium | reverse complement strand
CACCGGCAAGCGCATCGTGCAGCCGTGGATCGCAGGCGCGGCCGCGGCCGCGCTGGCCGCCTTCGTGCTCAAGGACCGCGGCTTCCGTGCCAATCGCGAGCGCGTGCTTGCCGCCGTTGTGATCGGCCTGACCGTCGTCGGCGGATGGTACGTGACCGGCCACCTCGGCTTCATCGCGGAGGATCCGAACACGCTGCAGGAAATGTACGTCGGCACCAGGAGCGCGCGGCCGGAGTCCTTCACCTTCATCGGGCCCGCCGCCAACGCGCTCGAGATGCTGCAGTTCTGGACCGGCAAGCGCGCGCACATGACTTTCGGCGTGGCGGTGATCGCGGGCACCGTCGGCGGGGCTTTCGCGTGGGCCGTGTGGAAGCGCCGGTTCCGCTGGGAGGGTTTCGGCAGCGCCGCGGATACGCGCAACCACATCCTCGGCGGCCTGCTGATGGGTTTCGGCGGCGTGAGCGCGATGGGCTGCACCATCGGCCAGGGCGTGACCGGCGTATCCACGCTGGCATTCGGCTCCATCGTCGTGTTCTTCTCGATCGTCGCCGGCGCGGCGCTGACGGTGAAAATGCAGTACCGGCAGATGCTTCGCGCGCATTGATCACGCGGGCATGACGCTCGCGGTTTGACTCATCGCGCGGCCGCTCGGTAAAATGCGCCTCTTTTTTTGGGCGGTTAGCTCAGTCGGTAGAGCAGCGGACTTTTAATCCGTTGGTCGCCAGTTCGAATCTGGCACCGCCTACCAGCGGATTCAGAAGGCAGAAAAAAGGGCCAGCGTCGCCGGCCCTTTTTCCCGTCCGCCGGACGCGACGCGCTCAGTGCTTCAGGTCGCGCATGACCTTGTCGAAGTTGTCGTTGCGCACCATGAAGTGGATCGGCAGCGACTGCAGGGACGCGCGCTCCACGATGCCGAGGATGACCACGCTCAGGTCCTTCTCGTTCTTGCGCTCCATGAGGTCGTCCGTGAAGTCGATGACGTGGCGCATGCCGCCGAGCCTGACGATGAATTCGTGGATGCCTTCCCCCGCCTGGTAGTCCAGGTCCGCGTCCGACAGGGATTGTCCGAGGCGTTCCAGAACCGATGCCGCCTTGTAGTCTGTCTTCAAGTTCATGCTCCCCGCGTCGCACGGCCCGCAACGCGGCCGCGTGACGCAAATGGTTGGCGATTGCCGGCCGGTGGCGGTCCCATCCTTGCCTCACCGCACCGGCGTGCCCGACATGCCCGATTATGCAGGAACCGTTCCCGCCCGCCGATCGCCCGACTTTCGCAGTCCCGACAGTGACTTGCGTGTGCCGCAGCAGGCCGGTCCAGGGCGACAATTTCCGGCCCTTTAGCGCATTTTTTTGCTAGAATGCGGCCCTCGAAACGGGCTGTTAGCTCAGTTGGTAGAGCAGTGGACTCTTAATCCAACGGTCGAAGGTTCGAGTCCTTCACGGCCCACCAGAACATCAAGGGGACGGCATGTGCCGTCCCCTTTTTGTGTCCGGCAAGATCGATCGCCGGCATCGTCACAGGCCGGTCAGATATTGCGCCAGCGCCCCGGTCCGCTCGTCCGTGAGGTTCTTCGCGGTGGGTGCCATGATGTCGCTCGAGCGGTTGCCGTCGCGGAAATCCTTCAGCCGCTTCACGAGGTCGGGATACTTCTGGCGCGAGATGCGCGGAAATTCTTCGAGGCGTGCGGCGTGTACACTGCGTGCGTTCCGCGGCGGCACGACCTGCCCGGATCGACCATGAACGCCCGCGACCACGTCCTCGCCTTCTACAGCCGCCATCCGATCTCGCGCGAGCAGGTCCTCGCCGCCGCCGGTCGCGGAGCCGCGACCGGCGCGCTCGCCCCCGAGGATCTTTTCCCGTTCGACCAGGACCATTATGGCGGCCTGGACGCCGTCGATGCCATCGCGCGGCGCGCCGGCATCGGCACGGGCAGCCGCGTCGCCGACTTCTGTGCCGGCCTCGGCGGACCGGCGCGCTACCTCGCGCACCGCTACGGCGCCATCGTCGCTTGCGTCGAGCTCAATCCGGATCGCGCGGCCGGCGCCGCCGACCTCACAAGGCGCGTGGGGCTCGCGCATCTCGTGCGTGTCGTGCGTGGCGACGTCATGCACGCGCCGCTCGCATCGGGCGCGCTGGACGCCGTCATCAGCCAGGAGGCCCTGCTGCACGTGCCGGACAAGCGCGCGGCGCTCGCCGAGGCGTTTCGCGTGCTGCGCCCCGGCGGCAGGCTCGTGTTCACCGACTGGGCCGCACATCACGCCCTGGACGCGCAGGACGCGGAATCGATGTGGCGGGGCATCGCCGCGCAGTCGATCCAGGATTTCGCCGGCTATGGGAAATTGCTGGTCGAAACCGGCTTCCGCGACGTTCGCGTCGACGACCTGACGGCCGAATGGAGCAGGATCCTCGAGGAGAGGTTCGCCATGTACCGGCGGCTGCGCGAGCAGACGGTGCGGCTCGGCACGCCGTCGGGCGACGACGAGTTCTATCGCGCGTACGCGCGCCTGGTCGCGCTGGTGCAGGCCGGCACCCTGGGCGGCGGCCGCTTTGCCGCCGTGAAGCCGCCGGCTGGCGCGAACGTATAATCGACCGCTCGTTCGGGCTTGGGGAGGCAATGCGATGCGTCTATGCACCATCAGGCGCGGGGACGGCGAGCACGCCGCCGTGGTCACCGCGGCGGGCATCGTCCCGGTTCCCGACATCAACGCGCAACGGCGTACGGACTGGCCGGAGGACTTGCTCGCGCTGATCGTGCGCGGGCTGGATCCGCGCATCCTGGAGGACGCCGAAAAGACCACGGTCAGGCTGGATCCCGCCACCGTGCGCTACGGGCCGCTGTACCGGCATCCACGCAAGATACTGGGCATTGGCCTGAACTATCGCGACCACGCCGCCGACCTGAACGCCCCGTTTCCGACCGAGCCGGCCTCGTTCATGAAATGCGACAACACCATCATCGGCCCGGGCGACGAGATCGAGCTGCCTCCGCAGTCCGAGCGCGTGACCGCCGAGGCCGAGATCGGCGTGATCATCGGGCGCACCTGCCGCGACGTGCCGGAGGCCCGTGCCGCGGACTGCATCGCGGGGTACTGCCTCATCATCGACATGACGGCCGAGGACATCCTGCAGAAGAACCCGCGCTTCCTCACGCGCTCGAAGAATTTCGACACGTTCTTTTCCTTCGGGCCGGAGCTGGTCACGCCCGACGAGGTGCCGGACGTGCTGGAGGTCAAGGTCGGCACCTGGAACAACGGCAGGCTGCACCGCGAGAACGTCGTGGCGAACATGGCTTTCCCGCCGCTGTACCTGGTGTCCTTTCATTCCTGTGTGGCGACCCTGTATCCCGGTGACATCATCAGCACCGGCACGCCAGGGGCCGTGGTGATCCGCGAGGGTGACGTCGCGGAATGCCGCATCGAGGGCCTGGGCCGCCTCGCCAACCCGGTCCGCCGGCGTCCCGCCCGGGCCCCCGGGTAAACGCAACGCCGCGCCGGGCGTTTAGGCCCTGTCCGGGGGGATGGACGGGATGCCGGTCCGGGGCCGTGGCAGAATGGGCGCCCCAGGTACAACAACCGGCGCACCGGACTCAACACAACTAGGAGGAACGACATGCGTTGCGCAAAAACCTTCCGCAGCCTCGTGGGATTGCTGGCGATCCTGGCGGGCACACCTGCCCTGGCTGCCGATACCATCAAGATCGGCTTCCTGGACCCGCTGTCCGGGCCGTTCGCGAACGTCGGCGAGCACGGCACGCGCGAAATGCTGCTCGCGCTCGATGGCGTGAACAACGCCGGCGGCGTGCTCGGCGGCAGGAAGTTCGAGCTGGAGACCTTCGATTCCAAGAGCAGCCCGCAGGAAGCGCTGATCTCGCTGAAGCAGATGACCGACAAGGGCATCCGCTATTTCTTCATGGGCAACGGCTCCAACGTCGCGATCGCGCTGTCCGACGCCGTGAGCAAGCACAACGCCCGCAACCCCGACCAGTCCATCCTGTTCCTGAACTACGGCGCGGTCGACCCCAGCCTGACCAACGACAAGTGCAGCTTCTGGCATTTCCGCTTCGACGCGGATACCGACATGAAGATGCAGGCGCTGACCAACTACATGGCGCAGCAGAAGAACATCAAGAAGGTCTACCTGATCAACCAGGACTATGCGTTCGGCCAGGGCGTGTCGCGTGCGGGCAAGGCCATGCTGGCGCAGAAGCGGCCCGACATCGAGATCGTCGGCGACGACCTGCACCCGGTGGGCAAGGTCAAGGACTTCGCGCCCTACGTGTCGAAGATCAAGGCCTCCGGCGCCGACAGCGTGATCACCGGCAACTGGGGCAACGATCTGTCCCTGCTGATCAAGGCCGCCAAGGAGTCCGGGCTGAAGGCCGATTTCTACACGTACTACTCCGGCATCGTGGGCAGCCCGACGGCGATCGGCCAGGCCGGCGAGGACGTGCGGCAGGTGAGCATGTGGCACAGCAACGTCGGCGATCCCGCCTCCAACGCGCTCGTGGAAGGCTATCGCAAGCGCTTCCCCGACGCGAAGGACGACTTCTTCTTCCTGTCGCTGAAGAACAGCGTGGAAATGTTGGCCGCAGCCATGAACGAGGCCAAGTCCACCGATCCGGCGAAGGTCGCCAGGGCGCTGGAGGGCATGAAGCACACCGGCCCGACCGGGGTCGTGGAAATGCGCGCGGACAACCACCAGCTGCTGCAGCCCCTGTTCATCTCCAGCTTCGTGAAGGCCGGCCAGAAAGGCGCGAAGTACGACGTCGAGCGGACCGGCATGGGCTTCAAGACCGTGGGCCGCGTGGAAGCGAAGGACACTGCGCTGCCGACGACCTGCAAGATGGAACGGCCCTGAACCGGCCCCCGCAGGCAACAACGAAGAAGGCCGCGTTCAACGCGGCCTTTTTTGTCTGCTACATGCGCCGTGCGGGCGGGGGGAAGGTGTAGCGCACGCGGTTCCTGCGGGCCGGACGGGCCCGCAATTCCTCGCTCGCCATCAGGTTGGTCCCGGCGCTTGCCCGTGGCGACGTCCCGGTGTCGGGCCGGGAATCGTCCCGGGACGCGGGTCTGGGGTCTGCGGCAAGGGTCGGTACGGTCAGGATCATGCTGCCCACCAGCAGGACGTGCTCCATGCGCATGGCGTTTCCTCCGGTTGTTGCGGACCAGCCGCGCCCGCGTGCTGCGCCCGTCACCCTGATTGCCCGGTCTCCGTCGACCCTTTCTCGGGCGTCATCCGCACGCTGCCAGGTGTGCGGGACGGCGTTCGCCCGTGGTCGGGGTCTGTAATTCGCAGCTCGATTTTGCAACTCGCATGCCATACGCCAAACCGGCAAAAAACAACCGCTTGCCGCAAGATGCGGCAACGGGCGGGTCGTCGGCAGGCGACAGCTCACCTGCCATGCTTCGCGTGCAATCCAGGCCGCACGACGCGTGCATGCGCGCTGCCGGCATGTTGCCGGCGGACGACAGTAAGCCGGGGGAATGGAGGACGTCCGCCCCGCCCGCGGGGGAGGGACCGCGAACGGGGGGACGGTAGTGCTAGAGCGTACCGGTGACGACGAGCTTGAAGGCGAAAAACAGCCCGAGCGCCAGACAGCCGTAGACCAGCATGTCGCCGCGCTTGCCCAGGGCCGCGCCGCGGTCGAAATAGCGCTTGACGAGCGTCGCCACGCCTGCGGCACCCAGCAGCGCGACGACGGCTGCCGTCGGATGCCGTTCCCAGATGCCGCCCAGGAGCGTCTCCACCCAACCGCCGCTGCGCAGCGCCTTGTAGATCAGGCCGCCGAATCCCAGCAGCAGCAGGGAGAACAACAACAGGTGGAAAAGCGTCTGCACGCCTTCCTGCAGCACGTTGAAGAGGCCGCGCCCGGGGCGGGCGGAAATCTCGGACAACGGATCGAACATCATGACTCACCTCACGGAGATCTTCGCGGATGGCTTCTGCAACGCCTGTGCCAGTCGAAGAATTCCGGCGCAGCTCAAATAGTTAGCGGCGGTCGTTGGGGAGAAAGGCGAAATGACGGCCGTTTTGGCGGGAAATCCGTCGCCGTCCGGCGACCGCGGGTCTCCGGAATGAACGAAAACGGGCAGCGCGGCCGAAGGCGGCCTACAGGGTGCCGCAGCGCACGAAGTGGCACTCGCGCTGGCAGTCCTGGGAAAACCCGCATTCGAACAGGCCCAGGCGGGGCACTCCGGCATCGTCGACGCCGCATTCCTCCGCGGCGGACATCTGGTTGGGCTTCGGCCGCCACTCGCAGATGTGGCAGCCCGCGGTCAGGCCCGGCAGCTCGAGGGAATCGCTGCGCGGCGCCCGGGACATGGCTTCCTCACCCGCGCAGGGCAACGCCAGCGCGGCCAGCGCACAGGCGACCGCAACCCGTGAGCGCAACGACGATTTCATGGGTCCATTATAGGCGCGCGGGTGCGGCGCTGGCGCGCGACGAGGTGGCCCGCGAGCAGCACGGCGGCAATCACGGCCACGCTGGCCGCCGCTTTCACCAGCACGCGGTCGTGCAGGTAGGGAGCAAGCAGGGGCTCGTGCAGCATCATCTGCGCCGCGGTCCATGCCAGCACGCCGGCACCGGCATGCACGAAGAGCGGGAAACGGTCGACCCATTTCAGGATCAGCGTGCTGCCCCACACCATGATGGGAACGCTGATCAGCAGGCCGAGGACGACGAGCAGGAAGCTGCCCTTGGCGGCGCCGGCGATGGCGAGCACGTTGTCCAGGCCCATCAGCGCATCGGCGACGATGATGGTCTTCATCGCGGCCCAGAAGCTCGCGGCCGGCTTGCCGTGCCCGCTCTGCGGCTCCTGCGCGGGCACGATCAGCCTGTAGGCGATCCAGATGAGCGCGAGCCCGCCCAGGAAGCGCAGGCCGGGCAGCATCAGCAGCCAGACGACGACCAGCGTCATCGCCACGCGCACGGCGATCGCGCCGAGGGTGCCCCAGACGACGGCTTTTTTGCGCAATTGCGCAGGAAGCGAGCGCGCGGCCAGCGCGATCACGATGGCGTTGTCGCCGGCCAGCACGAGGTCGATGACGACGATGGCCGCCAGTGCCGAGAGCGCCTCGGGAGTAAACAGGTTCATGGATCCGATCCCTCGCCCCGGATCGGGATGTCGGCGGAAAAGTCGGGGCGAAAAAAAACCTTTACCGTCCGGTAAAGGTCTCGCGACAGCTTGCGCTGCCAGCGGCGCCGGGGCTCATCGCCCGTCCTGACGGCCACCGCTGTGAGGCTACTCCCCTTCTGCTGACCGACATTTTCCGCCGGCAACGCCGCGGCGTCAACCTTTGAGGCGCCAGATGCGGATGACCTCCGGCACGCGCCGCAGGCTGCGCATGACGCGCGCGAGGTGCTGGCGGTCGTGCACCTGCAGGGTGAAATGGATGATCGTGTAGGCGCTGGAGTCGCCCTGCTCGAGGCTGACGTTGTCGATGTTCGAGTCCGTCTCCGAGATCATCGCGGCCACCTTGGCGAGCACGCCGCGGCTGTTGGAGACGACCATCTTGATGCTCACCGAGAACAGCTTCTTCGTGTCGGGCGCCCACTCGACGTTGAGCCACTTGTCCGGGTCGCCGCGCGTCTTGCGTGCCACCGGGCAGTCGTGCGTGTGCACGACCAGCCCGTGGCCCTTCTTCAGGAAGCCGATGATGGGGTCGCCGGGTATCGGGTGGCAGCACTTGGCGAACTGCAGCGCCATGCCCTCGGAGCCGCGGATGATCAGGCTGCCGGGCAGCTTCTCGGGCCGGGCGCCGCCGGGCTCGGCGATCGACAGCAGCTCGCGCGCGATCACGATCGCGAGCTGCTTGCCCAGCCCGATGTCGGCGAGCACTTCCTGACGCGACTTCGCGCTGTTTTCCTTGAGCAGCCTTTCCCATTGTGCCTCGCCGACCGCGTCCGGGGTGGCGTTCAGCGCGTTCAGCGCCTGGTTCAGCAGGCGCTCGCCGAGCTGGGAGGATTCCTCGTACTGCATGGTCTTCAGGAAATGGCGGATATGCGAGCGCGCCTTGCCGCTTACCACGTAGCTCAGCCAGGCGGGGTTGGGCTTGGCGTGCGCGGCGGTGATGATCTCGACGCGGTCGCCGCTGCGCAGCTCGGTGCGCAGCGGCACCAGCTCGTGATTGACCTTGGCGGCGACGCAGCGGTTGCCGATGTCGGTGTGCACGGCGTAGGCGAAATCGACGCAGGTCGAGCCGTGCGGCAGGGACAGGATCTTGCCCTTGGGCGTGAACACGTAGACCTCGTCCGGGAACAGGTCGACCTTCAGGTGCTCGAGGAATTCGATGGAATCGCCGGATTCCGACTGCATCTCCAGCAGGCTCTGCAGCCACTGGTGCGTCTTCATGTGCAGATCGTTGATCTGCGCCTCGTTCTCCTTGTACAGCCAGTGCGAGGCCACGCCGGCCTCGGCGATCTTGTGCATGGCGAGCGTGCGGATCTGCACCTCGATCGGGGTGCCGTAGGGGCCGAACAGCGTGGTATGCAGCGACTGGTAGCCGTTCGCCTTGGGAATCGCGATGTAGTCCTTGAACTTTCCCGGGATGGGTTTGTAGAGCTGGTGCAGTGCGCCGAGCGCGAGATAGCAGGCGGCCGTGTCCTTGACGATGACGCGAAAGCCGTAGATGTCGAATACTTCCGCGAAGGACAGGTTCTTCTCATGCATCTTGTTGTAGATGCTGTAAAGGTTCTTCTCGCGGCCGCTCACCGTGGCCTCGATCTGGTTGTCCGCGAGCTTCTGCTTGATCGCCTCCAGGATCTTGTCCACGACCTCGCGGCGGTTGCCGCGTGCGCGCAGCAGCGCCTTGGACAGCACGTTGAAGCGGTTCGGGTAGAGGTGGCGGAAGGCGAGCTCCTGCAGCTCCTGGTACAGCTCGTTCAGGCCGAGGCGGTGCGCGATCGGCGCGTAGATCTCTAGGGTCTCCCGGGCGATGCGCGCGCGCTTCTTCGGGTGCATGACGGTGAGCGTGCGCATGTTGTGCAGCCGGTCCGCGAGCTTGATCAGGATCACGCGCACGTCGCGCGCCATCGCCAGCAGCATCTTGCGGAAATTCTCGGCCTGCGCCTGCTCCTGGGTCTGTGATTCGATGCGGTCGAGCTTGGACACGCCGTCGACGAGGTCGGCCACGTGCTTGCCGAAGCGCTCGCTGATCTCGCCCTTGGTGACCGCGGTGTCCTCCATGACATCGTGCAGCAGCGCCGCGGTCAGCGCCTGCGCGTCGAGGTGCCACTGCGCGAGGATCTGCGCCACCGCGATCGGGTGGGATATGTAGGGGTCGCCGGTCTTGCGGAACTGCCCTTCGTGCGCGGATTCGCTGAACTGGTACGCGCTCTCGAGTTGCGCCACGTCCTCCGGCTTGAGATAGCCGGCGGCGTTCCTGATCAGCAGTTCGGCTTCGGACATGGGCTTCGAGGCGCCACCGTGCGGCAGCACTCGTACCTATGGCGGGGTGATTCGGGCTCCAGCCTTTGCGCTCGAATGCCTGACCAAGACTCAGGCCTTGGTCTTGAGGACCTCGGTGCCCACCTTCTGCGACGCGATCTCGCGCAGCGCGATGACCGTGGGCTTGTCCTTGTTGGTGTCCACCAGCGGTGAGGCGCCGGTCGCGAGCTGGCGCGCGCGATAGGTCGCGGCGAGCGTGAGCTCGAAGCGGTTGGGAACGTGTTTCAGGCAGTCCTCTACGGTTATGCGTGCCATGGTGGGCTCACTTCAGGCTGTTGATGAGTTCGCCGTGGCGCAGAACCTGCGGCGCCATCCGCAGGCGGGTCGCCCGCACGATGCTCACGAGATCCTCGACGGCGTCGTCGAAGCTGTTGTTGATAATAACATAGTCGAATTCGGCCAGATGCGCGATCTCCCCGCGCGCGGCCTCCAGGCGCCGCTCGATGGTCTGCCTGCTGTCCTGCGCGCGGTCGACCAGGCGCCGGCGCAGCGTCGCGGCGTCCGGGGGCAGGATGAAGATGCCCACGGCGTCGGGGATCAGCCGGCGCACCTGCAGGGCACCCTGCCAGTCGATTTCCAGCACGATGTCCACGTCGAGCCGGCGCTGCTCGTCGATCCAGGCCTGCGAGGTGCCGTACAGGTTGCCGTGGACCTCCGCGCTCTCGAGGAACTGCCCGCGGCCGGCCATTTCATCGAACGCCGCCCTCGACACGAAGTGGTATTCGCGCCCGTCCTGCTCGCCGGGCCGCGGTGCCCGCGTCGTGTGTGATATCGACAGGCGCGCGTGCCGGTCGCGCGCCAGCAGGCCCGCCACCAGCGAGGTCTTGCCGGCCCCGGAGGGCGCGCAAACGATGAAGACGTTGCCCTTCATGCCGCTTCGCGGGTGAGGGGCGAGGGGAGAGGGGTAAGGAGCGAAGGCCTCAGGCCGCAACACCGCGCCTTGCGCGCGGTCACCGGGCCGGTTGTGCTCTTTGCCTCCTCATGCCTCACGCCTCACTCCTCACGCCTTCCGGCTATTCGATATTCTGGATCTGCTCGCGCATCTGCTCGATGAGCACCTTCAGCTCCATCGACGTCTGCGTGAATTCCATGTCGACCGACTTGGACCCCAGCGTGTTGGCCTCGCGGTTCAACTCCTGCATCAGGAAGTCGAGGCGCTTGCCCACGGCGCCTCCCTTGTCGAGGATGCGGCGGATCTCGCCGAAGTGCGTGCCGAGCCGCGACAGCTCCTCGTCGACGTCGATCTTCGAGGCGAACAGCACGAGCTCCTGCTTGAGCCGCTCCTCGTCGGCGTTGACCATGGCCTCGCGCAGCCGCGCGGTGAGGCGCTCGCGGTAGCCGCTCACGAGCTGGGGCATGCGCGGGGCGAGCCGCGCGATCAGCGTTTCCATGGAGGCGATGCGCTCCAGCAGCAGCGCCTTGAGCTTTTCGCCTTCGCGTGCCCGGCTCGCCGTCAGCTCGTCGAGCGCGCGGTCGAGCAGCCGGCCGCAGGCGTCCTGCAGCGCCTCGGCCGCGATGCTGTCGTTGCCCAGCATGCCGGGCCAGCGCAACACGTCGGCGCTGGCAAGCGGCTGTGCATCCGGCAGCGACTGCCGGATGCGCGCATCCAGGGCTGCGAGCCGTGCGAGCAGCGCTTCGTCGAGCTGCAGGCTCGACTGCGAAGCGGCCGGCTTGCCCGTGGCGATGCGCACCTCCACCTTGCCGCGTCCGATGCGCGCGGTGGCCTTCTCGCGCAGGCCCGCTTCCAGCGGGCGCAGTTCATCGGGGATGCGGAACTGGATGTCGAGATAGCGGTGGTTCACCGACCGCAGCTCGAGGTTCAGCGCGCCGCTCGGCAGCTCCGTCGTCGCGATCGCATAGCCGGTCATGCTGTAGATCATCGGGCGGCTCGCATGCTTTACAAGGACGGACAAGTTCACGAAAATTGGCGAGCGGAGAAGATAGCATACAAATAGGGGTGTTCCGCGCCGCCCGCGCGCACGATGTTTCCCGCGGCCGGCACCCGCCCGATCCCGCCGTCATCGCCGGGCCGGCAGGCGCCGGCGAAACCATCAAACGACCTCTTCGCCAAGGCATATCCATGCGCCCAAGCGGACGTAAACCCGACCAGTTGCGCAGCCTCGCCATCACGCGGGGCTACACCCGGCACGCCGAAGGCTCCGTGCTCATCGAATGCGGAGACACCAGGGTGATCTGCACCGCCAGCGTCGAGGACAAGGTGCCGCCGTTTCTCAAGGGCAGGGGCCAGGGCTGGCTCACCGCGGAATACGGCATGCTGCCGCGCGCGACCAACACGCGCTCGGACCGCGAGGCCGCGCGCGGCAGGCAGTCCGGGCGCACGCAGGAAATCCAGCGGCTGATCGGGCGCAGCCTGCGCGCGGTGACCGACCTGCGGGCGCTGGGCGAGCGCACCGTGCAGATCGATTGCGACGTGATCCAGGCCGACGGTGGCACGCGCACCGCGAGCATCACGGGCGCCTTCGTCGCGCTGCACGACGCGCTCGGCGTGCTCAGGCAAAGGCAGGCGCTCGCTTCCTGGCCCGTGCGCGATTTCGTCGCCGCGGTGTCGGTGGGCATGTTCGGGGGCGTGCCGGTGCTCGACCTCGACTATGCCGAAGACTCGAGCTGCGACACCGACATGAACGTGGTCATGACCGCCGGCGGCGGCCTGGTGGAAGTGCAGGGCACGGCCGAAGGCGCGCCGTTTTCCCGCGCGCAGCTCGATGCGATGCTGGCGCTCGCCGCGGACGGCATCCGCCAGCTCGTCGCCGCGCAAAAGGCGGCACTCAACGTCTGATCATCTGGCAATTGATGCTCAATAAACTCGTGATCGCGAGCGGCAACGCCGGCAAGCTGCGCGAGATCGCGCAGCTCCTCGCGCCGCTGCGCATCGAGGTGCTGCCGCAGTCCGGCTTCGGCGTGCCGGAGGCCGACGAGCCGCACGGCACGTTCATCGAGAACGCGCTCGCCAAGGCGAGGCACGCGGCGGCCCTGACGGGGCTGCCCGCGCTGGCCGACGATTCCGGCATCTGCGTGAACGCCCTCGGCGGCGAGCCGGGCGTGCATTCGGCGCGCTTCGCCGGGGCGCCGCGCTCGGACGAGCGCAACAATGCACGGCTGCTGGAGGCGCTGGCCGGCTGCGACGACCGCGCTGCGCACTACTACTGCGTCATCGTCGTCATGCGCCATGCCGCGGACCCGCAGCCCCTCATCGCGCAGGGTTCGTGGCACGGCGAAATCCTGCGCGCGCCCCGCGGCGGCGGCGGCTTCGGGTACGATCCCCTGTTCCTGGACCCGGAAACGGGGCAGACCGGAGCGGAACTACCGCCCGAGGCGAAGAATCTCAGGAGTCACCGCGGCAAGGCGCTCGCGGTGCTGGCGCAGGTGCTGGCGCGGCAGCCCTGAAGGCGCGTGCCCGGGGCAATCGCAGCACGGATCCACAATCGAATCGGGAGACGGTCATGAAAAGCAAGGCAGTTTCGGCGGACAAGCTGATGGAGGATCTGAGCCTCGTGGTGAGCGACGCGGAGGAGCTGCTGCGCGCCACCGCCGGGCAGGCCGGCGAGAAGATCACGGCGGCGCGCGCGCGGGCGGAGGCATCCATCGATGCCGCCAAGACGCGCATCGCCCAGGCCGGCTACGCCGCCGCCGAGCAGACCCGCGCGGCGGCCAGGGCGACCGACGACTACGTGCACGAAAATCCGTGGACGGCCGTGGGCGTGGCGGCGGCGGTCGGTCTCGTCGTGGGCGTGCTGCTGGCGCGCAAGTGAAGGCCGGCACATGAGCGAGCATGCCCGCGGGGAAGGCGAGGAGGACGGAGCGGCGCGCCATGCCCCGGGCATGCTCGATTCGCTGAGGCGCCTGCTCGACACCGTCGTCGGCATCGCGCACACGCGCATCGAGCTGCTCGGCACCGAGGTCGAGGAGCAGGTCGCGCGGCTCACGTCCATGCTGTTGTGGACCATCGTCAGCCTGTTCCTGGTATTCACGGCCGTGGTGCTGGGGGCGGTGGCGGTGCTCGTCGCGTTCTGGGACACCAACCGCGTGCTGGCGGCAGTCTTGCTGGCGGGCTTTTTCGCGCTGTCCGCGCTGCTTGCTTTCCTGCGCGTGCGCGCGCTGGCCGGCAACCGGCCGCGGCTGTTCCAGGCCACGCTCGAGGAGCTCGCCAGGGACCGCGACCGCCTGGCGGGCAAATGACGCAGCGGCAATCGACCGCCGGCCGCACGGGGGCTCCCGCGCCGTGAACGACCGCCTGCACGACATCGTCCGCCGCCGTCACGCGCTGGCGGCACGCGCCGCCGAGCAGCGCGGCGAGCTCGCCGTGCACGCTGCCGACCTGCGCCGGTCCCTCGCGCTGGCGGACCTCGTCTGGCGCGGCTACGTCCACCTCAGGTCGCGGCCGCTGGGCGTGGCGCTCGCCGCAGCCGCGCTTGTCGCGGTCGGCCCCGGTCGGCTGCTGCGCGTGGGCTATCGCAGCGGCCTGCTGCTGGTGGCCGTGGTGCGCCTGCTGCGCTTCATCCGCGCCCTGCGCTGACGCCGCGATCGGACGGCAGGGCAGTCGGCAGCCCGCGCGCGTGCGCCTGCGCGTCCCACAGCGTGGCGAGCAGCGCGTCCAGGCGCGCCGGCGGCCCGCTCGACCAGAATTCTTCGTCCCCCGCGCCCCCGGTGCGAACCAGCCCGCGCGCGGCGAGCTGCCGCGCCAGCTGCTGCGCCACCGCCATGCCATTCTCGACCACGGCCACGCCCGGGCCGGCGATGCGCCTCACGACGTGGGCCACGAGCGGGTAGTGCGTGCAGCCGAGCACGATGACATCGGCGCCGGCACCGAGCAGGGGCTCGACGAAGCCGCGCAGCAACGCTTCCGTGCGTGCGTCGTCGAGGCTGCCGCGCTCGATGTGCTCGGCGAGCCCGGCGCAGGGCTGGGCGACGACGCGTGCGTTGCCGGCGAAGCGCTCGATCAGGCCCCGGTAGCGCGCGCTCGCGAGCGTGGCGGGCGTGGCCAGCACGCCGACGACGCCGCTTTTCGTGGCGGCCAGGGCGGGCTTGACCGCGGGCTCGACGCCGATGAAGGGGATGGACCAGCGCGCCCGCAGCGCGTCGATCGCGCATGCCGTGGCGGTGTTGCAGGCCACCACGACGGCCTTCGCACCCCGTTCGACCAGGAACCCGCACAGCGCCAGGCAGCGGTCGCGCAGCGCCTGCTGCGATTTCTCGCCGTAGGGCACCCATGCCGCGTCGGCGACGTAGACGAGGCGCTCGCCGGGCAGAGCCTCGCGCACCGCGCGCAGGATGGTCAGCCCGCCGACGCCGGAGTCGAACATGCCGATCGGATTTTCGCTGCCGGTTGCGCTCATCGTGGGCCTGGCGTCGCGGCGCACCGGCGCCGCGTCGGCAATGGACGGACAAGGTTATAGTACATGCCGCTTTTCCCTCAACAAGCCATGCCCCTGCTGCAACCCGTTTCCCGCCCGCCTTCGCTGCCGGCGCCGCCGCCGCTGTCCCTGTACGTGCACATCCCGTGGTGCGTGCGCAAGTGCCCCTACTGCGACTTCAACTCGCACGAGGTGCGGTCCCCGGGCGGCGGCGCGTCCGGCCTCGACGAGGCGCTCGAGCGGCGCTACGTGCAGGCGCTGGTCGCCGACCTCGAGGCGGCACTGCCGCAGGTCTGGGGTCGCACGGTCTACACCGTGTTCTTCGGCGGCGGCACGCCATCCCTGCTGTCGGCGCGCGCGCTCGACGAGCTGCTCGGGGCGATCCGCTCGAGGCTCAAGCTCGCGGCGGACGCGGAGATCACGCTGGAAGCCAACCCCGGCACGTTCGAGGCCGGCAAGTTTGCGGCGTTCCGCGCACTCGGCGTGAACCGCCTGTCGGTCGGCGTGCAGAGCTTCGAGCCCGGCCACCTGCGCGCGCTGGGACGCATCCACGACGCTGCGCAGGCGCGCGCGGCGCTGGACATCGCGCGCGCGAATTTCGACAACTTCAACGTCGACCTCATGTACGCGTTGCCCGCGCAGACGCCGGAGCAGGCGCTGGCGGACATCGACGCGGCCGTCGCATGGCAGCCCGCGCACATCTCGGCCTACCACCTGACCATCGAACCGAACACGCTGTTCCACCGGCATCCGCCGGAGCTGCCCGACGAAGACAGCGCGGCGCAGATGCAGCAGGCCATCGAGGCCCGCCTCGCGCAGGCCGGCTACCGCCACTACGAGACTTCCGCCTTCGCGCGCCCCGGCTCCGAGGCCCGCCACAACCTCAACTACTGGTTGTTCGGCGACTATCTCGGCATCGGCGCCGGCGCGCACGGCAAGCTGTCGTTCGCCGACCGCGTCGTGAGGCAGATGCGCCACAAGCAGCCGCGCGAATACATGGACAAGGCGCTCGCCGGCACCGCCGTGCGCGAGGAGCACGTCGTGCCCGTCCGGGAGCTGCCTTTCGAGTTCATGATGAACGCGCTGCGGCTCATCGACGGCTTCGACCTTGCGCTGTACGCCGAGCGCACCGGACTTTCGCTGCAGGCCCTGCGCCGGGAGCTCGCCGACGCCGAGGCACGCGGGCTCATCGAGCGCGACCACCTGCGGCTGCGGCCCACGCTGCGCGGGCAGCGCTTCCTGAACGACCTGCTGCAGATTTTCCTGAAGGGCTAGCGCGCGATCAGCCGCGGGCGCGGAACACGACGTCCCAGACGCCGTGGCCGAGCTTCAGGCCCCGGCTTTCGAACTTCGTGAGCGGCCGGTGCGCCGGGCGGGGCGCGAAGCCCTCGGCGGTGTTTTCCAGCAGCGGCTCGGCGGCGAACACCGCGAGGATCTGGGTCGCGTAGTCCTCCCAGTCGGTGGCCGCATGCAGGTAACCGCCGGGCGCGAGACGCTCCGCGAGC
>DASUFB010000039.1:0-15489 GCA_036274775.1 Burkholderiales bacterium | reverse complement strand
TCGAGGTCGTCCTTGTCCCACTGGATGACGGTCCTGTCCTTCATGGCCGCGTTCTCGGTGGGAACCAGCTCCGACAGCGGCCCGCGCGAGATCACGAAGCCGCCGACATGCTGGGACAGGTGGCGCGGAAAGCCGGCGAGGATGCCGGTCAGGACGATCAGCTTGCGGATCGCCGGGGAGGCCGGGTCGAAGCCGGATTCCCTCAGGCGCGCGGCCCGCGCGCCGGGGTCGTCCCACCATGCGAAGCTGCCCGCGATGCGGTCGAGCTGCGCCTGGTCGAGGCCGAGCGCCTTGCCGACGTCGCGGAAGGCGCTGCGCGTGCGGTAGCTGATCACCGTCGCGGCGAGCGCGGTGCGGTGCCTTCCATACTTGCGATAGATGTACTGGATGACCTCCTCGCGGCGGTTGTGCTCGAAGTCCACGTCGATGTCCGGGGGCTCGTTGCGCTCCTTCGACAGGAAGCGGCCGAACAGCAGGCGCGAGCGGGTGGGATCGACCGAGGTGATGCCCAGTGCGTAGCACACCACCGAATTGGCCGCGGAGCCGCGCCCCTGGCAGAGGATGCCCCGCGACCGCGCGTACCGGACCAGATCGTGCACGGTGAGGAAAAAGGCCTCGTAGCGCTTCTCGGCGATGAGGGCAAGCTCCTCGTCCGCGTTCCTGCGGATGCCCTGCGGCACGCCGCCGGGATAGCGCCATGCCAGACCGTCCCGGGTGAGCGCGGCCAGATGCTGCGCGGGCGTGAGGCCGGCAGGAACGATCTCGTCGGGATATTCGTACTTGAGCTCGTCCAGGCAGAACCGGCAGAGGTCGGCGACGCGCAGGGTTTCCTCCAGCAGCGCGTCGGGATAGATCTGTCGCAGCTTCTCCAGCGGCCGCAGGTGGCGCTCGCCGCTGGCCTGCAGCGCGAGCCCGGCATCGGCCACCGTGACGCGCAGCCGGATGGCGGTCAACGTGTCCTGCAGCGCACGCCGGCCGCGCGCGTGCATGTGCACGTCGCCCGCGGCGACGCAAGGCAGGCCGGCATGCCTGCCGATTTGCTGAAGCAGGGCAAGGCGCCGCGCGTCGCCCGCGCGTGCCAGGAGCTCGACGGCGATCCACAGGCGGCCGGGAAAACGTTGCGCGAGCCAGAGGGCCTGCTCGATTCGCGGCGGATCGGAAGGCAGCCAGAGCGCAAGGCAGTGCGGGAGGCCGGACTCGAGATCGGCGCGCGAGAGCCGGTATTCGCCCTTGGGCGCGCGGCGGCGGCCGCGGGTGATCAGCCCGGAGAGGTTGCCGTAGCCGGTGCGGTTCGTGGCGAGCAGCACGAAGCGCAGGCCGTCGTCGAGGCGGAACTCGGCGCCGACGAGCAGCTTCAGCCGGTCCTTGTGCTCCCGGGCCGCGACGTGCGCCCGCACCACGCCGGCAAGCGAGCATTCGTCGGTGATGGCCAGGGCGGCGTAGCCGAGGCGGGCGGCCCTGTCGACCAGTTCCCGTGCGTGCGAGGCGCCGCGCAGGAAGCTGAAGCTGGTCAGGCAGTGGAGCTCGGCATACACGGGACGCGCCGCGCCTTCAGGCGAAAATCCCGTGCACGAACCAGTCGCGCCCGTCGGGCCGCTCCCGGTAGAGCCAGAGCTTCGATCCCGCGCCGTCGCGCGCGATGAAATAGTCGCGCTTCACGTCGAAATCGTCCCACCAGCCGGTCTCGACGCGCTCGGGGCCGTCGAGCAACTCGGGCACGTCGCGCGCGCACAGGCGATACGGCTGCGGCAGCAGCCACAGCGGGCGCTGCAGGTCGCAGCTCCCGTCCTTCGCATGTCCGGGCAGCATGCGCCGGTATGCGCGCTCCGGGCGGTGGTCGGGAAAGGTTTCCAGCCCGTGCACGGCCTGCACGCCGAGGCGCGCGCGCAGATGCTCGACGATGCGCCAGCGTTCCCCGCGCGAGGGCCGGCCGTCGGCGAACAGCACCCGGTTGCGCGGGCCCAGCGGGCAGACTTCGGCGGCGACGAGCGTGAGGCTTTCCGCGCCTTCCGGCAGCGTGACGGTCCCGAGCTTTTCCCGCAGCAGCGTCATGAGGTGCGTCGCATCGCGGCTGGCCGCCGACAGGCTCACGGTCACGGGTGTCGTCGGCCGATGTGCGTGCGCCAGCTCCAGCCGCAGGCGGGTCACGCCGATCTGGCGCGTCGCCAGGTATCCCGACAGCTCGGTCACGAGGCGCTTGGCTGCGAACAGCAGGGGTTCCGTTTCCAGCACGGGCGCGGGCAGCTCGATCGAAGTCGAATAGCGCCGCGGTGGCGTGAAAGGCTCGCGCGGATCCGGCAGCAGGCCGAGCGCGCGGTCGATCTCGTCGAGCATGCCCTGGCCGAAGCGGCGCGCGAGGCCATCGCGGGGCAGGGCCCACCAGTCCCTGAACGTTTTCACGCCCGTGGCCGCGAGCAGCGCGACGACCTGTGGCGGCTGGCCGAGCAACGCCGGCGACAGCGGCGCGAGGGCGCGGCGTATCCCGCGGCGATCGCACAGGGACGTGTCGACGCCGTGGCGTGCCAGCAGCAATGCGGCGGTCGGCGTGGGGGCGAGGGCGACGACGCCGGGATAACCGAGTCCCGCGAGCCCGGCGCGGATGCGACCGGCGAGCGCCCGCGAGCCGCCGAACAGACGCAGGCAGCCGCCGATCTCGACCAGGACCTCGTTCACCGAAGCGAGGCTCACCGCGGGCGAGAACTGCATTGCCCATGCGGCGATGCCGGCGAGCGCCCTGGCTTCTTTCGCCACGTCGCGAGCGCGTGCGTGCAGGTGCGGCGTCAGCGCGCGGGCTGCGGATACCGTCATGCCCGGCCGGATGCCGAGCTGCGCGGCGGCTTCATTGCACGACACGACCCTCGGCGGATTTCCGGATTCCTGCGCGACGGCGGGCCCGCAAAGGTTCGACCCGCGCAGGAACAGCTGCAGCGGCAGGTCGGGGAGCCGCAGCGCGGCCCACAGCGCCGTCTCACTCATCGGTGAAATCCTGAACCACGGAGGACACGGAGGGCACGAAGAAAAACAAAACGAAGACAACAGAATTCGATTGCGTCGACATGGCCATCCGAAAGCAGCAAAGGTGATGGCTATTTTTCATTCGCGCTCATGCAATGGCTGTCATCGCGTGGTTTTGCCTTGCTCCGTGTTCTCCGTGTTCTCCGTGTCCTCCGTGGTTCAAGACTTGGACAGGAAGCGAAGCGCGAGACGGGTCGGCATCCAGCCACAGGGTCGGCGTGCGGCCGCTGCCGCGGCGCTTGAGGATCGTCACCGACAGCCGGTCCCGGTGCACGCCCAGGCGCAGGCGCAGCGGCGCGGGAGAGGGGATCACGGCACGCACGGCCTCGCCGAAGACCACGCCGAAGCTGCCGCCTTCTTCCGCGGCAAGCTGCAGCCGCCGCAGGCCCTGCTCGCTGATGGCCGAGGGCCACGCGAGCACGGCGGGGCAGTTGCCCGCGCGCAGGCTCTGCTCCGCGGCCCACCACGTGTCCCTGTCGCTGGCGGTGCTCGCCACGATGAGCCGGGACAGTCTGACGCCGTGCGCGGCCAGCGCGGGTGCGTAGGGGATCCAGGGCGGGGCGACGAGCACCAGCCATCCTTCCTGCTGCGACAGCCGCGCCAGAGCAGGCATCAGCAGCGACAGCTCGCCGATGCCATGGCGCTCCGTGAGCAGCTCGCCCACCATGCCGCGCGGCCAGCCGCCGCCGGGTAATTCGGCGTCGAGCGCCGCGAAGCCGGTCGGGATGCCCGGCAGCGCGACGCGCGCCGGTTCGTCGCCGCGCCAGATGGCGGGGTTCTGCAGGAGCGAATGGAGGGCGGACATGGAAGGACCGTGAATGCCGTGAATGCCGTGAATTACGTGAATATCGTGAATGCCGTGAATGCCGTGAATGCGTGAATGCGTGAATGCCGTGAATGCCGAATGGCCTTGAATCTGCAGTGCCCGATCAAAGCACCCGGGTTGCTCAAACCTGCTTTGCGATATTCACGACATCCACGGCTTTTCACGCCGCCGCTGCGGCGTTGTTGTTGCGCGCCGGAAAGCGGGACGGCGGCTCGGGAATCTTGCCCAGGCGCGCGAGCCTCGCCTCGATCGCCCACCTGCTGCGCTTGTGGATCGTGGCCAGATCCTCGATGGACTTGCCCGCATCGAAGCCGCCGCCGAGGCGCGCGTCCTCCTCCTGGGACCAGGGGCGGCCGGCATTCTCGGGCGCGGGCCTGCCCGGCGCGCCGGCCGGCCGGGGCGCGCTTCGCTGCGGCGTCTCGGCCGGGCCTTCCAGGAAGCGGATCGCCGAGAACAGCGCACGCACGGTGTCCGGATGCTGGTAGGCGCTGCCGGCGGCGAACGGCTCGCCGGTCGCGGGATCGATGCCGTCCGCCAGGGTCTTCAAGACTTGCAGGGTCTTCTGCGTTTCCATGAACGTCTCCTTCAAGTGGGTTGGGGAACAGTCCACTGTGCGGGAAGAGCCGTGAATACCGTGAATGCCGTGAATACCGTGAATGCCGTAAAAGCTCGAAGCCTTTCCCGATATTCACGGATTCACGATATTCACGTTTTAGTTACGACGTGACCTGAAGGTCAGTCTTCACTGAAACTTCACTGCGTTCGTTTTCACGGCTTTATTTATCCGAGCCGGCCGTTCCTGATGACACCGACGCCGAGACCTTCGATGGCGAAGCCGTCATTTTTCGGGTCTACATGGATGGGCTCGAAGTCCGGGTTTTCCGGCAGCAGCTGCACCTGGCTGCCCTGGCGCCTGAAGCGCTTGACCGTGACTTCGTCGTGCAGGCGCGCCACCACGATCTGGCCGGAGCGGGCTTCGCGCGTGCTGTGCACCGCGAGCAGGTCGCCTTCGAGGATGCCGGCGTCGCGCATGCTCATGCCGCGCACCTTCAGCAGGTAGTCCGCGCGCGGGTTGAACAGCTGCGGGTCGAGCTGGTAGTGCCCCTGCACGTGCGCCTCGGCGAGGATGGGGCTGCCCGCGGCGACGCGTCCGATCAGCGGGAGCCCGAGCTGCTCCTTCAGTCGGATGCCGCGCGAGGCGCCGGCCAGCAGCTCGATGAAGCCTTTCCTGGCCAGCGCCTTGAGATGGTCTTCCGCGGCATTCGCGGACCGGAATCCGAGCAGGCGGGCGATCTCGGCGCGCGTCGGCGGGAAGCCCGTGCTTTGCGCGAAATCGTTGATCAGGCGAAGGACTTCGGCCTGTCGCGGCGTCAGTTCATCCATGGGGAGGACTCCCGGCAACGGTTGTGGTGACTGTGATTATATACAGTATCCGCGGAATGGCAAGCCTGCCGGCGCACGCGACCGGAGCATCGTGCCCGGACGGGCCGCGACAAGTTTGTGCATGCGCGCATCGGCCCGCACAACACCGGTGCGACGTGCTCGCGGCCGGTCCGTACGAGCCGTCTGTGAAGGCGCGCCCGTGCGCTGAAGGCTCAATCCAACGACATGATAGGAAAAGGGATTCGCAACGTGCACCGGCCATCGGCACGGTTGTTGCGGAACAAGCGCGCGCATTCGAAACCTGCCCCGCCGCAAGCGGGGCGGATCGCGGCAATAGGTCGGAGCGCATCCGATGCGCGCCCGTTCATCCACACCAAAGGGGATCCTTATGAATCGCAGGTTCATGTTGAAGTCGCTGGCCGGCATCGCATTCAGCGCGCTGGCCGCCACGGCGACGGCTGCCGACACCATCAAGGTGGGCATCCTTCATTCGCTGTCGGGCACGATGGCCATTTCCGAGACGGCCCTGAAGAACACGGCCCTCATGACCATCGAGGAAATCAACGCGAAGGGGGGCCTGCTCGGCAAGAAGCTCGAGCCGGTGGTCGTCGACCCCGCGTCGAACTGGCCGCTGTTCGCGGAAAAGGCCCGCCAGCTGATCACGCAGGACAAGGTCGCGGTCGTGTTCGGCTGCTGGACGTCGGTGTCGCGCAAGTCCGTGCTGCCGGTGTTCGAGGAGCTGAACGGCCTGCTGTTCTACCCGGTGCAGTACGAGGGCGAGGAGCTGTCGCAGAACGTGTTCTACACGGGCGCTGCGCCCAACCAGCAGGCGATCCCGGCGGTCGAGTACCTCATGAGCGAGGAAGGCGGCGGCGCCAAGCGCTGGTTCCTGCTCGGCACCGACTACGTCTATCCGCGCACCACCAACAAGATCCTGCGTGCCTTCCTGAAGTCCAAGGGCGTGGCGGAAACGGACATCGAGGAGATCTACACGCCGTTCGGTCACAGCGACTACCAGACGATCGTCGCGAACATCAAGAAGTTCGCCGCGGGCGGCAAGACCGCGGTGGTTTCGACCATCAACGGCGACTCGAACGTTCCGTTCTACAAGGAGCTGGGCAACGCGGGGCTGAAGGCGACCGACGTGCCGGTCGTGGCGTTCTCCGTGGGTGAAGAGGAGCTGCGCGGCGTCGACACCAAGCCGCTGCTGGGCCACCTGGCCGCATGGAACTACTTCATGTCGGTCAAGAACCCCGAAAACACCGCGTTCATCAAGATGTACAAGAGCTGGGCCAAGAAGAACAAGGTCCCGAACCTCGACACCGTCGTCACCAACGACCCGATGGAGGCCACCTATGTCGGCATCCACATGTGGGCGCAGGCCGTGAAGAAGGCCGGCAGCACCGACGTGGATAAGGTCCGCGCCGCGATGTCCGGGCAGGCCTTCAAGGCGCCGTCCGGCTTCACGCTGACCATGGACAAGACCAACCACCACCTGCACAAGCCGGTGATGATCGGCGAGATCAAGTCCGACGGCCAGTTCAGCGTCGTGTGGAAGACCAAGGGTCCGATCCGCGCGCAGCCGTGGAGCCCGTTCATCCCGGGCAACGAAGGCAAGCAGCACCTGTAATTCCGGTGGCGGCAACCCGCGACGGCCGCGTGCCGTCGCGGCGAAGGGGAATTCGGAGAAGGAACTCGGGGCAGGCCTGCGGGTTGCGCAGCTTGTCCGCGGGCTTTTTTTGCATGAGAACGGGGGGGGGCAGGCGGTGACGCGGACGTTTCGGATCGCGGCGTTGTGCACGGGGCTGGCGTGGGCGGGCGCGGCGATGGCGCTCGACGCGCAGACGGTCGCCAGGCTCGGCGCCGGGGACATCGGCACGAAGATCGAGGCCGTGAACGCGCTGGCCGCCTCCGGCGACGAGGCTGCGCTCGACCTGCTGCAGGCGCTGCAGTCCGGCGACGCCAGCGTGACGCCGGCCGGCAGGGTGGTCGTCGCGAGGGGCGACCAGGTCCTGGACGCGGCCACCATGGCACCGATCGTGCCCGCTCCGGAGCAGGCCGAGCCCGTCGTCGTGAACAACCGGCTGCGCGGCGCGCTCGATGCCGCGATCGGCGCATTGCGGCTGCTGTCTCCCGACCGCGATACGCGGCTCGCTTCCGCGCGCGCCGTCGAGTCGACGACGCAGGCGGCGCTGCTGCCGCTCATCGAGAAGGCGCTGGCGAGGGAGACCGACCCCGCCATCAGGGCCTCGCTCGAGCAGACGCGGGCGTCGCTGAACCTCGGGAACCCCGATCCCGCGCTGCGGCTCGACGCCGTGCGCAGGCTCGGGCAGAGCAACGAGGCTAAGTTCAAGGCCATCCTCGAGGCGATGCTCGAGAAGGACGCCGGCGGCGCCTTCAGGGAGCCCGACGAGGGCGTGCGCGCGGCCGCGCAGGAGTCCGTCGGCGCGATCCAGAAGCGCCTCGTCGTCAGCGACTACGCCGGGCGGCTGTTCACGGGCATCTCGCTCGGCAGCATCCTGCTGCTCGTGGCGCTGGGGCTCGCCATCACCTACGGCCTGCTCGGCGTCATCAACATGGCGCACGGCGAAATGCTGATGATCGGCGCCTACGCGACGTACATCACGCAGCAGGCGTTCAAGGCCTGCCTGCCCGGGCTGTTCGACTGGTACCTGGTGGCCGCGATCCCGGTGGCGTTCGTCGCCGCGGCGCTGGTCGGCATGGCGCTCGAGCGCACGGTGATCCGCTGGCTCTACGGGCGGCCGCTGGAGACGCTGCTCGCGACCTGGGGCATTAGCCTGTTCCTGATCCAGCTCGTGCGCCAGGTCTTCGGCGCGCAGAACGTCGAGGTGTCGAACCCGTCGTGGATGTCGGGCGGCATCGCGCTGCCGAACCTCGTGCTGCCGTACAACCGCATCGTCATCATCGGTTTCTCGATGCTCGTGCTGCTGCTGATGTGGGTGATCCTGAACAGGACGCGCCTGGGCCTGTTCGTGCGCGGGGTCACGCAGAACCGCACGATGGCGTCCTGCGTGGGCGTGCCGACGGGCCGCATCGACCTCATGGCCTTCGGCCTGGGCTCGGGCATCGCCGGCCTCGCGGGCGTGGCGCTCTCGCAGATCGGCAACGTCGGCCCGGACCTCGGGCAGGGCTACATCATCGATTCCTTCATGGTCGTGGTCACCGGCGGCGTGGGCCAGCTCGCGGGCACGGTGTACGCCGCGCTGGGCCTGGGCGTGCTGTCCAAGTTCCTGGAGCCGCACATCGGCGCGGTGCTCACGAAGATCCTCGTGCTGGTGCTGATCATCGCCTTCATCCAGAAGCGCCCGCAGGGCCTGTTCGCACTGAAGGGGCGCGCGGTTGAAGCCTGAGAACCCGGCGATGGTCTATGCGCCGCGTGTCGAGCCCTTCTTCACGAGGGTCGGGTGGATCACGCTCGCCGCCTTCGCGCTCGTGACGCTGGTGCTGTTGCCCGCGCTCTATGCCTTCGTGCCCGAAGGCAGCCCGCTGCACGTCTCGGCCTACACGGTCACGCTGGCCGGCAAGATCATGTGCTACGCCATCGTCGCCATGGCGATGAACCTGATCTGGGGCTACACCGGCATCCTGTCGCTCGGCCACGGCCTGTTCTTCGCGCTCGGCGGCTACGCCTTCGGCATGTATCTCATGCGCCAGATCGGCCGCGAGGGGCAGTACCAGTCCGACCTGCCGGACTTCATGGTGTTCCTCGACTGGAAGAAGCTCCCGTGGTACTGGACGAACTCGGACAGCTTCCTGTGGTGCGCGGCGCTGGTGATCCTCGTGCCCGCGCTGCTCGCGCTGGTGTTCGGCTTCTTCGCCTTCCGCTCGCGCATCAAGGGCGTGTACTTCTCCATCATCACGCAGGCGATGACCTACGCCTTCATGCTGCTGTTCTTCCGCAACGACACCGGCTTCGGCGGCAACAACGGCTTCACGGACTTCAAGCGCGTGCTCGGCTTCCCGATCACCGCACCGTCGACGCGCGCGGCGATCTTCGGCATCACGGCCGTCGCGCTCATCGGCACCATTTGCCTTACGCGCTGGCTCGTGCGCTCGAAGGTCGGGCGCGTGCTGAGGGCGATCCGCGACTCGGAGAGCCGGCTCATGTTCTCCGGCTACAACCCGCTCGGCTACAAGCTGTTCATCTGGACCCTGTCCGCCGTGCTCTGCGGCATCGCCGGCGCGCTCTACGTGCCGCAGGTCGGCATCATCAACCCCAGCGAGATGTCGCCGGCGAACTCGATCGAGATCGCGATCTGGGTGGCCGTCGGCGGCCGCGGCACGCTGATCGGCCCGCTGCTGGGGGCCGTGGCGGTTAACGGCGCCAAGAGCTTCTTCACGCAGGCCTTTCCGGAATACTGGCTGTTCTTCCTCGGGCTGCTGTTCATCCTGGTCACGCTGTTCCTGCCGAAGGGCATCGTCGGCGCGGCCAGTCTCTGGAGACGCAAGTGAGCGGCGAGGACGAAGCGCTCAACGTCAGCGGCGACGTTTCCGGCCTCGGCCACGTCATGCCGGAGGGCGTGGACCTGAGCCACGGCCCGATCCTCTACCTCGACGACATCACGGTCAGCTTCGACGGCTTCCGCGCGCTCAACAAGCTCACGCTCACCGTCGAGGCCGGCGAGCTGCGCTGCGTGATCGGGCCCAACGGCGCCGGCAAGACCACCATGATGGACGTGATCACCGGCAAGACGCGCCCCGACGAAGGCACGGCGTTCTTCGGCCAGACCCTGGACCTCACGCGGCTCACGGAGCCGCAGATCGCGCACCAGGGCATAGGCCGCAAGTTCCAGAAGCCCACGGTGTTCGAGAACCACACGGTGTTCGAGAATCTCGAGCTCGCGATGAAGACCGGCAAGAGCGTCTGGGCGAGCCTGAAGGCGAGGCTCGGCGCCGAGCAGCTCGACCGTATCGCGCAGACGCTGGACCTCATCAAGCTCGGTGCCGAGGCGGACCGCCAGGCCGGGCTGCTCTCGCACGGCCAGAAGCAGTGGCTGGAGATCGGCATGCTGCTCATGCAGGAGCCCAGGCTGCTGCTGCTCGACGAGCCGGTGGCCGGCATGACCGACGAGGAGACCGAGCGCACGGCGGAGCTGTTCAAGTCGCTCGCCGGCGAGCGCTCGGTCGTCGTGGTCGAGCACGACATGGAATTCATCGAATCGATCGCCAATATCGTCACCGTGCTGCACGAGGGCAGCGTGCTCGCCGAGGGCACGATGGACGTCGTGCAGCACGACGAGCGCGTGATCGAGGTCTATCTGGGACGCTAACTCTCCGGGACGCCAGGTGCTTCAGGTCAGCAATCTCAACCAGTACTACGGCGGCAGCCACACGCTGCGCAACGTCGACATGCAGGTGCCGGGCGGCGCGGTCACGGCGCTGCTCGGACGCAACGGCGTGGGCAAGACGACCTTGCTAAAATGCCTCATGGGCGTGCTGCCCGTGGCCGGCGGCAGCGTCACGCTGGAAGGCCGGGACGTCACGAAGCTGCCTCCGTACGCCCGCGTGCGCCTGGGCATGGGCTTCGTGCCGCAGGGCCGCGAGATCTTCCCGCGGCTGACGGTGGAAGAAAACCTGATGATGGGGCTGGCCAGCAGGCCGAGCGGCGGCGCGCAGGACATCCCGGGCGAGATCTTCGAGATGTTTCCGGTGCTCAAATCGATGAGGACGCGCCGCGGCGGCGACCTGTCCGGCGGGCAGCAGCAGCAGCTCGCCATCGGCCGCGCGCTGGCGATGAAGCCCAGGGTACTGATCCTCGACGAGCCCACGGAGGGCATCCAGCCCTCGATCATCAAGGACATCGAGCGCGTCATCAAGACGCTGGCGGGCCGCGGCGACATGGCGATCCTGCTGGTCGAGCAGTACTACGAGTTTGCGCGCGAGCTCGCGGACCACTACGTGGTCCTGCAGCGCGGGGAAGTCGTCGGGAGCGGCCGGGGCGAGGACATGGAGACGGACGGCGTGAGAGGCTTCATGGCGGTATGAAGCCGGTCGAGGTCCTCGCGCGGCGCGGCTGGGAGGCCGGCCTGCGGCTCGGTTTCCAGAAGCGCGGCGGCCGCTCCGTGCTGGCGAGCCGCGCCAGCCACGGCCCGCTCGCGATCCAGAAGGCGCTCTATCCGGAGGGCGGTGCCGTCTGCCACGCGATCCTGCTGCATCCGCCGGGCGGCATCGCCGGCGGCGACCGCCTCGCGATTTCCATCGACGTCGGGCCGCAGGCGCACGCGCTGCTGACCACGCCGGGGGCGACCAAGTGGTACCGATGCGCAGGCGAGCAGGCGAGCCAGCGCGTGGACATCGCGGTGCGCCGCGACGCGGTCTGCGAATGGCTGCCGCAGGAGAGCATTTTTTTCGATGGGAGCATGGCGCACAACGCGGTGAACGTCGAGCTCGAGCAGGACGCCGCGTTCTGCGGCTGGGACGTCATGTGCCTGGGGCGCACGGCACGCGGCGAGCGGCTCGCGTCGGGGCGGGTGCGGCAGCACTTGCGGGTCGCGGTCGACGGCCGGCCGCTGTTCGAGGAGCTGGGAACGATCGAAGGCGGCGGCGCGGCACTCGATTCTGCCGCGGGGCTCGCGGGATATCCGGTGTGCGGGACTTTCGTCGCGGCCGGCATCCGGGCCGACGGCGACGCGCTCGCGGCCTGCCGCGGCGTGGCCGCGAAGGGCGACGGCAAATGGGGGGTCACCGCGATGGAGGGCATCATCGTGGCGCGCTGCCTGGCGCATTCGGCGGAAGCGGCGCGCGGCTATTTTCTCGGCCTGTGGGAGCATTTGCGCCCGCGCTATGCGCGCATGCCCTGCCGCGCCCCGCGCATCTGGGCGACGTGAAATGCAGGGCAGAGGGGCGAGGGACGAGGGAAGGGAAAACGGCACGCCATGGAACTGACACCGCGGGAAAAGGACAAGCTGCTGATCTTCACGGCCGCGCTGCTGGCGGAGCGCCGCAAGGCGCGCGGGCTCAGGCTCAACTACCCGGAAGCGGTGGCGCTGATCTCGGCCGCCATCATGGAAGGCGCCCGCGACGGCAGGACGGTCGCCGAGCTCATGAGCTACGGCACGACGCTGCTCACGCGCGCCGACGTCATGGACGGGATCGCGGAGCTCATCCCCGAGATCCAGGTCGAGGCGACCTTCCCGGACGGCACCAAGCTCGTGACCGTCCACCATCCTATCGTCTAGAACGGAACTTTCACCACAGAGGCACAGAGGGCACAGAGAAGGATAGGACAAGAAAACAGGGATAGCAGATCGCCGACGAAAGCGTTGGTGCGGCAACCCGTTCGCGCGGATCGGGGGTGTCGTATCCAATCTCCCGGCTCTGGGCGTATTTGCATTTTTCTGTGCCCTCTGTGCCTCTGTGGTGATAGTGATTTGAGAAAGCGGGGAAGAGGATGATTCCGGGCGAGATCAGGACGAAGGACGGCGACATCGAGATCAACGCGGGCCGCAAGACGGTCACGCTGAAGGTCTCCAACGGCGGCGACCGCCCGATCCAGGTCGGCTCGCATTACCACTTCTTCGAGACCAACGAGGCGCTGAAGTTCGACCGCGCCGCGGCGCGCGGCTTCCGGCTCAACATCGCCGCCGGCACGGCCGTGCGCTTCGAGCCGGGCCAGGAGCGCACCGTGGAGCTCGTCGAGCTGGCCGGCGCGAAGACGGTGTACGGGTTCCAGGCGAAGATCATGGGGAAGCTCTGATGGCACGCACGATCGGAAGGCAGGCGTACGCGGAAATGTTCGGCCCGACGACCGGGGACCGCGTGCGCCTGGCGGACACCGACCTGTGGATCGAGGTCGAGAGGGACCACACGACCTACGGCGAGGAAGTGAAGTTCGGCGGGGGCAAGGTCATCCGCGACGGCATGGGCCAGGGCCAGCGCCGCGCGCACGAGGTCGCCGACACGGTGATCACCAACGCGCTCGTCGTCGACTGGTGGGGCATCGTCAAGGCCGACCTCGGCATCAAGAACGGCCGCATCAGCGGCATCGGCAAGGCCGGCAACCCGGACATCCAGCCCGGCGTGGATATCATCATCGGCGCGGCCACCGAGATCATCGCCGGCGAGGGATGCATCGTGACCGCCGGGGGCATCGACAGCCACATCCACCTGATCTGCCCGCAGCAGATCGAGGAGGCGCTGATGTCGGGCGTGACGACCATGATAGGCGGCGGCACGGGGCCGGCCACCGGCACCGCGGCGACGACCTGCAGCCCCGGGCCGTGGCACATCGGCCGCATGCTGCAATCGCTCGACGCCTTCCCCATGAACTTCGGCCTGCTCGGCAAGGGCAACGCGAGCCTGCGCCTGCCGCTGCGCGAGCAGGTCGCCGCCGGCGCGATAGGATTGAAATTACACGAGGACTGGGGCACGACGCCGGCCGCGATCGACAATTGCCTGGCGGTGGCCGACGAGATGGACGTGCAGGTCGCGATCCACACCGACACGCTGAACGAATCCGGCTTCGTCGAGACCACGCTGGCCGCGTTCAAGGGCAGGACGATTCACACCTACCACACCGAAGGCGCCGGCGGCGGGCATGCGCCGGACATCATCCGCGCCTGCGGACAGGCCAACGTCCTGCCGTCGTCGACGAACCCGACGCGACCGTACACGGTCAACACCATCGACGAGCACCTCGACATGCTGATGGTCTGCCACCACCTCGACGCGGCCATCGCCGAGGACGTGGCCTTCGCGGAATCGCGCATCCGCCGCGAGACCATCGCGGCCGAGGACATCCTGCACGACATCGGCGCGTTCAGCATGATCTCCTCCGACTCGCAGGCCATGGGCCGCGTGGGCGAGGTCGTCATGCGCACCTGGCAGACGGCGCACAAGATGAAGACCCAGCGCGGCAGCCTCGCGCAGGACAGGGCCGGCGCGGACAACTACCGTGTCAGGCGCTACATCGCCAAGTACACCATCAACCCGGCCATCACCCACGGCGTCGCGCACGAGGTCGGCTCGGTCGAGGTGGGCAAGCTCGCGGACCTCGTGCTGTGGAAGCCGGCGTTCTTCGGCGTGAAGCCCTCGCTGATCCTGAAGGGAGGGGTCATCGCCGCCGCGGCCATGGGCGACCCCAACGCGTCCATCCCGACGCCGCAGCCGGTGCACTACCGGCCGATGTTCGGCGCCTTCGGCCAGTCCTGCGCGCAGTCCTGCGTGAGCTTCGTATCCCGGGCGTCGGTGGAGGCCGACGTCGGCCGCAAGCTCGGCCTGCACAAGCCCCTCGTCGCGGTCCACGGCACGCGCGAGCTGAAGAAGGCGGACCTGAAGCTGAACGACAGCCTGCCCGTCATCGAGGTCGACCCCGAGACCTACCAGGTGCGGGCGGACGGCGAGCTGCTCACCTGCGAGCCCGCGCAGAGCCTGCCGATGGCGCAGCGCTACTTCCTGTTCTGAGCATGCTGCGCATCCAGAAACGCTGTTCGGCCGCGGGGCGCTTCGACGCCGAGCTGGTGCTGCCGTACGAGCTGCGCCAGAAATGCCGCCTGCGCACGCAGACGCCGGGCGGCGAGGAGGCGGGGCTGTTCCTGCCGCGCGGCACCGTGCTGCGCGACGGGGATTTGCTGGAAGCCGACGACGGGCGCATCGTCCGCATCACCGCGCGGACCGAGGACGTCCTGCAGATCACGTGCGGGGACGCCAGGCAGCTCGCGCGCATCGCCTATCACCTCGGCAACCGTCACGTGGCGCTGCAGGTCGGCGACGGCTGGCTGCGCATCGCGGACGACTACGTGCTGCGCGAGATGGTCGAGGGACTCGGCGCGACGGTGGCGCCGCTGCAGGCCCCGTTCGATCCGGAGGCGGGCGCTTACGGCGCGCATCGCCACGAGGGTCCGGAAGCGCCGGCGCACCGCGGCATCATCCACCAGTACGTGCCGGTGGACCGTTGAGCGCCGCGCCGATCGCCGGCGCCGCGCTGGCGCAGCTGCTGCGGCTCGCGAGCCCGATGCTGCCGGTCGGCGCCTACGCCTATTCGCAGGGCATGGAGTGGGCAGTCGGGGAAGGCGCCGTGCGCGACGAGGCGAGCGCGCTGGCGTGGATCCTCGACCTGCTTCGGTTCAACGCCGGCTCGTTCGAGGCGCCGGCATGGCTGCATCTGTACCGCGCCTGGCAGGAATCCGACTTCGAGGCCGCCGCGGCCTGGAACGCGCGCGTGCTCGCCATCCGCGAGACCGCCGAGCTGCGCGCGGAAACGCTGCAGATGGGCGGCGCGCTCAGGTCCGTGCTCGAGGCCACCG
>DASUFB010000038.1:0-39643 GCA_036274775.1 Burkholderiales bacterium | reverse complement strand
GATGGTGATGCCGGGGGACAACATCGGGATCACGGTGCAGCTGATCCAGCCCATCGCGATGGAGGAGGGGCTGCGCTTTGCGATCCGCGAGGGCGGTCGCACGGTCGGCGCCGGCGTCGTCGCCAAAATCATCGAGTAAAGACCATGCAAAGCCAGAAAATCCGCATTCGTCTGAAGGCGTTCGACTATCGCCTGATCGACCAGTCGGCGATCGAAATCGTCGAGACGGCGAAGCGCACCGGTGCCGTGGTCAAGGGCCCCGTGCCGCTGCCCACGCGCATCGAGCGTTTCGACGTGCTGCGCAGCCCGCATGTGAACAAGACATCGCGCGACCAGTTCGAGATTCGCACGCACCTGCGGCTGATGGACATCATCGACCCGACCGACAAGACGGTCGACGCACTGATGAAGCTCGATCTGCCGGCGGGCGTGGACGTCGAAATCAAGCTTTGAGGAAGTGCCCGGGCCGGCGTTCCGGACCCGGTGAATGAAGATTGGCCGGTCAATTGCAACCGGCCCCTTTGATAAAAAAGGGAAACAAAAATGAGCTTAGGACTTGTCGGTCGCAAGATCGGCATGACGAGACTGTTCACCGACGACGGCGATGCCGTCCCGGTCACGGTCGTCGACGTGTCGAACAATCGCGTGACCCAGATCAAGACACCCGAGACCGACGGCTACGCCGCGGTCCAGGTCGCGTTCGGCAAGCGCCGCGCCAGCCGCGTCAGCAAGCCGGCCGCGGGGCATTTCGCCAAGGCCGGCGTTGAGGCTGGCCACGTGCTCAACGAATTCCGCGTCGCGGCCGACCAGCTCGGCAGCCTGAAGGTCGGCGGCCAGATCGGCGTCGACATCTTCAAGGTCGGCCAGCTCGTGGACGTCACCGGCACCACGATAGGCAAGGGCTTCGCGGGCGTCATCAAGCGCCACCATTTCTCGTCGAACCGCGCCAGCCACGGCAACTCGGTTTCGCACAACAAGCCGGGCTCCATCTCCATGGCGCAGGACCCGGGCCGCGTCTTCCCCGGCAAGCGCATGTCCGGCCACCTCGGCGCGGCCAGGCGTACGACGCAGAAGCTCGAGATCGTGCGCATCGACGCCGAGCGCCAGCTGCTGCTCATCAAGGGCGCGGTACCCGGCTCCGCCGGCGGCGATCTGATCGTGCGTCCTTCGGTGAAGGGAGGCGCATAAATGGAGCTCAAGCTGATCGATGCAAAAGGCAAGGCGACTTCCAGCGTGAAGGCCTCGGACGAGCTGTTCGGGCGCGAATTCAACGAGTCCCTGGTCCACCAGGTCGTGACCGCGTACCTCGCCAACGCGCGCATGGCGACCCGCGCGCAGAAGGGTCGCAGCGACATCGCCAAGTCGACCCGCAAGCCGTGGCGCCAGAAGGGCACGGGCCGCGCGCGCGCCGGCATGGCGTCCAGCCCGCTGTGGCGCGGCGGCGGCAAGATCTTCCCGAACAACCCGGACGAGAACTTCAGCCACAAGGTCAACCGCAAGATGTTCCGCGCCGGCCTGTCCGCGATCCTGTCGCAGCTCGCGCGTGACGACAGGCTGGCGGTCGTCGAGGACTTCGCGGTGACTGCGCCGAAGACCAGGCTGCTCGCGCAGAAGGTCAGGGACATGGGGCTCGAGAGCGTTCTGATCATCACCGACAAGGTGGACGAAAACCTGGCCCTGTCGGCGCGCAACCTCGCCAACGTGCTGGTGATCGAGCCGAGGCAGGCGGATCCCGTCAGCCTGCTGCGCTTCGACAACACCCTCATCACGAAGGGTGCGGTCGCCAAGATCGAGGAGATGCTGGCATGAACGCAGCCACTGTCAAGCAGACCGGCGTCAAACAGACCGGTGTCAAGCAGGTCGGCTTCAAGCAGGAACGCCTGATGCAGGTTCTGCTCGCCCCGGTGGTCTCAGAGAAGAGCACCTTCGTGGCAGACAAGAACGAGCAGGTCATCTTCCGTGTCGCCGCGGATGCGACCAAGCCCGAGATCAAGGCGGCCGTCGAACTGCTGTTCAAGGTGCAGGTCGACCGTGTCCAGGTCACCAACGTCAAGGGCAAGGAAAAGCGCTTCGGTCGCTTCATGGGCCGGCGCCGGCATTGGAAAAAAGCCTACGTGTGCCTGAAGCCGGGCCAGGAGATCAATTTCGCAGCCGGGGAGGCCAAGTAAATGCCACTCGTCAAAGTCAAACCGACGTCGCCGGGCCGCCGCGCGCTCGTGAAGGTCGTCAACCCCGGCCTGCACAAGGGTCGGCCGGTTGCCGCGCTGACCGAGAAGACGAAGCAGCGTGCCGGGCGCAACAACAGCGGGCATATCACGACGCGCCACAAGGGGGGCGGCCACAAGCACCACTACCGCGTGGTCGATTTCATCCGCAACAAGGACGGCATCGCCGCGAAGGTCGAGCGGCTGGAATACGACCCCAACCGCAGTGCCACGCTGGCCCTGCTGTGCTACGCCGACGGCGAACGCCGCTACGTGATCGCCCCGAAGGGCATTTCGGTCGGCCAGGAGGTTGTCAACGGCTCGGAAGCCCCGATCAAGGTCGGCAACACCCTGCCGCTCCGGAACATCCCCGTCGGCACGACCATCCACTGCATCGAGATGCTGCCCGGTAAGGGCGCGCAGCTCGCGCGCGCGGCCGGGACTTCGGTGCAACTGCTGGCGCGCGAAGGCGTCTATGCCCAGCTGCGCCTGCGCTCGGGAGAGATCCGCAAGGTGCACGTCGACTGCCGCGCCACGATCGGCGAGGTCGGCAACGAGGAGCATAACCTCGAGTCCATCGGCAAGGCGGGGCGCGTGCGCTGGCGCGGCGTACGGCCGACGGTGCGCGGCGTGGCCATGAACCCCATCGATCACCCCCACGGCGGCGGCGAGGGCAAGACGGCCGCGGGACGCGACCCGGTGAGCCCCTGGGGCACGCCGACCAAGGGATACAAGACCCGCCGCAACAAGCGCACGCGCAGCATGATCGTGCGCGACCGCCACGGCAAATAAGGGACAGGAATATGGCACGTTCGATCAAGAAGGGCCCGTTCGTCGACCACCACCTCGTCGAGAAAGTGGAGGCGGCCCGCGCGGCCAAGGACAAGCGACCGATCAAGACGTGGTCACGCCGCTCCACCATCCTGCCCGACTTCGTCGGCCTGACCATCGCGATCCACAACGGCAGGCAGCATGTGCCGATCTACATCAGCGAGAACATGGTGGGGCACAAGCTCGGCGAATTCGCGCTCACCCGCACGTTCAAGGGCCACACCGGCGACAAGAAGGCCGTCGTCGCCCCGGCGTCTGCGCCGAAGAAGTAGAGGCCACGAGGAGACATGAGCATGAGAACTTCTGCAACCCTGCGCGGCGTGCGCCTGTCGGCCCAGAAGGGCCGGCTGGTCGCCGACCAGATCCGCGGCATGCCGGTCGACAAGGCGCTCGACCTGCTCGCGTTCAGTCCGAAGAAGGGCGCGAAGATCATCCGCAAGGTGCTGGAATCGGCGATCGCCAATGCCGAGCACAACGACGGCGCGGACATCGACGAGCTCAGCGTCAAGGTCATCCACGTGGAGCAGGGCGCGAGCCTGAAGCGCTTCATGCCGCGTGCCAAGGGCCGTGGCTTCAAGATCACCAAGCCCACCTGCCACATCTTCCTGACGGTCGGGGACAAGGAGTAAGCATGGGACAGAAAATTCACCCGACGGGGTTCAGGCTTTCCGTCCAGCGCAACTGGACCTCGCGCTGGTATTCGAACAGCAAGGCCTTCCCGGGCATGCTGCACGAGGACATCAAGGTCCGCGACTTCCTGAAGAAGAAGCTCGCGCATGCCGCCGTCAGCAGGGTGGTCATCGAGCGTCCTGCCAAAAACGCCAAGATCACCGTCTACAGCGCCAGGCCCGGCGTGGTCATCGGCAAGAAGGGCGAGGACATCGAGAACCTGCGCTCACAGTTGCAGAAGCTGATGGGCGTGCCCGTGCACGTGAACATCGAGGAGGTGCGCAAGCCCGAGGTCGACGCCCAGCTGATCGCCGATTCGATCGCGCAACAGCTCGAGAAGCGGATCATGTTCCGCCGCGCCATGAAGCGCGCGATCCAGAACGCCATGCGCTTGGGTGCACAAGGCATCAAGATCATGAGTGCGGGACGGCTGAATGGCATCGAAATCGCCCGCACCGAGTGGTATCGCGAAGGCCGTGTGCCGCTGCACACGCTGCGTGCCGACATCGACTACGGCTTTTCCGAGGCCAAGACGACCTACGGCGTGATCGGCATCAAGGTCTGGGTATTCAAGGGCGAGGTGCTCGGCCGCGGCGAGCAGCCGGTCGCCGCGCCCGCGCCAGAGCCGGAGCGCAAGGCAAGACGAGGAGCGAAGAATGCTGCAGCCAGCTAGAAGGAAATACCGCAAGGAGCAGAAGGGCCGCAATACCGGCGTGGCCACGCGCGGCGCCAAGGTCAGCTTCGGCGAGTATGGTCTGAAGGCCGTCGGTCGCGGCAGGCTGACCGCGCGCCAGATCGAGGCTGCGCGCCGGGCCATGACGCGCCACATCAAGCGCGGCGGCCGCATCTGGATCCGGATCTTCCCGGACAAGCCCATTTCCCAGAAACCCGCGGAAGTGCGCATGGGCAACGGCAAGGGCAACCCGGAGTACTACGTGGCCGAAATCCAGCCGGGCAAGGTGTTGTACGAGATGGACGGGGTCGACGAGACGCTGGCCAGGGAGGCTTTCCGGCTGGCCGCGGCGAAGCTGCCGATCCAGACGACGTTCGTGATCAGACAGGTGGGATAAGCGATGAAAGCACCCGAACTGCGCAACAAGTCCGAGGCGGAACTGGGCAAGGAGCTGGATGACCTGCTCAAGGCCCAGTTTTCGCTGCGCATGCAGCTTGCCACCCAGCAACTGACCAACAACAGCGAGATCAGGAAAGTCCGCCGCGAGATCGCTCGCGTGCGCACGGTGATGGGCGAAAAGGCGAAAAAAGCATGAGTGAGCAGACAACGGCATCTACCCCGCGCAAGCTGACCGGCCGGGTGGTCAGCGACAAGATGGACAAGACCGTCACGGTACTCGTCGAGCGCAAGGTCAAGCACCCGCTCTACGGGAAGTTCGTCAGCCGGTCCAAGAAGTACCACGCCCACGACGAGAAAAACGAATTTCATCCGGGCGACCTGGTGCTGATCGAGGAAACCCGGCCGTTGTCCAGGACCAAGTCCTGGAAGGTGGTCCAGCTGGTTGAAAAGGCAAAGGAAGGGGTCTAACCCCCTTGTCGGGGCGGCGGTTTTTCCCTAAAATGCCGCCCTTTTCCCGGGCCACCGCCGCGGAGGCCCGGTTTCCGACCCGGACGGGTTCCAAAACTGGCCTGCCAGGCATGGCGTAGGGCGGGCGAAGTTGGAGAGAAAGAGCAAATGATTCAAATGCAAAGCAGGCTCGACGTGGCCGACAACACAGGTGCGCGTTCCGTCATGTGCATCAAGGTGCTGGGCGGTTCCAAGCGCCGTTACGCCGGCATCGGTGACGTCATCAAGGTCAGCATCAAGGACTGCGCCCCGCGCGGGCGCGTCAAGAAAGGCGAGATCTACAACGCGGTCGTGGTGCGCACGGCGAGCGGCGTGCGCCGTCAGGACGGGTCGCTCGTCAAGTTCGACTCCAACGCCGCCGTGCTGCTCAACGCCAAGCTCGAGCCGATCGGCACGCGCATCTTCGGGCCGGTCACACGCGAGCTGCGCACCGAGCGCTTCATGAAGATCGTCTCGCTCGCTCCGGAAGTGCTGTAAGGAGGGACTCATGCGCAAGATACGCAAGGGCGACAACGTCGTCATCATCACCGGCAAGGACAAGGGCAAGCGCGGCGCGGTGCTGCGCCTGGTCGGCGACAGCCACGTGCTCGTCGAGGGCGCGAACAACGCCAGGAAGCACCAGAAGCCCAATCCGGTGAAGGGCACGACCGGCGGCATCGTCACCAAGGAGATGCCGATCCACATTTCCAACGTCGCCCTGTTCAATCCGACCACGCAGAAGGCGGACAGGGTCGGGATCAAGCGCCTCGACGACGGCCGCCAGGTGCGGATTTACAAGTCGAACGGCGAGATGCTGGACGCTTAAGAGGAAGACATGGCGAAGGCAAAGGCAGCAGCTCCCGAGAAGGCCGCAGGCGCCCAGGCGGCGCGCCTGCACGTCCACTACCGCGACGCGGTGGTGCCGGCCCTGATGAAGCAGTTCGGCTACAAGACCTCGATGCAGGTCCCGCGCATCGACAAGATCGTGCTCAACATGGGCGTCGGCGAGGCGGTCAACGACAAGAAGATCCTCGAGAACGCCGTCGGTGACATGATCAAGATCGCCGGCCAGAAGCCGATCGTGACCAAGGCGAAGAAATCCATCGCCGGCTTCAAGATCCGCAAGGACTATCCCATCGGCTGCAAGGTCACCCTGCGCCGCGGTCGCATGTACGAGTTCCTGGACCGGCTGGTGTCCATCGCCATTCCGCGCATCCGCGATTTCCGCGGCATCTCGGCGCGGTCCTTCGACGGGCGCGGCAATTTCAACCTCGGCGTGAGGGAGCAGATCATTTTCCCCGAGATCGAGTATGACAAGATCGACGCCCTGCGGGGGCTGAACATCACGATTACCACGACAGCGAAGACGGACGAGGAGGCGCGCGCGCTTCTGGCCGCCTTCAAGTTCCCCTTCAAGAACTGAGGTCGTCATGGCAAAGACCGCACTGATCAACAGGGAGCAGAAACGCCGCGCCGCTGTGAAGAAATTCGCCGCCAGGCGTGCGGAGCTGTTCGCGATCATCAACAACAGCAAGGCCTCCGACGAGGAACGCACGCAGGCGCGCGACAAGCTGGCAAAGCTGCCGCGCAACGCGAGCCCGGTGCGGCTGCGCAACCGCTGCGCGCTGACGGGACGTCCGCGCGGCGTGTTCCGCAAGTTTGGCCTGGGCCGCAACAAGCTGCGCGAGATCGCCATGCGTGGCGAGATTCCCGGCGTGATCAAAGCAAGCTGGTAGCAGGAGATCCTGGATGAGCATGAGTGACCCCATTGCCGACATGCTGACGCGCATTCGCAACGCGCAGTCCGCGGAAAAGACGTCGGTCGTCGTGCCCACGAGCAAGCTCAAGGTTTCGATTGCCAAGGTCCTCAAGGACGAGGGCTACATCGAGGACTTCGCGGTTCGCGGCGACACCGGCAGGCAACTCCTGGAAATCGGGCTGAAATATTACGCCGGACGCCCGGTCATCGAGCGCATCGAGCGGGTGAGCCGCCCGGGGCTGCGCATCTACAAGCCGGCGACCGATATCCCCGAGGTCATGAACGGCCTGGGCGTGGCCATCGTATCCACGTCCAAGGGGGTCATGACCGACCGCAAGGCGCGCCAGACCGGCGTCGGCGGCGAAGTCCTGTGCATCGTGGCCTAGAGCAGCGGCGTTCGTAAGGAGCAGAACAGATGTCTCGCATAGGTAATCTCCCGGTCGCGGTGCCCAAGGGCGTGGACGTGACCGTCGCCTCGGGCCAGATCTCGATCAAGGGCCCGCTCGGCACGCTGTCCCACCCCGTGTCGCCGGCCGTGCAGGTCGCTCGCGAGGGTGACAGCATCGTCTTCAAGACGCAGGACGAGACGAATCAGACCAACGCGATGTCCGGCACGCTGCGCGCGCTGGTCGCGAACATGGTGCAAGGCGTGACCAAGGGCTTCGAGCGCAAGCTGCAGCTGGTCGGCGTCGGCTATCGCGCGCAGGCGCAGGGCGACAAGCTGAACCTGACTCTGGGTTTTTCGCATCCGGTGGTGCACCAGATGCCCAAGGGGGTCAAGGTCGAGACCCCGCAGCAGACCGAGATCGTGATCAAGGGCATCGACAAGCAGGTGGTCGGCCAGGTCGCAGCAGAAGTGCGTGCTTACCGCCCGCCGGAACCTTACAAGGGCAAGGGCGTGCGCTACGCCGACGAACGCGTGGTGCTCAAGGAAACCAAGAAGAAGTAACGGAGCCGAACATGAACGACAAGAAGCAATCGCGCACGCGCCGCGCCCGACAGACCCGCGTGAAGATCGCGCAGCGCAAGGCGGTCAGGCTTGCGGTCTACCGCTCCAACGACCACATCTATGCGCAGGTCATCGACCCGTCCGCCAACGTGCTGGCGTCGGCCTCCACGCTGGAGCCCGACGTGCGCAAGGAAGTCGGCAACGGAGCCAACGTCAAGGCCGCCGCCGTCGTCGGCAAGCGCATCGCGGAGAAGGCAAGGGCGAAGGGCGTCGAGCAGGTCGCGTTCGACCGGGCGGGATTCAAGTACCACGGGCGCGTCAAGGCGCTCGCGGAAGCCGCGCGCGAAGCCGGACTGAAGTTCTGAGGATATAGACCATGGCCAGGATGCAGCAGCAGAACGATGAGCGCAACGACGGCATGCGCGAGAAGATGGTGTCGGTCAACCGCGTCACGAAGGTCGTCAAGGGCGGTCGTATCCTGGGCTTTGCGGCCCTGACGGTAGTCGGCGACGGCGACGGCGGCATCGGCATGGGCAAGGGCAAGGCGCGGGAAGTTCCGGTCGCCGTGCAGAAGGCGATGGACGAAGCGCGCCGCAAGATGGTCAAGATCAGCCTGAAGAATGGCACGCTGCAGCACGCCGTGGTCGGCGAGCACGGCTCCGCCAAGGTCTTCATGCAGCCGGCCTCCGAGGGCACGGGCATCATCGCCGGCGGCCCGATGCGGGCGATCTTCGAGGTCATGGGCGTGACCAACGTGCTCGCCAAGTGCCTGGGTTCGACCAACCCGTACAACGTCGTGCGAGCCACGATCAACGGCCTGCAGGGCATGAGCACGCCTTCGGAGATAGCCGCCAAGCGCGGCAAGACCGTCGAAGAGATCCTGGGCTAACGCGGGCGGACGATCATGGCGAAGAAAGAAATCGCGAAGAAATCGGGCAAGAGGATCAAGGTGACCCTGGTGCGTGGGCTGATCGGCACGCGCGAGAGCCACCGCGCCACGGTGCGCGGGCTCGGCCTGCGGCGCATCAACCACACGGTGGAGCTGGAAGACACGCCCGCGGTGCGGGGCATGATCAACAAGGTGGCGTACCTGATCAAGAGCAGCGAGGCGTAGATGCGTTTGAACCAGATCAAACCGGCGGCCGGATCCAAGCACGCGAAGAAACGCGTGGGCCGCGGCATCGGCAGCGGATTGGGCAAGACGGCAGGCCGCGGCCACAAGGGGCAGAAGGCGCGTTCCGGCGGCTTCCATAAGGTCGGCTTCGAGGGCGGACAGATGCCGCTGCACCGGCGGCTGCCGAAGCGCGGCTTCGTCTCGCTCACTGCCTCGCACACCGTCGAGGTCAGGCTGTCCGCGTTGAACGGGCTGCCAGTCGAGGACGTCGATATCCTCGTGCTGAAGCAGGCCGGCATCGTGCCCCATGCGGTGCAGTCGGCCAAGGTGATTCTGAATGGCGAGATCAAGCGCAAGCTGAAGCTGCGCGGACTGCTCGTTACGAAAGGCGCGCGCGCGGCCATCGAGAAGGCCGGCGGCAGCGTGGAAGGTTAGAAGCTTGGCGGAAAATTCCCCTATCGGACTGGGCAAGTTCGGCGATCTGAAGCGCCGGCTGCTGTTCCTGCTGGGCGCGCTCATCGTCTATCGGATCGGTGCGCACGTGCCGGTGCCGGGCATCGACCCCGTCCAGCTTGCCGAGCTGTTCCGCACGCAGAAGGGCGGCATCCTGGACATGTTCAACATGTTTTCGGGCGGGGCGCTGTCGCGCTTCACGATCTTCGCGCTGGGAATCATGCCGTACATCTCGGCGTCCATCATCATGCAGCTGCTGACTGTGGTGTCGCCGCAGCTCGAGGCGCTCAAGAAGGAAGGCGAGGCCGGGCGCCGCAAGATCACGCAGTACACCCGCTATGGCACGCTGTTCCTGGCGACGTTCCAGGGGCTGGGCATCTCCATCGCCCTCGAATCGCAGCGCGGGCTGGTGATCGACCCCGGCCTGGGCTTCCGGCTCACCGCCGTGGTGACGCTGGTGACGGGAACGATGTTCCTGATGTGGCTGGGCGAGCAGATCACCGAGCGCGGCATCGGCAACGGCATCTCGCTGATCATCTTCGCCGGCATCGCGGCGGGTTTCCCGCGTGCGGTCGGCGGAACCCTCGAACTCGCGCGCACCGGGGCGTTCTCGATTCCGCTGGTGCTGCTGCTGCTGGTGGGCGCAGTCGTGGTGACGGGCTTCGTGGTATTCGTCGAGCGCGGCCAGCGCAAGATCCTGGTGAACTACGCGAAGCGGCAGGTGGGGCGCAACGTCTATGGCGGCCAGAGCTCGCACCTACCGCTCAAGCTGAACATGTCGGGGGTGATCCCGCCGATTTTCGCCTCCAGCATCATCCTGTTCCCGGCGACGCTGGCGGGCTGGTTCGGCAGCAGCGAGCGCATGACCTGGCTGCGCGACATCAGCGGCACGTTGCATCCCGGGCAGCCGATCTACGTGCTGCTGTACGCGTCGGCGATCATCTTCTTCTGCTTCTTCTACACGGCTCTTGTGTTCAATCCCAAGGAGACCGCGGAGAACCTGAAGAAGGGCGGGGCATTCGTGCCGGGCATCCGGCCGGGCGAGCAGACGGCGAAGTACATCGAGAAGATCACGATGCGGCTGACACTGACGGGGGCGATCTATGTGACGCTGGTGTGCCTGCTGCCGGAATTCCTGATAGTGAAGTGGAACGTGCCGTTCTACTTCGGCGGTACCAGCCTGCTGATCATCGTGGTCGTCACGATGGATTTCATGGCGCAGGTGCAGGCCTACGTGATGTCGCACCAGTACCAGAGCCTTCTCAAGAAGGCCAACTTCAAGGGCGGGATGTTCCCGACCCGCTGAGCGGAGGCGCATGGCCAAGGAAGAAACCATCCAGATGCAGGGCGAGATTCTCGAGACCCTGCCCAACGCGACGTTTCGCGTGAAACTGGAGAACGGCCACGTGGTACTGGGGCACATTTCCGGGAAGATGCGCATGCACTACATCCGCATCCTGCCGGGCGACAAGGTGACGGTGGATCTGACGCCGTACGATTTGACACGCGCGCGCATCGTATTCCGCGCCAAGTAGTGAACGACGCGCCGCCCGGGGCGGCTTGAGGGAGCAGAGCATGAGAGTACAGGCATCGGTGAAGAAGATGTGCCGGAACTGCAAGATCATCCGGCGCAATCGTGTTGTGCGCGTGATCTGCTCGGATCCGCGCCACAAGCAGCGCCAGGGCTGAGGCCCTGGCCGCGACGAACCAACGAACAGGACGCAGGACTATGGCCCGTATCGCCGGAGTAAACATCCCGAACCACCAGCACGCAGTGATCGCGCTGACAGCGATCTATGGCATCGGCCGTTCCCGCTCGCGCGCCATTTGCGCCGCCGCGGGGATCAACGGTTCGACCAAGATCAAGGACCTGTCCGACAACGACATGGAGAAGCTGCGCGAGCAGGTCGCGAAGTTCACCGTCGAAGGCGACTTGCGCCGCGAGACGACGATGAACATCAAGCGGCTCATGGACCTGGGCTGCTATCGCGGCACGCGGCACCGCCGCGGGCTTCCGGCACGGGGCCAGCGCACGCGCACGAATGCGCGCACGCGCAAGGGGCCACGCAAGGCGATCCAGCGTACGGGCGGCGCCGTGGCGGCCCCGGCCAAGGGATAAGCACGACTGGACCGCGGAACGGCGCGGGACGAGGCAAACGAACGGAGTTCTGAAGGATTTCCAGACATGGCAAAAGCACCTACCCCGGCAACGCGGGTTCGCAAGAAGGCCAAGAAGAACGTGGCGGAAGGCGTCGCCCACATTCACGCTTCCTTCAACAACACGATCGTGACCATCACCGACCGCCAGGGCAACGCCTTGGCTTGGGCAACCTCCGGTGCGGCGGGCTTCAAGGGCTCGCGCAAGTCGACGCCGTTCGCCGCGCAAATCGCCGCGGAACAGGCCGGCCGGGCAGCGCAGGAATGCGGCGTGAAGAACCTCGAGGTGCGCATCAAGGGTCCCGGCCCGGGACGGGAGTCCGCAGTGCGGGCGCTCAATGCCGTGGGCTTCAAGATCACCAGCATTTCGGACGTCACGCCGGTACCGCACAACGGCTGCCGCCCGCCCAAGAAGCGTCGTATCTGAGTTAAGGAGAAGCACAAGTGGCAAGGAACCTAGACGCGAAGTGCCGCCAGTGCCGGCGTGAAGGCGAGAAGCTGTTTCTCAAGGGCGAGAAATGCTTCACCGACAAGTGCTCCATCGAGCGCCGCGCGTACGCGCCGGGACAGCACGGCCAGAAGAATCTGCGCCGCTCCGACTACGGCAACCAGCTGCGCGAGAAGCAGAAGATCCGCCGCATCTACGGGCTGCTCGAGCGCCAGTTCCGCAAGACCTACCAGGAGGCGGCGCGCGTCAAGGAAGTCACGGGCGAGGCCCTGCTGCAGATGCTCGAAAGCCGGCTCGACACGGTGGCCTACCGCATGGGTTTCGGTGCATCGCGCACCGAGGCGCGCCAGGTCGTGCGTCACAACGGCATCCTGGTCAACGGCAAGCGGGTGAACATCCCGTCCTACCAGGTTCGCCAGGGCGACGTGATCGAGGTCGCAGAGGGCGCCAAGGGCCAGCTGCGCATCAAGGGCGCGGTCGAGGCCGCCGAGGGCCGCGGCTTCCCGGAGTGGATCGAGGTGGACACCAAGGCCCTGAAGGGCACCTTCAAGGCGAAGCCGCAGCGTTCCGAGCTGCCGTCCACGATCAATGAGTCGCTGGTGGTGGAGCTGTACTCGAAGTAAGGGAACCGCTACCGCGACCCGCCGCCGTCTCCCAGGAGACCCGCCGGGCCGCACGTATTTGAGACGGAACGTCCCGAATCCAATCTAGAGGGTCACGTTTATGCAAAGCAGCTTTCTGAAGCCGCGAATCATCGATGTTCAGACGATCTCCGCCTTTCACGCCAAGGTGACGATGGAGCCGTTCGAGCGCGGCTACGGACACACCCTGGGTAATGCCCTGCGCCGGGTGCTGCTGTCCTCGATGCCCGGCTTCGCGCCGACCGAGGTGAAGATCAATGGCGTGCTGCACGAGTATTCCACCATCGACGGCGTCCAGGAGGACGTCGTGGATATCCTGCTGAACCTCAAGGGCATCGTGCTGAAGCTGCACAACCGCGACGAGGTCGTGCTGAACCTCAAGAAGCAGGGTGAAGGCGTGGTGAAGGCCGGTGACATCGAAGCCTCGCACGACGTCGAGATCATCAATCCCGACCATGTCATTGCGCACGTCGCCCCCGGCGGCAAGCTCGACATGCAGATCAAGGTCGAGGGCGGCCGCGGCTACGTGCCGGCCACTACGCGGGCGCTGGCCAAGGAAGGCCGCACCATCGGCAACATCATGGTCGACGCCTCGTTCAGTCCCGTCAAGCGCGTGAGCTACGCCGTCGAGTCCGCGCGCGTCGAGCAGCGCACCGACCTCGACAAGCTGATTATGGACATCGAGACCAACGGCGTGGTCGAACCGGAGGAGGCCATCCGCTACGCGGCGCGCATCCTGGTCGACCAGCTGTCGCTGTTCGCCGACCTGAAGGGTACGCCGGCGCCGATCGAGCAGCCCAAGGCTCCGCAGGTCGACCCGATCCTGCTGCGACCGGTGGACGACCTCGAGCTCACCGTGCGCTCCGCGAACTGCCTGAAGGCCGAGAACATCTATTACATCGGCGATCTGATCCAGCGCACGGAGACCGAACTGCTGAAGACGCCGAACCTCGGCCGCAAGTCACTCAACGAGATCAAGGAAGTGCTCGCCTCGCGCGGGCTGACGCTGGGGATGAAATTAGAGAACTGGCCGCCCGTCGGCCTGGAGAAGGTTTAAGAGGGGTAGGACATGCGCCACCAACTGGGACTCAGGAAGCTCAACCGCACCAGCAGCCACCGCCTGGCGATGCTGCGGAACATGACCAACTCGCTGCTGCGGCACGAAGTCATCAAGACGACGTTGCCGAAGGCCAAGGAACTGCGTCGCGTCGCGGAGCCGCTCATCACGCTCGGCAAGAAACCGTCGCTCAGCAATCGCCGCCTGGCGTTCGCCCGCCTGCGCGACCGCGAGATGGTGGTCAAGCTGTTCGACGAGCTCGGCCCGCGCTTCGCCAACCGCAACGGCGGCTACCTGCGCATCCTGAAGTTCGGCTTCCGCCAGGGCGACAACGCCCCGATGGCGCTGGTGGAGCTGCTGGACCGGCCCGCGGAGCAGGACGAGAAGGCGACTGCGGGCAGCGACAAGCAATAGGGGCGTTGCAGTGCAGACTCATGCCCGCGCGCGGGCGTGACGTCGGAGCTACAACGCCGGGAAAGCCGGGCAATGGCCCGGCTTTTTCGTATCAGGTGCCGGTTGAATGCGTCGCTACGACACGGCTGCGCGCCGGCTGGGTTTCCAGGACGCCGGCCAGATAGCGCCCCGTGTAGGACCGGGACGCGCCAGCGACGGTTTCGGGTGAGCCTTGCACGATGATGCGCCCGCCGCCTTCGCCTCCCTCCGGACCCAGATCGACGATCCAGTCCGCCGTCTTGATGACATCCAGGTTGTGCTCGATGACGACCACGGTGTTGCCGTGGTCGCGCAGCCGGTGCAGCACGGACAGCAGCAGTTCCACGTCGTGAAAGTGCAGCCCGGTGGTCGGCTCGTCGAGGATGTAGAGCGTGCGACCGGTGTCACGCTTGGACAGCTCCAGCGCGAGCTTCACACGCTGCGCCTCGCCGCCGGAGAGCGTAGTGGCGCTTTGCCCGAGGCTCACGTAGCCCAGGCCTACGTCCTGCAGCGTGGCGAGCTTGCGCGTGATGGCTGGGACGGCGCTGAAGAATTCCGCGGCCTGCTCGACCGTCATGTCCAGCACCTCGTGGATGTTGCGGCCCCTGTACTGGATCTCCAGCGTCTCGCGGTTGTAGCGCTTGCCGTGGCAGACGTCGCAGGCGACGTAGATGTCGGCCAGGAAATGCATCTCGACCTTGATGACGCCGTCGCCCTGGCAGGCTTCGCAGCGCCCGCCCTTGACGTTGAAGGAAAAGCGCCCGGCGCCGTAACCGCGCTCCCGGGCGAGCGGCACGCCGGCGAAAAGGTCGCGGATCGGCGCGAACAGGCCGGTGTAGGTCGCCGGGTTCGAGCGCGGCGTGCGGCCGATGGGACTCTGGTCGACGTTAACCACCTTGTCGAAGAAATCCAGTCCCTCGATTTCATCGTGGGCCGCGGGTTCCTCGCTGCTGCCGTACAGGTGCTGGGCCGCCGCGCGGTACAGCGTGTCGTTCACCAGGGTGGACTTCCCGGAGCCCGAGACGCCGGTCACGCACACGAACAGCCCCACGGGCAGCTCCAGGTCGATGCCCTTGAGGTTGTTGCCGCGTGCGCCCAGCAGCCGCAGCGCGCGGCTCGCCTGGGGCTTGTGGCGCAGCCGCGGAGCCGCGATGCGCCGCCGGCCGGACAGGTACTGGCCGGTCAGCGACTCGCTGCTCGCGCAGATCTGCTCCGGGGTACCTTCTGCGACGACGCGCCCGCCATGAGCGCCGGCGCCGGGACCCATGTCGACGACGTGGTCGGCACTGCGGATGGCGTCGGCATCGTGCTCCACCACGATCACCGAGTTGCCGAGGTCGCGTAGCTCCTTCAGCGTCGTGAGCAGGCGGTCGTTGTCGCGCTGGTGCAGCCCGATGGACGGTTCGTCGAGCACGTACATGACGCCGGTCAACCCGGAGCCGATCTGCGAGGCGAGCCTGATGCGCTGCGCTTCGCCGCCGGAAAGGGTGTCCGCGGACCGGTCGAGGGTCAGGTAGTCCAGACCGACGTTGACCAGGAACTCCGTGCGGTTGCCGATCTCGTGCACGATCTTCTGCGCGATGGCGAGCCTGGCACCGTCGAGCTTCACGGTGCGGAAGAACGCGAGGGCCTGCTTGAGCGGCATCGCGCTCAGCTCGAAGATCGCCTTGCCGGCGACGAGCACGTTGCGCGCCTCGCGGCGCAGGCGCGTGCCGCCGCACTCGGGGCAGGGCTGGTTGGCGAGATACTTGGCCAGCTCCTCGCGCACGGCGACGGAATCGGTTTCGCGGTAGCGCCGCTCCAGGTTGGGAAGTATGCCCTCGAAGGCGTGCTCGCGCTGGTACTTGTTGCCGCGCTCGCCGATGTAGAGGAAGCGCACCTTCTCGGCCCCCGTGCCGTGCAGGACGACCTCGCGCGCCTTTTCGGGCAGCTCGTCGAAAGGCGTATCCACGTCGAAGCCGTATTGCTGCGCAAGGCTGCTGATCATCTGGAAGTAGAACTGGTTGCGCTTGTCCCAGCCGCGCACCGCTCCGGCGGCGAGCGACATGTGGGGGAAGGCGACCACGCGCTTCGGGTCGAAGAACGTGATCTGGCCCAGCCCGTCGCAGCGCGGGCAGGCCCCCATGGGGTTGTTGAACGAAAACAGCCGCGGCTCCAGCTCCGGCAGCGAGTAGCCGCACACGGGGCAGGCGAACCGCGCGGAAAACAGATGCTCGCGTTCCGAATCCATTTCGACCGCGAGCGCACGGCCGTCGGCGTGCCGCAGCGCGGTCTCGAAAGATTCGGCGAGGCGCTGCCTTGCGTCTGCGCGCACCTTGAGCCGGTCGACGACGATCTCGACGGTATGCTTGCGCGTCTTCGACAGCTTCGGCACGGCGTCGAGCTCGTGCACCCTGCCGTCCACGCGTACGCGCACGAAGCCCTGGGCGCGCAGGTCCTCGAACAGGTCGAGGTTCTCGCCCTTGCGCTCGACCACCAGGGGGGCGAGGATCATCAGGCGCGAATCCTCGGGCAGCTCGAGGACGTGATCCACCATCTGCGAGACGCTCTGTGCGGCCAGCCCGATGCCATGGTCCGGGCAGTGCGGCTCGCCCACGCGCGCGTACAGCAGCCGCAGGTAGTCGTGGATCTCGGTGACGGTACCGACCGTCGAACGCGGATTGTGGCTGGCTGCCTTCTGCTCGATCGAGATGGCCGGCGACAGGCCCTCGATCAGGTCGACGTCGGGCTTTTCCATGATCTGCAGGAATTGCCTGGCGTAGGCCGACAGGGATTCCACGTAGCGCCGCTGTCCTTCGGCGTACAGCGTGTCGAAGGCGAGCGACGATTTGCCCGAGCCGGAAAGGCCGGTGACCACGATCAGCCGCTCGCGAGGCAGGTCGAGGTTGACGTTTTTCAGGTTGTGCGTGCGTGCGCCACGTACGCGGATGAAATCCATGCGCTGGAAGGGTGTTTGGCCAACCTGTTAATATACTGGACTTCGAGTGCGGTTCCCAACCTGCCGTCCGGTTTCGCCTCCGAGCTTCGCCCCGAACGAATGCAAGCATCAGACCGCATGACCCCCAGGGAGTTGCGCGCGAGCCTCGGGCTTGCCGGCATCTTCGGGCTGCGCATGCTGGGCATGTTCATCATCCTGCCCGTATTCGCCCTGTACGCTGCAGGGCTTCCAGGCGGCGACGATCACACCCTGGTGGGCATCGCGCTCGGCGCCTACGGCCTCACGCAGGCCTGCCTGCAGCTGCCCTTCGGCTGGCTGTCGGACCGCTGGGGCCGCAAGCGCACGATTTATCTCGGCCTTGCGATATTCGCGCTGGGCAGCTTCATCGCCGCGTCCGCCGACAGCGTGGCGCTGCTGATCGTCGGCCGCACCGTCCAGGGGGCGGGTGCGATATCTGCGGCGGTCATTGCGCTCGCGGCCGACCTCACGCGCGACGAGCAGCGCACCAAGGCCATGGCCATCATCGGCATGACCATCGGCGCCACGTTTGCGCTGTCCATGGTGGCCGGGCCCGTGCTGGACCGCTGGGTCGGCGTTCCCGGCATATTCGCCCTGACGGGCCTGCTCGCCGTCGCCGCGCTGGGCGTGGTGCGCGTCGTGGTGCCGGACCCGGGATCACCGGCCGCCAGGCAGGCCGTGCAGACGGCGTCCATCGGCACGGTGCTGCGCGACCGGCAGCTGTTGCGGCTCAACTACGGCATCTTCGCGCTGCACGGCATCCTCATGGCGCTGTTCGTCGTGGTGCCGTTTGCCCTGCAGTCGCACCTGCCAGCCGGCAGCCACTGGCAGGTTTACCTGCCGGTCATGGCGGGCGCCGTCGTCCTCATGCTGCCGCCGATGCTGCTCGCCGAGCGCAGGGGGCTGCAGAAGCCTGCATTCATCGGCGCGCTCGCCGTGTTGATCTGCGCCCTGATCGTGCTGGGCGTCGCCCGCCAAACCCTGGCCGGCCTGGTGGCCGGGTTGCTGCTGTTCTTCACCGCGTTCAATTTCCTGGAAGCGACGCTGCCTTCCATGGTTTCCCGGCGCGCGCCGGCGGTCGCCAAGGGCACGGCCATCGGCATTTACGGATCGATACAGTTCATCGGCACCTTCGTCGGCGCTGCCGGCGCCGGCTGGCTGTCCCAGCGTTTCGGCGATTCCGGGGTGTTCGCGCTCTGCGGCGCGCTGGCGGTGGCCTGGCTGCTGCTTGCCTTCGGCATGCGGGTTCCCCGCGGGCTCGAGACCCGCCGCTACCAGCTGCCCAGGACCGATGCACGGCTCACCGACGGGCTGGTACTCGGACTGGCGGGCCTGCCGGGGGTACGGGAGGTCGACATCAGCGGGGAAGGCATCGCCTACCTCAAGGTGGACAGCAAGGGTTTCGACGAACAAAATGTCATCAAACTACTGGCGGGGGAGAATTGAGCGATGGCCTCGGTGAACAAGGTAATCCTGATCGGCAATCTCGGGCGTGACCCGGAAGTACGCTATCTGCCCAGCGGCGACGCCGTGGCGAACGTAACCCTTGCGACCACGGAAACCTGGAAGGACAAGAGCGGCGAGAAGCAGGAACAGACGGAGTGGCATCGTGTCGCGATGTTCGGCAAAACTGCCGAGATCGCCGGTGAATACCTCAAAAAAGGCTCGCAGGTCTACATCGAGGGGCGGTTGCAGACGCGCAAGTGGACCGACAAGGAAGGCCAGGAGCGCTATACGACGGAAATCCGCGCCGACCGCATGCAGATGCTCGGCTCGCGTTCCGGCGGCTCCGAGCGCATGGCCGCCCAGGATGACGACGCGCCGGCCCGCTCCGCGCCGCCCGCGAAGAAGCCGGCCACAGCCAGCAAGGGCGGCAACTTCGACGACCTCGAGGATGACATCCCGTTCTGAGCGCGGAGTCCATGGAATTCCGGGGCGCGTAACGAGTCGAATTTCCCGTAGCATCCGCAATGAGCACGCCGAACCGTTTCACCCTGGCGGCGGCAATCGCATCGAGCCGCCTGCAGGCTAAGGCGTCGCTGCCGCAGCCCATCACGAGATTTCTGCCATGACCCTTGCCAACGTCACCCTGGACGACAAGTACACGCTGCAATCCGGGCGCATCTTCATCACCGGCACGCAGGCCCTGGTGCGCCTGCCCATCGTGCAGCACTTGCGCGACCGCATGGCCGGCTTCAACACCGGCTGCTACATCTCGGGCTACCGCGGCTCGCCGTTGGGCGGCTATGACCAGCAGCTGTGGGCGGCGAAGAAGCACCTGGCTGTCCACAACATCGTGTTCCAGCCCGGTGTCAACGAGGACCTCGCGGCAACCGCATGCTGGGGCACCCAGCAGGCGCACCTCGACGGCGACAACAAGTACGATGGGGTGTTCGCGATCTGGTACGGCAAGGGCCCCGGCGTGGATCGCACGGGGGACGCCTTCCGCCATGGCAACCTGGCCGGGTCCGCGCCGCTGGGCGGAGTCATCTGCCTGATGGGCGACGACCATACCTGCGAATCCTCCACCACCGCGCACCAGAGCGAGTTCGCCATGGTCGACGCGATGATGCCCATCCTGAACCCGGCAGGCGTGCAGGAGCTGCTCGACTACGGCCTGTACGGCTGGGCGCTGTCGCGCTATTCCGGCTGCTGGGTCGGGCTCAAGTGCATGAAGGACACCATCGATGCCAGCGCGTCGGTGGACGTCGACCCGGGACGCGTGAGCATCGTCGTTCCGGCCGATTTCAGGATGCCGGAGGGCGGCCTGAACATCCGCTGGCCGGACGCGCCGCTCGACCAGGAAGCGAGGCTGCACACGCACAAGGTCGAGGCCGCCAAGGCGTTCGCGCGCGCGAACGGGCTGGACCGCGTGGTCATCGACTCGCCCGGCGCGAAGCTGGGCATCGCGACCTGCGGCAAGTCCTACATGGACGTGCGGCAGGCGCTGCAGTACCTGGGCATAGACGAGGCGCGTGCCGCGCAGCTCGGGCTGCGCGTCTACAAGGTCGGCATGACCTGGCCGCTGGAGCCCGAGGGCGCCGCCAGGTTCGCCGAAGGGCTGGACAAGGTCATCGTCGTGGAGGAAAAGCGCGGGCTGATCGAGCCGCAGTTGAAGGAGGCGCTCTACGGCAGGCCCGGCGCGCCGCAAGTGGTGGGCAAGCGCGACGAGCTGGGGCGCATCCTGTTCCAGTCGAACGCCGCGCTGGATCCGAACGAGATCGCGGTGGCGATCGGCCGGCGCCTGCTCGAGCGGGTAGCCGACGACGTCCTGGCCGCGCGCGTGGCCGAGCAGGAGCGCCTCGAGACGCGGCAGGTCGAGAAGCCTGCCATGGACCGCACACCGTATTTCTGCTCCGGCTGTCCTCACAATACGGGCACGCGCGTGCCCGAGGGCTCGCGCGCGCTGGCAGGCATCGGTTGCCACTTCATGGCGCAGTGGATGGACCGCGGCACGGCCGGCTACACGCAGATGGGCGGCGAGGGCGCGAGCTGGGTCGGCGAGGCGCCGTTCGTGAAGACGCCTCACGTGTTCCAGAACATCGGCGACGGCACCTACTACCACTCAGGGCTGCTCGCGCTGCGCGCCGCGGCGGCCTCCGGCGTGAACGTGACCTACAAAATCCTCTACAACGACGCGGTCGCCATGACCGGCGGCCAGCACGTCGATGGCCCGCTGACCGTGCCGCAGATCACTATCCAGGTGCACGGCGAGGGTGCGAAGAAGATCGCCGTGGTGACCGACGAGCCGCAGAAATACCCACCCGGCATCGAGTGGGCGCCCGGAGTCACCATCCACCACCGCGACGACTACGACCAGGTGCAGCGCGAGTTCCGCGAGATTCCGGGCATGTCGGTCATCATCTACGACCAGACCTGTGCGGCCGAAAAGCGCCGGCGCCGCAAGCGCAACCAGTATCCGGACCCGGCCAAGCGCGCCTTCATCAACGATCTCGTCTGCGAGGGCTGCGGCGACTGCGGCGTGAAGTCCAACTGCGTATCCGTGCTGCCGCTGGAGACGGAGTTCGGGCGCAAGCGCAGGATCGACCAGTCCGCGTGCAACAAGGATTTCTCGTGCGTGAAGGGCTTCTGCCCGAGCTTCGTCACGGTGCACGGCGGCGGCGTGCGCAGGGGCAGGAGTTCCCCGGCAGGCGAGAACGTCGAGACGCTGTTCGCGGCGGTGCCCGAGCCGCAGCTGCCGGCGCTCGCCGAGCCCTACGGCATCATGGTCACGGGCGTGGGCGGTACCGGCGTGGTCACCATCGGGGCGATCGTCGGCATGGCCGCGCACCTGGAGAACAAGGGTTTCGGCGCGCTCGACATGGCCGGTCTCGCGCAGAAGGGCGGGGCGGTCTGGAGCCACCTGCAGGTCGCGGCGAAGCCCGAGGACATCCGCACCGTGCGCCTGGGCCTGGGCAGCGCGAAGCTCGTGCTGGGCTGCGACCTCGTGGTCTCGGCGAGCCAGAAGACCATGGACGCCACGCGCGAGGGCACGCGCATGGTCGTCAATACGCACCAGCAGATGACCGGCGCCTTCACGCGCGACGCGAACGTCCAGTTTCCCTCTCAGTCGCTCCGGCGCACCATCGCCAGGGGCGTGGGCGAGCGCAACGCGGAGTTCGTCGACGCCACGCGTGTAGCCACCGCCCTGCTGGGGGATTCGATCGCGACCAACCTGTTCATGCTGGGCTTCGCCTTCCAGCGCGGCCTGGTGCCGGTATCCTCGGAGGCCCTCAACAAGGCCATCGAGCTGAACGGCGCGGCCGTGAAGATGAACCAGGCAGCCTTCCTGTGGGGGCGCCGGGCAGCCGTCGACCTGGCTGCGGTCGAGCGCCTGCTGGAGCCGAAGGCGCAGCCGGAGAAGGATTTCGACGCGGCGAAGACCCTGGAGGACATCGTGGCGCGCCGCGCGGAATTCCTGGCCGGATACCAGAATGCCGCCTACGCGCGGCGCTATCGCGATCTCGTGGAGCGCGTGAAGCAGGCCGAGTCGGGCCGCGCAAAAGGGCGCAGCGGGCTTGCCGAGGCCGTGGCGCGGTACTACTTCAAGCTGCTCGCCTACAAGGACGAGTACGAGGTGGCGCGCCTGTACGCCGATCCGGCGTTCATGCAGAAAATACGCACGCAGTTCGAGGGCGACTACAAGCTGCATTTCCATCTCGCGCCGCCGCTGCTGGCCAGGCGCGATCCGGCGACCGGCGAGCTGCGCAAATCGGAGTACGGTCCGTGGGTATTCACGGCGTTCAGGCTTCTGGCGAAGCTGCGCGGATTGCGCGGCACGGCTCTGGATATATTCGGCTATACGCAGGAACGGCGCATGGAACGCAGGCTGATCACGGAATACGAGGCCGCCATCGAGGAGGTCCTGGCCAGGCTGGACGCGGCCAACCACTCGCTGGCAGTGAAGGTCGCATCGATTCCGGAAGACATCCGCGGCTACGGGCACGTCAAGGAACGCAACGTCGGCATTGCGCGGGCGAAGCAGGCCGACCTGCTAACCGCCCTGCGCTCGCCCGAGGCAGTGCGCACGGCTGCCTAGGACCGGCGGGTGATCCCGCCGGCCATCATCTGCCTGTAACATTTCGCCGCTAGACTTGGCCAACGCGATGAGTGCGAAGGCCAAAACTGAAGCCGACCGATTTTCGACCTGACGGTCGTCTGGCCGCCGCCCTGCTGGGGCTGGCGGCCGGTGACCACTCCGAATTTCCCGGCCAGCCCGCCCCGCGCAGCGTTCGCTCGATCTTCCTGTCCGACATCCATCTGGGAACGCGCGCCTGCCAGGCCGGGCGCCTGCTGTCGTTCCTGCGCCACTACGAGTCGCGCTATCTCTACCTGGTGGGCGACATCGTCGATTTCTGGGCCATGAGCCGCGGCATTCACTGGACGCGCGAGCACAACACCGTCGTGCAGAAGCTGCTGAGACGTGCGCGCCGGGGCGCGCGCGTGATTTTCGTGCCGGGCAACCACGACGAAGTGCTGCGCGAATACGTCGGAACCTCCTTCGGCGACATCGAGCTGGTGCAGGAGCACGTGCACGTCGCCGCCGACGGCCGGCGCTATGCCGTCCTGCACGGCGACGAGTTCGACCAGGTCACGCGCCACCATCGCTGGGTGGCGGTGCTCGGCGACGTCGCGTACAACATGCTCGTCCGGTTGAACGCGTGGCTTTCGCTGGCGCGGCGCACGCTGGGAATCCCGGGCTACTGGTCGCTTGCCGGATACGCCAAGCGCAAGGTCAAGAGCGCGGTCGGCTTCATCTACGATTTCGAGGACTCGGTGATGCGTGCCGTGCGCGAGCGGGGCCTCGACGGCGTCATCTGCGGCCACATCCACAGCGCCGCGGTGCGCGATGTCGGCGGGCTCACCTACATCAACTGCGGCGACTGGGTCGACAGCTGCACGGCGATCGTCGAGCACCACGACGGGCGCATGGAGCTCATCCGCTGGACGGGCGGGCCGGCGGCGGGCGAGGCCGGCACAGACCTCGAGCCGGACGTTGCTCACGCCGATTGAGCACGCCGCCGCGCACAGGCGCATGCCTCAGGCGAATGCGGGCGTGATCGCGTCGAGCTGGTCGGTCACCAGCGCATCCACTTCCCATCCCAGCAGGTCGAGCGCCAGCTCGGAGTCGTTGACCGTATAGGCCAGCACGCCGCGTCCGGATGCGTGCACGGCCTTCACCAGCGCCGGGTCCAGATGGCGATGGCTCGCGTGCAGGGCCACGCATTGCAGGCGCTCGAGCTGCGCAAGCCAGTTCTGCGGCGGTTCGACCACCAGCAGGGCGCGCGGCAGGTCGGGCGCTTCCACGGCTGCAGCTTCCAGGGACAACGGCGAGAACGACGAGAGCAGCGGCGGGGGCTGCGAACCGGCCCACAGCAGCCGTGCCATGCGGGCGACAGCCTCGCCGGTTTCGCGCTCCTCACCGGGGTTGGGCTTGATCTCGACGTTCGCCCAGACGCCGGCCTCGCGGCACAGCGCGCTTGCCGCCGCGAAGCCCGGCACGCGCTCGCCGCCGAATTCGTTGGCGAACCAGCCTCCGGCATCGAGCCTGGCGAGCGCCTCGTAGCTCATCGCGGCGACGGCTCCGCTGCCGTCGGTGGTGCGCTCCAGGGTGTCGTCGTGCATGAGCACGGGCACCCGGTCGGCGCTCAGCTTGACGTCGAATTCCACGGCCGTGAAGCCAAGGTTGCGAGCCAGGCGGATACCGGCAAGCGTGTTCTCCGGCGCGAGCACGCCTCCGCCGCGATGCGCGATGATGCGCGGAAAGGGCCAGAGGCGGCGAGGGGCGTTCGAGGGCATGCGCGGGGCATTATAGCGGCGCGCCGCCGCCGGCCAGAGCGCCGCGCCGCGGGCGTGGGCACGTGGCCTTGCGGTATAATCCGCGGCTCTGCGCAGAGTCCATCTCAGACATGCCGATCTACGAATACCAGTGCAGCAGCTGCGGGCGGAAAACCGAAGTCCTGCAAAAGCTGTCGGATGCCCCGCTCAGGGATTGCCCGGCCTGCGGCGAGCCGGCGCTGACCAAGCTCGTCAGCGCCGCCGGCTTCCAGCTGAAGGGCAGCGGCTGGTATGCGACCGATTTCAAGGGCGGCAAGCCCGCGGCGTCCAAGCAGCCGGACGCAGGCAAGCCGGCGGACGGGGCCAAGGCCGCGGGCACCGACAAGCCCGCCGAGGCGAAGCCGAAAGAGGAAAGCAAACCAGAATCGTCGGCCGGTGGCGCCGCCGCTGCCGGTCAATGATGGCCCGAGTCCCGGTGTCCGCGCCGGGGCGGGTTTCGCCCGCAACATCCTCCTCGCCCTGATGCCGTGAAGAAATACTTCATCACCGGCCTGCTCATCTGGGTGCCCATCGTCATCACCGTGTGGGTGCTGAGCGTCCTGGTGGGCACGCTGGACCAGAGCCTGCTGCTGCTGCCCGAGGACTGGCAGCCGCGCGAATGGCTGGGCTTCAACATTCCCGGCCTCGGCGTGCTGCTCACGCTGGCCATCGTGCTGCTCACGGGCATGCTGGCGGCGAACATGATCGGCCAGCGCCTCGTGCACTTGTGGGAGTCGCTGCTCGGGCGCATCCCGATCGTGAAATCCCTGTACTCCAGCGTGAAGCAGGTCTCCGACACGCTGTTCTCCTCGTCGGGACAGGCCTTCCGCAAGGCGCTGCTCGTGCAGTATCCGCGGCAGGGCTCATGGACCATCGCTTTTCTGACCGGACAGCCCGGCGGCGACGTGGCCAACCATTTGAAGGGCGAGTATGTCAGCGTCTACGTGCCGACCACGCCGAATCCGACCTCGGGTTTTTTCCTGATGATGCCCAGGGCCGACGTGATCGAGCTCGACATGGACGTGGACGAGGCCCTGAAGTACATCATCTCGATGGGGGTGGTTGCGCCGGGGGCGCGGCCCGCCGACCCCAGCCGGCCCTGAGCCCGGCGCGAACCCTGCCGAACCGATTTTCCGACCCAGCCAAAGCCATGCGCACCGAATACAGCGGCCTCGTTTCCTCCACCCACCTCGGCCAGACCGTCACGCTCTGCGGCTGGGTCCACCGCCGTCGCGACCATGGCGGGGTCATATTCATCGACCTGCGCGACCGCGAGGGGCTGGTGCAGGTCGTGTGCGATCCCGACAACGCAGCCACGTTCGCCGTCGCCGAGAAGATCCGCAACGAGTTCGTCGTGCAGGTAAGCGGCCTGGTGCGCCGCCGGCCCGAAGGCACCGTCAACCCGAACCTGGTGTCGGGTGAGGTCGAGGTGCTGGCGCGCTCGATCGAGATCCTGAACACTTCCGCGCCGCCGCCGTTCCAGATGGACGACGACAACCTCTCGGAAACCGTCAGGCTGGAATACCGCTACCTCGACCTGCGCCGCCCGCAGATGCAGAAGAACCTGCGGCTGCGCTACCGCGTGGCCATGGCGGTGCGGCGCTTCCTCGACGAGCACGGCTTCATCGACATCGAGACGCCGATGCTGACCAAGTCGACGCCCGAAGGTGCGCGCGACTACCTCGTGCCGAGCCGCGTGCATTCCGGCGAGTTCTTCGCGCTGCCGCAGTCGCCGCAACTGTTCAAGCAGCTGCTCATGGTGGCCGGCTTCGATCGCTATTACCAGATCACCAAGTGCTTCCGCGACGAAGACCTGCGCGCGGACCGCCAGCCCGAGTTCACGCAGATCGACGTCGAGACCTCCTTCCTCGGCGTAGCGGAGATCACCGCGCTCATGGAGGCGATGATCCGCCGGCTGTTCAAGGACGTCCTGCAGGTCGACCTGCCCGACCCGTTCCCGCGCATGACCTTCGCCGAGGCGATGCTGAAGTATGGCTCCGACAAGCCGGATCTGCGTGTCCCGCTGCAGTTCACGGAACTGACCGATGTCATGAAAACCGTCGACTTCAAGGTGTTTTCGGGCGCTGCGAACCTGCCCAACGGACGCGTGGCGGGGCTGCTGGTGCCTGGCGGCGGCGCGCTCACGCGCGGCGAGATCGACGGCTATACGGAGTTCGTCGGCATCTACGGCGCCAAGGGGCTGGCCTACATCAAGGTAAACGAGGCCTCGAAAGGGCGCGAGGGACTGCAGTCCCCCATCGTCAAGAACCTCTCCGACGCGGCGCTGGAGGCGATCGTCCGGCGCTCGGGCGCGAAGGACGGCGACCTGATCTTCTTCGGCGCCGACAGGGCCAAGGTCGTCAACGACGCCCTGGGCGCGCTGCGCGTGAAGATCGGCCACGAGAAAGGCTTCGCGCAGAAGGGCTGGCGGCCGCTGTGGGTCGTCGACTTCCCGATGTTCGAGTGGAACGAGGACGAGAAGCGCTGGGACGCGCTGCACCATCCGTTCACCAGCCCGATGGACGGCCACGAGACCTTCCTGGACAGCGATCCGGGCAAGGCGCTCGCCAAGGCCTACGACATGGTGCTGAACGGCTGGGAGATCGGCGGCGGCTCGGTGCGTATCCATCGCCAGGACATCCAGTCCAAGGTGTTCGGCGCGCTTGCCATCGGCCCGGAGGCGGCGCGCCAGAAGTTCGGCTTCCTGCTCGATGCCCTGCAGTTCGGCGCCCCGCCGCACGGCGGGCTCGCGTTCGGGCTCGACCGCATCGTGACCATGATGGCGGGCGCGGATTCCATCCGCGACGTGATCGCCTTCCCGAAGACGCAGCGCGCGCAGGACCTCATGTGCAAGGCGCCCAGCCCGGTCGACGAGAAGCAGCTGCGCGAGCTGCACATCCGCCTGCGCAACGTCGAGCCGCAAAAGGCATCCTGACCGCGGCCCGGCGCCGACCGCATTGAAGCCGAAGATACCGGTCTCGGTCCTCGTGGTGATCCATACGCCGGACCTGCAGGTGCTGCTTATCGAGCGTGCCGACCGGCCGGGATTCTGGCAATCGGTGACCGGCAGCCAGGAGCAGGGCGAAACGCTGCGGCAGACGGCGGTGCGTGAGATCGGCGAGGAAACCGGCCTCGACGAAAGCGCCGGTGTGCTCACCGACTGGCGCATGCAGAACGTCTTCGAGATCTATCCGGAATGGCGCTGGCGCTATGCGCCGGGCGTCACGCGCAATACGGAGCACGTGTTCGGATTTTGCGTGCCGCGACCGGTCGTTCCGCGGCTGGCTCCCAGGGAGCACGTCGCCTACGAATGGCTGCCGCATGACCGGGCCGCCGAAAAGGTTTTTTCCTGGAGCAATGCCAGGGCGCTGCGCGTGCTGCCGGAGCACGCCGGCGCGGCGTGATGCAACGATCGGCGCTGCCGTTTGTCCTAGTATGGTAAGGTTTTTCGCGCCGCAGCCGGCGCAGGGGAGCAAAGCAGAGATGGCCGCAACCGCAATGGCGTTCGACCGCTACAGGGACCTGCAGGACGACGACTGCGAGGCGCGCATCCTCGCGGCCAGGAAAAAGCTGGGCGAGCGCCTGGTCATCCTTGGCCACCATTACCAGCGCGCCGACGTCTACCGCCACGCCGACCTGACCGGCGACTCGCTCGGCCTGTCGAAGCTTTCCAGCAGGACCGACTCGGAGTTCGTCGTCTTCTGCGGCGTCCACTTCATGGCCGAAGTCGCCGACATCCTCGGCAAGCCGGGCCAGGCCGTGGTGCTGCCCGACATGGCCGCGGGCTGCTCGATGGCCGACATGGCGAGCCTGCCCAAGGTCGAGCGCGCCTGGCGCGAGCTCGCCACTGTGCTCGACCCCGACCGGGAGGTCACACCGGTCACCTACATCAACTCCGCCGCCGACCTGAAGGCGTTCTGCGGCGAGCACGGCGGCATCGTGTGCACCTCGTCCAACGCGGGCAAGGTCCTCGACTGGGCCTTCGCGCGCCGCGGGAAGGTGCTGTTCTTCCCCGACCAGCACCTGGGCCGCTGGAGCGGGCACCAGAAGGGCATCGCGCTGGAGAGCATGCTGGTCTGGGATCCGGACGAGCCCATGGGCGGGCTCACGCCGGAGCAGATCCGCGACGCGAAAATCCTGCTGTGGAAAGGACACTGCTCGGTGCACCAGATGTTCCAGCCGCAGCACATTCTCAAGTTTCGCAACCAGCATCCGGACGGGATCGTGATTTCCCATCCCGAATGCAAGTTCGAGGTGTGCAGGCTTTCCGACCACGTCGGCTCCACGGATGCGATCATCAAGACCATCGCTGCGGCCCCCGCCAACACGCGCTGGCTGGTCGGCACCGAGCTCAACCTGGTCAACCGCATCGCCGAGGAATTCAGGCCGCAGGGCAAGACCATCCAGTTCATGGCACCACTGGTGTGCATGTGCTCGACCATGGCGCGCATCGATCCCCAGCACCTTGCCTGGACCCTGGAAAACCTCGCCGAAGGCAGGGTGGTCAACCGGATCAAGGTGCCGGAGCGCGAGGCGGGACTTGCGCGCGTGGCGCTGGATCGCATGCTCGCGGTGTCCTGAGGGCGGCCGGCGGGGAGGCGGCCGTCGTGTCGGTTCCGCGTGGCCGCGACGTCACCCTGCTGGCGCTGCTCCTGCTGCCGGCGGCAGCGGATGCGGCCCGCGCACAAGTGGAAGTCGAGCGCCATGGTGAGCAGTTCGAAGTGCGGGCCAGCGCGCAGATCGCGGCGACCGTCGAGCGCGCATGGCGGGTGCTCACCGACTACGGGCGGCTCGCGCACTTCATACCCGGCATGCTGGAGAGCCGGGTCGTCTCGCGTGACGGACCGAAGGTCGTGGTCGACCAGCGCGGCGAGGCGACGCTGCTGTTCCTGACCTTCCCCATGCAGGTGCGCCTGGAGGTCGCGGAGCAACCGTACGAAGGCATCGTCTCGACCGCGATCGCGGGAAACTTCAAGGATCTGCACGGCGCTTACCGCCTCGCACCCTCGGGCTCCGGCGTGTCGCTGCGCTACGAGGGACGGTTCACACCCGACTTCGAGTTTCCACCGCTGCTCGGCACGCTGATCGTGCGCAGCACGGCACAAAAGCGCTTCGAGGCCCTGATACTGGAAATCGAGAGGGAAGCGAGCGGCGCGACGGGCTCGCCCGGACGCTGACGGCGCGCAGCATGCGGTAACACGAGGCCAGAGAATGGAAACGCTCCAGGTCGCCACCTACAACATCCACAAGGGGTTTTCCCAGTTCAAGCGGCGCATGACTGTCCATGACCTGCGCGACCGGCTGCGCGGCATAGGCGCAGACGTGGTGTTCCTGCAGGAAGTGCAGGGCCTGCACCAGAGATATTCCACCCGTCACGAGAACTGGCCGCCTGCGCCGCAGTACGAGTTCCTCGCCGATTCCATCTGGAGCGACTTCGCGTACGGCAAGAACGCCGTCTACGACGAGGGTCACCACGGCAACGCCATCCTCAGCAAGTATCCGATCGTGCGCTGGGACAACGAGGACATCTCCATGCATGGCAGCGAGCGGCGCGGCCTGCTCCATTGCGAGATCGCGGTACCCGGCTGGACGCAGAGGCTGCATTGCATGAACGTGCACCTGGGCCTGCTCGGCCACTGGCGCAGCAGACAGATCAAGCGCATGACGAGCCGGATCATGGACATGGTACCGCTGGATGCACCCATGGTGATCGCCGGCGACTTCAATGACTGGCGCCGGCTGGCGAGCGAGGCCCTGGTCGGCGCGCTCAACGTCTGCGAGGTGTTCGAGGTGGTTTCCGGGCGGCCGGCGCGCAGCTTCCCGGCCTTTCTCCCCCTGCTGCACCTTGACCGCATCTACGTGCGCGGCTTTGCCGTCGAGCACGCGCACGCGCATCGCGGGCGCGCCTCGTCGCGGGTGTCGGACCACATTGCATTGTCGGCCCGGCTTGTGCGCAACACATGAGGTTTCGCGAGGGCAACCGCGTCGACCTGCTGCGCGGCGGCGGCCAGTACTTCCCCGCGCTCGAGCGCGAGATCGATGCGGCCACGCGCGACATCCATCTGGAGTCCTACATATTCGAGGGCGACGCGACCGGCCGGCGCATCGCCGCGGCGCTGGTGCGAGCCGCTCGCCGCGGCGTGGCCGTGCGGCTGCTGGTGGACGGGTTCGGTTCGCGCGCGTTCGCCGGCAGCCTGCGGGCGGAACTGCTCGACGCCGGAGTGCAGGCCCTCGTATTCCGGCCCGAGAACGTGCTGCTGAGGCTGCGCCGCACACGATTGCGCCGCCTGCACCGCAAGCTCGCCGTCATCGACGGCCGCGTGGGCTTCTGCGGCGGCATCAACATCGTCGATGACCTCGAGCCCGGGGCCGGCATGGGGCCGCGCTTCGACTACGCGGTGCGCGTGCAGGGGCCGCTCGTGCGGGACGTGCACGCGGCGCTGCGCGCGGCCTGGATACGCTCGGCCTGGGTGCACGGCCACCGGATGTGGTTGCCCCTCGCGCGCGACATTTCGCAGCCCGGGCCGGCGGGCCGCTGCCGCGCAGCGCTCGTCGTGCGCGACAATCTCCGGCACCGCCGCGACATCGAGCACGCCTATCTTGGCGCGATCCATTCGGCGCGCGCCGAGATCGTGATCGCGAATGCCTACTTCCTGCCGGGCAAGCGCCTGCGCCGGGCCCTGCTCCGGGCCCGGGAACGCGGTGTGAACGTGGTGCTGCTGCTGCAGGGGCGCGTCGAGTATTTCCTGGTGCATCATGCGACGCGCACGCTGTACCGGCAGCTGCTGGATGCCGGCGTCCAGATCCACGAATACCAGCGGGGGTTTCTGCACGCGAAGGTCGCGGTCGTCGACGGATGGTGGGCGACCGTCGGATCGTCCAACATCGATCCGCTGAGCTTGCTGCTCGCAAGGGAAGCCAACGTCGTGGTCGAGGATGAGGCGTTCGCGGGCGAACTGCGCGAGAGCCTGCGGCAGGCGATTGCCGGAGAGTCCGTGGCCGTCGACGAGCGCTATGCCGAGCATGCCGGTCCGCTGGTTCGCGTTACGGCATGGATCGCCTACCAGCTGCTGCGCGTGCTGACCGGCATTTCCGGCTACGGGCGCGCGCGCGATTTCTTCTGAGCCGGCGCACGCCGGCTGCTCCGGGACTTACAATTTTTAACAACCTGCCGGGGACCGGCACGCAATAATTTCATCGCAGACCAAGGGGCGCGCTTCACGGTTCGCTCCTCTGCAGTTCCTAGCCATGTTCTTACGCATTTTGCGTGCGGGCGCATCGTTGATGCGCCCGTTTTCTTTTGGGGCTCACGCTGCGGCAAGAAAACCGTCGTGCCGGCGTACCGCGCCACGGCGTTCCAGATCGCCGACGACGAGGTCCACGAGAGACGCCCGATCCAGCCCCAGGAACCGGCGATTGAAGTCCTCGTACAGCGGAACCGAGTCGAAATAGGCGTCGAGATCCTTCTCGGCCAGCCCGCGCCGGTCCAGCAGCGAGAATACGAACATCACCTTCAGTACGTGGCGGACCACGCGGCCTTCGTCCCGCTCGAAGGCATCCAGGCGCAGGAGGCTGCGACGCAGGGCGGCGCCGACGTCGCCGAAGGGCCTGCCGTGGCCGGGAATGACCGCACGCACGCCCAGGGCGGCGATTGTTTCCAGCGTGGCCCGCGCCGCCGCCAGACGCTCGCCGCAGCCTTCGCCTGGCAGCACGATGCCAAAGCCGTTTTCCCACAGCGCGTCGCCGGAAATCAACACGCCGGCTTGTTCGCAATGGAACATGAGTGCCGCCATGTCGTGGCCGGGCGCTGCGATGGCGCGCCAGCGCAGCTCGCCCCAGTCCAGCTCGTCGCCCGGGGCGATGGTGTCGTCGAAGTCGAAGCGCTCGCAGCGCTGGTCCGCGTATGACAGCCACAGGGCGCGGTCATCCCAGGCCTCGATGAGCGGCGCCTCGTCGCGGGGGATGCTGATGCGGCAGCGATGTGCCCGCCGGATCGCCGCGTTGCCGCCCATGTGGTCCGAATGGCAATGCGTGTTCACCAGCAGGTCGAGGCGCCGTCCCGAGAGCGCCTGCGAGACGAGCCCGAGCGTCTCGTGCGCGTCGCGCCCGTAGCCGCTGTCGACGAGCACCGTTGCCGAGCGTCCCGTGATCAGCACGTGATTGGCGTTCAGCCAATCGCGCACGATCACGCGCACGCTCGCCGGAAGCATCGCCGCGTCCGGGCCTGACGGCTAGGGCTGCTTGCCCGGCGTGGGTTGCGAAGATGCCGGCGGCTGCAGCGTCGGCGGCAGCGGGGCGGGATCCTCGATGATCCTGACGCCGGTGATGTAGTGTCCGGTGTCCCCGAAGCAGCTCAGCGGCACGCCGATGTGCTCCTCGTAATAGAGCGACACGCGCCGGCCGATGGAGCGGTTGATCTGGTCGGCCACGGCGTCGTCACGCACGGTGAAGTGGAACTTCTCCGCCACCGTGCCCGGCATGGTGACCAGCGCCAGCTCGCCCTCCCAGGTCTTGCACATCCAGCCCTTCCTGGAAATCTTCTGGACGTAGCCGGCGCGCTCGCCGGCGGAATAGCTCCAGTTCAGCACCACCCACGTGTAGGCGGCAAACAGCAGTGCGGACACGACAAGTAGCGAGACGATCGAGCGCGATATCGTAGCCATGACGTGGGGCGACCCGGGGAAATGGAGCCGGCGGCGCGCTAACGTCGGCCGCGGGCGAGCCAATATACAGCAACAATGCACCCGGATTAAACTGTGGACCTGCCCACAGCAAGCCGGACGGCGGATTCCCGCCGGCACCCGGCTGCCAGCCGTGAACCACGTCTCCCACGCCCGCCCGCCGGGCGCCGAGCCCGCCGGGCGGCGCAATGCCTGGCAAACGGTGCGCACGCTGCTGCCTTACCTGATGGAGTACAAGGCACGCGTGGCGGCGGCGCTCGCGTGTCTGGCCGCGGCGAAGCTCGCCAACGTCGGCGTGCCGCTGGTCATGAAGGAGATCGTCGACTCGCTGGACGCGGAGCAGGCGGTGCGCGTTCTGCCGTTCGCGCTGCTCGCCGTCTACGGGCTGCTGCGGCTCTCGACCACGCTGTTCGCCGAGCTGCGCGACATCGTGTTCGTGCGCGTGGCCAAGCGTGCCATCCGCCGCGTGGCGCTGCAGGTGTTCCGCCACCTGCACGGCCTGAGCCTGCGCTTTCACCTGGAGCGCCAGACCGGCGGCGTAGCGCGCGACATCGAGCGCGGCACGCGCGGAATCTCGACGCTGCTGAGCTACACGCTGTTCTCGATCATCCCCGTCGTCATCGAGTTCGGTCTCGTCGCCTTCGTGCTCCTGACGAAGTTCGACTGGCGCTTCATGGCGATCACGCTGGCCGCCGTGGCGGTCTACCTGGGGTTCACCATCGTCGTGACCGAATGGCGCATGGACATCCGCCGGCGCGCCAACGAGCTCGACGCCAGGGCCAATTCCCGCGCCATCGACAGCCTGCTCAACTACGAGACGGTCAAGTACTTCAACAACGAGGAATTCGAGGCCAGGCGCTACGACGACAGCCTCAGGAAGTTCGAGGCCGCGGACGTCAAGAACGAGGCCTCGCTCGGCGCGCTCAACATCGGGCAGAGCTTCGTCATCGCGGTGGCCGTGACGGCGCTGATGGTGCTGGCGGCGCAGGGCGTGGTGGCGGGCGCGCTGACGCTGGGCGACCTCGTGCTGGTGAACGGCCTGCTGATCCAGCTCTACATTCCCCTCAACTTCCTCGGCATGGTCTACCGCGAGATCAAGCAGTCGCTCGTCGACATGGACAAGATGTTCCACCTGCTGGCCGAGAACCGGGAGGTGAGCGATTCGCCGGGCGCAACGGAGCTGGCGGCGCAGCGCCCGTACGTGGCCTTCGAGCGCGTCGATTTCAGCTACGAGGCCCGCCGCGTGATCCTGCACGACGTGAGCTTCACGATTCCCGCTGGCCACACCGTCGCCGTGGTGGGGCCGAGCGGATCGGGCAAGTCGACGCTGGCACGGCTGCTGTTCCGGTTCTACGACGTGGCGGGCGGCCGCATCGCCATAGACGGCACCGACATCCGCGCGGTCACGCAGGCGAGCCTGCGCGCGGCGATCGGCATCGTGCCGCAGGACACCGTGCTGTTCAACGACACGATCTACTACAACATCGCCTACGGCGATCCGTCGGCGAGCCGCGAGCAGGTCGTCGCCGCAGCCCGTTCGGCGCACATCCACGAGCTCATCGAGTCGCTGCCGGACGGCTACGAGACCATGGTGGGCGAGCGCGGCCTGAAGCTCTCCGGCGGCGAGAAGCAACGCGTCGCGATCGCGCGGGCGCTGCTGAAGAACCCGCGCATCCTGGTGTTCGACGAAGCCACCTCGGCACTCGATTCGAAGTCCGAAAAAGCCATTCAGGCCGAGCTGAGACGCATCTCGCGCAGCCGCACCACGCTTACGATCGCGCACCGCCTGTCCACTATCATTGATGCCGACCAGATTCTCGTCATGGATGCCGGACGCATCCAGGAGCGCGGCACCCATCGCGAGCTGCTGGCCCGGGAAGGAATCTATGCGCACATGTGGGCCCTGCAGCAGGAAGAGGAGCGGCGCGAGGGGCTTGCCGTGGCGGCCGGCTGAGAAGCGCCCTCTCAGGAAAAGTTGGCCGGCGTCGTAGTGCGCATGATATTTGCGTAAAAATGCATGGCAAATGAACGCACCAGGTCGTTAAGCTCATCGACATATTGAAAGTCTTTTCTTAGTCCTTGATTTTTGATATGTTGTGAGCCCGCCCCCGGGGGGATTCCTGTTGCAGTTCGAATAAATCCCGGGACGGCCGTGTTTGGGTCGCTAAAAAATTTAACTGAAACAAAGAATTAAGGTTTCTCCTAAACATGAAAGCCCTGGTTTCCGTGCTTGGCGCACTGGTTTGCGCGGCTGTCCTGCCCGCCTTCGCGGCCGGCGGCGCGACGCATGCCTCCCCCCGTCCACCGCATTTCTCGGCCAAACCTGTCGCATTGCGTCTGCGTTCGGGCGCCGTACTGGTGCAGGACCAGGATTCCGGCGAGCAGCTTTACGCCAAGAACGTCGACCAGATCATGCCCATCGCTTCGATCACGAAACTGATGACGGCGATGGTGGTGCTGGATTCGGGCCTGCCGTTGCTGGAGTCCATCGAGATCGGCAGGGATGACGTGGACCGCCGCAAGGGCTCGCGATCCAAGCTGCAGGTGGGCACCAGCCTGATGCGCGCGGAGATGCTGAAGCTCGCCCTGATGGCTTCGGAGAATCGCGCAGCGGCGGCGCTTGCGCGCAATTTCCCGGGCGGCACCGGCGCGTTCGTGGCCGCCATGAACCAGAAGGCCGCCGAGCTCGGCATGCTGAACACGCATTTCGAGGATCCGACCGGGCTCACGCCGGACAACGTGTCCACGGCCGAGGATCTCGCGAAAATGGTCGCTGCGGCCCATGCCTATCCGCTGATCCGCGAGTACACCACGTCGGACTCATTCAGGATCGAATCCGAAGGCAAGCGCCGCCACCGCATGCTCTCCTACGTGAACTCGAACCGGCTCGTCAAGAACCGGCAGTGGGACATCGGCCTGTCGAAGACCGGTTACATCAGCGAGGCCGGACGCTGCCTGGTCATGCAGGCGGTGATAGCCGACAAGCCGGTGATCATCGTGCTGCTCGACTCATGGGGCAAGCTCTCGCGCATCGCCGACGCGAACCGCATCAAGCGCTGGATCGAAACCGACATCCTGCGCGTTTCGGGCTGATCTCCCGCCCCGGGCCGGGCCCGGACTCAGGCGACCTTGGCGCCGGCCAGATGGCCGAGCGCGCGCGAAATTTCCTCCGCCATCTGTCTCACCCTCACGTACCAGGCCTTGTCCAGCCGATTGGCGGGCGCCGACAGCGATAACCCCGCCACCAGGCGGCCTTCGTCGTCATGGATCCCGGCGCCGATGCAGCAGACGCCCGTTTCCGCTTCCTCGTTGTCGAGCGCATAGCCCAGCCTGCGCACGCGGTCGAGCTCCTTTTCCAGGGTCTCGAGGTCATGGATGGTGTTCTTGGTGTACACGTCGAGGCCTGTGCGCTGCGCGTATTCGCGGCGCTTCTCGAGGCCGTCCTCGAGCAGGAACAGCTTGCCGGCGGCCGTGATGTGCAGCGGCGCGCGGGCGCCGATCAGGTGCACCACGCGCATGGCCGTGCGGTCGGACAGCAGGCGCTCCACGTAGACCATCTCGTCGCCCTGGCGCACCGACAGGTTCACGGTCTCGTGCAGCTCCTGGTGCAGGCGCCGCATGAAGGGCAGCGCCTCCTGGCGCAGGTTAATGCGCGACTTCACGAGATTGCCGAGCTCCAGCAGGCGGATCCCGAGCCTGTAGGTGCCGGGCTCGATGCGGTCCACCATCCTGAACTCGACCATCATGTTCAGGATGCGGTGCGCGGTGGAAGGATGCAGGCTGGTGGCATTGGCGAGCCGCTTCAGGTTGACCGGCTCCTCGTTGCGCGCCAGCGCATCGAGCAGGTCCATCATGCGCTCGATGACCTGGATGGAGGTCTTCCCGTTAGCCTCGGTCACGATTGCCGCCCCGTAGATTTGTGCAACGCAGAAATTTTACATGCCGAAAACCAGCGATACAACCATGAATATTTATCGCCGGCGGGCAGGCGACCCATGCCATGTTATGATTCCCGTCTCGCTGCGCTGCGCCGCCGCATCCCGGTAACAGGGACGAGCGCACAGCGCCCCTGGCGGCACCCTGCGCTGTGAAATTCGCGCGCTCGAATCCGCCCAGACAACGCGGGGACGCGAGGCCGGCTGCGGCTCGACGATTCCGCAGCCCGGGAGAGCCGTGAAAGTCGGTCTGTTCGTCACCTGCCTGGTCGACCTGATGCGTCCCAGCATCGGTTTTAGCTCCGACATCACGCGCGGAGCGCATGAGTCTGCACTGAAACCTCGCTTGTCCGCATGAGGCTTGGGAACCCATGAAAGTCGGCCTGTTCGTGACATGCCTGGTTGACCTGATGCGTCCCAGCATCGGTTTTTCAGCGCTGAAGCTGCTCGAGGCTGCCGGCTTCGAGGTCGTCGTTCCCACCGGCCAGACCTGCTGCGGGCAGCCCGGGTACAACTCCGGCGACCGCAAGGCCGCGCAGGCCCTGGCCAGGAAAGTGCTGCGGGAGTTCGCCGGTTGCGATTACGTGGTCGTGCCCTCGGGCTCGTGTGGCGGCATGATCCGCGCGCACTATCCCGAGCTGCTGTCGGAATTCCCCGAGCTCGGGGCCGAGGTCGAAGCGATCACGCGCAAGACCTACGAGCTCACGGACTTTCTGGTCAACGTGGCGCGCGTGGAAAGCGTCCCGGGCCAGTTCGGGGGCGTGGTGACCTATCACGACTCCTGCTCGGGCCTGCGCGAGCTCGACGTCAAGGCGCAGCCGCGTGCGCTGCTCGCAAAGGTTCCGGGCCTCACGCTGAAGGAGATGCAGCAGCCGGAGCAGTGCTGCGGCTTCGGCGGCACCTTCGCCGTCAAGTACGGCGACATCTCCGCGCGCATCGCCGACCTCAAGTGCGAGGACGTGCAATCGGCGGGCGCCGATGCGCTGGTCCTCGGCGACCTGGGGTGCATGCTGAACATCGAGGGCCGGCTGCGCCGGCGTGGCGACACCCGCACCAGGGTGCTGCACGTCGCCGAAGTCCTCGCGGGCATGACCGACCCGGTCCGCGACATGGACCGGCGGACGGCGGACTAGCCCGCGACCCATCATGCAGATCACCTCGAACGACTTCAAGCGGGTTGCCTCACGCAAGCTGGCCGATCCGCGGGTCCAGAAGGCGCTGCGCAACGCCAAGGGCAAGCTCGTCGTCGCCCGCGCCAGGTCCATCCTCGAGCTCGATAACTTCGAGGAAATCCGCGAGGCGGCGGCGCGCATCCGCGATTTCGCGCTCGCCAACATGGACGTGCTGCTCGAGGAGTGGGAAAGGCGCGCGATCGCAGCCGGGACCATCGTGCACTGGGCCGAAACGCCGCAGCAGGTCAACGACCTGGTCATCGACATCGCCCGCCGGCACCAGGTGCGCAAAATCATCAAGTCGAAGTCCATGCTGGGCGAGGAGACCGGCCTCAACCATGCGCTCGAGCAGGCCGGCATCGACGTGCGCGAGACCGACCTCGGGGAGTACATCATCCAGCAGTTCGGCGAGACGCCCTCGCACATCATCGCGCCGGCCGTGCACAAGTCCAAGGACGACATCGCCGACCTGTTCGCCGAGAAGCACTCGCGCCCGCGGCTCGACGACATCGCGGCGCTCACGCACGAGGCCAGGGAAGTGCTGCGTCCGCACTTCCTCGACGCCGACATGGGCATCACCGGCGCGAACTTCCTCGTCGCCGAGACCGGCTCGACCATGATCGTGACCAACGAGGGCAACGGTCGCATGACCACCACCATGCCGCGCGTTCACGTGGCGATCACGGGTATCGAGAAGGTCCTGCCCGGCCTCGAGGACGTGTCGCTGATCCTGCGGCTGCTGACGCGCTCGGCCACCGGCCAGTCCATCAGCAACTACCTGTCCTTCACCACCGGCCCCCGGCGCGCGGGCGACAAGGACGGCCCCGGCGAATTCCACGTCATCGTCGTCGACGCCGGGCGCACGCGGATACTGGCCTCGGAGATCCGCGAGGCGTTGCGCTGCATACGCTGCGGCGCCTGCATGAACCATTGCCCCGTCTACCAGAACATCGGCGGGCATGCCTACGGCTGGGTCTACCCCGGACCGATCGGCTCGGTCCTGACGCCCGCCTACAAGGGCATCGAAAACGCCGTCGACCTGCCCAACGCGGCGACCCTGTGCAACCAGTGCGGGGTGGTCTGTCCGGTCAAGATTCCGCTGCCGGACCTCATGCGCAAGCTGCGCGAGCAGCAGGTCGAGCGCCACTTGCGGCCGTGGGGCGAGCGCCTGGGCCTGCGTGCCTGGGCGTGGGCGGCGCAGCGGCCGGCGGTCTACGGATGGCTCACGCGCGTGGCCTCGCGGGTGGGCAAATGGCTGGGCGGGCGCGAGCGCCTGCTGCACCGGCTGCCGGCGGCGGGCGCGCAGTGGA
>DASUFB010000037.1:0-9694 GCA_036274775.1 Burkholderiales bacterium | reverse complement strand
GTCGTGCTGCTCGCGCTGAAATTCGTGCGTCCCGCCCCGCTCGACACCATCGTCATGGCGGGCGGCCCCGAAGGCAGCTCCTACCGCAACACGGCGGAGAAGTACCGCAAGCTCATCGAGGCAAGCGGTGTCAAGGTGAAGGTCCTGTCGAGCCAGGGCGGCGTGGACAACCTCAGGATGCTCGCCGACCCGGCGGTGCGCGTCGACGTCGGATTCGTCCCGGGAGGCATCGCAGACGGCGTGGACATCGAGCACCTGAAGTCGCTGGGCAGCCTGTTCGCGCAGCCCCTGCTGGTGTTCTACCGGGGCGGCACGCACGTCGACCGGCTCGCGCAGTTGCGCGGCCGCAGGCTGGCCGTCGGCCCCGAGGGCAGCGGCACGCGCTCGCTCGCCGTGAAGCTGCTCAAAAGCAACGGCATGAACGAAAAGCCCACGGTGCTGCTCGACTTCGCCGGCGAGGAAGCCGCGGCCGCGCTGGCGCACGGCCAGGCCGACGCGGCCTTCCTGATGGGTGACTCGGCGACACCGGCAGTCATGCGCGGGCTGATGACCACGCAGGGCATCCGGCTCATGAGCTTCAGCCAGGCGGAAGGCTACCAGCGCCGCTTTCCCTTCCTGTCCAGGCTCACGCTGCCGCGCGGCGCCGTCGACCTGGGCAAGGACGTGCCGCCGGAGGACGCGCAGCTCATCGGCCCGACGGTGGAGCTCGTCGCGCGCGAGGGCCTGCATCCCGCGCTGTCGGACCTGCTGATCGGCGCGGCGCGCGAGATCCACGGCGGTCCGGGCATGTTCCGCGCGGCCGGCGAATACCCGGCGCCGCTCAAGCGCGATTTCCAGATCAGCGAGGACGCGGAGCGCTACTACAAATCCGGCTCGCGCTTCCTGTACAGCCACCTGCCCTTCTGGCTCGCGAGCCTGACGGACCGGCTCCTGGTCGTGCTGATCCCGCTGGTGGTGATCATCGTCCCGGGCCTGCGCCTCATCCCCGTCGTGTACCGCTGGCGCATACGCTCGCGCGTCTACCGCTGGTACGGCGTGCTCATGACCATCGAGCGCGACATCTTCGCCGGGCCGACGCCGGAACAGCGGGCCGACCTCCTGCAGCGCATCGACCGTGTGGAGGACGCGATCGCGAGAATCAGGATGCCGCTGTCCTTCGCCGACCAGCTATTCGTGCTGCGCAGCCACGTGAACATGGTGCGCGAGCGCCTGCTGCAGGACGCCCGGGCGCGCTAGACCGGCGGTCTGCCGGCAAGCCCCCCCGACCGCCGCGCGCGCAGCTAAACTGTCCGGGCCGCGCGATGGCCTCGCATGCGCGGCGGCAATGCCCGCAACCCGGAACCCGACGGACATGGACCGCGCGCTCAAGATCCTGCTGGTGGAAGATACCGACGCGGATGCCGACCTGCTGCATCACGAGCTCAGGCGTTCCGGTATCGTTTTCGAGACGAAGCGGGTGCAGACCGAGCCGGACTATCTCCGGGAGCTCGCGGCGTTCGTGCCGGACGTGATCGTCTCCGACTATGCGGTGCCGGGATTCGGCGGCCTGCAGGCCCTGCAGCTCGCTCGCTCGCTCGCGCCGGACCTGCCGTTCGTGTTCGTCTCCGGCGCGATGGGCGAAGACAAGGCGGTGGAGCTGCTCAAGCACGGTGCCACCGACTATGTCCTGAAAACCAATCTGCGGCGCCTCGCCGCGGCCCTGACGCGCGCCATCGCGCAGGCCGAGGCCTCGCGCGCACGCCGCAAGGCGGAACTGCGCATCCTCGATCTCACCAACCTGTACGCGGCCCTGTCCGACGCCAACGCGGCCATGGCACGCGCTCGCTCCCGGGACCACCTGTTCCAGGACATGTGCCGCATCGCGGTCGAGCGCGGCGGCTTCCATTTCGCGTGGGTGGGCCTGCGCGACGAATCCACCGGACGGCTCCTGCCGCGCGCGAGCTTCGGCAGCGCCGGCAGCCTGCTCGACGGCATCGAGCAGGCCATGGAAGCCGACAGCCCGGGCGGGCACCGGCCCGCCGTGGAAGCCGCGCGCGAAGGCCGGGCCTGCGTATGCAACGACACGCTGCGCGACCCGCGCTTCGCCGACTGGCACGAGCGCATGCGCAGCCTGCCGATCCGCTCCGCCGCCGCGGTGCCGCTGCTGCTGGAGGGCAGCCCGATCGGCTCGTTCAGCCTCTATGCGCGCGACGCCGACCATTTCGACGACGAGCGCATGCACCTGCTCGGCGAGCTGGCAGGCGGCATGGCCTTCGCGCTCGACCGTTTCGAGCAGGAGGACCGCCGCCAGCGCGCGCAGGTGCAGATCCTGGAAGCGAAGCAGCAGCTGCAGGCCCTGTCGACACGGCTGCTCGGCGTGCAGGAGCAGGAGCGCCGCGACATCGCGCGCGAGCTGCACGACGAGATCGGCCAGTCGCTGACCCTCATGAAGATCAAGCTGCAGATGGCGCTGCAGGGCGGCTGCCCGGACGCGAACCTCACCGCGGAATGCATCGATATCGCCAGCCGCACGCTGGAGCAGGTGCGCGCCATGTCGCTCAACCTGCGCCCGCCGGCGCTCGACGAGCTCGGGCTCGTTCCGGCGCTGCGCTGGATGCTCGACCTGCACCGGGCCACCGCGGGCTGGATCATCGACTTCGCGCCCGGGTCCATTTCCAGCCGGCTGGCCGCCGAGATCGAAACCGCGTGCTTCCGCGTCACGCAGGAGGCGCTGACGAACGCGGCGCGCCACGCCAGGGCCAACCGCCTCTCGGTCGGCCTGCGCGCAACCGGCGGCGAGCTCGAGCTCACCGTGCAGGATGACGGCGTGGGCTTCGATCAGGAGGAAGTCAGGCACCGGCCGGTGGCAAACGCGAGCCTCGGGCTCGTGTCGATGAAGGAACGCGCGGCGCTCGCCGGCGGGCGGCTGCAGATCGACTCGGCCCGCGGCGCCGGCACGCGCGTGTTCGCCGCTTTCCCGCTGCGCTGGCGCAACGGTTCCGGCTGACACTTTCCAAATTACACCCAACACAGAGGCACAGAGGAAAAGGAGAACACAGAGAAAACCAGGAGCGACTGACGGATTGATTCGTCTGTCGGATCACGCGTTTGCCAATGCGCCGGCACGGAGAGACGCCGAACGACGCAATGACCCGATTGCTCTTCTCTGTGTCCTCTGTGCTCTCTGTGCCTCTGTGTTGGGTGTAGATGGGAGTCTGTGCGAAGCCGGCTCACTGAACGGGGAAATCCACGCGCTTCATGAACACGATCCTGCCGCCCTCGTTGCGCACGACGTTGTAGCCGTGCAGGCCGTCGCCGTTCTGGTCGAACTCGTAGGTGCCTTCCAGCCCCTTGTAGCCCTTGATCGCGAGGATGGCCGAGCGCACCGCCTCGGGCTCGGTACTGCCGGCATTCTTGATGGCGAGCGCCAGGATCTGCGTGGCGTCGTACGACCAGCTCGCGAACGTGTCGGGATTGACGCCGTACTTGTCCCGGTACTTCTTCATGAAGGCCCGCGTCATGCCGTTGGCCTCGGTCGTGAAGTCCGTGATCGCGTAGGTGCCGTGCAGCGTCTCGCCGGCGAGCTTCAGCGACGTCACCGCGATGATGGAGGGCGATCCGATCCACGGGATGTTCACGCCGAGCTGGCGCAGCTGGCGCGCGAAGATGCCGACGTCGGGCTCGAGCGTCATGTAGGTGGCGAGGATGTCGGCATCGGATTTCTTGATCGACAGCACCACCGCCGCGAAGTCCTGGGAATTGTTCGTGTAGCCCTGGTCGAGCACCGGCGTCACCCCCAGCGCGCCGAGTGCAGCGGCCAGCGCCTTGGCGCCGCCCGAGCCGAACGCGTCGGTCGAGTGGATGATGGCCCACTTCTTCAGCTTCAGCGTGTTGACGCCGAAATCGGCGATCACGCGCGAGGAATAGCTGTCGTTCGGGCGCGCGCGGAACACCCAGCGGTTGTTCACGTGCGTGAGGCTGGTGTCGGTGCCGCCGATCATGGTCGGAATGCCGGATTTGGCGATGGTCGGCGAGGCGGCCTGCACCTGCGTGCTGCGGATCGGGCCGACGATGCCGGCGATGTCGCCGCGGCCGCCGAGCTTGGAGAAGGCGAGCACCGTCCCGGGGTTCGTGCTCTGGTTGTCCTCGATCTGCAGCTCGATCTTGCGCCCCAGCACGCCGCCCGCGGCGTTGATCTCCTCCTGGGCGAGTTTGATGCCATTGACCGTGAACTCGCCGGCCTGCGCCTGAACGCCCGTGATCTCGTTGACCACGCCGATCTTGATCGGCTCGGCGGCGACGGCCGCATGGAAGAGCTGGATGAGCGCGATGGCTGCCGCGATCCCGATCTTTGCTTTCATGCCGATCCTCCTCGTATGTGCGGATTCGCCGGGGCATCCTAGCACGCCGCCGCGTTGTCTACTGCCTCGGGCCTACACCCAACACAGAGGCACAGAGGACACAGAGAACACAGAGAAATTCGAAAATAACCGGTAGGAAGATTTTGGTTGTCCGGTTGCTTATGGTGGCTGCACCGGCAGCGCATCGTCATTGAAACAAACTTTATCCAATTTGCTTTTCTCTGTGTTCTCTGTGCCTCTGTGTTGGGTGGAATCTGTGGAATCTTGAAAGGAAGACCACGTTGACACGTCGAGGGCACGGCCTTACCGTTTCGGTCCTTCTCCGGAGGAGCCACAAATGAGCGCAAAGCGCCTTGCCGCAGCTTTCCTGTCGTTCGTCGCCTTCGTTTCATTCGCCGCCGCGCAGGGCCTGCCCGCTGCGGCGCCGGAATCCGTGGGCATGTCCACGCAGAAGCTCGCGCGCATCGGCGAGAGCTTCCAGAAGGAAATCGACGCGGGCAGGCTGCCCGGCGCGGTGTTCCTGGTGGCGCGCAAGGGCAAGCTCGTCTATTCGGGCGCCATCGGCTTCCAGGACAAGGACGCCGGCAAGCCGATGGCGAAGGATTCGATCTTCCGCATCTATTCGATGACCAAGCCCATCGTTTCGGTCGCGGCGATGATGCTGGTCGAGGACGGCAGGATCCAGCTCACCGATCCCGTGTCGAAATTCCTGCCGGCGATGAAGTCCATGACGGTCAGCGTCGCGAAGGCGGACGCCGAGTTCGCCAGGATCACCTACGCGCAGGTTCCCGCCGACCGCGAGATGACGGTGCAGGACCTGCTGCGCCACACCGCCGGCCTCGCCTACGGGGAGATCACGCGGAACGCGCCGGTCAAGGAGGCGCTGGGCAAGGCGGGCCTGTACAAGACCACGATCGACTACGACGCTCGTGATCTCACGCCGGAGGAAGAAGTCGAGCGCATCGCGAAGGTGCCGCTCGCCCACCAGCCCGGCACGGTATGGGAATACAGTCTCGCGAGCGACATGCTCGGGCGCGTCGTCGAGGCGGCTTCCGGAGAGAGGCTCGCCGATTTCCTGGACAAGCGCCTGCTCGGACCGCTGAAGATGCACGATACCGGTTTCCGGGTCCCGCCCGGGAAAATCGGCAGGCTGGCCAGGCCCCTGGCCGTCGACGCCGGCAGCGGCAAACCGAACAACCTGATCGACGTTTCCTCCCGGCCGAACAACGATTCCGGCGGCGCAGGCGGCGTGTCGACGGCGGGCGACTACCTGCGCTTCACGCAGATGCTGCTCGACGGCGGCCGGCTCGACGGCGCGCGCGTGCTGAGCCGCAGCACGGTCGCCCTGATGACCTCGGACCACCTCGGCACGCGCATCGCCGCGCCCGTCACGCCCGGCGAGCTGCTGCTGGGCGTGCCCGGCTACACCTTCGGCCTGGGCTTCGCCGTGAGGCAGGGCCCCGGCATCGCCGGCGTGCCAGGCTCGGAGGGCGAGTTCATGTGGGCCGGCTACGCGGGTACGTACTTCTGGGTGGATCCGAAGGAGGAGATCGCCGCGGTCTACATGACCCAGGCGCCGAGCCCGATCCGCGCGTACTACCGCAAGCTGTTCAAGCAGCTCGTCTACGCAGCGATCGACGACTGAGGCGCACGCCCCGCGCCGCCGGGCGGAACGACTGTTGCTTGCGCAACTACCCGGGTTTCGCGATCCGCCCCGGACCGGGCCGCCCAGCGGAAAAGGACATCGATGATGCAGGCGCAGGCCTTTGCCAGTGGCGCAGCCGGACGGCGACTACCGAACCGCTGGCTCCAACTGACGATCGGCGTCGTCTGCATGATCTCGATCGCGAGCCCGCAGTACGTCTGGGCGTTGTTCACCCGCCCCTACATGGCGAAGCTCGACGCGTCGCTCGCCCAGGTCCAGGTGGTGTTCTCCATCCTCGTCGGGCTGCAATGCTTCCTTGCGCCGCTGTATGGCTTCGTCGTCGAGCGCTTCGGCGCGAAGCGCGTGCTCGCCGCGGGCGCCGTGCTGGTCGGCACAAGCTGGGTTCTGGGTGCGCGAGCCGGCAGCCTGGCAGCCCTGTACCTGACCTACGGCGCGCTTGGCGGCATCGGCACGGGCATCGTCTACATCGGTGTGGTCGGGTTGATGGTGAAATGGTTCCCCGACCGCCGCGGCTTTGCGGCGGGCGTAGCGGCAGCCGGATACGGCATGGGCGCGTCGCTGACCACGTTCCCGGTTTCCCACGGGCTCGCTGCGCTGGGCCTCGAACAGACCCTGACGATCTACGGTTGCGTGTTTGGTGCGACCGGTCTCGCCGGTGCACTATGCCTGCGCACCCCGCCCCCGAGCTACGGCGCCGGGGCAACAGCGGCCCACGCACGAACCGCCGTACCCGACGTCCCGGCACCGGAGATGCTGAGACAACCGGTGTTCTGGCTCATGTTCACGATGATGGTGCTCATGTCCATGTCGGGCTACATGGTGGTCTCGCAGATGGGTGCGTTCGCAAAGGACTTCGGCATGGCACAGGCGACGGTATTCGGCATGGCGGTCCTGCCGCTTGCGCTGACCCTCGACCGCGTCACCAACGGCCTGACGCGGCCGTTCTTCGGATGGGTGTCGGATCGGATCGGACGCGAGCCCACGATGCTGATCGCTTTCGCGCTGGAAGGCGTGGCGATGGCGGCGTGGTTCCTGCTCCACGAGGACCCCCTGCTCTTCGTGCTGTTGTCGGGACTCGTGTTCTTCGGCTGGGGGGAGATCTTCTCCCTGTTCCCGTCCACGCTGACGGATACGTTCGGCACCCGCTTCGCCTCGACGAACTACGGTTTCCTGTACATGAGCGCGGGCTTCGGATCCATCCTCGGTGCCCCGCTGGCCGCCCTGCTGTTCCAGTCCACCGGCACGTGGACCGCCGTGTTCGCGACCGCGATCGTCGCGAATTTCCTGACGGCCGTCCTCGCCATCGCGGTGCTCAAGCCGATGCGGCGGCGATACATCGGGGGCCATCGCCGGTAGCTTCGCAGCGGGTCCGTGCCTTTTGTGCGACCATGGTCGTCAGCCATGGCCTCCGTCTCCACGTCGCAACAATTTTCGCCGGCTTCCTGGCCTTTCGAGGCCCGCCCGCTGACCCCCAACCTCGGCGCGGAGCTCATCGGGGTGGACCTCGCGCGCGGCATCGACGGCAAGACCTTCGAAGCGATCTACCAGGCATTCCTGCGCTTCCAGGTGCTGCTGTTCGGCGCGCAGGACCTGCCGGCCGGCCGCCAGGTGGAATTCGCGCGGCGCTTCGGTGAAGTGCAGGTCCACGTCATGAACCAGTATCACGCCGACGGCTACCCGGAGCTCTACCGGCTCTCCAACCTCGACGCCGACGGCAACCCCAACGGCCGCCACCCGGACAAGGGCACGCTGGTGTGGCACACCGATGGCTCGTGGCAGCGCGTGACCGGCCAGGCGACGATCATCTACGCGGAGGTCGCCGCGGGCGAGGGCGGCGAAACGCATTTCTGCGACATGTACGGCGCCTACGAGCGCCTGAGCCCGGCGTGGAAGTCGCGCATCGCGAACCTGCGCGCGGTGCACAACCTGGATTTCTCGCGCACGCGCCGCCATGGCGAGGAACCGATGACCGAGGCGCAGCGCGCCGCGGTGCCGCCGGTGGATCATCCGGTGGTGCGCACGCATCCGGACACCGGCCGCAAATGCCTGTTCCTCGGCGACCACGCCGAATACATCCTGGACATGGGCTACGACGAAGGCCGCGCGCTGATCGAGGAGCTCAACGCGCTCGCGATCCACGAGGACCTGACCTACAGGCACCGGTGGACGCCGGGCGAGCTCATCGTGTGGGACAACCGCGCCGTGCTGCACCGCGCGACCGAGTACGACCCGGCCACGCAGAAGCGCGTGATCCGCCGCTGCACCGTGCTCGGCGAGATCCCGCGCTAAACGCGAGGGGGCGGGAAGCCGGGGAACCTGGAGGTCAAGCGTCGCCTTCTCCTTGTTCCTCACTCCTCGCGCATTTCCCCTACTTCATCATCGCTGCCAGCTTGCGGCCGACGGCGCCGAGCACCGACCCGGACCCCGATGATGGATCGAAAATGACCGAGCGGTCGATGTCCCGCAGGCTGTCCCAGCCGCACAGTCCCATGACGCGGTCGAGCTCCGTACGGTAAATCTCCAGCACGCGGGCCACCCCCTGCTCGCCCGCCACCGCCGCGCCCCAGAGGTGCGGGCGCCCGATCAGGCAGGCCGTGGCGCCCAGCGCGAGTGCCTTGGCCACGTCGCCGCCGCGGCGCACGCCGCCGTCGATCAATACCGGCATCCTGCCGCCGACCGCATCCGCCACCGCGGGCAGCGCCTCGAGCGAAGCCGGCACGACGTCGAGCTGGCGCCCGCCGTGGTTCGAGACGACCACGGCATCGACGCCGATCGCCTGCGCACGCCTGGCGTCGTCCGGATGCAGGATGCCCTTGACGACGAGCGGGCGGTCCCAGATGCCGCGCAGCCATTCGACTTCCTTCCAGCTCGCGGCTGCGTCCATCCAGCCGAGGACGCGCGCGCTGATCGAGAACACGCCGGTGTCGCCCTCCCGCTCGTAATTCGCCATGGCGAGCCGCGGCGCCCGCGCCATGCGCAGCAGCCAGCGCAGATGCAGCGCCATGTCGACGAGGCCGCCGAGCTCGAAGCGCGGCGGGATGGTGAAGCCGTTGCGCACGTCGCGCTCGCGCTGGCCCAGGAGCTGGTTGTCCACGGTCAGCACCAGCGCCTGGAAACCCGCCGCGCGCGCGCGCTCGACGAAGGATTGCGTGAGGCCGCGGTCCTTGTAGGGGAACACCTGCATCCACAGGTTGCCGGGCGCCTCGGCCGCCAGCTCTTCCATTTTCACCGCGGCGCCGTGGCTCATGGTGTAGACCGTGCCCGCGGCGGCGGCGGCGCGCGCCGCCTCGATTTCGCCGCGCGGCCACAGCAGGCCCGTCATGCCCGTCGGACCGATCAGCACCGGAGCCGCGAGCCTGCGGCCGAAGAGCTCGACCGACTGGTCGCGGCGCGTCGTGCCGCGCATCGGCTGCGGCAGCAGCGTGAGCGCGTCGAACACCGATTCGTTGCGGCCGACGACGACCTCGTCCTCGGCGCCCCCGTCCACGAAATCGAACACGGCGCGTGGCAGCCGCCTGCGTGCCATCTCGCGCAGGGCCGCGACGCTGTAGGCGCGGCGCCTGAATTCATCCTGGCGCATGCTTCCTCCTTGCCCGAAACGGGGCATATGGTCGGGCATATGCCGCGGGAAAGCAAAGCCGGGGCTGCCGGCCGCAGCGATGCGGCAGCGCGACTGGACTATTGCCCG
>DASUFB010000036.1:0-2079 GCA_036274775.1 Burkholderiales bacterium | reverse complement strand
CGCGCAGCCTGTCGCGCGTCAGGGCGCGGATGCGTTCCTGCAACATGTTTCCCTCGGGGTGGTGCGCATGCTAACCCGGGTGCGCGGATAGTCAAAACAGGCCGCGCGGGCTCTGGCATCATATGCGAAACAGGGGCCGGCGGGACCCGGCGCAGACCGGGCCGAGACCGGCGTCCACAGAGCGTCGAATCCACCCAAGGAGGGGTCGCAAAGATGATTTTCCATCGCCGCACAGCGTTGTTGATGGTTGCTGCCGCCTGCGCCGGCTTGTCTGCGCCCGCCAGCGCGCAGATCACGTTGAAGCTGCATCATTTCCTGCCGCCGAAGGCGCCAGCGCATACCAAGATGCTGGTGCCGTGGGCCGAGGACGTCGAAAAGGCCTCGGGCGGCAAGGTCAAGATCGAAATCTTTCCGTCCATGGCGCTCGGCGGCAAGCCGCCCGAGCTGCTCAACCAGGTGCGCGACGGCGTCGTGGACATCATCTGGACGGTCAACGGATACACGGCCGGCCTGTTCCCTCGCTCCGAGGTGTTCGAGCTCCCGTTCGTGCATACCAACAGCGCGACGGCGACGAACCTCGCGATGCGCGACATGTACAACAGCGGCGCCATTTCCGACGAGTACAGCAGCGTCAAAGTGATGTTCCTTCACGTGCACGCCGGCCAGGCGATCCACATGGCGGACAAGGAAGTGCACACGCCGGATGATCTTAAGGGCCTGAAGATGCGCATTCCGACGCGCACGGGCGCCTGGATCATCGAGGCGCTGGACGCGGCGCCGGTGGCGATGCCCGTACCTGCGCTGCCGCAGGCGCTCTCCAAGAAAGTCGTGGACGGCGCCTTCATTCCCTGGGAGATCATCCCGCCCCTCAAGCTCCAGGACGTGACCAAGTATCAGATCGAGGGTCCCAACCGCATGCGCTTCGGCACGACGACCTTCCAGGTGTCCATGAACAAGAACACCTGGGCAAAGCTGCCGCCCGACGTGCAGAAGGCGTTCGAGGCGAACAACGGTGAGGCGCGAGTGCGCGCGGTAGGCAAGGTGTGGACCGACAGCGAGGACTTCGGCATCGGTGTGGCCACCAAGGCGGGCAACAAGCACATCGTCCTGACCGAGGCCCAGCTCGACCAGTTCAAGTCGAAGCTCGAGCCGGTCGTGCAGCGCTGGACCGACGAGGTGAAGAGCAAGGGCATCGACGGCAAGGCGCTGGTCGAGCAGGCGCGGGCGCTGATCGCCAAGTACTCGAAGTAGGGCGATGTCCGACGGGCAGGAGCGCGAGCGCCCGGGCCCGTCGGGCCTCGCCCGGCGTTTCATCGAGGGCTGGGCGCTCGCCGGCGGCGTGGTGCTGCTGGGCATCGCCGTCATGACCGCCTGGAGCGCGGCGACCGGATGGCTGCTCGGCAAGCCGCTGCCGGGCGACTTCGAACTGACGGAAGTGTTCGTCGCGGTGGCGGTGTTCGCGTTTCTGCCGTACTGCCAGATCACCGACGCCAACGTAACCGCGGACCTGTTTACCTCGGGAGCAGGGCCACGCGCCGTCGCGGCGTTCCGGATGTTCGGCGCCCTGCTGGCGCTGGGCGTGGCGATGCTCCTCCTCTGGCGCACCTGGGCGGGGCTGCTCGATTACCGCCAGTACGTCGAGACGACCGCCATCCTCAAGATCCCGATCTGGTGGGCTTACGTTCCCGCGCTTGCCTCGCTTGCGTTGCTAGTCGTCGCCTGCCTGATCGATCTGGCGGCCTGCTGGCGCGCGGTACTGCGCGGCTGAACGGCGGAGCGCCTTGGACTCGCACCTCCTGACCGGCCTGTTCGGCCTGGCGGCACTGGTCGCGCTGATCGCGATCCGCGTGCCGATCGCACATGCGATGCTGCTGGTCGGCGCCACGGGCATCGCGATCCTGAGCGGGCCCGCCATCCTGCTCTCGCAGCTGAAGACGTTGGTCTATTCGCAGTTCTCCATCTACGACCTGTCGGTGCTGCCGATGTTCGTGCTGATGGGCAACATCGCCTCGCGGGCCGGACTGTCGCGCGACCTGTTCCGCGGCGCCAATGCCTGGCTCGGCTGGCTGCGGGGCGGCG
>DASUFB010000035.1:0-49907 GCA_036274775.1 Burkholderiales bacterium | reverse complement strand
GTAGTTCTTCGCCTCCCCACCGAACTTCTTCGACAGCACGTGCGTGATCGCCGCCGTCAGCGTCGTCTTCCCGTGGTCCACGTGACCTATCGTCCCCACATTCACGTGCGGCTTCGTGCGCTCAAACTTTCCCTTTGCCATACTTGCTTCCCTCGTGTCAGCTTCTTGTGATCGGAGCAACCTCGGAATTCCGAGCTCCGGAAAACCTGTTTGGAGCCCATGACCAGGATTGAACTGGTGACCTCTCCCTTACCAAGGGAGTGCTCTACCACTGAGCTACATGGGCATTTACGCCGGACCGCCGCCTCCGCGGGCAACGCCCCGCCTTCAAGCCACCTTTGCAAACTGCCGTCCGGCAAATTCTCTGGAGCGGGTGAAGGGAATCGAACCCTCGTCGTAAGCTTGGAAGGCTTCTGCTCTACCATTGAGCTACACCCGCCCGATCCCGCCCTTTCCCGCATCTGTCACCCTGGCCGGACGAGCTCCGGCGCCCGCCCGCCGCCGTCATCCTTACCCGTCGCTGCTGGTTTTCTATTGGTGGAGGGGGAAGGATTCGAACCTTCGAAGGCAGAGCCGTCAGATTTACAGTCTGATCCCTTTGACCGCTCGGGAACCCCTCCGAACGAAACGGCGGATTATCGATAAGAAACGAAGACCTGTCAAACTTCCGGCACGCGCGGACTGCGGGGCCGTTTGAACCGGCGCGGTCACCATCGATGTGGAAAAACAAGGCGTTGCGAATCGACGCGAAGCTTCCCGTCCCTCGCGGCCGTTTCCTCAGCGCAGGGCAGCGATCAGCTCGATCTCCACTGCCGCATTGCGGGGCAGTTCCGCCACGCCTATGGCACTGCGAGCATGCCTGCCGGCCTCGCCGAAAACCTGGCCGAGCAATTCCGACGCCGCATCGATGACTTTGGGTTGCTGGTTGAAGCCAGGCGCGGATGCCACGAAGCCCGTGACCTTGAGGATTCTGTCCACTCTGTCCAGCGAACCCAGGGCCTGTTGCAGGCAGGCGAGCGCCTGCAGGATGCACAGCCTGGCCGCCTCCCGCCCCTGGTCGAGGCCGACTTCGGCGCCCAGCTTGCCGACGACCACTTCTTCGCCTCGCCGCGGCAACTGTCCGCTCACGAACGCCAGACGCTCGTGGATCGTCACGGGGACGTACTGGAAAGCCGGCACGGGCGCCACCGGCAGTTCGATCCCGAGTCGCTTCAAGCGCTGCTCCATTCGCATCCTCCAAAGGCGTTCATATCTCCGCTGCTTGAATCGACGACCTTGCACCCCGAATCGATCGATGATTCCTCGGCGGGTTCGGCACGCTGATGAATCAGCCCGTCGTCGCGCACTAGTGCAGCTTTACCAGTTGCTTGCCGACGTTCGCGCCCTGCAGCATGCCGATGAAGGCGCGGGGGGCGCTTTCCAGTCCTTCCGTCACCGTCTCCCGGTAGCGCAGCTTGCCGGCCGCCAGCCAGCCGGCAAGCTGCGCCAGCGCCTGCGGCCAGATTTCCATGTGCTCCGAGATGATGAAGCCCTGCAGCCGCGCCCGGCTCACCAGTAACTGGCGCAGGTGGCGGACAGCATGCACCTCGCCCCGGTCGTACTCGGAAACGTAGCCGCAGAACGGGATCCTGGCGAACGCATTGAGCAGCGGCAGCACGGTATCGAGCACCCGCCCCCCGACGTTCTCGAAGTACACGTCCACGCCCGATGGCGCCGCATCTCGCAGATCTTGCTCGAACGAGCCGGACTTGTAGTCCACGCAGGCGTCGAAGCCCAGCTCCGCCACGGCATACCGGCATTTGGTCGAGCCACCAGCAATGCCGACCACGCGACACCCGAGGAGCCTGGCGATTTGCCCGACCACGCTGCCGACCGCGCCGGCGGCCGCGGAAACCACCACCGTTTCGCCCGCCCCCGGTTCCCCGATTTTCAGCAGGCCGTACCACGCGGTGACCCCCGGCATGCCCACCACGCCGAGCGCCGTCGAGACCGGCGCCAGCTTCGGGTCCACCTTGCGCAAACCGTCGGCCGTCGCGACGGCATACTGCTGCCAGCCGAAACGACCCGTGGCGATGTTGCCCTTTTCATAACCCGAGGCACGCGACTCGACAACCTCTCCGACGCCGCCGCCCACCATCACCTCGCCGATTTCCACCGGCGGCGCATAGGACTTCCCGGCATCCATGCGCATGCGCATGTAGGGGTCCAGGGACAGATAAAGATTGCGCACCAGCACCTCGCCATCGTGCAGCGGCGGCATCTCGGCCTGCACGAACCGGAAATCGCTTTCCCGCACCGGTCCCTCGGGACGGCGGGCGAGCACTACCTGCAGATTGCGCATCGGAGCCAGTTCCGGAATGAAAACGGCACGGCGGGTCCGCCGTGCCGCAAGCGCCCGCTGGCTACTTCGGGACCATCGCCTGGAAGAACGGCACGTAGGCCTGCAGCATGACGAGCACGCCGACCAACGCTGCCAGCGAAATGCTGTGCCAGAACACAAAGCGCAGGATCACGCCTTCCTTGCCTTGCTGGTTGGTCGCCACGGACGCGACCACGATGCTCTGCGCGTCGATCATCTTGCCCATTACACCGCCCGAGCTGTTCGCCGCCGCCATCAGCGTCGGGCTCAGGCCGAGCTTGTTGGCCGTGATGACCTGCTGGCTGCCGAACAGCGCGTTGGAACCGGCATCCGTGCCGGTCAGCGCGACGCCTATCCAGCCGATCATCGTGCCGAAGAAGGGATACAGCCAGCCGGTGTTCGCAAACGCGAGGCCGAGCGTTCCGTCCATGCCGGCGTAGCGCGTGATGTAGCCCAGCGCGAGCATGGCAAGGATCGTGAGCAGCGAGTACTTCATGACACCGAAGGTCTCGAACCAGATCTTGACCATCTCGCGCACCTTGAATCCCATCACCAACCCGGCGATGACGGCGGCAAACAGGATGCCGGAACCGGTGGCCGACAGAATGCCCCACTTCCATATCGCGGATTCCACCTTCGGTGCGACGACGGCCGGCTCCACGCGCTGGACCATGTTGTGCAGGCCGGGGATTTCCCACTCCCAGTACGTGATCCCCTTGACGTTCAGGAAGGCCTTGACCACCGGCAGTCCCCAGAGGAAAAGAATGACCGTCAGGATCACCCACGGCATCCAGGCCTTGACCACCAGCTCGCGGCTGTGGCCGTGGTGCGTCTTGGCCGCCTCGGCCCAGGGCACGGTGGCACCGCTTCCCGACGCGTCCAGCATGACGCTCTTGGGCTTCCAGACAGTGAGGAAAACCGCGACTGCAATCATCGAAATCATCGCGCCGAGCATGTCCACCAGCCAGGGGCCGTGGTAGTTCGAAATCACGAATTGCGGAATCGCGAACGACAACCCGGCGACCACGACCGCAGGCCAGACTTCGAGCGTGCGGCGCAAGCCGCAGAACGTCAGCACCAGCCAGATCGGCACGATCACGGAGAAGAAAGGCAGTTGCCGGCCCACCATCGATGACAGGGCCATCAGGTAGCTGTCGTTGCCCGGCTGCGTCACCGAATGCAGGACGATGATCGGCGTGCCGAGCCCGCCATAGGCCACCGGCGCCGTGTTGGCGATGAGGGACAGGCCGGAGGCCGCCAGCGGGTTGAATCCGAGACCGATCAGGATGGCGCCCGTCACCGCGACCGGCGTGCCGCCGCCGGCCGCGCCTTCGAAGAAGGCGCCGAAGCAGAATGCGATCAGGATGAGCTGCAGCCGGCGGTCGTTGGTAATGCCGCCGATGCTGTCCTGCAGGACCTTGAACAAGCCCACCTTCAGCGTCATGCGGTACAGGAAGATCAGGTTGAAGATGATCCAGCAGATGGTGGTCGCCGCGAACAGCGCCCCGTAGAATCCCGCGCTCAGGGCCATTCCGCCGGGCATGTGGATCACGAATATCGCGATCACGGCGGCTGCGACAAGGCCGGCAAGCGCTGCGTAGTGCGCGCGAATGCGGAAGATCCCCAGCCCGCCGAGCAACACGAGAACCGGGATCGCGCAGACGAGCGTGGACAGGATGGTATTGCCGAACGGGTCGTAAACCTGAGACCAGACCATGACGTCTCCTCCCCTTGGATGGTTTTCTTATGTCGATCGGAAAGCCACGGTCGATGGCTCCCCGCAATCGCGGGCAAGTATAGTCGAAGTACCCCCGGTTGAAATCCGCGCGGATGCTGCAGCGCAAGCGGCCGGCATTGCTTTGCCGCGGCTGCAGAAGCCGCGGGGTTCAGCCGTGCCCCCTGTCGATGATGATCGTGGATCCGGTGTCGAGGCGCTAGAGATGCGCAAAAAAAATCCGCCGCGAAGTCGCGACGGATCGGAAATGCGGACGGAAGCTGGCACCCAGGGGAGGGGTGGGGGATTCGCGTCGCCCCCGTCCGCGGGGAAAGCTCTACGAACGGCCGAGCGTCTGGTCGACGGCTTCGCCGACGGACAGCACTGCTGTCGTCACTCCGCTCGTGGCCACGTAGCCTCGGCCAGAGGCGTTGACGTCGGCCTCGTGCGTTACGACCGCGCCACTGATCTTGACTGCAGGAACGCCTGCACGGCCGTATACATTGGACACGTTGTCGATCTGGACGGTGCTCACCCCGGTCTCGGCGAAGGCCGGAAAAGCAGCGACGGCGAACGCGGTGATTGCGGCAAATTTGCGGATCATGCTTGTCTCCTTCCTGTCTGTGTCAAACCGTAACGTCCGCTAACCGGGACGCAACGGACCAGAGCCGCGGCGCACACTGCCAAATCACGGACGGGGCTCCATGACATCAGAATACGCGGCAATGCCTGCGCAATATTGGACAAGGTTGCGAACTATTTGGATGAAACGCGCGCACCGTTGCGGCGTGCGAAAACATTTCACGATCTGACGCGCGGCGGCGGCGCGTTGCAGTCTGCAACCGACTCAGGGACGCATCTGCTTCGGCGTCACGCCGAGCATGCGCTTGAAGTGGCGGGTCAGGTGGCTCTGGTCGGCGAACCCGACCGCAGCGGCGATCTCTGCGAGCGAGCGGTCGCCCGCGCCGGCCGTCAGCAGGGAGCGCGCGCTGTTCACGCGCACCTGCACGAGATAGCGGTGCGGTGACATTCCCGTGGCCTTCTTGAACACGCGCGTCAGGTGGTACGAGCTCAGGTGCGCGGCCTCCGCGATATCCGCGAGGCTCACGTCGTTCGCATAGTTATCGTGGATGTATCTCATCGCGAGATTCACGGATCGCGGGATCACACTGGACTTGTCGCGCTCGATCAACCCGGCGTGGTCCGTGTAATGGCGCACGAGGTGCACCGCCAGCATGTTCGCGAGCGATTCCGCGTACAGCCGGCTGCCGGCGTCCGCGTTCATGACCTCCCGCGTCAGCGCGCCCGCGATGCTGGCGATCACCGGATCGTGCTTGCCTTCGGTGGTCCTCAGCCTGGCCCGCCCCGGATCGAGGTCGAAGGACTCCCTTGCCACCTTGTCCAGATATTCGGGCTCCAGGGACATCACCGTGAACGACAGCCGCGTATTCCACGACCAGCGCACGGGTGTGTCGCTCGGGTGAACCGACACGAGGCCGGCCTCCAGGTCTTTCTCCGCTACGCCCCCGCCGCTTTCGCGTACGACGTGCCCGTCGGCGAGGCTGACGAATATCAGATGCTCGGTGTGCCCGCCCGGCAGGCAATCCGTGCCCGGCTCCATCTCGCGCCGCTCGATGTTCAGCGGCCGCCACCCCAGCGGCCGACTGGACACACGCACGCTGTCGGGATGCAGACTCGCGACTTCCACGGGCGTGCCGGGACGATCCGCGCAATCCGCATTGGCAAGTGCCCGCTCATAAGGAGCGTTCATAGATTCTTCTCCTCCTGGCGGCAGAGCGGCCGCCTTCCCCTGGGACCCGGCATCGGCCCATCCGCCGTTGGACAACCGGCGGCGGCACTTGTCTGCCCGAGCTGGCCAGATAAAAAATAACCGACCAGTCAGTAATATAGATGGCGCAGTGCAGCGGCGTCAATCGAATCACGGCCAGAAGAAAAGCCGGCGCCCTCTGGGAATTCCCTCGTGAAATCAATATTGCAAAGCGGTAATACGGGCAGCGCGGCATATCGCCTATGCCGTGCCGGCATGGAGAACGAGGCGGTCGGAATGAACCCGGTCGCGACGCGGCCGGTTATTTGAACTCGTGCCGGACCACGCAGTGCCGTTCGATGAACGCCCAGTCGTAGGTCACGCCCAGACCGGGGCCGTCGGGCACCGGAAAGCAGCCATCCGTGCTGACGCCGTCGAGCTGGTCGCTGTAGCCGTCCGCGTAAACAGGCGCAATCGCGTTCGGGCATTTCGGGCCGACCAGCGCGAGCTCGTAGAAATTGGTGTTGCGCATCGCCGCCATGCAGTGGCGGTGCGCCGGTCCGGGAGCATGGATCTCGCAATCGAGCCCGAAGGATTCCGCAAGGTGGGCGATCTTCATCGTGCCGGTGATGCCGAGGTCGTATTCGGGATCCGCACGCACGAAATCCGTAGCTTCGGCGGCGATGAAATCGGCCTTGGGTTCCAGGCCGCGCACATGCTCCGTCTGCAGCAGCGGAGTCTTGATGAACTGGCGCAGCTTGCGGTGGAAGTGCTGCGACCAGCCGCCGTCGCGCATCGGATCCTCGTACCAGAAGAAGCCCGCCTCGTCGCAGGCGCGTCCCACGGCCAGCGCATCGGCGAATGTTCGCAGCTCGCAGGCCGGGTCGAGCATCAGCGCCATGCGGCCGCGGAAACTCCTGCCGAGCGCGAGCACCGCCTCGCACTCCTCCCTGGCGTTGCCGTCGCACCAGCCGTGCATCTTGAACGCGCGATAGCCCATCTCGTAGCACTGCTGCGCAAAATCGACGTAGGCCTGCGCGCTGGACAGGCCGCCGTTGCGGTCGCCGTGGTAGGAGCTCGCGTAGGCCGGCAAGCGCCTGCGCCAGCCGCCGAGCATCTTCCATATCGGCACGCCGAGCTGCTTGCCGGCAAGATCCCACAGCGCGATGTCGATGCAGCCGTAACCCATGTGGTCGTACTGGCGCAACGCGCGCTTGAAGTCGTCGTAGATGAGCTCACGCTGGTGTGGATCGCGGCCGATGAGGTGCGGCGCCAGCGCCAGGGTCTGGCCGAGCGCCATCTTCGTTCCGCCCCATACCGTCACGTATTCTCCGCGCGCGCCGTCGTCCGCCTCGATGGCGATCGCGTACTTGGACAGCTTCAGCCTGTTGCGCGGCTGATAGACGATGTTGAAGCCGCCGCCGTCGAATCCCAGATCGGGCAGCTCGAAGGCGAATTCGTGGACCTCCACGCGGGAAATGCGGCTCATCGTCGGCTCCTGGGCTTGTTCTTGTTCGGCAACAGCGCCGGGGCGAAACGATGACATTGCGCGAATTGCCGTGTCAATGCCGGCCGCTCCAGTGAATGAAGCGCTGGCAGACTTCCTTCGAACCGAATTGCGGCCGCGCGGACCGGGTTGCTTTCACTGCATGTTACGACCGCCCTTCACGGCGGCAGCTCCACCACCGCGGAAGTGCCGTCCTGCCCGCGCGGCCGCAAGCGCGCGCTGGCGGCCTGCCGGTGCTATAGTTTCCAAGGAGAAGCCGTTCCCGAAAGCGATGCAAATCGACCTGAATTACGGCCGCGATCACTATCCGCTTGAGTTGTCTGAAAGCTGGAACGTCACGGTCATCCGCAAGCCTGCGATGCCCGTCGAGGGAGATTCCGCTGCGGCCGTGCGCAGGGCCCTGGCCTCCCCGGTCGGCGCAAAGCCGCTGGCGCAGGAAGCACGCGGAAGGAAAACCGCCTGCATCCTGATCTGCGACATCACGCGCCCCGTGCCCAACGGGCTGCTGCTTCCCGCCATCGTGCACGAGCTGCTCGATGCCGGCATCGAGGCCCGCGACATCACCGTGCTGGTCGCCACCGGGCTGCACCGTCCGAACGAAGGCACGGAACTGGAGGAGCTGGTCGGCGATCCCTGGGTCATGAAGACCGTGCGCGTGGAGAACCATTTCGCGCGCGACGATGCCGCACACGTGGATCTCGGCCGCACGCCGACGCGTGGCACGCCGGTCAAGCTGGACCGCCGCTTCGTGCAGGCCGACGTCAAGATCGCCACCGGCCTGGTGGAGCCGCACTTCATGGCAGGCTACTCCGGCGGGCGCAAAGTCATCGCGCCGGGCATCGCGCACCGCGACACCATCACCACGTTCCACAGCGCGCGCTTCATGTCGCACCCGCAGGCGGACAACTGCGTCCTCGAGGGCAACCCGCTGCACGAGGAGCAGCTGGAGATCGTGCGCATGCTGGGCCACGTGCTGGCGGTCAACACGGTCATCGACGAACATCGCCGCCTGTCCTTCGTGAACTACGGCGAGATCCTCGCCAGCCACCAGCAGGCCGTGGACTTCACGCGGCGCTACGCGCGCGTGCCCGTCCCGCGGCGCTTCCGGACCGTCGTGACCAGCGCTGCCGGCTACCCGCTGGACAAGACCTACTATCAGACGGTCAAGGGCATGGTGGGTCCGGTGGACATCCTGGAGCCGGGCGGCAACCTCGTCATCGTGTCCGAATGCTCGGAAGGTCTGGGCTCGCCGGAATACGCCGACGCCCAGCGCCGTCTCATCCGGCTGGGCACCGACGGCTTTTACGCGGACATCAGCCGCAAGCAGTTCGCCGACGTCGACGAATGGCAGACGCAGATGCAGCTCAAGCCCATGAAGGCGGGTACTGTGCACCTGTACACGGGCGGGCTGGCGGCGGCCGACCGGGCGCTGACCGGCGTGAGCCTGACCGATTCGGTCGAGCGCACGCTGCAGCATTGCATCGAGGAAAGCGGAGACCACGCGCTGGCGGTGATCCCCGAGGGGCCGTACGTCGTGCCCTACTATCAGCCGGCCTGAGGAGAAAGCCATGATCGGAGACAAAATCGAAGTCAATATCGCCGGCGGCCTGGACGTAGCGCTGCCGCGCATGGTGACCGTCCGCCAGAAGTTCGACGGTGCCCACCTGGGCGACATCCCGGGCACGGTCGCGAAGGAATTCCAGCGCCCTGAAGTGCGCGCCCGCGTGAAGGCGGGACAGGTCATCGCGGTCGGTTGCGGCAGCCGCGGCGTGGCGAACATCGCGACCATCGCGAAGTGCGTGATCCGCGAGCTGCAGTCGCTGGGCGCGAAGCCGTTCGTGTTTCCGTGCATGGGCAGCCACGGCGCCGCAACCGCCGAGGGGCAGAAGAAGGTCCTCGAAGGCTACGGCATCTCCGAAGCCACGATGGGCGTGCCCGTCAAGGCGACCATGGACACCACGATAGTAGGCGAGCTCGACGACGGCACGCCCGTGCACATGGACAGGCATGCCGCGGAAGCCGATGGTGTGGTGGTCATCAACCGCATCAAGCCGCACACGGCCTTCCGCGGCGCCACGGAAAGCGGCGTCACCAAGATGCTGTCGATCGGCATCGGCAAGATCACGGGCGCGGCGACCTATCACCGCCACGGCATGGACACCTTCCCGACGCTGCTGCCGAAGGTCCGTGACGTGCACCTCGCGAAGCGCAACGTGCTGTTCGGCGTCGGCATCGTCGAGAACGCGCACGACCAGACCGCGCTGATCGAGATCATGCCGGCGGACCAGATCGCCACGCGCGAGCCGCTCCTGCAGGAAATGGCCAAGCGCCTGATGCCGCGGCTGTGTTTCGACGAGATCGACGTGCTCGTCATCGACGAGATGGGCAAGAACATCAGCGGCGCGGGCTTCGACCCGAACATCACGGGCCGCAACCGGCGCGCAATCAAGTGGGGCTTCGGCCCCCGGGTCAAGAAAATCGCGGTGCTCGGCCTGACCCCGGAGACCCACGGGAACGCCACCGGCCTGGGTGGGGCGGACGTGATCACCATGCGGCTGTTCAGGGAAGTGGACGTGCCTTCGACCTACGCGAACATCATCACTTCCATGAACCTCGACGGCGGTGCGATCCCCATCGTCATGAACAACGACCGCGAGGCCATCCAGCTCGCGGTCAAGACAGTGGTGCGCGTCAAGCCGGAAAACTGCCGCATCGTGCGCGTGCGCAACACGCTCGAGCTCGCGCAGATCCAGGTTTCCGAGCCGATGCTCGCCGAAGTCCGGGCGCATCCCGAGCAGTTCCAGATCGCGTCACCTGCGGCGGCGTTCTCCTTCGGCGCCGACGGGCGGCTCGCTCCCCTGCCGTCGGCGCACGACGAGTCAACGCTGAAGGCGGCCGCGCGTTAGCGAGCAGGCTCCCGGAAACGGGAGGCCACCTTCACTACAAACATGACTAGGGGAACTGCTTGAAAAAGATAATTCTATTGTTCGGCCTGTCGGTGTTGGCGATGCCGGCGCTGGCCGATACGCCGCAGCAGGAAAAGATGAAGGCCTGCAATGCAGACGCCAAGGCGAAGGCCCTTTCAGGCGACGCCCGCAAGACCTTCATGAAGGAATGCCTGGGTGCCAAGCCCGCCACAGCTGCCGAACCCGAAAAAAAGCTGACGCCGCAGCAGCAAAAGATGAAGGACTGCGCGGCCAAGAACAAGGGACTCAAAGGTGACGAGTACAAGAAGGCCCAAAGCGAATGCCTGAAGGCGAAGTGACCGCGGTTCTTGCCCTGCAGCCCCGCCTCGTGCGGGGCTTTTTATTTCCGGACGCAGATTGCGGTTGCGATCAGACCCGCTCGATCAGCATGGAGATGCCCTGGCCCACGCCTATGCACATCGTCGTCAACGCATAGCGCAGCTTGCTGCTGCGCAGCTCGTGCGCGGCGGTGGCCACCAGGCGCGCGCCGCTCGCGCCGAGCGGGTGGCCCAGCGCGATGGCGCCGCCGTTCGGGTTCACGCGCGCATCGTCGTCCCTGACGCCCAGTTGCCTCAGCACCGCGAGCCCCTGCGCGGCGAACGCCTCGTTCAGCTCGATCACGTCGACCTCGTGGATCGTCATGCCCAGGCGCGCCAGCAGCCTCTGCGTGGAAGGCACGGGCCCGACGCCCATGACGCGCGGCGCGCAGCCGGCGGCGGCCACACCGAGCACGCGCGCAAGCGGCGTCAGCCCGTGGCGCTTCGCCGCAGCCTCGCTCGCCACGATCAGCGCGCAGGCGCCGTCGTTCACGCCCGACGCATTGCCCGGTGTCACCGTGCCGTCGGGCCTGACCACGCCCTTCAGCCCGGCCAGTGCATCGAGGCTGGTCTCGCGGGGATGCTCGTCGTGCTCCACCACGACGGGGTCGCCCTTCTTCGCCGGGATCGCGACCGGCACGATCTCCTGTGCCAGCCGGCCGTTCTTCTGCGCCGCCAGGGCCTTCGCCTGGGAACGCAGCGCGAAGGCGTCCTGGTCCTCGCGCGAGACCCCGAACTCGGCGGCCACGTTCTCCGCGGTTTCCGGCATCGAATCGATGCCGTAAAGCTTCTGCATCTGCGGGTTCACGAAGCGCCAGCCAATGGTCGTATCGTAGACGGCGCTGGCCCGCGAGAATGCGCTTTCCGCCTTCGGCATCACGAAAGGCGAGCGCGACATGCTCTCGACCCCGCCGGCGATGCACAGCTCGGCCTCGCCTGCCCTGATCGCGCGCGCGGCAATGCCCACGGCGTCCATGCCCGACCCGCACAGGCGGTTGATCGTGCTGCCCGGAATCTCCTTCGGCAGCCCCGCGAGCAGCAGCGCCATCCGCGCCACGTTGCGGTTGTCCTCGCCCGCCTGGTTCACGCAGCCGTAGACCACGTCGTCCACCGCGCCCCAGTCCACCGCCTTGTGCCGATCCATCAGGGCCTTGAGCGGAATGGTTGCGAGGTCGTCGGTACGCACGGACGCAAGGCTGCCGCCGTAGCGCCCGATCGGGGTGCGCAGTCCTGCGCAGATGAATGCCTCAGCCATTTCTTACACCTCGATAAAAAACGCTTTTCACCACAGAGGCACAGAGGACACAGAGAAAAGCGAAAGCAGAAAAACAAAACAAGTGTGGCGGTGCGGTGTTTATCAACGGCGGTTCAATAATTGCCGGAACTGCAGAACATCCCGAAGCCATTCATTCCCGCTCTTCGTTTTTCCTCCGTGCCCTCTGTGCCTCTGTGGTGAAGATCTGTTCGCCTTACCAATCCACCACGGTGCCGTCGTCCAGCATCGCGTGGCCGGCGTGCATGACTTCCTGCTTGAACGGATGCTTCGCGATTTCCTTCTCGTTCACCTCGACGCCCAGGCCCGGCTTGTCGGGAACCTGCCAGTAGCCGTCCACGCGCCGGATCGGCCCCTGCACGACGTCGTGATACCACGGCACCGCACCGGACATCTCCTCCTGGATCACGAAGTTGGGCGTGGCGATGTCGAAATGCAGCGCCGCGACACCGGCGAGCGGACCCAGGGGATTGTGCGGCGCGATGCCCACGCCGGCGGTGTCGGCCATGGCGGCGATCTTGCGCGCTTCCGTGAAGCCGCCGACGTGGCACAGGTCCGGCTGCGCGATGTTGATCGCACGGATGCGGAACAGGTCGTCGAACTCGCGCCGGTCCACGAGGCGCTCGCCGGTGGCGATCGGCACCGGCGACTTGTCGAGGATCTGTCTCATGGCCGTCGCATCCCCCGGCTGGATGGGCTCCTCGACGAACAGCGGCCGCGACGGGGCGAGCGCGTGAATGTACTGCAGCGCGGCGCTGGTCGAAGCGGGCCTGCCGTGGAAGTCGATCATGATCTCGACGTCGTCGCCGACGGCCTCGCGCAGCTTGTTCATCATGCCGCCGACATGGTCCTGCTGCCTCGGCGAGGCGGTGAAATGCGTGTAGGGGATGAACACGACCTTCAGCGCCTTGTAGCCGCTCTCCACGACCTTGAGCCCGCGCTCGACCACGGAGCCGTGGTCCATGCTTTCGTAGACCGAGAGCATGTCGCCGAAGCCCAGGTGCGTGTAGACCTTGATCCGGTCGTGGGTCTTGCCGCCCAGCAAGCGCCAGACCGGCACGCCGAGCTCCTTGCCCCAGATGTCCCAGAGCGCCATCTCGATGCCGCTGACGGCCGTGTTGCCGATGACGCCGAGCCGCCAGAACGAATGCTTGACCATGACCCGCACCGCCTGCTCGATGTCGCGGGGATCGCGCCCGACGAGCAGCGGCTCCAGGTCCTGCACGGCACCCACCACGCCGCGGGTCTTCCACTCCAGCGTCGCCTCGCCCCAGCCGTACAGCCCCGGCTGGTCAGTCTCGACGCGCACGAACACCCAGTTGCGCATCTCGGCGTTGCAGACCGTGGTCCTGATAGCGGTTATTTTCATGGTTCTCCTCCGAAACGCGGAGGTTAAAGCCAACGCGCGCCCGAATCCAGCGCGAAGGATGGGGCATAATCCCGGACGGCGCCGTTCGTGGACGCCATATATACAGCGGGGGAGGAGGAAATGGCCCAGGCCATCGGACCATTCGATTACATCATCGTCGGTGCCGGCTCGGCCGGCTGCCTGCTGGCCAACCGTCTGAGCGCCGATCCTTCCGTGCACGTGCTGCTGCTCGAAGCCGGCGGCAAGGACGACTACTTCTGGATCCACGTGCCGGTGGGCTACCTCTACACCATCGCCAATCCGCGCACGGACTGGTGCTACAAGACCGACCCCGACCCGGGGCTGAACGGGCGCTCCATCGGCTACGCGCGCGGCAAGGTGCTCGGCGGCTGCTCGTCGATCAACGCCATGATCTACATGCGCGGCCAGAAAAGCGACTACGACCACTGGGCGTCGCTGGGCAACAAGGGATGGTCCTGGGACGAGGTCCTGCCCTACTTCCTGCGCACCGAGGACTACCAGCACGGCGCGAGCGACCTCCACGGCACCGGCGGCGAGCTGCGCGTCGAAGAGCGCCGCGTGAACTGGGAGATCCTCGACGCCTGGCGCGAAGCGGCCGCGGAATGCGGCATCCCCAAGATCGAGGAGTTCAACCGCGGCGACAACTTCGGCAACGCCTATTTCCAGATGAACCAGCGGCGCGGCGTGCGCTGGAGCAACGCCAAGGCCTTCCTGCACCCGGTCATGCACCGGCCGAACCTGACCGTCATCACCGGCGCGCTCGTCGAGCGCCTGCAGCTGCAGAACATGGGAATGCTCAGGCGTGCCACCGGCGTGCAATTCCGGCTCGGTCCGCGCGGCCGTCAGGTCGCCCAGGCAAGGCGCGAGGTCATTCTCAGCGCCGGGGCCGTCGGCTCGCCGCAGATCATGCAGCTCTCGGGCATCGGTCCCGCCGCGCTGCTAAAGGAGCACGGCATCGCGGTCGAGCACAACCTTCCGGGCGTGGGCGAGAACCTGCACGACCATCTGCAGGTGCGCATCATCTACAAGGTCAGCAACGTCGCCACGCTGAACGAGCGCGCGAACAGCCTGCTCGGCAAGGCGGCCATGGGGCTCGAGTACCTGCTGCACCGGACCGGGCCGCTCACCATGCCGCCGTCGCAGCTCGGCGCCTTCGCGAAAAGCGACCCGTCGCAGCCCTCGGCCAACGTCGAATGGCACGTGCAGCCGCTGTCGCTCGACAAGTTCGGCTCGCCGCTGCATGATTTCCCGGCTATCACGCCCGCGGTCTGCAACTTGCGCCCGACCAGCCGCGGGCGCGTGCGCATCAAGGGCCCGGACGCCTCTTCGCCTCCTTCCATCCTGCTGAATTACCTGTCCACCGAGGAAGACCGCAAGGTCGCGGTCGATTCGGTGCGCATGACGCGGCGGATCATGCGCGCCAGGGCGCTGCAGAAATACGAGCCGCAGGAATTCCTGCCGGGGCTGGACATCGAATCCGATGAGCAACTCGAGCGTGCCGCGGGCGAGCTCGGCACCACGATCTTCCACCCGGTGGGCACCTGCAGGATGGGCCGCGACCCGATGGCCGTGGTCGACGACAGGCTGAAGGTCCGCGACATGGCGGGGCTGCGCGTCATCGATGCTTCCGTGATGCCGCGCATCACCTCGGGCAACACCAACGCGCCCACGACCATGATCGCCGAAAAGGGCGCGGAGTTCATCATGCAGGACTGGAAGCGCGCGGGCGCGTGAGGCCCGCCGGCGCAAGGAGGAACATATGCCCGCCTACCTGATCTCCCAGATCGACGTGCACGATCCCGTGGGTTACGAGGAATACCGCAAGAGGGTCGGGGCCTCGCTGGCCAAGTACGGCGGCAGGTTCATCGCCCGCGGCGGAAGGATCGATGTCCTCGAGGGGGACTGGGCGCCCAGGCGCGTGGTCATCTGCGAATTCGACAGCCTCGAGCGCGCCCGCGAGTGGTACGAGTCCGCCGAGTACAAGCCGGCAATGGACATCCGCCAGCAGACCTCCGAAGCAAAGATCATCGTGGTCGACGGCCTGTAGCCCTCAGGTCTCGCGCCAGCCCGTCCTCTTGTGCGTGCCGTCGCAGTACGGCTTGTCCTGCGAGCGCCCGCAGCGGCACAGCCACGCCTCGCTCAGCCGGTCCAGCGTGCGGCCGGTGCCGCTGACCAGCTCGAGGTTGCCGGAAAAATGCAGCGGGCCGTCCTTCTTCGGCGTAATCGTGAGCCTTCCCCCGCGCGCGGCGAGCGGCGCCGAGGGCCGGGTCGGCGATTCGCCGGTCGCCTGGAATCCGGCCTCTACATGGCTGCCGTCGCACCAGGGCTTGTTGTGCGAGGCACCGCACCGGCATAGCGTCGCGCGCAGGCAGGACGCCTCCCCGACGCCGAGGTCGGCATGCACCGCCAGCGGCCCGTTCTCGCGCACGCGCACGGTGTTGACCGGCGGCGCGGCCTCCTGCGCGCCGCCGTCCACGCGCTCGAACGTGATCGCGCCGGACGGGCAGGCCAGGGCCGTCATCGCGACCTGGTCGGCCGATGCGCTGTCCGGCTCGATCCACGGGCCCGGCACGTTGGCCCGGAAGACTTCCGGCCGACCCAGCACGCAATTGCGCGAATGGATGCATTTGGTGGCGTCGAAGCGCACGACGATATGCGCGCCGCGGTATTCCTGGATTGCGTCAGCCATGGTCGGCTCCGCCGGACGATGTCGGGCGGAATCTTAACTCGACCGGCGCGGATGCGTGCGAAACCTAGCGCGGGATCCTCAGCGTCGCCTCGAGCCCGCCGCGCGCGAGGTTGCGCAGCTGCACCGAGCCGCCGTGGGCCTGGGCAATGTTGCGCGCGATCGACAGCCCGAGCCCGCTGCCGCCGGTGTTGCGGTTGCGCGAGCCCTCGACGCGGTAGAACGGCTCGAACACACGCTCGATGTCGCCCTCCGGAATGCCGGGACCGTCGTCGGCGATGGCGATGTTCAGCGCGTTTCCCTCGTCACGCAGCGTGATGTCGGCGCGGCGCCCGTAGGCGAGCGCGTTGTCGAGCAGGTTCTGCAGGCAGCGCTTGAGCGCCTGCGCCCGACCCATGACCGGGCTGCGCGCACCGCCCGAGATCGTGACCGCGTGACCGGCCTCCTCGGCGTCCTCCTTCAGGCTGGAGATGAGCGCCTGCACGTCGATCGGCTCGACTGCTTCGGCGCCCTCGCTCAGGCCCCGCATGTAGTCGAGCGTGGAGCCGACCATCTGCTGCAGCTCGTCGAGGTCCTTGACGAATTTCGCCTTGATGCGCTCGTCGTCCAGCATTTCTGCACGCAGCCGCATGCGCGTGATGGGTGTCTTCAGATCGTGCGACATCGCGGCCAGCACCTTCACGCGCGTGTCGACGTAGCGCTTGAGCCGGTCCTGCATGACGTTCAGTGCGCGCGTGGCCCGCACCACCTCGTTGGTGCCCTTCTCCGGCAGCGGCGGCCGGTCGATGTCGCGGCCGAGGTCCTCCGCCGCGGTGGCGAGCACGGTCAGCGGCCGCGTGACCAGGCGCACCGCGAAAAAACACAGCACGACCATGACGCCGTCGATGATCGCCAGATTGCGCAGCAGGCGGTTGATCCATTGCGTGACCCGCGCGGGCTCTATGCTTTGCACGGTGATCCAGACGCCGTCGTCCAGCAGCACGGTGGCCAGTACCCTCACGCCCGGGCGCTCGCCGACCTCGCGCGCGTACCAGGAGCCGGGGTCGATGTATACCGGCTGGGCGTCGACGATGCGAAAGCCCGTTCCCGGCTCGAGTGCCAGGGCAACGGCCTCGCGCGCGGCGGAGGTCAGCTCCGAATCCTCCACCGGCGCGGGCTGCGCTCCGGCGGGACGACCATAGGTGACCTTCAGCGTATCGCCCGACAGCGCGTGCATGATGCGGGTGCGATCGGCCGGACTCGCCGCCTCCAGCGCACGCACCGTGTCGCCGATGCGCATGGCAGCCTGGCTCGCGCCGAGCCGCAGCACCAGCGCGCTGCGATCGAAGACGGCGATCGCGGTGGTCAGCAGCTGGATCGCCAGGAAGCCGCCGGCCAGGATCAGCACGACGCGGCCGAACAGCGAACGCGGCAGCCATTTCATGCGCTGCGTTCCGGCCGGGCCGGCTCAGCCTGTCCCCGATCCACCCTGGCGGCGAGCACGTAGCCCTTGCCGCGCACGGTCTTGATGATCTCCGGCTCGCGTCCCTGCTCGCGCAGACGCTCGCGCAGCCGGCTCACCTGCATGTCGATGCTGCGGTCGAGCGGGTCCGCGTCGCGTCCGAAAGTGAAGTTTGAAAGCCTGTCGCGCGAAAGCACGACGTTCGAATTCTGCAGGAAGATCACGAGCAGGCGATACTCGGCACCAGACAGCGGCACCACCACGCCGTCCGGCGCGTGCAGGTTGCGCGCCTGCGTATCCAACCGCCAGCCGGAAAAGCCGAACCAGGCGGGCAGGTCCGTTTCCGTGTCGGCGGGCAGCGCCTTTGCACGGCGCAGGACGCTGCGGATGCGCGCCAGCAGCTCGCGCGGATCGAAGGGCTTGGGCAGGTAGTCGTCCGCGCCCATCTCCAGGCCGAGGATGCGGTCCACCGCCTCGCCGCGCGCCGTCAGCATCAGCACGGGCACACGCGAACGCGCGCGCAGCTGGCGGCACAGCGACAGGCCGTCCTCGCCCGGCAGCATCAGGTCGAGCACGACCAGGCTGACCGGCCGCTCGGACAGCGCTTCCCACATCGCCTTGCCGTCGGCCACGGCATGCGCGTCGAAACCGTTCTTGCGCAGGTATTCCTCCAGCAGGGACTGGATATCCTCGTCGTCGTCGACTATCAGGACGCGGTCGCGCATCGCGGCGCCTTGCCTCTCGGCCCGAACCAGAACAGAAGCACTTATACCTCCGACCGAAATCGATTTGGAGAAGTTTTGTCACCTACTGTAACCCGTCCAGCGAGGCGGGACACTTCGTTACACAGCGCGGACGGCCATGACATTAGAGTGGATCACCGACGATCCAGGATTTCCGATCCGAATGAACGACGCTCCGCCACCGCCCGCCCGGGACGATGCCCCTCTTCCCGGCACCGAGCCACGCCGCGACGCCCCGCCGTGGCGGCGCGCCTGGGTCTGGGTGCTCATGCTGTGCCTGCTCGGCGCGGGCGCCTGGTTCGTGCTCGCGAAGCCCGGCAACGGCAAGGCCGATGGTGCCCGCACGGCGGGCGGCAGACCTGGCGCTCAGATGGCGAACCACTCGCAGCCCGTCGTGGCGGCGCCGGCGCGCACGGGCGACATCAACGTCTATCTCAGCGGCCTGGGCACCGTGGTGCCGCTCGCCACCGTCACGGTGCGCACGCGCGTGGACGGCGAGCTCACCAGCGTGGCGTTCCGCGAAGGCCAGCATGTGCACGCGGGCGACGTGCTCGCGCAGGTGGATCCGCGTCCCTTCCAGGTCCAGCTTGCGCAGGCCGAAGGCCAGATGGCGCGCGACCGGGCGCTGCTGCAGAACGCGAAGGCTGATCTCGAGCGCTACCGCACGCTGTACGAACAGGATTCCATCGCCAGGCAGCAGCTCGACACTCAGGTCTCGCTGGTGGGTCAGTATGAAAGCACGCTCAAAGTCGACCAGGCCGCCATCGACAACGCGCGGCTGCAGCTGACCTACTCGCGCATCACGGCGCCCATCGGCGGCCGGCTGGGCCTGCGTCAGGTCGACGTCGGCAACATCATTCACGCCGGCGACACGAACGGCATCGTCGTCATCACGCAGCTGCAGCCCATCACGGTCGTCTTCACGCTGCCCGAGGACGACATCGGCGAAGTCATGAAGAAGATCCGCGGCGGGCAGAAGCTCCAGGTCGAGGCTTACGACCGCGCCGGCAAGGTGAAGCTCGCCACGGGATCGCTGCTCACGGTGGACAACCAGATCGACACGGCCACGGGCACCATCAAGCTCAAGGCGCAGTTCGCAAACGAGGATTCCGGCCTGTTCCCGAACCAGTTCGTGAATGCGCGCATGCTGCTCGACGTGAGGCGCGACGCCGTGCTGATCCCCGCCGCCGCCGTCCTGCGCGGCACGCAGGGCACGTTCGTCTACGTCGTAAAGGACGACCATTCCGTCACCGTGCGCCCGGTGAAGGTCGGCATCACGGAAGGCGAAACCGCGGCCGTCGAATCCGGAGTATCCGCCGGCGAGCTGGTGGTGACCGACGGCACCGACCGGCTGCGCGAGGGAGCGAAGGTGGAGCTCGCTGCGCGCGGAGCCGCACCCCCGGCAGGCGGCGACACGGCGGGGCCCCCTCGCGGCAAGCGCGGGGGCGCCGCCGCGCCCCCACAGTCCGGCAGCTGAGCGGGCAGGCGCATGAACCCGTCGCGCCCGTTCATTCTGCGCCCCGTGGCGACCTCGCTGCTGATGGTCGCCATCCTGCTCTCGGGCATCGTCGCCTACCGGCTGCTGCCGCTGTCGGCGCTGCCGGAAGTCGACTACCCGACCATACAGGTCGTCACGCTGTACCCGGGCGCGAGTCCCGACGTGACGACCTCGTCGATCACCGCGCCGCTGGAGCGCCAGTTCGGGCAGATGCCGGGGCTCAACCAGATGTCCTCGACGAGCTCGGGCGGCGCTTCCGTGATCACGCTGCAGTTCAGCCTGTCGTTGTCGCTCGACGTGGCCGAGCAGGAAGTCCAGGCAGCGATCAATGCCGCCACCTCGCTGCTGCCGCAGGACCTGCCCGCCCCGCCGATCTACAACAAGGTGAACCCGGCGGACACGCCCGTCATCACGCTGGCCGTGACCTCGGAATCGCTGCCGCTGCCGCGCGTGCAGGACCTGATCGACACGCGCATCGCGCAGAAGATCTCGCAGTTGCCCGGCGTGGGTCTGGTCACGCTCTCCGGCGGCCAGCGCCCCGCCGTGCGCATCCAGGCCAACCCGCGTGCGCTGGCCGCCTACGGCATGAGCCTGGACGACCTGCGCACGGCCATCGGCAACGCCAACGTGAACCAGGCCAAAGGCAGCTTCGACGGACCGTCGCGAGCCTCGACCATCGACGCCAACGACCAGCTCAAATCCGCCTCCGAGTACCAGAAGCTCGTGATCGCGTACCGCAACGGCGCGCCGATCCGGCTCACCGACGTGGCCGACGTCATCGACGACGCCGAGAACGTGAGGCTCGCGGCCTGGGCGGACGACAAGGCCGCCGTGATCGTCAACATCCAGCGCCAGCCCGGCGCCAACGTGATCGAGGTCGTCAACCGCATCAAGGTGCTGCTGCCGCAGCTGCAGGCCACCCTGCCCGGCGCGGTCGAGGTGTCTCTGCTGACCGACCGCACCGTGACCATCCGCGCCTCGGTCAAGGACGTGCAGTTCGAGCTGATGCTCGCCGTGGCGCTGGTCGTGATGGTGATCTTCCTGTTCCTGCGCAGCCTCGCCGCCACCGTGATCCCCGGCATCGCCGTGCCGCTGTCGCTGGTCGGCACCTTCGGCGTCATGTATCTCTCGGGCTTCAGCATCAACAATCTGACCCTGATGGCGCTCACCATCGCCACCGGCTTCGTCGTCGACGATGCGATCGTCATGATCGAGAACATCTCGCGCCATATCGAGGAAGGCGTGCCCCCGCTCGAGGCGGCGCTGAAGGGCTCGGAGCAGATCGGCTTCACGATCATCTCGCTCACGTTCTCGCTGATCGCGGTGCTGATCCCGCTGCTGTTCATGGGCGACGTGGTCGGCCGCCTGTTCCGCGAGTTCGCCATCACGCTCGCCGTGGCGATCCTGATATCGGCGCTGGTGTCGCTCACGCTCACGCCGATGATGTGCGCGCGCCTGCTGCGCCGCGTGCCGCGGGAGCGCCAGGGCCGCTTCTACGCGGCCAGCGGTCGCTTCTTCGACGCCGTCATCGCGCGTTACGCGGCCATGCTCGACTGGGTGCTCGACAGGCAGGTGGCCACGCTGCTGGTCGCGGTTGCCACGCTGGTGCTGACGATCCTGCTCTACGTGCTGGTGCCCAAGGGCTTCTTCCCGGTGCAGGACACCGGCGTGATCCAGGGCATCTCGGAGGCACCGCAGTCGGTCTCGTTCTCCGCGATGACGCAGCGCCAGCAGGCGCTGGCCCGGGTCGTGCTGCAGGACCCGGCCGTGCAGAGCCTGTCGTCGTTCATCGGCGTCGACGGCACCAACGCCACGCTCAACAGCGGCCGCATGCTCATCAACCTGAAGCCGCTGAAGGAGCGCGACGCAACCGCGACCGAGGTCATCCGCCGGCTGCAGCCGCGACTCGCCGAAGTCGACGGCATCGCGCTGTACATGCAGCCGGTGCAGGACCTCACGATCGAGGACAGGGTGAGCCGCACGCAATACCAGTTCACGCTGGAGGACGCCGACGGCGACAAACTGAGCCTGTGGGTGCCCAGGCTCGTCGAGCGCCTGCGCGCCCTGCCGCAGCTCGCCGACGTCGCCTCCGACCTGCAGAACCAGGGGCTGCAGGCCTACGTCGACATCGACCGCGCCACTGCCGCGCGCCTGAACGTCACGCCCGCAGCCATCGACAACGCGTTGTACAACGCCTTCGGCCAGCGCCTGATCTCGACCATCTTCACGCAATCCAACCAGTACCGCGTGGTGCTCGAGGTCCACCCCGATTTCCAGAACGGTCCGGCCTCGCTCAACGACATCTACGTGACCTCGACCGACAACCAGCAGGTGCGCCTGTCCTCGGTCGCGCGCGTGGTCGAGCGGGCGGGTCCGCTGTCGATCAGCCATCTCGGCCAGTTTCCCGCGGTGACCATCTCCTTCAACCTCGCGCCCGGGGCCTCGCTGGGCGGCGCCGTGCGGGCCATCCGCACCGCACAGGCCGAGCTCGGGCTGCCGGCGAGCACGCAGACCAACTTCCAGGGCGCGGCGCTCGCCTTCGAGTCCTCGCTCGGCAACACGCTGCTGCTGATCCTGGCCGCCATCGTGACCATGTACATCGTGCTGGGCGTTCTCTACGAGAGCTACATCCACCCGGTCACGATCCTGTCGACGCTGCCCTCCGCCGGCGTGGGCGCCCTGCTCGCGCTCATGGTTTCGCGCACCGACCTCGGCATCATCGCCATCATCGGCATCATCCTGCTGATCGGCATCGTCAAGAAGAACGCGATCATGATGATCGACTTCGCGCTCGACGCCGAGCGCAACGAGGGCAAGAGCCCGCGCGAGGCGATCCGTCAGGCCTGCCTGCTGCGCCTGCGCCCGATCCTGATGACCACCATGTCCGCGCTGCTCGGCGCGCTGCCGCTGATGACCGGCACGGGCGTGGGCTCGGAGCTGCGCCATCCGCTGGGCATCACCATGGTCGGCGGCCTCATCTTCAGCCAGGCGCTGACGCTGTTCACCACGCCCGTGATCTATCTCTTCTTCGACCGCCTCGCGAGCGGGCGCCGCCGCGCCGCGCCGGTGCGGGTCGGGCAGGCGCGGCCATGAGATTCGTCGAGGTGTTCATCCACCGCCCGGTGGCCACCATGCTGCTCACGCTGGGCATTGCGCTGTCGGGCGTGGTGGCTTTCCTGCTGCTGCCGGTCTCGCCGCTGCCGCAGGTCGACTTCCCCACCATCCTCGTGCAGGCGTCGCTGCCCGGCGCCAGCCCGGAGACCATGGCGGCCACAGTAGCCACCCCGCTCGAGCGCGCGCTGGGACGCATCGCCGGCGTGAACGAGATGACGTCGCAGAGCACGCTCGCCAGCACGCGCATCACGCTGCAGTTCGAGCTGAACCGCAACATCGACGGCGCCGCGCGCGACGTGCAGGCGGCCATCAATGCCGCGCGCACGCTGCTGCCGAGCGGCCTGCCGAACAACCCGACCTACCGCAAGGTCAATCCGGCGGACGCGCCGATCATGATCCTGTCGCTCACCTCGGACACCACGACGCGCGGGCAGCTCTACGACGCCGCCTCGAGCATCCTGGCGCAGAAGCTCTCGCAGGTCGACGGCATCGGCCAGGTGGCCGTCGGCGGCAGCTCGCTGCCGGCGGTGCGCGTGGAGCTCAACCCGTCGGCACTGCACAAGTACGGCATCGGCACGGAGGACGTGCGCGTCGCGCTGGCGACCTCGAACGCCAACCGGCCCAAGGGCATGGTGGAGGCCGGCACGCGGCACTGGCAGATCTACGCCAACGACCAGGCACGCACGGCCGAGGAATACCTGCCCCTCATCGTCGCCTACCGCAATGGCGCCGCCGTGCACCTGACCGACGTCGCCGAGGTGATCGACTCCGTGCAGGACGTGCGCAACGACGGCCGGGCCGACGGCAAGCCTGCGGTGCTGGTGATCCTGTACCGCCAGCCCGGCGCCAACATCATCGAGACGGTCGAGCACGTGCGCACGGCGCTGCCCAACCTGCGCGCCTCGATCCCGAGCGCCATCGACCTCGCCGTGGTCATGGACCGCACGCCGACCATCCGTGCCTCGCTGCACGAGGTCGAGCGCACGCTGCTGATCTCGGTCGCGCTGGTGGTCATGGTCGTGTTCCTGTTCCTGCGCCGGGCCTCGGCCGCCGCGATCCCCGTGGTGGCCGTGCCGGTGTCGCTGCTGGGCACCTTCGGCGCGATGTATCTCGCGGGATTCAGCCTGAACAACCTGTCGCTCATGGCGCTCACGGTGGCCACCGGCTTCGTCGTGGACGATGCCGTCGTCGTGATCGAGAACATCTGGCGCCGCATCGAGGACGGCGCGCCGCCGATGGAAGCGGCGCTGGAGGGCACGCGCGAGGTCGGCTTCACGGTGCTGTCGATGAGCCTGTCGCTGATCGCGGTGTTCATTCCGATCCTGCTCATGGGCGGCATCATCGGCCGGCTGTTCCGCGAGTTCGCGGTCACCCTGTCGGTGGCCATCGTGATCTCGCTGGCGCTGTCTCTCACCACCACGCCCATGCTGGCCGCGCGGCTGCTCAGGCGCGAGCCGGCGGGGCGCAAGCCCGCGCGCCTGTCGCGCTGGAGCGAGATCGGCTTCGCGCGGCTGCAGCTCGCCTACGAGCGCTCGCTCGCCTGGGCGCTGCGCCACAGCCTGCTCATGGTCCTGATCCTGGCGGCCACGGTGTGCCTGAACTTCTGGCTGTACACCGTCGTGCCCAAGGGATTCTTCCCGCAGCAGGACACCGGCCGGCTGAGAGGCTTCATCCAGGCCGACCAGGGGATCTCCTTCCAGGCCATGCAGCAGAAGCTCGCAGATTTCATGAACATCGTTCGCCACGACCCGGCCGTGGAAAACGTGATCGGCTTCACCGGCGGCGGCCAGCGCAACAGCGGCTTCATGTTCATCTCGCTGAAACCCGGCGGCGAGCGCCACGACAGCGCCGACGCGGTCATCGCACGCCTGCGCGGCAAGCTCGCGCGCGAGCCGGGCGCGAGCCTGTTCCTGCAGGCCTCGCAGGACATTCGCATGGGCGGCCGCCAGAGCAACGCGCAATACCAGTACACGCTGCAGGCCGACGAGCTGCACGAGCTGCGCGAATGGGAGCCGCGCATCCGCCAGGCGCTGACGCAACTGCCCCAGCTCGCCGACGTCAACACCGACAGCCAGGACAAGGGCGACAAGACCTCGCTCACGATCGACCGCGATGCCGCGGCGCGCCTTGGCGTGGACACGAAGACCATCGACGCGACGCTGAACGACCTGTTCGGGCAGCGCCAGGTATCGACCATCTACACGGCGCTCAATCAGTACCGCGTGGTCATGGAGGCCGCGCCGCAGTACTGGCAAAGCCCGGAGGCACTCGACGACGTCTATGTGACCAACGCCGACGGCGGGCAGGTACCGCTGTCGGCGTTCGCGGGCTACCGCCCCAGCTTCACGCCGCTCGCCGTGAACCACCAGGGCCAGTTCGTCGCCTCCACGATCTCCTTCAACCTGCCGGTAGGGGTGCCGCTGTCGCAGGCGACGCACGCGATCGGCGAGACCCTGGTGCGCATCGGCGTGCCCACCTCGGTGCGCGGCAGCTTCCAGGGCAGCGCCAAGCTGTTCCAGGAATCCCTGGACAGCCAGCCCTGGCTGATCCTGGCCGCGCTGCTGGCGGTTTACATCGTGCTCGGCATGCTCTACGAAAGCCTGGTGCACCCGCTCACGATCCTGTCCACGCTGCCGTCGGCCGGCGTCGGCGCGCTGCTCGCACTGATCGCCTGCGGAGCCGAGCTCAGCGTCATCGCGCTGATCGGCATCATCCTGCTGATCGGCATCGTCAAGAAGAACGCGATCATGATGATCGACTTCGCGCTCGAAGCCGAGCGTCGCCACGGCCTCACGCCGCGCCAGGCGATCTACCGCGCCTGCCAGCTGCGTTTCCGTCCCATCATGATGACCACCATGGCCGCCCTGCTCGGCGCGGTGCCGCTCGCCGTGGGCTTCGGCGACGGCGCGGAGCTGCGCCGCCCGCTGGGTATCTCCATCGTCGGCGGGCTGATCGTGAGCCAGATGCTCACGCTGTACACCACGCCGGTGGTCTACCTGTACCTGGACCGCTTCCGGCTCTGGTGCGGGGGCAGGCGGCCGGACCATGCCCCGGCGCACGCGGCGGAGGCCGCATGAGGGCCGCCGGCTGGTCCGCGCTGGCCGCGGCGACGCTGCTCGCCGGCTGCACGGTCGGGCCGGACTACGTGCGGCCCGCGGCCGAGGTGCCCGCGCAGTTCAAGGAGGCAAGCGGCTGGAAGCCGGCGCAGCCGAGCGACGCGCAGCCCCGCGGCAAATGGTGGGAGGCATTCGGCGACGAGCAGCTCGACGCCCTCATGGGCGAGGTCGCGGTGGGCAACCAGAATCTCGCGCAGGCCGCGGCCCAGTACCGGCAGGCGCGCGCGCTCGTGCAGGCCGCACGCGCCGGCTACTGGCCCGGCGTGTCGGCCGACGCGTCCGTGCGCCGCTCGCAATCGCCGTCGGGCTTCAGCAGCCAGCGCGGCAATTTCATCCAGAGCTCGCGCGCGCCGGTCACCAACTACTCGGCCTCCCTCGATGCGACCTGGGAAATCGACCTGTGGGGACGCGTGCGGCGCACGGTCGAAGCCGACGTGGCCGGTGCGCAGGCGAGCGCCGCCGACCTCGAGGCGTTGCGCCTGTCGATCCAGGCCGAGCTCGCGCAGAACTATTTCCAGCTGCGCGCGCTCGACGCGCAGAAGCAGCTGTTCGACGACACACTGGCGGCCTACCAGCGCTCGCTCGAGCTGACCCGCAACCAGTATGCGGCCGGCGTCGCCGCCAAGGTCGACGTGATCCAGGCACAGACGCAGCTGAAGAACACCCAGGCCCAGGCCTTCGACGTCGACGTTCAGCGCGCGCAGCTCGAACACGCGATCGCGCTGCTCGCGGGCAAGCCGGCGTCCGGGTTCTCGCTCGCGCCGGCGCCGCTGTCGGCCGTGCCGCCGGAGGTGCCGCCCGGACTGCCTTCCAGCCTGCTCGAGCGCCGCCCCGACATCGCCGCGGCGGAGCGCCGCGTCGCCGCGGCCAACGCGCAGATCGGCGTGGCCAAGGCCGCCTACTATCCGTCGCTCACGCTGTCGGCGACCGGCGGCTACCAGAGCTCGAGCGTCGCCGACTGGCTGACCGCGCCGGCGCGCTTCTGGTCGGTCGGCCCGGCGCTTGCGCAGCCCCTGTTCGATGCCGGCCTGCGGCGCGCGCAAACCGCGCAGGCCGTGGCCGCCTACGACGCCGACGTCGCCGCCTACCGGCAGACCGTGCTCACCGGCTTCAAGGAGGTCGAAGACGGCCTCGCGGCGCTGCGCATTCTCGAGCAGGAAGCCGAGGTGCAGAAACAGGCCGTGCAGGACGCGCGCCAGTCGGCGGCGCTGACCGTGAACCAGTACAAGGCGGGACTCGTCAGCTACCTGAACGTGGTGACCGTGCAGGCGGTTGCGCTCGCGACCGAGCGCAGCGCGGTCGACGTGCGCAACCGTCAGCTCGCAGCGGCCGTGCAGCTCATCAAGGCGCTGGGCGGCGGCTGGGATGCGGCCGGCCTGCCGCAGGCCGGCGAGATCGCGCGCGGCGAGGCTTACCCGCGCGAGGACAAGGTGCAGGTGCGATGAAGCGGGAACGCGGCGACAACGACGACGAGGGGTGAACCGGCGCCAGGCCGCGATGCCTGCATGGCCAGGAGGATCGGCAATGAACACAGCCAGGAAACTTTCGGTACGGCTCGCGGCGACGGTCGCTGCGCTGGCCGCAGCCTGTACGCTCATGGGCTGCTCCGACAAGAACGGCGCCAAGGTCGAAGCCGCAAAGAAAGCGCCGCCCGCAGTGCCGGTGCTGACGGGACAGGTCGTCGAGAAATCCGTCCCGTTGCGGTTGCACGCGATCGGCAACGTGGAAACCATCGCCTCGGTCGCGGTCAAGGCGCGCGTCGACGGCCAGATCATCGCCGCGCCGGTGCGCGACGGGCAGGACGTCGCCAAGGGCGACCTGCTGTTCCAGCTCGACCCCAAGCCTTACCAGTCCCAGCTCGAGCAGGCACAGGCGAACCTCGCGCACGACCAGGCGCAGGCCGACTACCTTCGTGGCCAGGAGACGCGCTACAAGGACCTGCTCGCGCAGAACTTCGTCTCCAAGGAAGGCTACGCGCTGGTGGCGGCCAACCTGCGCTCCGCCGAGGCCAGCGTCGAGGCCGACCAGGCCGCGATCCAGCACGCGAAGATCGACCTGGGCTACACCACCATCCGCTCGCCCATCGACGGCCGCGCCGGCAAGGTCATGCTCACAGAGGGCAACCTCGTCAAGGCGAACGACACGATCGCCATGGTCGTCATCAACCAGATCAAGCCGATCTACGTGAGCGTGGCGGTGCCGGAGCAATACCTGAACGAGATCCGCGAGCGCCAGCGCCGCTCGCCGCTGCACATGCAGGTGGAACTGCAGAAGGGCCGGCCGATCGCCGGCAAGCTCGCGTTCATCGACAACGCCGTGGACGTGGCCACGGGCACGATCAAGCTGCGGGGCACGTTCGACAACGACGACCGGCAGCTGTGGCCGGGCCAGTTCGTCGAATCCTGGGTCACCCTGCGTGACGAGGAAAAGGCCCTGGTCGTGCCCACGCAAGCGGTGCAGACCGGGCCGAAGGGACAGTATGTGTACGTGGTGAAGGAAGACGCGAGCGCCGAGCTGCGCACCGTGCAGGTCGCTCGTACCGAAGGTGCCGACACCATCATCGGCGACGGGCTCAAGCCGGGCGAGACCGTCGTCACCGACGGTGCCTCGCGCATCCTGCCGGGAGCGAAGGTCAGCGTGAAGCCGCCCGAGGCCGGCGCGCCGGCGGACGGCGGGAAGCAGGAGAAATCCTGATGAACGTCTCCGGAATATTCGTCAACCGCCCGGTCATGACGGGCCTGCTCATGATCGGCATCCTGACTTTCGGCATGGCCGCCTACCGCTTGCTGCCGGTCTCCGACCTGCCCAACGTCGACTTCCCGACCATCGCCGTGACGGCCTCGCTGCCGGGCGCGAGCCCGGACACCATGGCCGCCGCCGTGGCCACGCCGCTGGAGAAGGAGTTCTCCACGATCGCGGGCCTGGACTCCATGGACTCCACCAATGCGCTGGGGGTGAGCCGCATCACGCTGCAGTTCTCGCTGGACCGCAACATCGACGCCGCGGCCGCCGACGTGCAGGCCGCGATCACGCGCGCGCTGAAGCAGCTGCCGCCGCAGATGACCACGCCGCCTGCCTTCCAGAAGGTCAACCCGGCGGACGCCCCCATCTTCTACCTGGCGCTGACCTCGCACACCCTGCCGATGTCCACGGTCGACGAGTACGCGCAGACGCTGCTCGCGCAACGCATCTCCACGATCAACGGCGTGGCGCAGGTGCAGGTGCTGGGCTCGCAGAAGTACGCCGTGCGCGTGCAGGTCGACCCCAAGGCGCTCGCCTCGCGCGGCATCGGCATCGACGAGATCTCCGACGCGCTGAACCGCCACAACACGAACCTGCCGACCGGCACGCTCTACGGCGCGCACCGCGCCTACACGGTCGAGGCGAACGGACAGCTCATGAACGCCGCGGCCTTCCGCCCCGCCATCATCGCCTGGCGCAACGGGGCGCCGGTGCGCCTGTCCGAGATCGGCCGCGTCATCGACAGCGTCGAGAACGACAAGCTCGCCGCCTGGCTCAACGACGAGCAGGGCATCGTGCTCGCCATCCAGCGCCAGCCCGGCACGAACACCATCGAGATCGTCGACTCCATCAAGAAGCTGCTGCCGACCTTCCGCGCGCAGGCCCCGGCGGGCATGAAGATCGATATCCTCTACGACCGCTCCGACTCGATCCGCGAGTCCGTCGACGACGTGCAGTTCACGCTGATGCTCGCGCTCGCGCTGGTAGTGCTGGTCATCTTCCTGTTCCTGCGCAACCTGTCCGCCACGCTGATCCCCAGCCTCGCGCTGCCGATGTCCATCGTCGGCACCTTCTCCGTGATGTACCTGTTCGGCTACAGTCTGGACAACCTCTCGCTCATGGCGCTCACGCTGTGCGTGGGCTTCGTCGTCGACGACGCCATCGTGATGCTGGAGAACATCAGCCGCCACATGGAGATGGGCAAGCCTCCGATGCAGGCCACGCTGGACGGCGCGGCGGAGGTCGGCTTCACCATCGTGTCCATGACCCTGTCGCTCGCCGCCGTGTTCCTCCCGGTGCTGTTCATGGGCGGCATCCTCGGGCGGCTGCTGCACGAGTTCGCCGTGACCATCATGGCCGCCGTGCTGGTCTCGGGCTTCGTGTCGCTGTCGCTCACGCCGATGCTGTGCAGCCGCTGGCTGCGCCCCGTCGCCCACGGCAGTCACGGGCGCGTGTACCAGTGGAGCGAGCGCGCCTTCGATGCCATGCGCGACCTCTACGACTGGACGCTGAAGTGGTCGATCCGCCACAGCCCCGTCACCATGCTGCTGTTCCTCGCCGTGTTCGCCGCGACCTGGTGGCTGTTCTCGGCGATCCCGAAGGGCTTCCTGCCGAGCACCGACACCGGGCAGCTGCTGGTCTTCACCGAAGCCGCACAGGACGTCTCCTTCGGCGAGATGGCATCCAAGCAGCGCCAGGCCGCGCGCATCGTGCAGGCCGACCCCAACGTCGAGGCCGCCATGGCCTTCATCGGGCCGTCCTCCTCGGGCTCCAGCCAGACGCTGAACCTGGGCCGCATCTTCATCCGGCTGAAGCCGCGCGACCAGCGCATCCCGGCCGACGCGATCATCCAGGAGCTGCGGCCGAAGCTGACCTCGATTCCCGGCATGAAGGTCTACCTGCAGAACATCCCGCCGATCCGCATCGGCGGCAAGATCACCAAGAGCGAGTACCAGTACGTGCTGCAGGACGCGGACACCACCGAGCTCTACCACTGGGCACCGGTGCTGGAGGAGAAGATGCGCAACCTGCCGGCCTTCATCGACGTCAACAGCGACCTGCAGATCACCAACCCGACGGTGAAGGTGCAGATCGACCGCGACAGGGCCTCGGCGCTCGGCGTGACCGCCGAGCAAATCGAGGACGCTCTCTACAGCGCCTTCGGCACGCGCCAGGTCTCGACGATCTACACGCCGAGCAACGAGTACTGGGTCATCCTCGAGCTGCTGCCCGAATACCAGGCGAGCCCCGAGGCATTGTCGCTTCTCTACGTGCGTTCAGGCACCGGCACGCTGGTGCCGCTGTCCTCGGTCGCCGCCGTCGAGCGCGGCGTGAGCCCCCTGACCGTCACGCACCAGGGACAGCTGCCGGCCGTGACGCTGTCGTTCAACCTGAAGCCCGGCAACTCGTTGAGCCAGGCCATCGAGCAGGTCAATCGCACGATCGCCGAGCTGCGCATCCCGCCGACGTTGATCGGCAGCTTCCAGGGCACGGCCCAGGCCTTCCAGTCCTCGCTCGCCGGCATGGGGCTGCTGCTGATCATGTCGATCTTCGTGATCTACCTGATCCTCGGCATCCTCTACGAGAGCTACGTCCACCCGGTCACGATCCTGTCCGGCCTGCCCACCGCCGGCTTCGGCGCACTCATCACGCTGATGCTGTTCAGGCTGGACCTGAACATGTACGGCTTCGTCGGGCTGATCATGCTGATCGGCATCGTCAAGAAGAACGCCATCATGATGATCGACTTCGCTATCGAGGCGCAGCGAAAGGAGGGCAAGGACCCGGCCGAGGCCATCTACCAGGCCTGCCTGATCCGCTTCCGCCCGATCATGATGACCACGATGGCCGCGCTGATGGGCACGCTGCCCATCGCCATGGGTTTCGGCGCCGGCTCCGAGGCGAGGCGCCCGCTCGGCCTGGCGGTGGTCGGCGGGTTGCTGGTGTCGCAGCTGCTGACCCTGTACATCACGCCGGTCGTCTACCTTTACCTGGAGAAGGCGAGGACGTGGCGGGCGCGGCACCGCGGGCATGCACCGGCCCGCGCCGCGAAGGCCTGAGGCGGCCGTGTCAACAAGTCGCGCCTGCCGGCGTTAAGGCCGCGGCACGGCGCGCCGCCCCGGTTCGCACATGTGCATCGAGGAGACTGCGTGCGCGAACCGGTTCACGACGAAGACGGCTCCCTGCTCGACAAGCTCGGCCCCGGACTGATCACCGGCGCGGCCGACGACGACCCGAGCGGCATCGCCACCTATTCCCAGGCCGGCGCGCAGTTCGGCGTGACCATGCTGTGGACCATGGTCCTGACGCTGCCGCTGATGGTAGGCATCCAGACGGTCAGTGCGCGCATCGGTCGCGTCACCGGCGAGGGCCTGGCCGCGAACGTGCGCCGCATGTTTCCGCGCTGGGTGCTGCTGCTGGTCGTCGGGCTGCTGGTCGTGGCCAACACCATCAACATCGCCGCCGACATCGCCGCCATGGGCGAGGCGCTGCAGCTCGTGGCCGGCGGCGGCGAGCATGGCCATGCCATCGTGTTCGGCGTGGCGAGCCTGCTGCTGCAGGTGTTCATCCCGTACCAGAGCTACGTGCGCGTGCTCAAGTGGCTGACCCTGTCGCTGCTCGCCTACGTGGCCGTGGCCTTCCTGGTGCAGATCGACTGGGCGCAGGCGCTCAGGCACTCGCTGCTGCCCTCGGTCTCGCTCAGCCGCGACTTCATCGCCGTCGTGGTCGCGGTCTTCGGCACCACCATCAGCCCCTACCTGTTCTTCTGGCAGGCCTCTCAGGAAGTCGAGGAACTGCGCGCCGCGAAGCTGCTGGGCCTGCGCGAATCCCCCGAGCATGCGCGCCGGCACCTGCGCCGCATCAAGATCGACACCTGGGTCGGCATGGGTTTCTCGAACCTGATCGCCTTCTTCATCATCCTGTCCGCCGCGGCGACGCTGCACGTGGCCGGCGTGACCGAGATCCAGACCTCGGCCCAGGCGGCCCAGGCGCTGCGGCCGATCGCCGGGGACCTTTCCTTCCTGCTGTTCAGCCTGGGCATCATCGGCACCGGCATGCTGGCGGTGCCGGTGCTCGCCGGCTCGACCGCCTACGCGGTCGCGGACAGTTTCGGCTGGCGCCAGGGGCTGGACCGCAAGCTGTTCGAAGCGCGCGAGTTCTACGGCATCATCGCCTTCGCGACCCTGGGCGGCGTGCTGCTCGACTTCACGCCCGTGGACCCGATCAAGGCGCTGTTCTGGAGCGCGGTCATCAACGGCGTGATCGCGGTGCCCATCATGGTGGTCATGATGCTCATGGCCGACCACCCGGAAGTCATGGGCCCCTTCACCATCAAGCCGCGGCTGAAAGTCCTGGGCTGGCTGGCCGTGGCCGCCATGACCGCAGCCGTGGCGGCCATGGCGGCCACGGCGCTCTAGCCGGCGTCAGCCCCGGTTGAATCTCCGGCCATTGCGCCTGTCATAATCCCGGTCACCAGGGGGGCACAGGCATGAACGAGGTCGTATCCCCGGACGGCAACCCGTCCGATTCCTCGCGCGGCATCGCGCAGGTCATCTATGCGCTGCACACGCTCAGCATCCTGATCGGGCTGACCAGCGCGATCACGATCGTGGGCGCCTTCGTATTCGGGCTGCCGTCGATCTTCGCGGTCATCCTGAATTACATCTACCAGGCAAGCACCCGCGGCAGCTACGTCGAATCCCACTTCCGCTGGCAGATCCGAACGTTCTGGTTCGCGGCCCTGTGGATCATGGTCGGCTGGGTCGTGCTGATCTCCCTGGCCCTGGTGCTGATCGGCATCCCGCTCGCCTGGATGATCTGGGTCGGCACCGGCCTGTGGGTGATCTACCGCGTGGCGCGCGGCTGGCTCGCGCTGCAGGACCGCAAACCGATGACGACCTGAACTCTCCCACGGGGCTGTATTAGCCGAGCCGCGCCTTGAGCTGGGCCAGGATGCGGCGCACGTTGTCGGCGTTGGACCCGCGGTCGCCGCCACCGGTCCGGGATTTCGAGCGAACATCCACGGCCGTACCTTTCGGCGTGGCCGATACCCGGATCACGACGTCGTCGACGAAGCCGAAGAAGAAACTGGCGACCGAGGCCTCGATTCTGCCGGATGTGGCATCGGCATCGACGATATGCATGCCCGCAGATTCGACCGCCGCCTTTGTCGCCTCGAATACTCGATCTTTCGGCTGCGGCGTCTCAAAGGTATCCAGGTCCGGATAGGCCTTGCGCTGCATCTGCGCAATTTCCCGGCCGTCGTAAGTAACCGTGTTGTCGCCAGGCTTGCGCAGCTTCACGACGGCCACGAACTCTGGCGGATTGTCCGAATCGGTGGAGATGTCGTGGATCTTGGGCAGCGTCTCGTATCGGTGCTGCCAGCTCCACGGGATGTAGGCGGCAGTCGCGCCCACGACTGCGCCTGCGAGTCCCGCGACGAGCAGCCAGGCGGGGCGGCCTCCCGCCATGCCCAGGCCCAGGCCGGAAATCGACAGCAGGCATCCGGCAAGCGCGATCCATGCCGCCCAGCGGACAATATCGAACCCCGTGGCGAATTCCCAGTGGCCCGCCCTGTACCCCGCGGCCGCGCACAGCATGGCTGCAGCAGCGCCTACAGCCAGCACGACTCCGACAAGGACGAGGTGGTGTCCCGTTGGCAAGCGTTTTCCGGGTGCCGCCGCCGCAATGTCCCGCATGGTCCGCCCCGATGGTCAACTTGGCTGCGGCGAATTTTACTCTGAAGGCGCGGTCGATTTTCGTGGGCCGGCACGGCAAAATGCGGCTTCTCCTGCCATGCCGCCCGCCCTCTTCGCCCTCGCCGCCGCCGCCTTCGTCTCAGGCGCCAACCTGCGCCTGTTCGATGCGCTGCTGCCGACGGTCGCCGAGGACTTCGCGGTGCCGCCGACCACGGCCTCCGTCGTGGTCACCGCGTTCACGCTGGCCTACGGCCTGTTCCAGATCGTGCATGGTCCGCTCGGCGACCGCGTCGGCAAGCTGCGCGTGGTCGGCGGCGCCACGCTCGTGGCCTCGGCCGCCTCGCTGGGCTGCGCCTTCGCGCCCAGCCTGCACGCGCTCGCGGTGCTGCGCTTCGCCACCGGCATCGGCGCCGCCGCGATCGTGCCGCTGTCGCTCGCCTGGATCGGGGACAGCACCGCTTATGAAAAGCGCCAGGCCACGCTCGGCCGCTTCCTGAGCTTCATCCTGCTGGGGCAGATCCTTGGGCCCGCATTGGGCGGCGCGCTCGCCGAATACGTGAGCTGGCGGCAGGTGTTCGACGTGCTCGCCGCGGTATTCCTGCTGGTCAGCATCGTGCTGTTCGCGGTCGAGCGCCGCTCCCGTGTCGCCGCCGCGGCGCCGGGGGCGCACGGCAACGTGCTGCGCAACTACGCCACCGTGCTCGGGGATGCCTGGGTCCGCACCGTGGTACTGACGGTGTTCCTCGAGGGCGGCCTGTTCTACGGCGCCTTCGCCTACACGGGTGCCTGGCTCAAGGAGCGCTTCGGGCTTTCCTACCTGCTGATCGGCGGCGTGCTGGCGGGCTTCGGCCTGGGCGGCGTCATCTACAGCCTGTGGGTGAAATGGCTGCTGGCACGCCTGGGCGAGCGGGGCTTCGTGCGGCTCGGCAGTACGCTGATGTTCCTGTGCATGGGCCTGCTGCCGCTGTCGCCGTGGTGGCAGGCGACCATTCCGGTGTTCGTCGTCTCCGGCTTCGGCTTCTACATGTTCCACAACACGCTGCAGACGCGCGCCACCGAGATGGCACCCGGCATGCGCGGCACGGCGATCGCCGTGTTCGCTTTCTTCCTGTTCATGGGCCAGGCGCTCGGCGTGGCATTTTGCGGCGCAGTCATCCGCGTGCTGCACTATGGCTGGACGTTCGCGCTCTGCGGTGCCGCGCTCGCGGCGCTCGGCTACTGGTTCGCGCTGCGCATCGCAGCACATCGCGCCGCCAGAGCCGTGACGGAACGTTCGTAACGAAAAGATGTGCCGATCCTGCCGGCGGGACGGAGCAGGGGCCCTTTGCGCCTTACGCCCCGCTCTTCACATAGCCATAGCGCAGATTGCTCGGCAGGCCGCCCGACGCCCGGTACTCGCGCTTGAGCTTCGCCAGCCCGTCATCGAGATTCGCATACGCCGTGGGCTCGATGCCGTAGAGCCGCGCCGAGTTCATGCCGAAGATCGCGCTCTTGACCTCGCCCGTGGCGGAGCCGAGCGGCGCATAGCCGAACCTGCGTTGCATGTCCTCGGGGATTTCCAGCCGGCGCAGGCTTTCGATCTGCCACTGCGGCGCGCCGGTCCAGACCGCATCGGTGCCCCAGACGACGTGATCCGCCCCCAGCCCCTTCACGAGCGCGCCCATGATCGCGGCGGCAAGCCGCGGCTGGGCGACCGTGGTCATCGCGAACACCTGCCCGAGATCGCCGTAGACATTGGTGACGCCGTGCCTGGCGGGGATCTCCGCCAGGTCGGTCACCCAGTCGATGCGCCCGCTGTCCTCGAACAGCGCCAGCGCCTCCTCCGGCGTGCCGCCGCCCGGGAAGCGGTAGGCCGAGTGGTAAACGACGAAATTCAGGTCCGGCCAGTCGCGCGCGGCGCGTGCCACGTCGCGCACGTCCGTGTAGGCGCGCAGGTGCGGGAACTGCGCCTCTGCCGACGGCGGGAACAGGCCCTTGTGCACGCAGACGTTGCGCAGCCCCGCGGCGCGGATCTTCTCGTAGAACGGGTACACCAGCTTCTCGTCGTCGAGGCGCCAGGGATAGCGGCTCAGATCCTTGTGGGTGTTGTCGCCGATGGTGTAGCCCTTGAACGCGTCGGGCTGGTCTTCGGCGATCGCGCGGTCGACCTCGTCCAGCCAGCCCGGCTGGCCGGGCGTGAAGATGGCATGGTTCAGCATGCGCCGCGCGCCGAAGCGCCCGTTGATGCGCAGCCGCGCGGCGGCCGTCATCGGGTTGGTCAGGAACCAGTCGGCGGCGACGTCGGACGGCGCGCTGCTGATCAGCGCGATCTTGGTGTCGCTGTCGAGGTAGATTTCCTTGACGTAGTTGTCGAACTTGAGATCCTCGATGGTCTGCGGCCTGTCGACCAGCTCGGGATTCCAGCCCGCCTTGCCGACCGCCTCGCGCATGCGCACGAAGGTCTCGATGCGCGTGTCGTCGCGCAGGAAATGCGTGTGGCCGTCGAACACGAACTGGCCGGCGAGCTCCTCGCTGCGGGCGGCGGCGAGCTCCGGCGTCGCGGCTTCGGCGCGCGCGACCTCGAACAGCGGGCCGTACACGTCGTTCATCGCCGCGAAGGCGGCGGCCATGCCGGCTGCCGTGCGCAGGAAGCGCCGGCGCGTCATGCCCTGGCGGGCCGCGAGCTCGCCCGCCACGCGCTTCAGCCGGGACTCGACCTCGCGCTGTGCCGGGGTCTGCGGAATGGGTGCGTACTCGTCGCTGGAAACGATCTGCGTGGGGATGGGTCCATCGAAGGACGCGAATTCGGCGGGCGCCAGGCCTGCGCGCTCGGCTTCGGACAGCAGGTTCATGATTGCCCTCCTATGGGCGGTTCCTGGCCGCATTGTTCCATAATTCGTCCGGGCAGCCGGCAGGCGCCGGAAACCCACGACGGGAAAGGACCGGCATGAAAGCGCGCCAGTCGGACCATGAGGGATTGCGCCTCGCGCGGGTGCACGTGCGCCGCCCGCGGCTGACCGCGGGCACGGCGGCCGGGGTCGCGGCCTTCGTGCTGCTCTGCTTCGCCGGCGGGCTGTCGTGGCGCATGCGGCTGATCCTGGCATGGGACGCGGGCATCCTGGTCGCGCTCGTGCTGCTCGCGGGGCTGCGCGGCGCCGACCCGGCCACCATGAAGCGCATCGCTGCGACGCAGGACGCCGGAAAATGGGCCGTGCTGCTGCTGACCCTGGCCGCCGCCGGGACCTGCCTCGTCGCCGTCGCCGGCGAGATCGCACCCACCCGGGATGCGGACGAACTGGGTAAGGTATTGCACCTCGCCTTCGTGGTGGCGACCATCGTGCTGTCGTGGGCCTTCATCCACGTGACCTTCGCGCTGCATTACGCCCACGATTACTACTCCGGTGCGCGCCGCGCCGGGCACGAAGGCCTCGTCTTCCCGGGCAACGGGGCGCCGAACTATATGGATTTCGTCTATTTCTCCTTCACGATAGGCATGACCTTCCAGGTCTCCGACGTGCAGATAACGGACCGCGGCTTCCGCGGGCTCGTGCTCGCCCACGGCATCGTGTCGTTCTTCTATTCGACGGTGATCCTCGCGCTCGCCATCAACCTCATCGCGGGCGCGGCGTGACGCCGCCCGGCGCGGATCCGGCGCGGGGCTCCGGCAGGCGCCTGCTGCCCTGGCTGGTGGCCGTAGCCTTCTTCATGGAGGCGCTCGACACGACCATCCTGAACACGGCGGTGCCGACTGTCGCCCGGGCGCTCGGCGTCTCGCCGCTCAGCATGAAGGCCGTGCTGGCGAGCTATACGCTGAGCCTGGCGGTATTCATTCCCATCAGCGGATGGGTCGCCGATCGCTTCGGCACGCGCCGCGTGTTCGCCGCCGCGATCGGCACGTTCACGGCCGGCTCCATCCTCTGCGGCCTGGCGCAGGACATACACTGGCTCGTGGCCGCGCGCATCCTGCAGGGCTGCGGCGGCGCGCTGATGCTGCCGGTGGGCCGGCTGACCATGGTGCGCACCTTCGCCAAGTCCGAGCTGATCCGCGCGACGACCTTCGTCGCCATCCCCGGGCTGGTCGGCCCCATGCTCGGTCCCACCGTCGGCGGGCTGATCGTCGGCCATTTCCACTGGAGCATGATCTTCTTCGTGAACGTGCCCATCGGGATCGCCGGCCTGTGGCTCGTGTACCGCCACCTGCCCGACTACCGCGAGGATCACCGCTCGCCCCCCGACATCGTCGGGCTGATCCTGTTCGGCAGCGGCGTGGCGCTGCTTTCCTACGTCCTCGAGGTCTTTGGCGAGCACACGCTGAGCGGCCGCGAGATGGCGGGCCTCGTGGCCCTGTCGGGCCTGCTGCTGGCCGGCTACGTGCTGAACGCCTCGCGAATCGCGCACCCGCTGCTGCGCCTGGACCTGTTCCGCATCCGCACCTTCCGTGCCGCGGTCGTCGGCAGCTTCGCCACCCGCCTCGGCATCGGCGGCATGCCCTTCCTGCTGCCGCTGCTCTACCAGGTGGGTCTTGGCTACAGCGCGGTGCAGTCCGGCCTGCTGATGATGCCGCAGGCGCTCGCGGCCATGAGCCTGAAGGCCACCATGCCATACATCCTGGCGCGTCTCGGCTATCGCACGGTGCTGGTGGCCAACACGCTCCTGCTCGGCACCTTCATGGCGCTGTTCGCGACCATCGGCGAACCGACGCCGGTATGGCTGATGGTGCTGCTGCTGTTCGTCTTCGGCTTCCTCACGTCCCTGCAATACACCAGCATGAACACGCTGGTCTATGCCGACGTCGCGGCGGCGGGCGCCAGCAGCGCCAGCACCATTTCCAGCACGGCGCAGCAGATGTCGCTGAGCTTCGGCATCGCGTCCGCCTCGCTGGTCACCGCGATGTTCATTCCCGACCGCTTCGGCGCGCAGCCCGCGCAGATGATCCACGGCCTGCACCAGGCCTTCGTGCTGCTGGGTGCGGTTACCGCGGTATCCACGCTGTCGTTCGCGGGACTGAAGCGCGACGACGGCGCCGCCGTGAGCCGTCAGGGCTCGCGCGACCCGCAGCCGGCGGAATGAGGCGGGAACCGGCCAGGCGCCGGCCCCTGCAGCCGCGGCGCGATCCTTGCCCGGGCCCTACGGTGCTTGACCGGCCGCGGCCGGCGAAGCGATGATCGGCCGCACTTTTCGCCCAGGCAACCAACGGACGCAAACGAGGCCCAGCCAGTGAACGACTCCCCGCCACCCGCCAGCGTCCCGGACACGCGCTGGAGCCGCATCCGGCGCTACTATGAGCGCCACGAGCAGGTCGTCGACCTCGCTGCCTTCGTCGGCGGCTTCGTGTTCGACATGGCGATGCTCGACCGCATCGACGCGTGGGCCACCATCATCCAGCAGGCGGCCTACCTCGTGCTGATCGCTGCCATCCTGCTGCAGCTTTTCTTCGCCCAGGACGAGGCGGCGCAGCCGCCCGCGCCCGCGGCGTCCCGGCTCGCGCGCCGGGTCCGCGAATACCGCGTGCCCTTCGTGCATTTCCTGCTCGGCACGCTGCTGAACCTGTACACGCTGTTCTTCTTCAAGAGCGCGTCGCTGTTCGTGTCATTCGGATTCATGCTGGTGCTGGCGGCGCTGCTGGCGGCGAACGAATCGAAGCGCGCCAAGGCGCGGCTGGGACTCACCCTGAAGTTCGCGCTGTTCAGCCTGTGCCTGCTGGCGTTCTGCGCGGCGATCGTGCCGGTGTTCGTCGGTTCCATCGGCCTGTTCGTCTTCCTGCTGTCGATGCTGGCCGCCTGCGTGCCCGTCGCGGTCATGTACCGGCGCATCCTGATCCACGCCCCGCAGCGCGGCGCGCAGGCCCGCAGGCAGGTGCTGCTGCCCTTCGGCGCCGTGCTCGCGATCTTCCTCGGGCTGTACCTGTTCCGGCTGATCCCGCCGGTGCCGCTTTCCATCCCCTTCATGGGCGTCTATCACGACGTGGTCCGCGCCGGGGACGAATACCGGCTGAGCCACGAGCGGCCGTTCTGGCGCGTGTGGGACAACGGCGACCAGAAGTTCGCCGCACAGCCCGGCGACCGCATCTTCGTGTACTTCCGGATATTCTCGCCGGCGCGCTTCGCCGACGAGGTGCGCGTGCGCTGGTACTGGAAGGACGGCCAGGGAAAATGGAAGCCGCAGGACTCGATCCCGATCCGCATCACCGGCGGGCGCGAGGAAGGCTTCCGCGGCTACGGCATGAAGACCAACTACCAGGCCGGCGACTGGAAGGTGCAGGTCGACACCCTGGACGAGCGCGAGATCGGGCGCATCTATTTCACCGTCACGCCGGTGCCCGCCGGGCCGCGCAGCTTCACGGTCGACGTGCAGTAGCCGCGCTGCGGAGTCAGCGCCGGCCGCGCCAGCTTCCGGGTGTGCTGCGCCAGTAGCGGTAGCCCAGCCAGCCGCCCAGCAGGCCGCCGAGGTGGGCGAAATGCGCGACACCGGCCTGCGTGCCGGTCACGCCGAGCACCAGCTCGAGCACGGCGTAAAGCAGCACGAACACGCGCGCGGGCATGGGGATCGGCGGGAACAGCAGCAGGATGCGCCGGTTCGGAAACACCAGCGCGTAGGCGAGCAGCACGCCGAACACGCCGGCCGAGGCGCCCACGACCGGCCCGCCCGGCGGGCCGAACATGCCCCCGGCGAGCAGCTGCGCGACGCCGCCGCAGGCCACGCTGGCGAAATACGCGAAGGCCGTGCGCCGCGGCCCCCAGACCCGTTCCAGCTCGGAGCAGAACATCCACAGCGCGAACATGTTGAATGCCAGGTGCATCACGCCGGCGTGCAGGAAGCTGTAGCTCAGGAGCTGCCAGGGCGTGGCGAACGGCAGGCTGGAAAACCCCGGACCGCCGCCCGGCCACAAGGCGAACCACTGGAACATCGCGTTGCCCATCTGGATTTCCAGCAGGTAGGCGACGACGTTGACGATGATCAGCGCTTGCGTGAAAGGCGGCATAGGTGTCTTTCCGTTCGGGATGGAATCGGCGCTTCGGCAGGCCGGCATTTGCATGTTACCCTTCCGGACCGCCGCGACGTGCCGGGCCGCAATGTACAGGACCCGGGAGGGGCCCGCCCGGCCTGCGGACGACGAATGCCGCGATCGCACAAAAATATAGAGACGCGACCATGAAAAACAACTTCATCCCGTGCCTTTTCCTGCTGGCACTGCTGGCCTTGCCCGTTCTGGCCGCGCCGCAGGACGTCGCACCCTATCTGCGCCCCGCCGGGATCGCCGGCGACAAGGAGCCGCTCATCGTGGCCGGCTACCGGGCGCTGTTCACCTGTTCGGCGCATTTCTTCGCCGGGCGGCCGCTCGCCGACATCAAGAATGTGGAGCTCGTCGACGTGGAAGGCCTCGGCTATCCCGATCCGGTGATCGACGAGAAGCGCCGCATCGTGACCGCCTCGGATCCCTCGGGCGCGATCGTGCGCATCGCCGCCTTCCGCGATTCGATGGGCTGCACGGTGCTGCCGCCGCAGTGGGGCATGGGCGACGTGCCGCGGCTGCCGAACGTGCAGTACGAGCCGGCCCCCGACGTGCGCAACCTGCCGTTCCCGGCCGGCGATCGCGTCGAGCTCCCGGCAAGCGGCATCGCCGCCGGCTACGAGATGCTCGCGCCCGTGCTCGAGCGCGCCTTCGACGGCAGGAGCTACGGCGAGGTCGAGGGAGTGGTGACCACCGCGGTGATCGTGCTCAAGGGCGACCGCATCGTCGCCGAGCGCTACCGCCCCGGGTTCGGCATCCACGCCGGCTACCGCACGTGGTCCACCTCGAAGAGCATCGCGGCGGCGCTGCTCGGCATCGCGGCGCGCCAGGGAATCATCGACCTCGACGCGCCGCTCGACATCCCCGAATGGCGCTTTCCCGGCGATCCGCGCCAGGCGATCACGCACAAGCACCTGCTGTGGATGTCGAGCGGGCTCTACAGCGGCGGAGCCAACACCTATTCCGTGTATTTCGGCGGCCAGGACGTGATCAGCGCCGTGACCACGACGCCGCTGGAAGTCGCTCCGGGCACGCGCTGGAAATACGCCAACAACGACACGCTGCTGCTGATGCGGGAGCTGCGCTACAAGCTCGGCGACGACCTGAGATACCTGCGCTTTCCCTACGACGAGCTGCTGCGCCCGCTGGGCATGTATCACACGCGCATGGAGGTCGACCACCTCGGCAACTTCGTCGCCTCCAGCCAGACCTACACGACAGCGCGTGACCTCGCCCGCTTCGGCCTGCTGCTCGCCAACGACGGCGTCTGGAACGGCAGGCGCATGCTGCCCGAGGGCTGGGTCGGCTTCTCGGCCACGGCCGCGCCGGCCAAGCCGCCGGTGGCCGGACAGTGGGGCTATGGTGCGCAGTTCTGGCTGCTCGACCAGATGCCGGGCGTGCCTCCCGGCACGTTCACGACGGCGGGCAACAAGGGCCAGTTCGTGACCATCGTGCCCGGCCACGACCTCGTGGTGGTACGCACCGGCGTCGATCCTGACGGCAAGCGCTGGGAGCCGGACCGCCTCGTCGCGGACGTCGTGAAGGCGCTGGGGAACAGGTAACGCGGCCGGCGCCGCCGCACCACACCCGGACGCAACGCACTTGGACAAGATCGCAGACAGGCTGCGCTCGCTCGCGCCGGACATGCTCGCGGGCATTCGCCGCGGCATCGAGAAGGAGAGCCTGCGCGTGAGCCCGGACGGCGCGCTCGCGATGACGCCGCACCCGCACGCGCTGGGCTCGGCGCTCACGCACCCGAACATCACCACGGATTTCAGCGAATCGCAGCTCGAGCTCATCACCGGCGTGCACACCGACGTCGAAGCCTGCCTGCGCGAGCTCACGCAGATCCACCAGGTCGTATACCGCGCGCTCGGCGACGAGATCCTCTGGTGCGCCAGCATGCCCTGCAACCTGCCCGCGGACGAAGCCATCCCGGTGGGCCGGTACGGGACCTCCAACGTCGGGCGCATGAAGACGGCCTACCGTGTCGGGCTGTCGCACCGCTACGGGCGGCGCATGCAGATGATCTCGGGCATCCATTACAACTTCTCGGTGCCCGAGGCCGCGCTGCCGGCGGCGAACCTCGGCGAGCCGAACGACGCCTACTTCGCGCTGATCCGCAACTTCCAGCGCAATGCCTGGCTGCTGCTCTACCTGTTCGGCGCGTCGCCGGCGGTGTGCGCGAGCTTCGTCGAGGGCCGCCGCCACGAGCTCAAGGAGCTGGTGCCGGGCACCTGGCACATGCCGCACGCAACCTCGCTGCGCATGGGCAGGCTCGGCTACCAGAGCGACGCTCAGTCGGCGATCGCTGCGAGCTACAACAGCCTGGAGAGCTACGGCGCATCCCTGTACGACGCGCTCACGCGGCCCTATCCGCCGTACGAGGCCATCGGCATCCGCGACGGCGACGACTACAAGCAGCTCGCCGTGAGCCTGCTGCAGATCGAGAACGAGTTCTACGGAAAGATCCGCGCGAAGCGCGTGATCCGTCCTGGCGAACGGCCGCTGCATGCGCTGCGCGAGCGCGGCGTCGAGTACGTCGAGGTCCGCCTCATGGACCTCGATCCCTACCATGCCGTGGGCATCGATGCGGCGACCATACGCCTGCTGGACGTGTTCCTGCTGCATTGCCTGCTGGCCGAGAGCCCGCCGGACACCCCGGCGGAAATCGCGGCGATGGGCCGCAACCAGAACCGCGTGGCCACGCACGGGCGCGAGCCTGGCCTGCGCCTGGAGAAGGATGGCCGCGAGGTGCCGGCCCTGGACTGGGCGCGCCGGCTGCTCGACGAATGCGCACCCATCGCGGCCGCGCTGGACGCCGCGCACGGGGGCGGCGCCTATGCCGGGGAATTGCGCGCCGGCATGGCCATGCTCGATGCGCCGGAATCGACGCCCTCCGCGCGCGTGCTGGCGGACCTGCACGCGCAGTACGGCGGCTCGCACACGGCCTTCGCCCTCGACCGCTCGCAGCGCCATGCGCAGGCGATCCGCGCCCTGCCGCTGGATGCCGTCACGCAGGCGCGCTATGCGAAAATGGCCGAAGCCTCGCTCGAGGAGCAGCACCAGATCGAAGCTGCGGATACCATGCCCTTCGAGATCTACCGGAGCCGCTATCTGGCGCCGGAGAGGCTCGACGCGAACCCCGTGCCGCACCGCACCCGAGGAGCACAGCCGCCGCCATGAAACTCTGGATATTCGATTCCCAGGCCTCGCAGGACGACATCGAGGCCGGCTGCCTCGCCGCGGCCGCGCTCATCGAAAGCCGCGGCATCAGCGTGGAGCGCGCCTACGACGCGGTACTCAAGCGCAGCGGCCGCGCGCGCTACGACCAGCGCGCGGCGAAGGCCTGGGACGACGCCGAGGACGAGGCCCTGCGCGTGGCCTACCACGGCGCCGAGCCCGACGACGAGCCCGTGCTGGGCCCGGCATCCGAGCACGGCGCGTAAGCCGCGCGTCCTATCTCACGATTTCCAGCAGCTCGACCTCGAACACCAGCGTCGCGCCGGACTTGATCACCGGCGGCGAGCCGCGATCGCCGTAAGCGATGCTGGCCGGGCACACCAGTTTGGCCTTGCCCCCGACCTTTATCTCCTGCAGGCCTTCGGTCCAGCACTTGATGACCTTGGACAGCGGAAAGGTCGCCGGCTGGCCGCGCTGCACGGAGCTGTCGAACACGGTGCCGTCGACGAGCGTGCCGGTGTAGTGCACCTTGACCGTGTCGGTGGCCTTGGGCGAGGGGCCCTTGCCTTCCTTGATCGTGGTGATCAGCGCGCCCGAGGCGGTCTTCTTCACGCCGGGCTGGGCCGCGGCCTTGGCGATGAACGCCTCGCTGGATTTCTTCTCGCCCTCCGCGACCTTGGCGGCGCGCGCCTGCGCGAGCGCCTGGATTTTCGGCCGCCAAGCCTGCATGTCGACCTTGAGGGGCTTCTTCAGCACGCCGTCGCTCATGCCGGACTTGACGACCTCGAGGTCGGCCTCGCTCAGCGCGAAGTCGTTCAGGGACTGGCTGATCGCCACGCCGAGCGCGTAAAGCTCCTTCTGCTCGTCGGTGGGCAGATCCGCCGCAGCGGCGGGCAACAGCCAGGCGGCGCACAGGATGGCGGCGCCGATGGACGTGGATTTCATGGAGGCTTCCTTCGGGCAAAGGCGCGATGGTACCAGTCCGCCCGGCCGCACGCCGGGCCTCAGGAACTGCAGGACAGCATGGAGCATCCTGCGCGGCTGCGCGCCCAGTCCGGGCGCTTCTGCGCGAAGCGCTCGCGGCCCGGCCGCTCGTCGTAGGGACGGCGCAGCACGTCGAGCGTGGATGCCAGCTTCGTCGCCGTCGCCAGCCTCGGGCAGGCATAGCAGCGTGCAAGGGACAGGCAGTCACTCACTAGCCGTGGCCGGCCGGTAGTAGCATCCGGGAAAAACTAGTCCGAGCCAGCGCCCTCGACATATTTTCTGGCCGTTCGCGGATCGACGGCCATGCGCCTGGCAACCTCCGTGACCTTGCCGAAGCGCCGGTAAAGCAGCGCCCCGTAATATCGGAGCAAGTCTTCGGACGTGAGTTCCCCGACCTGCATCGAAGACACCAATTTTTCCACCTCGCTTTCCGGCGAGTGCGGCGTTTCCGTCGCATAGTGACCCGTCAGGAGAATGCGCCTGACCGCCTGCTCGAGCTCGCGCACATTGCCCGGCCATGCGTAGTCACGCGGAATATCGCGATCAACGGCTTCCATGACCGACGCCACGAGCCCGGATGCGGGTTCGCCCGCGATCCTGGTGACGAGCAAATCCACGAGTTGCTCCAGTTCGCCCGGAGATTCATCCAACCGCTGCCGCAGCGTTGGCATTTCGATCACGTCGGAACAGAGTCGATAGTAGAAATCTTCACGGAAACGGCCTTCTCTGCGCATGCGGTCGAGCGGTTGGTTGGTGGCCGCGATGACACGCCCGGCGAACTTGCTTTTTTCATGGCCACCGATGGGCGTAAAGGTACGCTCCTGCAGCACCTGCAGCAGTTTGGTCTGGATAGGCATCGAGACCTCGCCGATCTCGTCCAGGAACAGCGACCCATGCGGGCTGCAGCGGGCGAACACTCCGTCATGGCTCTCGATGGCCCCCGTGAATGCGCCCTTGCGGTGGCCGAAGAGCTCCGACTCGATCAGGGATTCCGGGTACTGGGACAGGTTGATCGCAATGAAGCTCTCGGTGAAGCTGGTCGCGAAGCGCCTTTGGCCTGGAAGATAGGGAATGAATCCGGAGCGCCCGATCGCGGCCGCCGCCGAGCCCTTGCCCGTGCCCGTCTCCCCGAGGAGCAGGGTGGAAAAATCCTCCATGCGGTTCCACAGCGCCGCCTCGAAGCCGCGCATGTCGTGCGTGAAAATGTTGTTCCAGAGCGATTTCCGCAGGCGCTGCATCGAAGGACATTCGCCGGCAAGCCCGCGATGGATGAAATAGAAGGCGCGGCGGAGCTGGAAATAAAATGCGAAATAGCGCGCGGCCCGCTCTTCCGATATCCCGTCCCGCACCAGTTCTGCCATCGCGTCGTCTGCGAACTTGACGATCGGCGACTTGCTCTCGTGCGCGACCTGGCTCTCGATCAGCGCGTCGAGCTGTGCGACATAGCGGTGATAACAGACATAGAGCAGTGCCGGTTCGAGCAGCGCGCGATCCTCTGCGCCGAAAGCCTGGATTGAGGCGCAGCCCCCACCCAACCGGGTCTCGAGGCGAGGGCCGACGACGCGGGCGAGCGCCTCGCGATCGCTGATGAGGTCTCCTGGCGTGGCATCCGGCACGAGGTGGGCAATGTCGGCGGCGCGTTCTCGGCTGAAAGGATTGCCGAAGACCACCCTCGCGAGGATGGTGAAAAAATCTCGATCCGCCGCGGTCAGCCTTGGCGAAGACATGCATTTAATGTATTCCACCTCGCACAGTTTGTCATTCCGGTGTTTCCATCAACTTTGCTTCCAAAGTTCTTTTTCCTTGTATTTCAAATTGATAAGGCGTTGGCACGGGGACTGCATCGGTAGCAGCACATAGACCGCAAGGGCTTCCCATGACTGCAACGGCACCTCCGGAAATAGCCGCGGCCGGTCAGGATTTCGAAGTTGCGATCGTCGGGGCCGGCATCACGGGCATTGCCGCCGCGCGCGAATTCGGCCGGACAGGACTCGCCTACATCGTCCTTGAGCGCTGCGAGTCGGTAGGCGGCGTCTGGCTGACCCATCGCTGGCACGGGGCGAGGTGCGACTCGGACATCATCAAATATTCCTACAGCTTCAGGCCGCTGCTGGCCGAGCGATGTCTCCTCGACGCGGCAAGCATCCAGTCCTACCTGCGCGACGTCACCGAGGAGTTCGGCATCGCGCCTCACATTCGCTTCGGCGCCACAGTCACGCGCGCCGAGTTCACCAACGACCGTTGGCGCATCCATACCAGCCGCGGCATCTTCACCGCCCGATTCCTGCTCAACGGCAACGGGTACTTCGCTGACCAACCCCATGTGCCCAAGCTGCCCGGCCTCGCCGATTTTCGCGGCGAAGTGGTTCATTCCGTGTATCTCGACGGAAGGCGCACATTCCACGACAAGCGCGTCGTCCTCGTCGGCAGCGGCGCAACGGCCATCTGCTGCGCCCCGGCGCTTGCGCGCGTTTCAAAGTCGCTGGTGCTGCTGCAACGATCGCCGTCCTACATCTTCGAGGCGGGAAACGGCATCGGGTGGACGACACGCGCGTGCCAGTCACTGTTCCGCCACGGAATCCGATGGCCGGTCCACGCGCTGCGCCACGCGCTGCAGCTGCGCGACGACGTGATATTCGTCGCTTTCCGCCGATTTCCCTGGCTCGGCAAGTCGATCTTCCGCCGCCACTGGCTTGCAACCGTAGGCCGCGACAATTTCGAGGCGCATTTCCGCCCGGACTACGGACCATGGCAGCAGCGGATCCCGGTCGCGGTCGGCCTGAAAGCGAAGCTGCGCAGCGGGGAAATCGTGATGCGCACCGGCGAGATCGCCCGTTTCGAAAGCGGCGGCGTCGTGCTGAAGGACGACAGCACCGTCGCCTGCGACGTTTGCGTCCTCGCCACGGGCCACAACCTCGAGTTCCTCAAGTTCGAGCTCGTGGTCGAGGGCCGGCCGGTGTCGGTCGATCGCCTTGGTTTCTACAAGGGGGTGATGATGGGATCCATACCCAACTACTTCCATCCCTTCGGCGTCCTGCACTCGGCCTGGACGCAACGCATCGAGACCATCGTCCGGTTCATCGCGCACATCCTCGCTCATATGCGGCGCGAGGGCTACCGTGTTGTCATGCTGGATCAGCGGGAAGTCGAATATGTCCCCAGCCTGGCGTCCGGCTACATCCGCCGTTCGCTCGATACGCTGCCACGACTCTATGGCGTCTATCACCTGCAATCGCTCGACCGTTTGCTCTCCTATCGTTTCGACCCCTCGCAATTCCGGTTCCGCTAGTCCCCTTCCGCTCCACCCCACCCCGCGGCTTGCGCTCGACGCGCCTGCGGGGCTCTCTCCTGGGGTTGATGTCATGCCCGGCCTGCATTTCATGCGGAGTCAACCTTCAATTTATGCATGTGGAATATGGCTCCAAGAGGCCTGACCAGCGACATTAGCCAGTCATTTCAAGCACATGAAAACCAGGCACGGCGGCTGCTGTAGTGGGGATGTCATCCACCGAGGAGGCCGCTGCAATGAATGCCCAACTGCAATCCGGGACCGTCCATCCGGAGACGGACACCGGGCCGACAGTGCAAGGAAACCGCCTGCATCGCATGTTGCTCGCAGACCTGTCGGAAGCTGGCTGCTTCCGCAGGGCCCCGGCGCGCAGCATCGGCTACGGACTGTTCATCTTCACCGGATACTTCGCCGCATACGTGTTCCTGCTCACGGATCCCGGCATGGGCGCACGCCTGCTCGCACTGGCGGCGCTGGCATTCCTCAGCGTCCACGCCGGCTTCCTGGCGCATGAGGCGCTCCATGGCGCGCTCACGCGCAACCGCTTCGTGACTGCCGCCGTCGGCCAGGTCTTCAACACCCTGCTGACCGCCCTGTGCTACTCGTACTTCTGCCACATCCATCGACTGCATCATCCGCACTGCAACGAGCGGGCGCGGGATCCCGACATGCAGTCCGGATTCTTCAGCATGTACCGCGAATCCGCGCGGGCCAAATCGGGCCTGGGCAGGGTAGTCAGCCGCCACCAGGACGTCCTCATCTGGGTGCTGGTGTGGCTGCAGGGGCTGACGCTGAAAATCGACAGCGTCGGCTTCCTCGCGCGCAACCCGCGCGCAACCCGAATCGACCAGACACTCCTGGCGTTGCACGTGGCCCTGTGGCTCGTTCCCCCGGTGCTGCTACTCGGCGTGGCGGGGGCTCTGCTGAACTATGCGCTCATGACTCTCCTGATCGGCCCCTACCTCGGCACGATTTTTCTCGTGAACCATATCGGCACACGTGTGGTCGAGCCGGGAGAGGAGGTTTCCTACTTCCTGCAGGAAATCAGCGTCACCCGCAACCTCGGTGCGACGCGGCTGCAGGATTTCTTCTTCGGCGGGCTGAACAACCACATCGAGCATCACCTG
>DASUFB010000034.1:0-126899 GCA_036274775.1 Burkholderiales bacterium | reverse complement strand
GGTCGGGCATGGACTGCGCGGGATTCGTGCAGGCGATCCAGATCGCCCTGATGCTGCCCTCGCGCAGGCCGTCGAACATTTCCACGGCCGTCTTTCCGGGCGCGGACGGGAACGCGCGAATGCCCCAGAAACGGGCGACCTCGTCCCGGTGCCGCGGGTCGGCGAGGTCGCGATGCGCCGACAGCAGGGTCGCCATGCCGCCGACTTCCCGGCCGCCCATCGCGTTGGGCTGCCCCGTCAGCGAGAACGGCCCGGCGCCCGCGCGGCCGATGTGGCCGGTCGCCAGGTGCAGGTTGATGAGCGCCGCGTTCTTGTCCGTGCCGTGGATCGACTGGTTCAGCCCCTGGCAGTACAGCGACAGGCCGGCGCGCGCGCCGCCGAACATCTTCGCGGCCGCGACGATGTCCTCCGCGCGCACGCCGCAGACGGCCGCGGCCGCGCGCGGCGTGTATTCGGCCACGGCGGCCTTCGCCTCGTCGAAGCCCTCCGTGTGCCCGGCGATGTAGTCGCGGTCGCACAGCCCTTCCCAGAGCAGCACGTGCAGCATCGCGTTGAACAGCGCGACGTCGGTGCCGGGCAGGATGGCCAGATGCAGGTCGGCCGCCGCCGCGGTATCCGTGCGCCGCGGATCCACGACGATCAGGCGCAGGCCCGGGTTGCGGCGCCTCGCGTCCTCGAGGCGGCGGAACAGGATCGGGTGCGCATACGCGGTGTTCGAGCCGGCGATGAGCACGCAGTCGGCGTGGTCGATGTCCTCGTAGCACGCGGGCGGCGCGTCCGCGCCGAGCGTGGCCTTGTAGCCGGAGACCGCGGAGGACATGCACAGCCGCGAGTTCGTGTCGATGTTGTTGGTGCCCACGAGCGCGCGCGCGAGCTTGTTGAAGACGTAGTAGTCCTCCGTGAGCAGCTGCCCGGAGACGTAGAACGCCACGCTGTCCGGGCCGTGCTCGCGGATGATCCCGGCGAAGCGCGCGGCGGCGAATTCCAGCGCCTCGTCCCAGCCCGCCGGCGCGCGCTCGTGCCCGCGCGAGCGGCGCAGCTGCGGCCGCAGCAGGCGCGCGCGCTCGTCCGTGGTCAGGTGCAGCGTCGAGCCCTTGGTGCACAGCCGGCCGAAGTTCGCCGGATGCAGCGGGTCGCCGCGCACGCCGGCGATGCGGCCGCCGCGCACCTCGGCGATCACGCCGCATCCGACGCCGCAGTACGGGCAGGTCGTGCGGATTTCGTCCGAGCCGTTCATCGGTGGAGTGCGCCGCGCGGCAGCCTTCAGCCCGCCGGCGGCCGGCGATCGGCGAACGCCGCGGCATGGCGCCCGGGCGCGCGCCCGTCCCACACCACGCCGCCGATCAGCGTGGAGCTGCGCATCGGCTGCGCCGGCAGCGGCACGCCGGCCTGGGCCGCCGCCTCGCGGTACACGTCCACGCGGTTGACGCGCGCGGCCACGGCGAGGTAGTCCGGCTCGCTCCTGAGCAATCCCCAGCGGCGATGCTGCGTGAGGAACCACATGCCGTCCGACAGCCAGGGGAACGTGACTTCGCCGCCCCCGAAGAAGCGCACGGCGCCGGGGTCCTGCCATGCGCCGCCACGGCCGTCCTCGTAGCGGCCCAGCAGCCGGCCCTCGATCGCGGCGAGCTCGGCGCCGACGAACGCGGAATCCGCCAGCGTGCGCGCCACGGCTGCGCGGTTCTCCGCAGCGTCGACGAAGCGCGAGGCGTCGAGCACCGCGGCGACCAGCGCGCGCGCGCAATTCGGGTTGCGCTCGACGAACTCGGCCGTCGCACCCAGCACCTTCTCGGGATGATCGGGCCAGATCTGCTGCGAGGTCGCGACCGTGAAGCCGGTGCCGTCGAGCACCGCCTTGGCGTTCCAGGGCTCGCCGACGCAGCAGCCGTCGATGCGTCCGGCCTGCATGGCCTCGCCCATCTGCGCGGGCGGGATGGTGACCGTCCTCACGTCCCGCAAGGGATCGATGCCGTGCGCGGCCAGCCAGTAGTTCAGCCACATGGCGTGGGTGCCCGTGGGAAAAGTCTGGGCGAAGACGTACTCGCGCCCGCGATCCCGCAGCAGGCGCCCGAGCGCGGCACCGTCCGTCACGCCGGCCTCGCCGAGCCGGCGCGACAGCGTGATGCCCTGGCCGTTGCGGTTGAGCGTCATCAGCACCGCCATGTCGCGGCGCAGGCCGCCGATGCCGGTCTGCACGCCGTAGACGAGGCCGTACAGGGCGTGTGCCGCGTCGAGCTCCCCGGTGATCAGCTTGTCGCGGATCGCCGCCCAGGAGCTTTCCTTGACCGGCGTGATCTTGATGCCGTGCTTGCGGTCGAATCCCTGGATCGACGCCATCACGATGGACGCGCAGTCGGTCAGCGGCATGAAGCCGACGCGCAGCTCCGTCTTCTCCGGCGCCCCGATTCCGGCGATGCGCGCCTCGCGTCCCGCGGCCATGCCCGGCGCGATGGCCGTTGCCGCGGCAGCGCCCGACCCGCAAAGGAAGCGGCGGCGCGAAGGATCCGCAGCGGTCGCTGGTCCGCTGCCGTTGCGTGTGCTCATGCAGCCTCCGTCGTCGAAGCCAAAAAAAACGCCCACCCGCGCCGAACGCGAAGTGGACGTCCTTATCCGATGCCGGGCCGCCGTTGGCCTGGCGTCAACCTGTATTCAGTACGCTGATCGCGACCCGCCCGTCGTTGGACGTGGCCGCATGCGTCGCCGGAGATTGTGCAAACCGCGTGCCACGACCGGCCTTTGAGGCCAAGTCGCTGTTTTCCTTCCGCAAGCCGCGGGCTGAACGGCCGATCGCCGGCCACGTGCGGGCAGCCTGCGTGCGCCAGCGAGGTGCGCCGCCGTCTTGCAATGCACCAAAACGACCGGCGCGATTTCGCGAGATGCCGTGCTAGAAGAGGACTTTCGCGGTCCTCAGGATCTCGTGCGCGACCTGCACGAGCCTCAGGTTCTCGTCCATCGCCATCCTGCGCATCAGGCGGAACGCCTCGTCCTCGGGAATATTCTTCTTTTTCATGAGCAGGCCCTTCGCGCGCTCGATGACCTTGCGGTCGGCGAGCTCGGTCTGGGCACTCTCGAGCTCGACGCGCAGCGCCTGCAGCTCCTCGAAGCGCGCGACGGCCACGTCGATGATGGGCTGGACGCGTCCCGGCGCGAGGCCGTCCACGATGTAGGCGCTGACGCCCGCCCGGACGGCGTCGCGGATGCTGTCGGTGCCGCCGTCGGCGGAAAACATGACGATGGGCCGCGGCGTGTCCTGGCTGATGACGACGACGTGCTCCAGCGTGTCGCGGTCCGGGGAATGCGTGTCGATGATGATGACGTCGGGCTGCAGCTCGGCAACCATCCGCGACAGGCCGGGGGCGCGATGCTCGCCGCCCACCAGCTCGTGCCCCGCCTCCCGCAACGCCTCGCGCAGCAGCTGCCTGCGCTCGCCGTCCTCATCCACCACCAGAATCCTCATTGCCGCCGGAACCCGCCATCGTGACGGATCCGTCATCAGCAATATGCACGCCAGCCGCGTGCCGGCGCTCCTAGCGCCGCACGGTCGCGGCGTTCTGCCCGAACAGGAACCTGCGCGATTCCTCGTCCACGGTCTGCTTCGTGTTGACGGCCTTGCCCTTCTCGTAGGCGCGCACGACGGCGGGCCGCGCGCGGATCGCCTCGAACCAGCGCTTCAGGCTCGGGAAGTCGTCGAGGTCCTGCTTCTGGCGCTCGTGGGGCACGATCCAGGGGTAGCACGCCATGTCCGCGATGGAATAGCCGCCCGCGACGAACTCGCGGTCCGCGAGCCGCTTGTCGAGCACCGCGTAGAGCCGTGCCGTCTCGTTGACGTAGCGGTCTATCGCGTAGGGCAGCTTCTCCGGGGCGTACTGGCTGAAGTGGTGGTTCTGCCCCGCCATCGGACCCAGCCCGCCCATCTGCCAGAACAGCCACTGCAGGACCTCGAAGCGCCCGCGTACGTCCCACGGGATGAACTGTGCCGTCTTCTCGGCGAGGTACAGCAGGATGGCGCCGGACTCGAACACGGAAATGGGTGCGCGGCCGCCCGCCGGCTCGGTATCGACGATGGCCGGCATGCGGTTGTTCGGCGAAATCTCCAGGAACCCGGGCCGGAACTGCTCGCCCCTGCCGATGTTGACCGGCAGGATGCGGTAGGGCGTGCCGGTCTCCTCCAGGAAGATGGTGATCTTGTGACCGTTGGGCGTGGGCCAGTAATGGAGATCGATCATGGAAGGGCTGTAGTTACCGTGAATGTCGTGAATGTCGTGAATGTCGCGGATGCCGCAAAAACCGTGAAGACGGGCGATGCGAGGTTTTCGGTGGAGACCGACTTTCCGGTCATGCGGAACTGAAACGAGCGGAACGGAACACGCACACCGCGCGCTGCGCCGGGATTATCGCAGCATGCCGCGCATCCGGCAGGCCGGTTTGCGCCTAAGTGTTATGCGCCTGCGGAATGGAAGCGCGGATTTCCCCGTCCGCCCTTGCCGGATTCCGACTTCGCTATACTCGCGCGATTCCCCGACAGTCCGTCCCTTTCGATGGCCCGACATACCGATCTCCTCGTCATCGGCGCCGGCAGCGGCGGCGTCGCCGTGTCCAACCGTGCAGCCAGCTACGGTGCGAAGTGCGTGCTGGTCGAGGCCGGCCGCATCGGCGGCACCTGCGTCAACGTCGGCTGCGTGCCCAAGAAGGTCATGTGGAACGGCGCGAGCCTCATGCACGCGATCGACGACGCGCCCGACTACGGCATCACGCTGCCTTCGCATGCCTTCGACTGGGCGATGCTGTGCCGGCAGCGCGACAAATACATCCTCGACATGAACGGCGCCTACGAGCGCAACCTCGCGAAGAACGGTGTGGAGATCATCCGCGCCAGCGCGCGCTTCGTCGGGCCGAAGACCGTCAAGGCCGGCCCGGAGACCTTCACTGCGGACCACATCGTCATCGCGGTCGGCGGACGGCCGATCGTGCCGGAAATCCCCGGATCGGGGTTCGGCTTCACCTCCGACGGATTCTTCGAGCTCACGGCCCAGCCGAAGAAGGTTGCGATCGCCGGCGCCGGCTACACGGCCGTGGAGATCGCCGGGCTGCTGCGGGCGCTGGGCAGCGAAGTCACGATGCTGTTGCGGCGCGCGCATTTCCTGAACGACTTCGACCCGATGCTGCGCGACGGGCTGATGGCGCAGATGAGGGCCGACGGCGTGCGCTTCGTCACGCAGACCCGGATCGCCCGGGTGCAGAAGGAAGCCGGCAGCCTGCGCATCACGCAGGAGAACGGCGAGGTCGCCGGAGGCTTCGACGGATTGCTGTGGGGCGTCGGCCGGCGGCCGAACACCGACCGGCTCGACCTGCGCGCGACCGGCGTGACCGTGAAGCCGGACGGCGCGATCCCCGTCGACGAATGGCAGGCCACCAACGTTTCCGGGGTCTACGCCATCGGCGACGTCACCGCGAAGCTCGACCTCACGCCGGTCGCGATCGCCGCCGGGCGCCGGCTGGCCGACCGGCTGTTCGGCGGCATGAAGGACAGGAAGCTCGACTACGCGAACATCGCCACCGTGGTGTTCTCGCATCCGCCCATCGGCACCGTCGGCCTGACCGAGCCGGAAGCCGTGGCCGCCCACGGCGCGGACAACGTCAGGGTCTACGAGACGAAGTTCACGCCCATGTACCACGCCTTCACGACGCGCAAGGCCATGTGCTCGATGAAGCTGGTGGTCGCCGGCACGCAGGAGCAGATCGTGGGCTGCCACGTCATCGGCCCGAGCGCGGACGAACTCATGCAGGGCTTCGCCGTGGCCATGCGCATGGGTGCGACGAAAAGGGATTTCGACGACACGGTCGCGATCCACCCGACGGTCGCCGAGGAACTCGTGACGATGCGGGGCCCGCGGCCGGCGGCCGCAGCGCAGTGACGAGTCGAACCAGGACTGAAGCTGCAATCGGCCTGACAGCGCCTGCCGGATCGAGTCTCGACCCCCGCACGTAGTCGCCAGCCACCGTCCCTCTCCCCCCTTCCCCGCTCTTCGTGCTACCTTACCGGCCGTTGGTCGAGTGGCCGGGAACATTGTTTCATTGCAGACAGGCGCCGCCAGAGCGCCCGCCTTTTACAAACTGCAACACGACAATGGAGGAGACGACCATGACGACGGCAAGCGCCGGCACGTCCCGGAAGCAGGACCACTTCGACCCCTACGCGCTCGACCCCAAGGACGTGCTCGATCCGCCGACCCGGTTCGGCGACATTCTCAAGAAGATCGGCCCCGGCATCGTGCTGTCGGCCTCCATCGTGGGTTCCGGCGAGCTGATCGCCACCACCACGCTGGGCGCGGAGGTCGGCTACACGGTGATGTGGCTGATCGTGTTCTCGTGCCTCATCAAGGCACTGGTGCAGTCCTTCCTCGGCCGCTACACCATCGCCATGGGCGAGACCGGCCTGGAGGCATTCAACCGCATCCCGGGCCGGATCGGCCGCGTCAACTGGGTGGTGTGGGCCTGGGCCGCGATGGTGCTGGTCACGCTGTTCCAGATCTGCGCGATGTTCATCGGCGTCTCGCAGGTGATGAAGATCTTCACCGGCATCCCGGTGTTCTGGTGGGTGATCGGGTTCTTCATCCTGACGCTCATCCTGCTGCTGGGCGGGGCCTACCACCGCATCGAGCGCCTGGCCATGGTCAAGGTCGGCCTGTTCACCCTCATCACCCTGCTCTCCGCCGTCGTGCTCACGCGCATGCCCGAGTTCTTCTCGTGGAGCGACGTCTGGCAGGGCTTCACCTTCAGCCTGCCCGATGCCGGCCTCGCGACCGCGCTCGCCGTGTTCGGCATCACCGGCGTGGGCGCGACCGAGCTGTACATGTACACCTACTGGTGCGTGGAAAAGGGTTACGCGCGCTACACCGGCCCGCACGAGGACAGCGAGGCCTGGCAGCGGCGCGCGCGCGGCTGGGTGCGCGTGATGAACGTCGACGTGATCTGCTCGATGATCATCTATACCGTGGCCACCATCGCCTTCTACCTGCTGGGCGCCGGCATCCTGCACGGCATGGGCGTGGTGCCCAAGGGCAGCGAGATGATCATCACCCTGTCGAACATCTATACCCAGACGCTCGGCGACTGGGCGAAATGGCTGTTCTACATCGGCGCCATCGTGGTGCTCTACGGCACGATCTTCGCCGCCACCGCCGGGCACTCGCGCATGTTCGCCGACTTCATGCGGCTGCAGGGCGCGTTCGCGCGCGACGACTTCCAGGCGCGCCACCGCTGGCGCGACATCTGGATCGTCCTGCTGACCGCGATCCCGGTGGTGCTGTATTTCATTTTCGGGGAAAATCCGGTCGGCATGGTCAAGTGGGGCGGCTATGCCCAGGCCTGGACGCTGCCGGTCATCTCGCTCGGCACCGTGTACCTGATCCGGCGGCACCTGCCGAAGGCGCTGAAGGCCACGCCCGCCGGCAACGTCATGCTCTGGATCGGCGCCATCGTCATCACCGGCTTCGTGCTGATGAGCGAGGCGCGCCGCCTCGGGCTGTTCGGATGAGCGCCGCACCGATTTCACGAACGCAACAAGGAGCCTAGTCAATGAGCATCAAGCGACTGCACGTGGGACCGCGCCTGTCGCAGGTGGCGGTCCACGGCAACACCGTCTACACGGCCGGCATCGTCGCCGACGACACCAACGTGGACGTCGCCGGGCAGGCCGGCCAGATCCTCGACAAGATCGACCAGTACCTGAAGGAGGCCGGCACCGACAAGACGAAGATCCTGTCGTGCACGATCTGGCTCGCCGACATCAAGGACTTCGCGCAGATGAACGCCGTGTACGACCAGTGGGTGCCGAAAGGCAACCAGCCGCCGCGTGCCTGCGTGGAATCGAAGCTCGCCACGCCCGCCTACAAGGTGGAGATCCGCGTCATCGCGGCGATATAGCGCCTGCGGCACGCGAGAAAAAGGCCGCGGCACCCCGCCGCGGCCTTTTTCTTTTCCCGACGCCCTCCTAGAATCCGGACACTTCCCCCTCCGGGCCCCGCCCCATGAACCTGCTCTCCGAATCCGCGGTCTTCCTCGCCGCCGCCGTCGTGACCGTACCGCTGTTCCGGCGCTTTCGCCTGGGCGCGGTGCTGGGCTACCTCGCCGCCGGCGTGGCCATCGGCCCCTGGGGCCTGCGCTTCGTCACCGAGGTGGACAACATCCTGCATTTCGCCGAGCTCGGCGTGGTGCTGCTGCTGTTCATCATCGGCCTGGAGCTGCAGTTCTCGCGCCTGCGCGTGCTGCGGCATTCGGTGTTCGGGCTGGGCTCGGCCCAGGTATTCGCGACCGGCGCGGCGCTCGCGGGAGCCGCCCTGCTGCTGGGGCAGGACGCGAAAGCCGCCATCGTGATCGGGCTGGGCCTGGCCATGTCGTCCACGGCCTTCGTGCTGCAGATCCTGGCCGAGAAAGGCCAGCTCACCGCGCGCCACGGCCGCTCCTCCTTCGCCATCCTGCTGTTCCAGGACCTCGCCGTGATCCCGCTGCTGGCGCTCATCCCGATGCTGGGCGCCAGCACGCAGCATCCGGCCGCGGCGGATGCCTGGTTGGGCGCCGCCAGGGCCCTTCTGGTGATCGTCGCCGTCGTCGCCGGCGGCCGCTACCTGCTGCGGCCGGTGCTCAAGGCCATCGCCGAAAGCGGCATCCAGGAAATCTTCACCGCCGCATCGCTGCTCGTGGTCATCGGCATCGCGCTGCTGATGTCCTGGATCGGGCTGTCGATGTCGCTCGGCGCCTTCCTGGCCGGCGTGCTGCTGGCGGACTCGGAGTTCCGGCACGAGCTCGAGGCGGACATCGAGCCCTTCAAGGGCCTGCTGCTCGGGCTGTTCTTCATCTCGGTGGGCATGTCGGCCGACCTCGGCCTGTTCGAGCACTATCCGCTCGTCATCCTCGGCGCCACGCTCGGCCTCATGCTGGCGAAGGCGGCGGTGCTGCTCGTGATCGCGCGCGTGTCGGGGCACAGCTGGGAGTCCTCGCGCGGCCTGGCCGTGGCCCTGTGCCAGGGCGGCGAGTTCGCCTTCGTGCTGTTCGGCCTTGCCGCCGACAACGGCATCCTGCCGAGCCTGGTCGCGGATTCGCTGGTCATCGTGGTCACGCTGTCGATGGCCCTGACGCCGCTCGCCTTCGCGCTCAACGACCGCTGGCTCTCGAGATGGCTGCAGAAGCCGGCGGAGGAGAAGTTCGAGGCGTTCCAGGAATCCGGCAACCGCGTGATCATCGCCGGCTTCGGCCGCGTCGGCCAGATCGTCGCCCGCCTGATGCTCGCCAGGAACATCCCGTTCACCGCGCTGGAGCGCAGCGCCGAGCAGGTCGACACGGTGCGCCGCTTCGGCGCCCGCGCCCACTACGGCGATGCCTCGCGCCTCGACATGCTGCGCGCCGCGGGCGCGGACACGGCGGAGATCCTGGTGCTCGCCATCGACGACGTGGAGGCGTCGCTGCGCACCGTCGAGAACGTGCGCCGGCATTTCCCGCACCTGAAGATCTACGCGAGGGCGCGCAACCGCTTCCACGCCTACCGCCTGATGGACCTCGAGGTCGACTACCTGATGCGCGAAACCTTCCTGTCCTCCCTGGAGTTCGGCCGCAGGGTGCTCGTCGGGCTGGGCACGCCGGAATGGGAGGCCGGCGACACGGTCGCGAAGTTCCAGCGCCACGACGAGCGCCTGCTGCAGCGCCAGCACGCGGTCTATCACGACGAGACGCAGCTCATCCAGACGTCGAAGCAGGCCGCCCAGGAGCTGGAAGACCTGTTCCGGTCCGACAGCGAGGGCGACGCCGCTGCGAAGGCGGGCGGCGGGCCGGCATTCTCGCCGAGCGACGTGCGGTAGCGCGGAACGAGTGGCAAGTGATTGGTGACTAGTCACCAGCCGCTATTCGATGGCCGTGTCGGGCTCCTCCTGCGGCCTCGGCCGGTGGCCGAGCGCGACGTACAGGCCGCTCACGACGATGATGGCCATGCCGATGAAGGCGTGCGCGTCCGGGAAATCCCCGAAGAACAGGTAACCGAACAGCATGACCCACAGCAGCTGCACGTAGCCGAGCGGCGACAGGAAGGACGCGTTCTCGAGCTCCATGGCCTTGATCAGCATGAAATGCCCGAAGCCGCCTGCACAGCCGAGCAGCACCATCAGCGGCACGTCTTTCCAGTGCGGGGCCTGCCAGAAGAAGGGCACGACGAAGCTCAGGAGCACGAAGCCGACCGCGGCGGTGTAGAACAGCGTGGTCAGCGGGTCCTCCGAGTCGCTCATCTTGCGCGTCATGATCTGGTAGATGCTGTAGCACGACGCCGAGCCCAGCGCGAACAGCGCCGGCCACTGCAGCATGGCGCTGCCCGGCCGCACGATGAACAGCACGCCGCAGAAGCCGGCGGCCACCGCCAGCCAGCGCGCGCGCGTCACGTGCTCGCGCAGCAGCCACACGGCGAACACGGTCACCAGCAGCGGCGAGACGAAGCTCACGGCCTTGACCTCGGCCATCGGCAGGAAGTGCAGCGCGTTGAAGTTGAACAGCGTGGAGCCCATCAGCAGCGCGGCACGCACGCACTGGCCGGCCGGGTTCGGCGTGCGCAGCAGGCGCGTGCCCCGGCTTCGCGCCAGCAGCAGCACCATGAGCAGCGCATGGGTGGCGTAGCGGCACCAGACCAGCATGGGCACGGGATAGCTGCGGCTCAGGTGCTTCGCGGTGGTCTCGAGCACCGAAAAGCAGAACACCATGACCATCATGTACAGGATCGCGCGGGTGGCCGGCCGCAGGGCGTGGATCCGGGCCAGTGAGGAATCGATCAAAACGGCGGGTCGGCGGGAAGGATGGGCCTGAATTCTAGCCGAACGCGCCGGCCCGCCCGGGGACCGCGGCCGCGACCGCCTTGCGCCCTGCCGCTATAATCTCCATTTTCCGCGAAGAGCAAGGCGCGGCCCGCCCGCGCCGCAGGAGATTCCCCATGCGCATGGAAGCCCACATTCACGGCACCGTCCTGCTGCGCCCGGGCACGACGACGGCCCAGATCGAGGAGGCGCTGCGCCCCTGGCTGGAGTACATCGACGAGGACAACCTCGCCGACGCGAAGAGCGTGCATCCGGACGAGCCCGGGCTGGTGTTCGACCGCCGCCGGCGCGTGCTCGAGGTCTGCTGGACCGGCGACGTCGGCCGCAGCTTCCACCAGACCGTGGCCGCCGCGCTGTCCGCACTGAATCCCTTCTCGGAAGAAGCCGCGGCCTTCGAGATCAGCTACTACCTCGAGGACGGCAAGGACGAGTTCAGCCTGGTGTTCGTCGGCCCGACGCCGGACTCGATCTTCGAGGCCCAGCGCGGCCTCATGATCGAGGACGTGCGCAACCTGCTGGCGCGCCAGTTCAGCGACCCCGAGATCGACCAGGTCGTCGCGCTCGTGAACCAGCTGTTCGAGCGCAACGCGAAGACCGCCGTCTCCGGCGCGCAGTCTTCGCCCGGCTCGTCCGAGCCCCTGCCCATGCCGCCGGGAAGGAAGCATTTGCACTGAGTGCCGTGAATGTCGTGAAAACGAATGAAATGGAGTTTCAGTGCAGGCTAACGTTTAGCGGGATCCGATCAACGTTATGCCGGAACTAATATCGTGAATAACGTGAATGTCGTAACGGCCGGATAGAGCAAGACCCGGCTTTGCCGATACATCGACCATTCCGCGCCCGGGCACGACCCGGGCGTTCTTTTTTGATTCCATGGACACCTCAACCCCAGCATCGGAAATGCGCCGCCTGCCCGCGGTGAAGGTCGACGCCGCCGGCGCGCGCCACGTCGACCTGCGCGCGGTGGTCGCGCTCGCGCTGCCGCTGTTCGTGAACAGCAGCATCCAGGCGCTGCTGAACCTGACCGATACCTGGTTCATCGGCCGCCTGTCCACCGATGCCACGGCGGCGGTCGGCGCGTCCTACTGGTTCGTGATCGTCGCCATCCTGCTGTTCGGGGGACCGGGGCTGGCGGTGCAGACGCTCGCGGCGCAGGCCTTCGGTGCCGGCGACCGCCGCGCCGCGGCACGCGCGGCATGGGCCGGCCTGCGCGGCATGCTGCTCGTCGCACCGGCGTTCGTCGCGCTCGCGCTCCTCGGTCCGGTGATCGTGCACCACCTCGGGCTGGATGCCCGCGTGGCCGGGCTCGCCGCGCAGTTCTGGGTGCCGCGCCTGCTCGGCGGCGCCTTCGCGGTGGGCCTGTGGGGCACGACCGGCTTCTTCAACGGCATCGGGCGCACGGGCGTGACGCTCGCGCTGATGAGCGGCGTGGCGCTGCTCAACGCCGGGCTGAACCAGCTGTTCATCTTCGGCCTCGGCTGGGGCATCGCCGGCAGCGGCTGGGCGACGACGGTTTCCCTCGGCGCCGGCCTGGCCGTGAGCCTCGCGCTGCTGCGCCAGCGCGGCGTGGACGCCGAGTTCGCCTCGCGCAGCACCTGGCGCGAGAGCCGCGGCGACCTGCGGCTGCTGCTGCGCGTGGGCATCCCGATGGGCCTGTTCCCCGCGATCGACGTGGCGGGGCTCGCCGCCTTCCAGGCCATGCAGGCCGCGGCCAGCGCGGTCGGCGGCGCCGCCACGCAGATCGTCATGATGCTGACCTCCATCGCCTACCTGCCGACCATGGGCTTCGCGCTCGCCGGCACGACGCTGGTCGGCCAGTCCATCGGCGCGGGCGACAGGGACTGGGCCACCCGCGTGGGCAACGCGACCATCGCGCTCGCGGTGGGCTACATGGGCCTGGTCACCGTCTTCCTCGCGCTGATCGGCCCCTGGCTCGTGCCGCTGTTCGTGAACCCCGACGACCCGCACGCGCAGGCCGTCGTCGCGCTCGGCCGCATGCTCATGTGGCTCGCGGCCGGCTACCAGATCTTCGACGGCCTGAACCTCGGCGCCGGCTTCTGCCTGCGCGGGGCGGGCGACATGCGCGTGCCCACGCTGGCGCTCGTCTTCCTGTCCTGGTTCGGCTTCGTGCCGTTCACGCACATGTTCACGTTCGCGCCCGGCGCGGGCTGGGTCGATTTCCTGCCGCAGTACGGCTACGGCGCGGTGGGCGGCTGGTCGGTCGCGCTGGTGTACTGCTGGGCGCTCGGCACGCTGATCTATCTGCGCTGGCGCTCCGGGGCGTGGCAGCGCATCAGCCTGCGCTAAGATAGCCGAAAGCTGCGTCGACCCAGGAGGCTTCAATGGATCTGTCCCTGCCGCAGGAACCGCCGCGGCGCGCCCGGGCGGCACGGCATCCCCCGTGGCCCGCGCGGACATGACGCTGCCGGCATCCCGCCTCGCCTGCCTGCTGCTGGCGGCGCTCGCCGTCCTGGTTGTGCCCGCGCCCGCGGCCGCGCAGGCCGAAAACGAGCGCGCATTCCTGCTGATCGCGCACCCGGACATGCTCGACCCGGCATTCCGGCATACCGTCGTGCTCGCCGTGCGCGCCGACGACACGGGCCCGATCGGCGTGATCCTGAACCGGCCGAGCACGCTCACGCTGCGCGAGATTTTCCCGGACCGCCCGGATCTGGCCGGCCGCTCCGACCCGGTGTTCCTCGGCGGCCCGGTCGAGCCCGACGCGCTGCTGTTCGCCTTCCGCTCCGCGTCGCCGCCGGCCAAGGGCCTGCGCGTCGCCGACGACATCTACCTGAGCGGATACAGCGCCGTGCTGTCGGAGATCGCGAAGCACCCGGAAAATGCCGCGCAGCAGCGCTTCTTCTCCGGCTTCTCGAGCTGGGCGCCCGGCCAGCTCGAGGACGAGATCGAGCGCGGCGGCTGGTTCACGCTGCAGTTCGATCCCGCCGCGCTGTTCGAGATGAATCCCCTGACGATGTACGAAGAGCTGTACCGGCGCGCCTCCGCCCCGCGCATAGAGACCTCGCGCGAGCCGGGTCCGCTTCGCGCCAGCCGGCGCTGAAGCCGGCCCGCGCCGCCGCATGACCACGCCGCCGCGCATTTACCCGATGGGCGACCGCGCGGTGCTCGTCGAGTTCGGCAGCCGCATCGACGCCGCGCTGAGCCGGCGCATCGCCGCGCTGGCGCGGCGGCTGCGCGCGCAGCCGCCGGCCGGCGTGCTCGACGTCGTGCCGGCCTACACGACGCTCGCCGTGCATTACGACCCGGCGGCGCTCGGTGCCGGCGCCTACGAGGCGCTCGCGCAAAGCCTGGGCACGTGGCTCACGCGCGAGGCCGGCGATGAGCCGCCGCCCGCGCGCACCGTCGAGATCCCGGTGTGCTACGGCGGCGCATACGGCGAGGACCTCGAGGCCGTTGCAAGCCGCTGCGGCATGACGGCCGCCGGAGTCGTGGCGCTGCACAGCGGCGCCGCCTACCACGTCCACATGCTGGGCTTCGTGCCGGGCTTCGCCTACCTCGGCGGGCTCGATGCGCGGCTCGCCGTGCCGCGGCGCGACTCGCCGCGCACGCGCGTGCCGGCCGGCTCCGTGGCCATCGCCGGCGGGCAGACGGCGGTGTACCCGCTCGACACGCCGGGCGGCTGGCACATCATCGGCCGCACGCCGCTCAAGCTGTTCCGCGCCGATGCCGTGCCGCCCTGCCTGCTCGATGCGGGCGACGGCGTGCGCTTCGTCGCCATCCCCGAGGCGCGGTTCACGGCCCTCGCGGGCGGTCCCGCATGAGCATCACGGTGCTCAGGCCCGGCATGCTGAGCAGCGTGCAGGACCGCGGCCGCTTCGGCTTCCAGCACCTCGGCGTGCCGGTGTGCGGCGCCATGGACGCGTTCTCGCATCGCGTGGCCAACATCCTCGCGGGCAACCCCGAGGACGCCGCCACGCTGGAGGTCACGCTGCGCGGCCCGCGGCTGCGCTTCGACGCCGAGGCGCTGGTCGCGCTGTGCGGTGCGCGCCTGTCGCCGCGCATCGGCGGCGAGCCCGTGCCCGAGGGCCGGCCGGTGCGCGTGCGCGCCGGAGCGGTGCTCGAATTTGGCGAGCCCGTCGCCGGCTGCCGCGCCTATCTCGCGGTGCACGGCGGCATAGCCGTGCCTCCGGTCATGGGCAGCCGCAGCACCTACGACATCGCGCACATGGGCGGGCTCGGCGGCCGCGCGTTGCGCGCGGGCGACGTCCTGCCGGCGGGCAAGGCGGGCGAGATGCCTTGCCCGGGCCTCGCGCGCGAGCCCGGCCTGCGCACGCACGGCTTCGCGGCGCCGAAGTGGGCCGTCAACCAGCACGCCGGGCAGCTCGGCCGTGACCCGCAGCGCCTGCGCATCCTCGCAGGCCGGCACTGGGACGCGTTTCCCGCCGCCTCGCGCGAAGCCTTCACCGGGTCGGACTTCCGCGTGGCCGCGGATTCCAACCGCATGGGCTGCCGCCTCGAGGGTCCCGACATCGGCATGCGGCCGGCACTGGAAATCCTGTCGGAGGCCGTGACCTTTGGCACAATCCAGGTTCCGCCGTCGGGCAGGCCGATCGTGCTCATGGCCGACCGGCAGACCCTGGGCGGCTACCCCAGGATCGCGGAAGTCGCCGGCGTCGATCTGCACCTCGCCGCGCAGCTGCGCCCCGGCGACCGCCTGCGCTTCGAGCAGGTCTCGCTCGCGCAGGCGCAGGCGCTGTGGCTCAAGCGCGAGCAGGAGATCATCGCGATCCGCGAAGCGGTCGAGCAGCACCTGGGTGAATGAGGGTTAATGCGAAAATCTCATCACGAAGGCACGCGCCCTGCGGGCACAAGTGTTCGCTGGCGCTCCCTTGAGAACACGAAGGCGAACGAAGAAAAGCAAGATCAAGAAGCGTTGGTGGATACATTGTCCGCGATCAACAGCCATCAGCATCAATCGTCCATGCATGGCCCTGAAGTTGCATCACTTGCTTTTGACTCTCTTCGTGTCCCTTCGTGTACTTTGTGTTCTTCGTGATGAGAAGTAGGCTCTAAATCCAGAGAATGAAAACACTGGACCTGAACTGCGACATGGGCGAAGGCCTCGGCGCCTGGAAGATGGGCGATGACGAGGCGCTGCTCGAGCACGTGACCTCGGCGAACATCGCCTGCGGTTTCCACGCGGGCGACCCCGGCATCATGCGCCGCATCGTCGGGCTGGCGCTGGACAAGGGCGTGGCCGTCGGCGCGCATCCTTCGCTGCCCGACCTGCAGGGCTTCGGCCGCCGCAACATGAGCGTGTCCGCGCAGGAAGCCTACGACATGGTGCTCTACCAGGTCGGCGCGGCCGCCGCGTTCGTGCAGGCGCGCGGCGCGCGCCTGTCGCACGTCAAGCCGCACGGGGCGCTGTACAACCTGGCGGCGAAGGACGAAAAGCTCGCGCAGGCGATCGCGGCGGCGGTCAGGGACTTCGACCCGCGGCTCGTGCTCTACGGCCTGTCCGGCAGCGCGCTGGTGCGCGCCGGGGCGGATGCCGGGCTGCGCACGGCGGCAGAGGTCTTCGCCGACCGCACCTACCAGGCCGACGGCAGCCTGACGCCGCGGTCGCAGCCCGATGCCCTGATCGACGGCGCCGATGCCGCCGTCGCGCAGGTCAGGCGCATGGTCGCCGAGGGCAGGGTGCGCAGCCGCCAGGGAACCGACGCGGCCGTGCAAGCCGATACACTATGCATCCACGGTGACGCGCCCGGCGCGGTCGAGTTCGCGAAGCGCATCCGCGCCGCGCTCGCGGCCGACGGCGTCCGCGTCGCTGCCATTTCTGGATAAAACAACACCCAACACGGAGGCACAGAGGGCACAGAGGAAATCCAGACAGAGAAAATCCAAAAGAATAACGGTCGTCCAGCGCCGGAGTGCCGGATATCGCGACCGGACATCCTGACGCCATAATTCTGTTCTGCATTTCTCTGTGTCCTCTGTGCCTCTGTGTTGAGACGTAGGTTTCTGCTGGGACGTAGGTTTCAAGGAGGGGCGAATGCAGGACAAGCTGTTTTCGGTGGAAGACCAGGTGGTGCTGGTGGCGGGCGCGAGCCGGGGCATAGGCCGCGCGCTGGCGGAGGGCTTCGCGGAACGCGACGCGCAGGTGATCATCGCCGGCCGCGAGTCCGGCACCATAGCCCAGACGGCAAGCGAGATCTCGAAGGGCAGGCACGCGGTGGCCGCGGAGGTCTGCGACGTCTCGCAGCCCGAGGACGTCGAGCGCCTGGTGGCGGGCGTGGCGAAGAAGTTCGGCCGCATCGACACGCTGGTCAGCGTGGCCGGCGTGAACAAGCGCATGAAGGCCGAGGATTACAAGCTGGACGAGTACGACTGGATCGTCGACATCAACCTGCGCGGGGCCTTCATGGTCGCGCAGGCCGCGGGCCGGCACATGATCGCGCGCAAGCGCGGCGCCATCATCAACATCGACTCGCTGAACACCTACGCGCCGCTCAGGGGCGTCACGCCCTACGCGATCAGCAAGGCCGGCGTGCTCATGATGACGCGCGCGCTCGCCAACGAATGGGGCCGGCACGGCGTGCGCGTCAACTCCATCGCGCCCGGGTTCTTCCCGACCGCGCTGTCGCAGAAGATGTGGCAGCAGGAAAAGATGCAGGACTGGGCGAAGGCCAACACGCCCATGGGCAGGCTCGGCGACGTGAAGGAGCTGGTCGGCGCGGCCATCTACCTCGCCTCGCCGGCCTCGGGCTTCGTGACCGGCCAGACGCTGCGCGTCGACGGCGGCGTGACCGCCGGCATCAACTGGCCGATCGAGCTGTAGCGGCATGCCGGCGTTCCTGCTGCGGGCTTTCCTGCGCTGCGCCGGCGCGGCGGCGGCCGTGCTCGCGCTCGGCGGCTGCGCGTACGCGGCCCGCGGCGGCTGCGGCACCGACATCCCGGCGCTGTTCGAGCGCGCCTCGCCCGCCGTGGTGATGATCTCGGCGCAGAGCATCAACCCCTACAGGCTGCAGGACCGCGTCACGCGCATCATCGGCTCCGGATTCATCTACGACGCCAGGGGGCTGATCGTGACGAACTCCCACGTCGCCTTCGGCCGCCAGACGCTGTACGTGACGCTCGACGACGGCTCGACGGTGCCGGCGCGCCTGGTCGGCGCCGACCCGATCTACGACATCGCGGTGCTGCAGGTCACGGCGCCCGGGAAGGCCAGGCTCGCGACGGTGCCGCTGGGCGACTCCGACCACCTGCGCGTGGGCGAGAACGTCATCGCCATCGGCAACCCGCTGGGCCTCGACCAGACGGTCACGCGCGGCATCATCAGCGGCGTGAACCGCATCCTGCCGGAAACGCCGCTGTCGATGTCCGAGCCGCTGATCCAGACCGACACGCCGATCAACCCCGGCAACTCGGGCGGACCGCTGCTGAACATGTGCGGCGAGGTCATCGGCATGGCCACCGCCATCGTGCCCGATGCGCAGAACATCGGCTTCGCCATCCCCGTCTCGCTCATCAGGTCGGTGCTGCCGGCGCTGATCCGCGACGGACGCGTGATCCGCCCCTGGGTGGGCTTCCACGGCAGCGTGATCGGCGCGGACGTGCGCAAGGTGCTGAAGCTGCCGCTCACCGACGGACTGCTGGTCGAGGTCGTGGAGCCGGGCAGCCCTGCCGAAGCCGCCGGCATGCGCGGAGGCGAGGTCGAATTCACGCTCGGCACCATCTCCCTGCTGCTCGGCGGGGACATCGTCACCCGCATCAACGGCATCGCGACCACCGACGCCGACAGGTTCCCGGCCATGATGCGCGCGCTGAAGGTCGGCGCCACGCTGACCATGACGGTGTTCCGCGACGGCGAGACGCGCGAGGTCTCCTACACGCTGCCGGAACGCCCGCTGCTGCCCGGCGACCTGCCCGAAGGCGACGCGGAAATGATGCAGCCTCTGCCGCCCCAGCGCCGCTCCCAGCCGTAGCCGGCACCGCCCCCTCATCGCCGGCCCGGCTCCGTTGTAAACTCCCGGCTCCCACTCCAAGGCAACGTCCATGCGCAAATTCCTGCTTCTGTCGCTGTTGCTGGCCGCCCCGCTCGCCTCCCGCGCCGCCGACGACAACAAGATGCTCTACGTGGAGTACCGGCTGACCGGCGAGCAGGTCGCGCCCGGCAGCTTCGATTCTCTCGTCAAGAAAGTCTGGCGTGTCGGCGACCGGATGCTGCGCTTCGAGGACGCGCCGAACCCGCAGACGAAGATGCACGGCCTGATCGTCGTCTCCGAGCCGGACATCTGGGTCGTGGACCGCAGCACCAACGAGGGCCAGCACACCGTCGACCCCGGCCCGGACCTGAAGGTGCGCTTCCCGATCTTCGCCTCGGAAAAATCCAGCAGGCTGGCGGAGCTCGAGTTCGGCTCCGAGCTCACCTTCTTCCGCGGCTACGACGCGAGGGAACTGGCGCCCGCCGTGGTCGACGGCGTCCGCTGCAGGCTGCTGAACCTGCCCGACGTGGACGAGCGCGACCTCACGCTGTACCTGAAGCCGGACGACACGCCGCTGCAGATCGTGCTCAAGACGAAGGACTACGAGTACGCGGTGCGCTTCCTGCGCTACGAGCCGGACCACCAGCTCAACCGCTCGCTGTTCCACCCGCCGCCCGAGGCCAAGATAAAAGGCTAGCCCGCGCGATGGACGCGGGCTTCCTCGCCATGTCGCTCGGCGTCGGCCTGGCCGTGGCGGCTCCCGTCGGCCCCATGAGCCTGCTGTGCATCCAGCGCACGCTCGACGCGGGCCGCGCGGCCGGCCTGGCGGCCGGCGCGGGCATCGCCGCGGCCGACGGCACGTACGCAACCCTCGCCGCCTTCGGCGTCTCCGCGGTATCCTCGCGGCTGCTCGCCGGCACGTTCTGGATCAGCCTCGCCGGCTCGCTGCTGATGCTGTTCCTCGGCGCGCGCATCGCGCTGGCGAAGCCGGCCACGGGCGACAGCCGCCCGCGCGGCCGGTCGATGCTCGGCACCTACGCGCTCACGCTCGCCAATCCCCCTACCATCCTGTTCTTCGCCGGCATCTTCGCCTCGACGTCGGTCGCCACGGCGCCGGCCGCGCAGCCGCTCACGTTCGCGATCGGCGTCGCCGCGGGCTCGGCTCTGTGGTGGACGGTGCTGACCGCCGTCGTGGCGAAGTCCGCCCGTCTGCTGAAACCCGCGGTCATGCTCTGGATCAACCGCGCCTGCGGCGCCGTGCTCGCCGCATTCGCCGTGCGGGGCCTGGCCGCGCTGGCCTGAAGGCCGGCGACGGCGGGTGCGGTACACTGCGGCGCGAGATGAGCCGACGAAAAACCGCAGCGCTGCGCGTGGCTGCATGGCTGCTGTGCGCGCTGTCCGCGGCCGCCCGCGCCGAAACCCTGATCGTCCCCGACCGCGGCACCGTCGCGCCCGGCGGCGTGCTGTCGGTGACGCTGACCGTGACCAACGACTCCGCGGACCAGCCGCTGGCCGTCACGCTGCCGGACAAGCTCACGCTGCGCGCGCGCGGCGTTGCCGCGCCCGGGATCGTGCTCGAGCCGGACGCGTCCCGGCCCCGGCAGGCGAGCGTGAAACCCGGCGGGTTCCTGCGCGCGCGCTACGCCGGCCCGCTGCCCGAGGGGCTTTCGGGCAACCTCGTGCTCGAACCCGTGGACTTCGCCGGCCCGGCCATCGGCGTCACGGTGGCCGCCGCCGGCGAGGCGCCCGCGTTCGCCCAGGAACCCACGCCGGCGGAGCGCAAGGCGCAGGCCGCGCAGGCCGCCATCGCCCCCAGCGGGCGCGACACCGCGCGCTTCGCGTCGGCGTTCTCTCCCTACGAGCCGAATTATTTTTCCGCGGGCTCGGACGGGCCGACCAACGCCAAGTTCCAGGTCAGCATGAAGTTCCGGCTGTTCAACCCGGACACGCAGACACCCTTCCTGGAAAAGCTCTACATCGCCTACTCGCAGACCTCGATCTGGCAGATCGGGGAGTCCTCGGCGCCGTTCTACGATTCCAGCTACCGGCCGTCGTTCTTCTTCCTGGACGAGGACGTCTCGCAATGGCCGTTCCGCAAAAGCTCGCGGCTGGGCCTCCAGGCCGGCGTCGAGCACGAATCGAACGGCAAGGACGGCCCCAGCTCGCGCAGCCTGAACATCGCCTACGTGCGCCCGACGTACACGCAGCCTTTCGGCGACCGGTATTTCTTCTCGGTGTCGCCGAAGATCTACGCCTACCTGGAAAAGGCGGACAACCCGGACATCGCCGGCTACCGCGGCTACATGGACCTGCTGCTGAAGATCGGCCGGACCGAAGGCGTGCAGCTCGCGGCGACGCTGCGCAAGGGCACGCTGGACCGGCCCTACAGCGCCGAGCTCGACCTGTCCATCCCGCTCGCCATCGCCAGCCTGGGCAACCTGGGCGGCTACCTGCACGTGCAGTACTTCCAGGGCTGGGGCGAGAGCCTGCTCGACTACAACCGCGAGGTGCATCCCCAGATCCGCGTGGGCCTGATGATCACGCGCTGAGCGCGGCGCGGGAATCGCGGGGCACGCCGGACGGCAGCGGCTTGCGCGATTTCGCCATGGGTTCATGATACTGCCACCATGCGCGTATCCGCCGCCGTCCTGTGCAGCCTGTGCGCCGTGCCCGGCAACTTCGCCGGCGCGGGCGAGCCGCCGCCCGCCGCCGCGCAGGCTTATTCCCTGCCCGTGCCGGGACTCGATGCCGCCCAGCTCGAACGATTCGCGAACGGGCGGCAGGAGTTCCATCAGCGCTGGGTCGTGATGCCCTCGATCGGCGGGAAATGGGGGCGCGGGCCGACGTCGAACGCCGAGCAGTGCATCGACTGCCATGTCAACAACGGGCGCGGACGCGCGCCGGATTCCCGTATCGAGCCGCTTTCCTCCATGGTGGTGCGCCTGTCGCTGCCCGGCGAGGACGAGCACGGCGGCCCGCGGCCGCACCCGGACTACGGCGACCAGCTGCAGACGCAGGGGGAACTCGGCAGGGTGCCCGCGGAGGGGACGGCGGCGATCGAATGGCTGGACCACGACGAGGCGCTGGCCGACGGCACCGTCGTGACGCTGCGGTTGCCGCGGCTCATCGTCGGGCACCTTGCGTTCGGCGACCTCGGCCGCGACATCCTGACTTCGGTGCGCATCGCACCGCCCGCGTTCGGCGCGGGCCTGCTCGACGCCGTCGACGAGGCACAGCTCGCCGAGAACGCGAGCCGGCAGCGTGCGCTCGGCTTCAACGGGCGTCTGAACTACGTGTGGGATGCGCAGAAGCAGGCGCGGGCGGTCGGCAAGTTCGGCTGGAAGGCCTCGCAGCCCGGCCTGGGCCAGCAGGACGCGTCCGCCTTCCTGAACGACATGGGCGTCACGACGCGCGTGTTCATGCATGACAACTGCCCGGGCCGGCAGGCCGCCTGCCGCAAGCACCCGCTCGGCCTGGTGCCGGAGCAGCAGGACCGGCCGTTCGGCGAGCTGGTGTTCTACACGCAGGCGCTGGCCGCGCCCGCGCCGCGCGACCCGGAAGACGCGACCGTGCTGCGCGGCGAGCGCCTGTTCGCCGAGGCGCAATGCGCCGCCTGCCACGTGCCGCAGATGCGCACCGGGGACTATCCCGGCCTGCCCGCGCTGGCCCGCCAGGTCATCCGTCCCTACACCGACCTGCTGCTGCACGACATGGGCGAAGGCCTGGCGGACGGCAGGCCGGATTTCCTGGCCGGCCCGCGCGACTGGCGCACGCCGCCGCTGTGGGGGCTGGGGCTTTCCCGCGCGGTGAACGGCAATGCCGCCCTGCTGCACGACGGCCGCGCGCGCAACGTCACCGAGGCGGTGCTGTGGCACGGCGGCGAGGCGCAGCGCTCGCGCGACGCCTTCCGCGCCATGTCCGCGGCGGACCGCGCCGCGCTCATCGCGTTCGTCGAATCGATCTGATTCCAGCAACCACACTTTCCTGAACCACGGAGCACGGAGGACACGGAGGAAAGCAAGGACGAAAATGCAGGGCTGGAAAACAGATGGCAAATATCGGTAGCCGTCGCTCGGGTTTCCGTCAGGTCAAATCTCGACCAATACAAGTTTCCGTCGACACCCGGTTCCATCTTTTTCCATTAACCGGTTTTCCTCCGCGTCCTCCGTGCTCTCCGTGGTTCAAGATCGTCCGCAAAGCAGGGTCTTCGGTATTCAGGGTTTAGAATGTCCTGGAATACAAAAGGAGCAACCCCGATGCGACCGACAGCTCTTGCAGGGTTCGCGCTGGCAGCCGTCCTGGCGACGGCGGCACGCGCCGAAGTGCTCTGCCCCGACTCGCTCGAGGTCAGGCAGGAGGCCAGCGCCCCGGCGGACTGGACCGTGAGCTACACGGAGCCGCCGCTGCGCCTGACCGGCGTGACCATCTACGACGGTCCGCCGTCGCAGAACCGGCGCGTCAAGCCCCACTCCGTGAAGTCGACGAAAGGGGAGCTGCAGGTGTCGTGGCGCCTGCCGCAGAGCAGGCGCAACTTCCACCTCGTGTGCAGCTACGAGCGCACCAGCGCGAGCCTCGTCGGCCTGCTGCCCCCGGGCGTGAACGGCTGCAACGCCGTGTTCGACCGACGCGTATCCTATGGCAACGAGGCGCTGGCGGTTAAAAGAATGGTGTGCAACTGATTCCGTGACTGGTGACTGGTGACTGGTGACTGGTGACTGGTGACTGGTGACTGGTGACTGACAAAATGATGCCACTCGACGGAGAAAGGTTCCTTCTTCCCATTTTCCTTTCGGCACTTCTCTGTGCCCTCTGTGCCTCCGTGCTGGGTGGAGGTATGAAGCCTGAACCATCAAGGAGCGAAGCGTGAGCAGCGAACCCATTACGATCGACATCATTTCCGACGTCGTGTGCCCGTGGTGCTTCATCGGCAAGCGCAATCTCGAGAGCGCGCTGCGCGCATGGCGGGAGCAGCACCCCGAAGATGCGGTGCAGGTGCGCTGGCACCCGTTCCAGCTCAATCCCGATCTGCCCGCGCAGGGCATGACGCGCAGGCAATACCTCGAGCGCAAGTTCGGCGGCCCCGAACGGGCGAAGGAAATCTACGCGCGCGTCGAGGCTGCAGGCAGGCGCGCCGGCATAGAGTTCGATTTCGCCGCCATCGCCGTCCAGCCCAATACCGTGGATGCCCACCGCCTGATGCACCTCGCCGCGCAGCACGAGCACCAGGACGAGATGGCCGAGGCGCTGTTCAGCGGCTATTTCCTGGAAGGCGCGAACCTCGCCGATGCCGGCGCGCTCGCCGCGCTCGCGCAACGCGCCGGCCTGCCGGCCGCGCAGGCCCGGGAATACCTGGCGGGCGGCGCGGACCGCGACCTCATCGAGGAGCAGGATCGCCGCGCGCATGCGATCGGCGTGGAAGGCGTGCCCTTCTTCATCTTCAACCAGCGTGTCGCGCTGTCGGGTGCCCAGCCCCCCGAGGTCATGGTGCGCACCATGGAGCAATCCGCGCAGGCGCCCGCGGCCGTGCAGCAGGGCGGCTGACGCAGGCCGGGACATAACGACAGGAGGAACCGACATGGATGAACCGAAATCCCCGCTGCCCCGACGCGAATTCCTCGGCGGCCTCGCCGCCGCCGCGACGGCGATCGGCCTCGGCGGCATCGAGCCCGGGGCCGTGCACGCGGCCGATGCACCCGCTGCGACGCAGTTCCAGGCCTGGCTGGACGGCATCCCCGGCAGGTACCGACAGCTCTACGATGCGCCGGCCGTCAACGGCGGCTTCGCGCTGATCTGGTCGCACGTCTTCCTGGTGACCGCTGCGCAGGGCTACGGCGTGCCGGAGAGCGAGCTCGGCGTGGTGGTGGTGCTGCGCCACGGCGCGATCCCGATCGCGTTCCGCGACGCGGCCTGGGAGAAATACAAGCTCGGCGAGATGTACAAGGTCGACGACCCCGCGACCAGGGCGCCGGCGCTGCGCAATCCCTTCGCCCACGTGAAACCGGGCGACCTGCCGCTGCCGGAGGCCGCGCTGGAAAAGCTCGTGGAGCGCGGCGTGCGCGTCGCGGTCTGCAACGCGGCCATCCATTACCGCAGCATGCGCGTGGCGCAGCAGCTCGGCGTGCCGCACGAGACGGTGAGGCAGGACTGGCTGGCGGCGGTGCTGCCCGGCGTGCAGGTCGTGCCCTCGGGCGTGCTGGCCGTCAACGGCGCGCAGGCGAAAGGCTGCAGCTACTGCTTCGCCGGCTGAAAGCCGGCGCGGGCCGTGAAGCTCATCACCTGGAACATCCAGTGGGCGCGCGGCCTCGACGGCAACGTCGATCCCGCACGCATCGCGCGCACCGCGCGCGCGATCGCGGACTTCGACGTGCTCTGCCTGCAGGAAGTCGCCGTCAATTTCCCGGGGCTCGAAGGCAGCCGCGGCGAGGACCAGGTGGCGGCTCTGGCGCAGGCGCTTCCGGGCTACGGCACCCACTTCGGCGCGGCGGTGGATGTCGACGACGGCCGCGGCGGCCGCAGCCTGCTCGGGAATCTCGTGGTGTCGCGCCTGCCCGTCACGCAGGTTTTCCGCCACCTGCTGCCGTGGCCCGCGCAAGCCGGCGTGCGCAGCATGCAGCGCCTCGCGCTGGAGGCGGTCGTACGCACGTCCGCCGCGGATCTGCGCGTGCTGACCACGCACCTCGAGTATTACTCCGCCGTGCAGCGCATGGCCCAGGTCGACGCATTGCGCGCGCTGCACGAGCAGGCCGGTGCGCATGCCGCGGCGCCCGGCGCGGACGACGGGGCCGGCTCGCCTTTCGCGCGCCGCCCGCGACCGTTGTCGGCCATCCTCACGGGCGATTTCAATTTCGAGCCCGGCTCGCCGGAGTACGTCCGCCTCACCGCGCCGGCCGGCGCTGCCGCGCTGCCTTTCCTGGACGCCTGGACCGTCGCGCACGGCAATGCGCCGCACGTGCCCACCGCGGGCGTGCACGAGAACTCATGGGCGCCGCGGCCGCTCGCCTGCGATTTCGTTTTCGTGACCGCGGACCTGGCGCCGCGTGTGCGCCGCGTGCAGGCCGACCTCGCGACGCGGGACTCGGACCACCAGCCGCTGCTGGTCGAGCTCGATGGCCCCTAGCCGCGGTCGCGCGCCCACCTGCCCGTCACCGGAACGGCTTCGTCCGCACCCGGCCAGGGCGGCATGGTGACGCCGACGGCCTGCAGCGATCCGCCCGCTGCGGCGCGGAACTGGAAATGCGTGCCCGCCGGGATGCTCACGCAGGTGCCGGGCACGAGCGCCACGACGTCCTCGTCGTCGCCGGTGCGGCGCCACATCTCGCCCCGCCCGGCGAGCACGAACCAGATTTCGTCGACGGTGCGATGGCGGATGGCGTCGGATGCGCGCCCCGCGGCGAGCTCGAAATGGGCCATGCTGCCGCGGGATGTGCGCAGCAGCACGCGCACGTCGGAACCGTCCGGCGCGACGATGTCGGGCTGCGCCGGCAACTGCCTGGTTTCATGAGCCATCTGGCCTCCCTTGCGGGGAATTGTCGCTCAAACCCTACACTCCCGCGACCGTGCTGAACCACGCCGCGCAGGCGGTGTCCATTCGTCGGAATGCGGAGGAAATGACCATGAATCGTGACAACCGCCCCGCCAGCGTGGCCATTCTGGCCCTGCGCGAATCGCTGTCCTCGGTCGTGTTCGGCATGTACGACGTCTTCATATCCGCCGGGCGCGACTGGCGCCTCGCGCTCGAGGGCGGTCCCAGCCCCGGCATGGTGCAGCCGCTCGTCGTGGCTGCGGAGCTCGATGCGTTCGTCGCCGCGAACGACGTGCGCATCGTGCCGCAGGCGGCCCTCGCGGACTGCCGCAGCCCGGACATCGTCTGCGTGGCGGACCTGCTGATCCCTCCCGAGCAGTCCATCGAGGGGCGCTATGCGCGCGAGCTGGCCTGGCTGCGCGAGCGCCACGCCGGCGGCGCCACGGTTGCCGCCACGGGCTCCGCGACCATGCTGCTCGCCGAGGCCGGCCTGCTCGACGGGTGCGAAGCCACCACGCACTGGGAATACGTGCGCAGCATGCGGCTGCGCTACCCGAAGGTGAAAATGCGCACGGGGCGCGCGCTGATGGTCGCCGGCGACGACCAGCGCATCGTCATGGCGGGCGGCGGCACGTCCTGGGTCGACCTCGTGCTGTTCCTGATCGCGCGCGTGGCCGGCGTGCAGGTGGCCATGCAGGTGGCGCGCCGCAACCTCATCGACTGGCACGACATCGGGCAGCAGCCGTTCGCGCGGCTCGCGCGCTCGCGCCAGGTCGACGATGCGCGCATCGCCCACTGCCAGTCCTGGATCGCCGCGAACTTCCAGGAACCCTCGCCCGTCATCACCATGGTGCGCCTGTCCGGCATGCCGGAGCGCTCCTTCAAGCGCCGCTTCCAGCAGACCACGGGCATGGCGCCGCTCGAGTACGTGCACGCGCTGCGGCTGGAGGAAGCCAAGCGCCGCCTGGAAGGCGGCAGCGAATCCATCGAGGCCATCGCCAAGCAGGTCGGCTACGAGGACGCGGGCTTCTTCAGCCGGCTGTTCCGGCGCAACGTGCACCTGACGCCGGCGCAGTACCGGCGCCGCTTCTCCGCGCTGCGCCGTTCGCTGGAAGCCGGCGAAGCGCCCGTGGCGCCGGCCTGACCGGCGAAGCGCCCGGCATGCCCTATCATGGGAACCTGCGCGGCGGGGAACGCCGCACCCATGTCCGAACCGCCCGACCGCCAGCATGCGCAAGCCCCACGCAAAGCCCGCCGCCCGCCGCGACACCGGGCTCTCCGCGCGCGATTTCCGCCAACTGCAGGCGTTGCGCGAGCCGCACAGGATCCAGGCGTTCCTGAACCGCATCCCGGTCAACCACGAGCTCGACGGCGAGACCATCCTGTCCGTGCGCGAGGTCCTGCGCCAGCGCCGCGCGCATTGCATCGAAGGGGCGTTCGTCGCCGCCTGCGCGCTGTGGATAGGCGGCGAGCCGCCGCTGCTGATGCACCTGGACTGCGACCTGAGCGACTATCCGCACGTGATCGCGCTGTTCCGCCGCGGCAGGCACTGGGGCGCGATCTCCAAGACCAACGGCACGCCGCTGCGCTACCGCGACCCGGTCTACCGCTCGCTGCGCGAGCTGGCGATGTCGTATTTCCACGAGTACTACGACAAGAAGTACCGCAAGACGCTGCGCAGCTACTCGCTGCCCTTCGACCTGCGCGGCGTCGACCCGTCGCTGTGGATCACGAGCACGCGCAACTGCGAGGAGATCCACGACCTCCTGGTCGAGGCGAGGCACTACCCGCTCGTGTCGCACCGCCAGGTGCGCCTGCTCGCGAGCCGCGACGCGTTCGAGCGCAAGGCCTCGAAGCTCGTGCAATACCCGAAGCCGCCGGGGCGCAGGGCGCGCTAGTCCCGCCCGGTCTTCCCCGGGACCGCGAACAGGCGCTGCCAGCCCTCGTGGCCCAGGCGGCGCAGCAGCTCGACGTTGCGCCGGTAGATCTCCGCCGTGCCGGGATGCGCCGCGACCGCGCGCTCCACGCTTTCCTCGCGCAGCAGGTGCAGCATCGGGTACGGCGAGCGGTTGGTGTAGTTCTCGATGTCGTCGGGCCCGGTGTCCGCAAACCGGTATCGCGGATGGAAGCTCGCCACCTGGATCACGCCCTCGAGGCCGAGCCCGCGCACGGCGCCTTCGGCATCGTCCAGGAAGGCGTTGTAATCGAGGAAATCGCCGAGCACGTATGGATGGATCAGCAGCGTGGTTTCGACGCGCAGCGCATCGGCATCGGCCAGCAGCCTCAGCTCGCGGGACAGGTCCTGCAGCAGCGCCTGCGGCGAGCGTGCCGCGCTGACGCCGTAGCGGATGCGCCCGAGCGCGTAGGGCTGCGCGGCGAAGGGGCACAGGCCCAGGCCGATGACGGCCTTCTCGATCCAGGCGCGCGTGGCGCCGACGGCCTGCTCGGCGGAAACCTCGCCTCCCATGGCGCCGCGCCCTAGAACACCAGCACGCCGAGGAAGACGCCGAACACCAGCACGACGAGGAAAATCACCAGCGCGATCGCGAACAGCACTTTCGCGATACCGCGCGTGCCGGCGGCGATGTCGGTGAAGCCGAACAGGCCGGCGACGAGCGAGATGATGAAGAATATGGCGGCCCACTTCAGCATGGCGTCTCCCTGGTCGGCTTGACGATCCGGGCAGCGGGCGCGCCGGCCCGCTTCATGGATGGACTGCGGACCGCAGGGAAGGTTCAGGGCATCCATGCCGGATCCGTGCGGGCGAAGCGCGAACGCCGGGCGGCGGGCCGGAGAAGCCGGCGGTGCGGCACGGCCGCCCGTGCCGCATGCCGTGCCTCGCACGACGATCTCCCGCGAGCCGGCTGCCATGCGTGCCTCAGAGCAGGCGCGAGATCGGGCCGGCGAGCTTCGCCGGCGGCGTCATGCTGGCGAACCGCGCCACCGGACGGCCCTCGCGATCGATCAGGAACTTCGTGAAATTCCACTTGATCCGGCGCGTGCCGAGGAAGCCGCGGACTTCGCCCGTGAGCCAGCGATAGAGCGGATGCGCGTGCGGCCCATTCACGTCGATCTTCCCGAACATGCGGAACGACACGCCGTAGTGGCGCTGGCAGAAGCGCGCTATCTCCTCGGAGGTGCCCGGCTCCTGGCCGCCGAACTGGTTGCAGGGGAAGGCCAGGATCTCGAGCCCCGCCGGGCCGAATTCGCGGTGCAGCGCCTGCAGGCCTTCGTATTGCGGGGTGAATCCGCACTTGCTGGCCGTATTGACCACCAGCGCGACCTTGCCGCGGACGACATCCAGCGCGACGTCATCCCCGCGCAGGCTTTTTGCCGTGAATTCGTACAAGGACGTCATGCCGTCAGCGGACGCTCAGCGCGGCCGCGCCCGCCGCCATTGCGCCAATGACGGCCGCCTGCGCGAAGCCCTGCACGCGGAATATTTCCAGCACCGCGGGGACGGCCTCCTGCGCGCAGCTCACGAGCAGGCCGCCGGAGGTCTGAGGGTCCGTGAGCAGGTTGCGCTGCCACGCCGGCATGTCCGGCGCGCAATCGACCTGCGCGCCGTAGCCCGACCAGTTGCGCCCCGACGCGCCGGTCGCCACGCCCTGCCGCGCCCACTGCAGCGCCTCGGGCAGCACGGGCAGGTCCGCGAACCGGACCGATGCGCCGAGACCAGAGCCGCGGCAGACCTCGAGCAGGTGCCCGGCGAGCCCGAAGCCGGTGACGTCGGTCATGGCATGCACGCCCGGCAGCTCGGCCAGCGCGACGCCGGGCGTGTTCAGCTGCGTGGTCGCGGCGAGCATCTGCCCGTAGCCTTCCGCGGAAAGCGTCCCCTTCTTCAGCGCCGCGGACAGGATGCCCACCCCCAGCGGCTTGCCCAGCACGAGCGCATCGCCGGCGCGGGCGCGGCTGTTGCGCCGGACCTTGTCCGGGTGCACGACGCCGACGGCGGCGAGCCCGTAGATCGGCTCGAGCGTGTCGATGGAGTGGCCGCCCGCGACGGGAATGCCTGCCGCGGCGCAGACCGATTCGCCGCCGGCGACGACGCGCCGGATGACCTGCACCGGCAGCTTGTCGAGCGGCATGCCCACGATCGCCAGCGCGAACACCGGCTGCGCGCCCATCGCGTACACGTCGGAGATGGCGTTGGTCGCGGCGATGCGGCCGAAGTCGAACGGGTCGTCCACGATCGGCGTGAAGAAATCCGTCGTGGCGACGATGGCCTGCGAGCCGTTCAGGCGCCAGACCGCCGCGTCGTCGCCGGTCTCGATGCCGACCAGCAGGTCCGCGGGCATGGCGCGCAACGGCGTCCCCGCCAGGATCTCGGAGAGCACCGCGGGTGCGATCTTGCAGCCGCAGCCGCCGCCGTGGCTGAATTGCGTCAGGCGGATCGGAGGGTCGGGCGCGTTCATCGTGGGGTTCGCTGCGTTTTCGGCGTCGCTTAGAATACCCTACTCCACGATTGCGATTGCTGCGAGACGCGATGAAGGGCCCGGAGCGCGCAGACATGTCCGGCATCGACGGCTTCGACGAGGCCATCGACGTGCGCTCGCCCGCGGAATTCGCGCTGGACCACCTGCCCGGCGCAGTCAACTGCCCCGTGCTCGACGACGCCGAGCGCGCGCGCGTGGGCACACTGTACAAGACCTCCCCGTTCGAGGCGCGCAGGCTCGGCGCGGCGCTGGTGGCGAGGAACATCGCACGGCACCTGGAGCAGGAGTTCGCCGCGCGCGGCCGCGACTGGCGGCCGCTCGTCTACTGCTGGCGCGGCGGCAGGCGTTCCGCGTCCATGGCCCACGTGCTGCGCGAGATCGGATGGGAAGCCGCCACGCTCGACGGCGGCTACCAGACCTACCGCCGCGCGGTCGTCGCCCAGCTCGAGGCGCTGCCCCGGCAGCTGCAATTTCGCGTGGTCTGCGGCCCGACCGGCAGCGGCAAGAGCCGGCTGCTGGAAGCGGCCGCGCGTGCCGGCCGGCAGGCGCTCGACCTCGAGGCGCTCGCGAAGCACCGCGGCTCGCTGCTGGGCGGCCTGCCCGGCGAGCCGCAGCCGTCGCAGAAGATGTTCGAGAGCCGGATCTGGCAGGCGCTGCGCCGCTTCGATCCGGCCGCGCCGGTGTTCGTCGAGGCGGAGAGCCGGCGCATCGGCACGCTGCACGTGCCGGAGCCGCTGCTTGCGCGCATGCGCGCCTCGCCCTGCCTGATGGTGCGCGTGCAGGCCGCCGAGCGCGTGCGTTTCCTGCTCGCGGAATACCGGCACCTGCTCGACGAGCCGGCCTGGCTCCGCGCGCAGCTCACGCGGCTGGCCGCGCTGCACTCGAAGGAAACGGTCGCGCGCTGGCTGGGCCGGATCGATGCCCGCGAATGGGAAAGCCTCGTCACCGACCTGCTCGCGACGCACTACGATCCCGCGTACTTCAAGTCGATGCGCGGACACTATGCCGGCATGGCGGACGCGGCCGTCGTCGACGTCGCGCGCCTGGACGCGGCCGGACTCGCCGCCGGCGCGGCCGTGCTGGCCGGGGCGCCGGTCAGGCGTGCGAGTACATGAGCTTGCCGCGCACGCCGAGCTTCGCCTTCAGGATGGTGCCGCTCGCCGATTCCGTGATGTAGAGCACGTCGCGGTCGGGCCAGCCGAACGCGACGTTGGTCGTGTGCAGCCCCACTTTCGAGACGATGCGGTGCGCCGGCTCGCCCAGCGCATCGAACGTCCACACCGAACCCATGCCGACGTGCGCGACGACGAGGCCGCCGTCCTCGTCGAGCGCGAGTCCGTCGGGCCCGCCGCCGCCGCCGGAAAGCTGCACGTACAGGCCCACCTTCGCGATGCTGCCGTCGCGCACGAAAGGCACGCGCCAGACGCAATTGCCGCGCGTGACCGCGAGCAGGACCTGGGTCTCGTCGCGGTTCATGACCAGGCCGTTCGGGCTGGGGATGTTGTCGAGCAGGCAGTCGAGCTTTCCCTGCGGCGTGAGCCGGAACAGCCGTCCCGTCGGATCGTGCAGGCCCGTGAGCCCCTGGTCCGTGAAATAGAGGTCGCCGTTCGCGGCGAAGAACAGGTCGTTGCAACCCTTGAAGGGCATGCCCCGGTACTCGGTCAGGTAGGGCGTCACCCTGCCGTTGACGGGATCGAGCAGCATGATGCCGCGCTTGTAGTCGGCGATGAAACCGCGCCCGTCGCGATGAAACTTCAGGCCGTTGGGCCAGCCGTCGTATTCCGCGACCTTGTGGAACGTGCCGTCCGCGCCCACGCGGTAGACGCGGCCGGTCTGCACGTCCACGCACCAGAACCTGCCTTCGCGGTCGAAGGACGGCCCCTCGAGCAGCGAGCCCGGCGGCGTGCCGAGGGGCTGCTTCGCGACCCAGTCGCCGTCCGGGCCGGCGTCCTTCAGCTCATCGGGCAGGCGGGCGAATACGGTGGTCTCGACGATGGCAGGCGGCTGGAACAGCATTTTTATCCTTTGAAAGATTCGCGCCGACCGCGGAGGGCACGGAGGACACGCAGGAAAATCAATTCACGATGCATCGCGACGGTGCCGCGCAAAGCCATCCATATCAGCAGGCGAGCGGATATTCATATTGATTTCCCCTCATTCCTGGCGCTTTTCTCCGTGCCCTCCGTGTCTCCGTGGTGAAAATCAAGACCTAGATGCAGGAGATATCTCGATCGGCGTGCGCGTCATGGTCATGAGGATGGTCGCGCCGGCCACCAGCAGCGCGCCGGCGATGCCGAAGGCCCAGCCGTAGCTGCCGGTCGCCTGGATGACGTGGCCGGTGACGATGGGCGCGATGATGCCGAAGGCGTTGCCGCCGACGATCAAGATGCTCATGGCCTTGCCGCTGTCTTCGGGGTTGCGCAGCAGGTCGTTGACCAGCGAGAAGTTCAGGGAGATCGCGGTCGCCATGCCGGTCAGCGAGATCGTGAACAGCACGAGCAGCAGCCAGATGTCGTCGACCACCGGCGTGAACAGGATCACCGCCGACGACAGCATCATGACCACGCCCATCGTGCGCCGGCGTCCCCTGCCGAGCGCGTCGTGCGTCAGCAGCCTGTCGCTCACGCGCCCCAGCAGGATGCCGAGCACGGCCGCGCCCGCGTAGGGCAGCGCGGTGAACATGCCCGTCTTGAGGATGGTAAGCCCGCGCGTGGTCTGCAGGTAGCTGGGCAGCCACGTCAGGAACAGGTACTGCGTATACACGGCGCAGCCCTCGGCAAGCGCCAGGCCGAGCATGCTGCGCGTGCGCAGCAGGTCGAGCACGCGCGTGGCTCCGCTGCGCTTTTCCAGCGCGTCGGTGCCGGCATCGCGCTCGCGCAGGATCTTGTCGCGCTCCGCCGCGCCCAGCCATCTGACCTTCTCCGGCCTGCCGTACCATGCCAGCCAGGCCGCCAGCCAGACGAAACCCGCCGCGCCGACGACCACGAAGGAAGCGCGCCAGCCGATTTGGCTGATGATCCATGCCACGACCAGCGCGCCCGCCGCCGGGCCGGCCTGCGTGCCTGCCATGAATACCGCGTTGGTCAGCCCGCGCTCGGACGCGGGAATCCATTCGCGCACCACGCGGCCGCCGGCCGGGAAGGTCGTGGACTCGCCCACGCCCATCGCGAGCCGGGTCGCGATCAGCGTCGCAAAATTCCAGGAGGCTCCGGTCAGCATGGTCGCGGCCGACCACAGGGCGATGCCCGCGGCGTTCAGCTTCTTGGCGCCGAAGCGGTCCACCAGGACGCCCATGGGGATCAGGCACAGCAGGTAGGTCCACAGGAAGGACGAGAACAGGTAGCCCATGGTTGCCGGCGACAGGCCGAACTCTTCGGCGATGGCCTTGGAAGCGACCGACAGCGCCACGCGGTCGACGTAGTTGATCATTGCCAGCGTGAAGAGGAACAGGCTGATCCAGCCGCGGCGCCAGGACATGGGCATCCTTTCTTTTCAGTGGTTAGTGGCTAGTGGTTATCAGTGGCTGGTGGCCGGTGGCAGGAGAAGCCGGGCATGCAGGGCAAGACATGCGTCATATTTTCGTCGAAAGGATCGGTTTCCGGGCAGACATCTCGATGACGATCTGTTTCAGGCCGGTCATTGGCCGCTATCCGCCCGTCACTTCTCGCCTGCCGCTCGCCTCCAGGTATGGCGACCCCGCCGGAATGCACTCCCGCGGCACGCGCACCGTGATTTCGCCCAGCACCAGGAAGGACAGGGCCTTGCCATGGCCGTCCAGGCCGAGGCTCGCGTTCACGCCGCCCTCGAGCGCGCCGTCGATCACGAAATTCATCGCCGGCAGCTTCGGCAGGACATGGCGCTTGACCGCCGTGGCGCCGCGGGGCGCGAACACCGCGAGCACGCGCGCCTCGGTGACCTGCTCGACCAGCAGCGGGAAGGCTTCCGGCCGGTAGGCGATGACGCTCACGTTGGAGCGGTTGCCCTTGTCCCCGGCGCGCGCGTGCGCGACCGCGTGCAGCGGCACGTCGATCTCGCTCACGGCGCCTCCACGACGGTGACCTGCGCCTGCACGCGCGCGCGGTCGACCAGGATGGATGCCGTGGCGACCTGGGGCGTGACGTGCTGGCGCACGCCGGCGCCGCCCGCGGGGCCGGAGCAGTACAGGCTCAGGACCTCGTCGGAAACCTGCTGCGCCGTCTTGCGCTGCATGCTGCGCACCGCGGCGCGCACGCGGTATTCGCCGACGGCCGGGGACGGAACCACCGCGTTGCGGTCGCGCCGGGCGCCGCGGAAGATCGCACCGGTCCCGAGCACCTCCACGCGCACCGGGTCCCGGACGCCGATCGCCGCACAGCGCGCGCGCACGACCGAGGCGGCGAGCTCCGCGCGGGCCAGCGCGTTCGGCCCCGCGTACGAGATCTCGCCCTCGCCGAGCCAGCCCGCGTCCACGCATACCGTGGCCTTCAGCGTCGCCGGCGGCGGCTTGCCCCGCGCGCCGCTCACGCGCACGCGGTTTTCGCCGACCTCCTCGACCTCGACGTCGCCGAGGTCGAGCACCACGTCCGGCGTCAGGTAGTTGCGCGGGTCGTGCACCTCGTAGAGCAGCTGCTCGATGACGGTCATGCGATTGACCGCGCCGCCGGTGCCCGGCGGCTTGGTGACGACCACGTCGCCGCCGGCACCGACCTCGGCGATCGGGAAGCCCACGCGCGCGAGGTCCGGCACGTCCTTGAAGCCCGGGTCCGGGAAATAGGCGCCGGTGACCTGGGCGCCGCATTCGAGCAGGTGGCCGCACGCGGTGCCCTGCGCCAGCAGGTCGAGCCGGGACGGCGCCCAGCCGTGCACGTGCATGAGCGGCCCGAGCGTGAGCGCGGCGTCCGTCGTGCGCCCGACCAGCACCACGTGGGCGCCGGTCGCCAGCGCCTGGGCCACGGGTCCGGCGCCGAGATAGGCGTTGGCAGCGACGATCGGCCTGTCTTCCAGCGCGATGCCTTCGATGACCGGCTGCTCCCGCAACTGCGATTCGGACATGGCTGCGAGCAGGTCGTCTCCGGTGACCGCCGCCACTTTCAGCCCGCGCACGCCGAGCCCTCGTGCGAGCTCGTGCACGCGCCGGGCCGCACCGAGCGGATTGGCCGCGCCCATGTTGGTCACGATGCGTATGCCGTGGCGGTGGCAGTCGGCCAGGACCAGCGGCAGGTAAACGTCGAGGAAGGGCGAATAGCCCTGGTCCGGATTCTCGCGGCGCAGGCGCTGCGCGATCGCGAGCGTGCGCTCGGCCAGGACTTCGTACGTCAGGAAACGCTCCCCCTTCGCCTGCGCCAGCGCCGCGACGAGCGGCACCGCGGCGTCGAAGCGATCGCCCGCGAACCCCGCGCCGCAGCCGACGTGCACCGTGGTCACGGGATTCCCCGCGGCCCGGCAGGTGCCGCGGCACGCCGATGCGGCCTCGCGGACGGGCGCGTCATCTCCCCGTCCCGCCGGGACGCACGCCGGTCCATGCGATGAGCACCAGCGCAATGAGGCCGCAGATCGTCCTCAGCTTGTGGTAGCCCCACCACTGATCGCGCAGCTCGGTCCAGTTCGCGGCCGGTCGCGCGACGTCCCACTCCATGACGATCGCGTTGATCGGCTGGTTGCCGAAACGCGTAATCAGTCCCGCGGCGACGAGGAAGGCCGCCGCCACGACGAGCAGCACCAGCACGCGGCGGTTGTCCCGTTGCAGAGCCGCCGACAGCAGCGTGAGCGCGATCGTGATCGCGCCGAGCGCGGGCATGAGGACGTTCAGCCCGCGGATCGCGTTCTTCTGCTGCTCCACGTAGGTCGCCGGCGACAGGTGCATGGGGTCGTAGCCGGCCCAGATCACGAACATGCCGCCCGCGAGCAGCGCGACGAGGAAAATGTTGGCGGTCCGCAGGGCGGGAAGCATCATCGGTTGTCGTTCTCCGTTGTCGCTGCCGGCCCGTCGTGCGCCGCCGGCCGGCGCATGCGCACGATACCGAATACGGGCGGGTTTGGCACGCGGCGCGCTACCGGTGTTGCGCGGCCACCTTCGTGCGCAACGCCTCCACGTGCTCGGAAGCGGCCCACCAGCGCGCGCTCAGTGCCTGGATCGCCACCTTCGAGCCGGAGCCGATCGCGCCGAGGACGTCGCGCTCGAACGCCACACGCCGCTCCAGGGTCGCCTGCAGCTTGTCGAGCGCCGCGCGCGCCTCGGCACCGCGTGCCGCCCCCGGCGGAAAGTCGGCCAGCAACGCATCGAGCCCCGCCGAGACCTGCGCGACTTCGCGGGACATGTCGAAGGAAGCCTGCGCCGCATCGTAGGCGAATTCCGGGCGCGCCACGATGCGGATGGCCACATCCTCGAGGCGCGCGTGCAGGGTCGCGAGGGCATCGTCGAGGGTCCGCGCGTCGGCTTGAGCCCGCGCCTCGTCCTGCGCCGCCACGCCGCCGAGCGAATCCACCGCGGCTTGCGCCCGGATCCACGGATCGTAAAGCTCCTCGTCCGCGATGGACTGGTTGAGTTGCGCGCCGGCCGGCGCGCACGCGAGCAGGCCTGCGAGCAGCAGCGCCGCGGCTTCCAGCCTGATGGTTGCCACGGTCGTCCCCCTAGCCCGGCCGGATGCCTTCCGCCCGGATGTAGTCCTGGATGATGCTGCCGATGTCCGCGTCGGCCTTGAAGCCCATGGCGAGCGCCCGGTCGGTGCGGAAGCGCCCGGGAAACGACCTGACCATGCGGTTGATACGCTCGTCGCGCTTGAACACCACGCGCGCGGCGACCTCGTCGCCGGCGACGCGGCGCAGCGCGTCGACGCCTTCGCCGACGGAAAACGTGATGCCCGGCAGGGCCAGCGCGCGGTTCGTGCCCCAGGCCGGGGCCGGCAGCTCGTGCGCGTGCACGAACGCGTCCAGCACCTTGCCCGGCGACAGGATCCACATTTCCGTGGAGGCTTCCACGGGCACTTCGCACGTCACGCCGTTCAGCGGCTCGCGGAACATGCCGCTCGCGAACGACGTGGAGGCGAGGTTGGGCTTGCCGGGCCGCACCACGATGGTGGGCAGACGCAGGCTGCGGCCGTCGACCATGCCCTTGCGCGAATAGTCGTTGACGAGATATTCGCCGATGACCTTCTGCGTGCCGTAGGAAGTCTGCGGCGTCGGCGTGACGGAATCGTCGACCACCGGCGGCAGGTCGCCGCCGTAGACCGCGAGCGAGCTCGCGAACACGAGGCGCGGCGGCACCGCCAGGCCGCGGCAGGCCTCCAGCAGCACCCGCGTGCCGTCGAGGTTGACGCGATAGCCCGTGTCGAACTCGGCTTCCGCGTGCGCGCTGACCACCGCCGCCAGGTGGAAAATGCAGCCCGTGTCGCGGTCCAGCGCGGCGCGCACCGAGGCGGGATCGGCGATGTCACCCTTCACGCATTGCAGCCGCGGATCGGGATCCGGCGGGAACGCCGCGTCGAAAACCCTGACCTGCGTGATCGCGGCCGGCCTGCCGTCGGCGCCGGCAAGCGTCCCGCGCTCGAGCAGCTTCAGCGCGAGCCGGTAGCCCAGGAATCCGCCGCCGCCGGTGATGAATGCCTTCATGGTCGTCCTCCGTTGATGGGATCCGCGCGCATCAGGCGCCCTTTTGCTCCAGCCGCCGGCGATAGCTTTCGTAGTCCGGCAACGCGCGCTGGTAGGCCGATGCCATCAGCGGCGAGGAAATCACGAAGTCGGCGGTGGCGCGGTTGCACGCCACCGGGATGTTCCAGACCACGGCGATGCGGATCAGCGCCTTCACGTCCGGGTCGTGCGGCTGCGCCTCCAGCGGATCCCAGAAGAAGATCACGAAGTCGACCATGCCCTCGGCGATCTTGGCGCCGATCTGCAGGTCGCCGCCCAGCGGCCCGCTCTGCAGCTTCACGACCGGCGTGCCGAGCACCTCCTCCAGCAGCTTGCCCGTGGTCCCGGTGGCGAGCAGCTCGTGCCGCGACAGCAGGCCGCGATTGTAGGCCGCCCAGTCCAGCAGGTCCTGCTTCTTGTTGTCGTGGGCGACCAGCGCGATACGCTTGCGCGAGGCGATTTGCGTGGCGACGGCGGTCATGGGCACGGCTCCAGCTCGGTCCGGTCCCCCGGCGCGGGCGCGGGAAACCTTCGGTGGGTGGTGTGAATGCCAGGCCGCCCGCGGCGCGCGCGGCACCCGTGCATTTTAAGCGGGAACGGGTTGCGCCGCCGGCCGGGGCGCAGGCTTCAGGAGCGGATCGCCGCGCCCAGCGCCTCGATGCTGCGGCTCTCCGCGGCCACGCGGCCCACCAGCGTGTCGAGATCACCCGCCAGGTCCAGCGCGCCGAGCGCCGCGGATACGAACTCGGTCGCGCCGCCGAAGCAGCCGCCGGCTGGCGGGAGCCCGTCGCTGAACACCGCGCGATCATGGTCGAGCACGGCCGCGTGCAGGTGGTCGGCGAGCACGACGACGATCGACACCGCGGCCTCGGACAGCACCGTGCGCGAATGGTGCCTGCCGGCCACCAGCGCGATGTCGCCCGGCACGCGCCACGAGCGCAGCAACGCCTGGCCGAGCCGGGCGTGCGCGCCCAGGAATGGCGCGTGCAAAGGCCCGTGCGCGCCGTAGCCGGCATGCAGGAAGCGCGTCATCTCGGCGGGTTGCGCGCACAGCAGCGCGATCGTGCCGATGTCGTGCAGCAGGCCGGCGGCGTACGCCTGTGACGGATCCACTTCCCCGCCGGGCAGCCCTTCCGCGATCTCGCGCGCGCAGCATGCGGTGATCAGGTACTCGAACCAGAGCTCGCGGATCACGGAGCGGTCGGCGCGCCGGCAGGCGCCGTGCAGCCAGTTCGCGGTGAGCTGCGCGAACGCGGCCGTCAGCACGACATCGGTGCCGAGCCGCGTGATGGCCTCCTCCAGCCGGAACACGGGCCGGCTGCCGCCGGCGTAGGCCACCGAGTTGGACAGGCCCAGCACGCGCGCGGCGAGCACCGGATCGCTCTCGATGATGCGTGCGAGCTGGCGCCCGGGATTGGGGATGTCCTGGTCGAAGTTCAGCAGGCTCAGCGAGAGCGGCGAGAGCGGCGCAAGGATGCCCCCTGCCTCGCCGAAGCGTTCCCAGTTGGCGAACAGGCTGGCGAGCGTGTCTTCGTCTTCCGCGGATAATGCGACATCCTGGCCGCCCGCCGGCCCGCGCGGGCTGCCGGCGGGCGGGGACGCTGCATGGCTGGGCATCTTCGTCTCCCTGGTCAGGAGACATAAACGACCGCGCGGCCCGCGAACTTGAGGTGGCGCCGGCCGGTCGCCGGCAACGGCCGGGGCCGACTGTCGGCCAGACACGAGGAGAAAGAGGCATGGCAAGGATCTGGTTGCTCGCGGCCGCCCTCGGGATGGCGGCGCCGGCCGCCGCGCTCGCGCAGGGCGCCCCCGACATCGCCACGTTCGCCTTCGACGACGTGAGCTGCGCGGCATGGGTGCGATCCTTCGACGACAGGCTGCTGCGCCTGCAATACGGCATCTGGTTCCGAGGCTTCGTCTCGGGGTACAACTTCGGCAACCCCGGCAACCAGGTGCGGCTGGACAGGCTGCCCGACCCTGCCGGGCTCGCCGACTTCGTGGACCGCTATTGCCGGGAAAACCCGAAGGCATCCTTCATCGGCGCCGCCATCCCGCTGGTGCACGAGCTGCGCGAGGTGCGCAACCCGGCGCCGGAGAGGAAACCGTGACGACGTCCGGCCGGCCCGCGGCGGCCGCCCGCCCGCCGGTCAACCGAGCAGCTCGACCAGCACCTCGTGGTAGCGGTGGTCGTCGACGTTCTTCGCCGAATGCGTGTCGCCTCCCTTGCGGAAATAGACCTCGCCGGCCTTCAGCGTGAGCCGGGTCACGCCGCTCGTGCGCGTGACCTCGAGCGTGCCGCCTTCGATCGGGTAGAAGAAATAATCGTGGTCGTGCCGGTGCGCGCCGGTGCTCTCGCCCGGCTGCAGCGTGAATTCCCAGACCCTGACCTTCTCGTTCTCGAAAACGAGCCGGGTTCCCACGTCGGCCATGCTTGCCTCCCGATGCGGTGCAGGCGGAGGATTCTACGCCGCCCGCGCCGCGGCGGCCGTGCCGGTTGACAGCCCACGCTCCGCACCCTTACCTTGCGGCGACGATCACAACCACGATCCGGAGGACGGCATGGAAACCAGGACCATCGCCGCGGCCGCGCTGGCCGCACTGTCGCTTTGCACGGCCACCGCGGTCGCCCAGGGCCTGCCGGCCGCGTCGCCCGAATCGGTCGGCATGTCGTCGCAGAAGCTCGCGCACATCAGCGCGACCTTCAAGGAGCAGATCGACAAGGGTACCCTGCCCGGTGTCGTGGTCATGGTCGCCCGCAAGGGCAAGCTGGTGTACTCGGACGCGCTCGGCGTCCAGGACCAGGCCACCGGCAAGCCGCTCGCGAAGGACGCCATCTTCCGCATCTACTCGATGACCAAGCCGATCGTGTCGGTGGCGGCCATGACGCTCGTCGAGGACGGCAGGATGCAGCTGAACGACCCGATCTCGAAGTTCCTGCCGTCGATGAAGGGCCTGCAGGTCAGCGTCGCAAAAGCCGATGCGGAGTTCGCGAGGGTCTCCTACACGCTGGTGCCGGCCGACCGCGAGATCACCGTGCAGGACCTGCTGCGCCATACCTCGGGGCTCGCTTACGCCTTCCTGACGCAGAATGCCGCCGTCAAGGAAGCCTACGCGAAGAACGGCATCGCCGACGATTTCCGCTCGCTCACGCCGGAGGCCATGGTCGAGGCCGTCTCGAAGTCGCCGCTCATCCACCAGCCCGGCACGGTCTGGGAATACAGCATCTCCACCGACGTGCTCGGCCGCGTGATCGAAGCCGTCTCGGGCAAGCGCCTCGCGGACTACCTGCAGGAGCGCGTGCTCGGGCCGCTGGGCATGAAGGACACGGCGTTCCACGTGCCCGCCGGGAAAATGGACCGCCTCGCGCAGGCGCTGCCGGTCGACATCATCACCAACACGCCGATCAAGCTCTGGGACGTCTCCTCGGTGCCGGGCAACGATTCCGGCGGCGGCGGCGGCGTCTCCACGGCCTCCGACTACCTGCGCTTCGCGCAGATGATGGCCAACGGCGGCATCCTCGACGGCAAGCGCATCCTCGCGCGCACGACCGTCGAGCTGATGACCTCGGACCACCTCGGTACGCGCATCCTCGCGCAATCGCCGATGACGCCGGGCGAAGTGCTGCTGATGACGCCGGGCTACACCTTCGGCCTGGGCTTCGCGGTGCGCCAGGCGCCCGGCATCGCCGGCGTGTCGGGCTCGCAGGGCGAGTTCATGTGGGGCGGCTACGCGGGAACGTACTTCTGGATCGACCCCAGGGAGCAGCTCGTCGCCGTCTACATGACGCAGGCGCCGAGCCCGATCCGCGCCTACTACCGCAAGCTGTTCAAGCAGCTCGTCTACTCGGCCATCAACGACTGACGTGTCGTCAAGCAGATTTCATGTGCAGTGGTCGAGACTCGATCTGACAAACTTGAAAACCGGATATCAGCCACAGAGGGCACAGAGAACCTGTCCGTCATTTGCGACTTTGCTCCGCGTCCCCTGTGTCTCTGTGGTGAATCCTTGGTTTATTGCCGGACGTATTGCACGGTCTCGACGGTCACGCGGCCGCCGGCCGGCAGCGGTTCGGTGATGACTTCCGCGAGCCGCTCGCCCGCGCGCAGCGTCATGGCGCCGCCCTGCACCGTGTAGCACCCGAAGTTGACCGGATCGTTGCGCCGCGGAAAGCGTTCCTGCGCGCAGCGATGTCCCGGTAAACTCCGGCCATGGCCTCCCTGCCGCTGATCCTCGCGCTGCCCTTCGTGGGCAGCGCGATCGCCGCCTGCCTGCCGACCAACGCCCGCAACATCGAGTCGACGTGGGCCGGCCTGGTGACGCTCGCCGCGCTGGTGCCGGTGGCGCTGATGTTCCCCGCGATGGACAGCGGCAGCGTGGTCCGGCACGCCGTGGCGTGGATGCCGGGCAGCGGCCTCGAGCTCGTGCTGCGCATGGACGGCTTCGCATGGATGTTCTCGATGCTGGTCCTGGGCATCGGCCTGCTGGTGGTCGTCTACGCGCGCTACTACATGTCGCCGGCGGACCCGGTGCCGCGCTTCTACGCGTTCTTCCTCGGCTTCATGGGCTCGATGCTCGGCGTCGTGCTCTCCGGCAACCTCGTGCAGCTCGTGTTCTTCTGGGAGCTGACCAGCCTGTTCTCCTTCCTGCTGATCGGCTACTGGCACCACCGCGCCGACGCGCGCCGCGGCGCGCGCATGGCGCTCACCGTCACGGGCGCCGGCGGCCTGTGCCTGCTCGCGGGCGTGCTGCTGCTCGGGCGCATCGTCGGCAGCTACGACCTCGACGCGGTGCTCGCCGCCGGGCACGTGGTCCGCGGCCACGCGCTGTACCCGGCTGCGCTCGGGCTTGTCGTGGCGGGTGCGCTCACCAAGAGCGCGCAGTTCCCCTTCCATTTCTGGCTGCCGCGCGCGATGGCCGCGCCCACGCCGGTCTCGGCATACCTGCATTCCGCGACCATGGTCAAGGCCGGCGTGTTCCTGCTCGCGCGCCTGTGGCCGGCGCTGGCGGGCACCGAGCAATGGTTCTGGATCGTCGGCTCGGCGGGGCTGTGCACGATGCTGCTCGGGGCCTACGCGGCGATGTTCCAGAACGACCTCAAGGGGCTGCTCGCCTACTCGACCATCAGCCACCTCGGCCTGATCACGTTGCTGCTCGGTCTGAGCAGCCCGCTCGCCGCGGTGGCCGCGGTCTTCCACATCATGAACCACGCGACCTTCAAGGCGTCGCTGTTCATGGCCGCCGGCATCGTCGACCACGAGACCGGCACGCGCGACGTCCGCCGCCTGAGCGGGCTCTACCGCGCGATGCCCTACACCGGCACGCTCGCCGTGGTGGCGAGCGCAGCGATGGCCGGCGTGCCGCTGCTGAACGGCTTCCTGTCCAAGGAGATGTTTTTCGCCGAGGCGGTCTTCCTGTCCTCGCTGCCGGTCGTGGGCCGCCTGCTGCCGGTCGCCGCCACCCTCGCGAGCCTGTTCGCCGTGGTCTACGCGCTGCGCTTCGCGCGCATCTTCTTCGGGCCGCCGGCGCAGGACCTGCCGCGCGAGCCCCACGAGCCCGCGCGCTGGATGCGCGTGCCCGTGGAGATGCTGGTGGCCGCCTGCCTCGTGGTCGGCATCGTGCCGGCGGCGTCCATCGGCCCCACGCTCGACGCCGCCGCGCGGCCGGTCGTGGGCGGCCTGCTGCCGGACTTCAGCCTCGCGCTCTGGCACGGCTTCACGCTGCCGCTCGCCATGAGCATGTCCGCCACGGCCGGCGGGCTGGTGCTGTACTTCGCGCACGCGCGGCGTTTCGGCAGCGGCTCCTGCGCGCGGCCGCCCGGCCTGCCCGTGGACGGCCGGCGCGCGTTCGACGCAACGCTCGCGCGGCTCGCGCTGGCGGCACGCCGGCTGCGCCGGCTGCTCGGCACGAAGAGGCTGCAACCGCAGATGCTCTGGATGGTCGTGCTGGCGATGGCGGCCGCGGTCGCGGCCGTGCGGGGCGACGTCCCCGGCCTGGGCGACCGCCCGCGCGTGCCGGCCACGGCGGAGTTCGTGCTGCTGTGGGCCATCGGCATGACCTGCGCCGTGGTGGCCGCCTGGCAGGCGAAGTTCCACAGGCTGGCGGCGCTGATCCTGCTCGCGGTCACCGGGCTGGTGACCTGCCTGACCTTCGTGTGGTTCTCCGCGCCGGACCTCGCGCTGACGCAGCTCGCGGTCGAGACCGTGACCACGATCCTGTTCCTGCTCGGCCTGCGCTGGCTGCCCAAGCGCCTGGAAGGCGACGACCCGCGCACCGCGGGCCGCGCGCGCTGGCGGCGCAGCCGCGACTTCGTGATCGCGGCGCTGGCCGGCACCGGCCTCGCCTGGCTCGCGTATGCGTTGCTCACGCGGCAGGCCCCGCAGAGCATCTCGCCGTTCTACCTGCGGCACGCGCTGCCCGACGGCGGCGGCGCCAACGTGGTCAACGTCATGCTGGTCGACTTCCGCGGCTTCGACACATTCGGCGAGATCACCGTGCTCGGCATCGTGGCACTCACGGTCTACGCGCTGCTGCGCCGCTTCCGGCCGCCCGCGCAGAGCATCGACGTGCCGCCGCAGCAGCGCGCACTGCCGCCCGACCTCGCGACCGACCTCGTGCACCCGCGCACGGCGGCGGACACGGCGCTGGGCTACATGCTGGTGCCGGCGGTGCTGGTGCGGCTGCTGCTGCCCGTGGCCGGCATGGTCGCGGCGTGGCTGTTCCTGCGCGGTCACAACGAGCCCGGCGGCGGCTTCGTCGCCGGCCTGGTGGTGGCGATCGCCTTCATCGCGCAATACCTCGTCGCCGGCACGCAATGGGTCGAGGCGCACATGAGCCTGCAACCCACGCGCTGGATCGCCTGGGGGCTGCTGGCCGCGCTCGCGACCGGCGCCGGCGCGGCCGCGTTCGGCTATCCCTTCCTCACCTCGCACATGCTGCACCTGCGCCTGCCGGTGGTCGGCGAGCTGCACGTGGCGAGCGCCATGTTCTTCGACGCCGGGGTGTTCGCCGCCGTGGTCGGCGCCACCCTGCTGATCCTGACCGCGCTCGCGCACCAGTCGATACGCTCGCCGCGGCGCGCGGCGCATCCCGCCGGAGAGGCGCGCTGATGGAAGCCGCCCTCGCGCTCGCCATCGGCGTGCTGTGCGCCTCCGGCGTCTGGCTCGTGCTGCGGCCGCGCACCTTCCAGGTGATCCTGGGCCTGTCGCTGCTCTCCTACGCGGTGAACCTGTTCATATTCGCCACCGGCAGCCTCTGGGTCGACCGGCCGCCGCTGGTGCAGCCCGGCGTGCCCGCCGACCTGCAGCACTACACCGACCCGCTGCCGCAGGCGCTGGTGCTCACCGCCATCGTGATCGGCTTCGCGATGACGGCCCTGTTCCTCGTGGTGCTGCTCGCACTGCGCGGCATGAGCGACACCGATCACGTCGACGGCGAGGAGGAAAGCCCGTGAGCCCCGCCGGCGCACACCTCGTCGCGGCACCCATCCTGCTGCCGCTCGCGACCGCGGCGCTGATGCTGACCTTCGGCGAAGCGCAGCGGCGCATCAAGGCCTGGCTCAACGTGCTGTCCTGCGGGCTCGGGCTGGCCGTCGCCGCCGCGCTGGCCTGGCGGGCGGACGGGGGCGTGGCGGCGGACGCCATCGGCGTCTATCTGCCGGCGAACTGGGAAATCCCGTTCGGCATCGTGCTCGCGGTCGACCGGCTTTCCGCCATGATGCTGGTGCTCGTCGCCTGCCTGGGCCTCGCCGCGATGCTGTTCTCCGCGGCGCGCTGGGACCGCGCCGGCGTGCATTTCCACGCGCTGTTCCAGCTGCAGCTCATGGGGCTGAACGGCGCCTTCCTGACGGCGGACCTGTTCAACCTGTTCGTGTTCTTCGAGATCATGCTGGCGGCCTCCTACGGGCTGCTGCTGCACGGCTCGGGACGCGCGCGCGTGCGTGCCGGGCTGCACTACATCGCGGTGAACCTGCTGGCGTCGTCGTTTTTCCTGATCGGCGTGTCCGTGCTCTACGGGGTGACCGGCACGCTCAACATCGCCGACATGGCGCGCAAGCTGCCGCTGGTGCCCCACGACGACATCGCGCTGCTGCACGCGGGGGCGGCCATCCTGGCCGTCGCCTTCCTCGCCAAGGCCGCGGTCTGGCCGCTGAACTTCTGGCTGGCACCGGCCTACACGGCGGCCGCGGCCCCCGTGGCCGCGCTGTTCGCGGTCATGACCAAGGTCGGCGTGTACGTCGTGCTGCGCCTGTGGACGCTGTTCTTTCCCGCGCCGGCGCAAGGCATCCCGCCCTTCGGCGCCGAATTGCTCGTCTGGGGCGGGCTTGCCACGCTCGCGGCCGGTGCGATCGGCGTGGCCGCCTCGCACCGGCTCGGCCAGCTCTGTGCGGCGACCGTCGTCACCTCCTCGGGAACGCTGCTCGCGGCGGTCGGCTTCGCACAGGCGAAGCTGACCGCCGCGGCGCTGTTCTACCTGCTGAGCTCCACGCTGGCGGTCGCCGCGCTGTTCCTGCTCGACGAGCTGATCGAGCGCGCGCGCCTGGCCGGCGTCGAGCCCCTGCACCTCGACGACGGCGACGAGGCGAACAGGCCCTTCGAGGAAGCCGCGGCCGCGCCCCAGGGCGCCAACCTCGACGACGACGAGCGCGCCGTGATCGGCCAGGCCATCCCCGCGGCGATGGCCTTCCTGGGCACGAGCTTCATCGCCTGCGCGCTGCTGGTCGCCGGCCTGCCGCCGCTGTCCGGGTTCGTGGCGAAGTTCGGCATGCTGGACGCCCTGCTCGACGCGTCCCGCCTGCCGCTGCCCGGCTGGCTGCTGTTCGCGCTGCTGATCGGCTCGGGCTTCGCGGCCATGATCGCGCTCTCGCGTGCCGGCATCCGCTACTTCTGGGCGCCGCGCGAGCGGCCCGCGCCGAAGCTGCGCGTCATCGAATGCCTGCCCGTGGCCGCGCTGCTTGCCTCCTGCGTGGCGCTCACCGTGTTCGCCGGGCCGGTGCTGCGCTACGCCCGCGCGGCCGCCGACTCGGTGCTGGATCCCCGGGACTACGTGGCGGCCGTGATGGCGGCGCGGCCGGTGCCGAACCCGCCGCGCAGCGGCGGCGACGCGCAATGAAGCGCCTGCTGCCCGCGCCGCTGCTGTCGGCCGCGCTGTTCGCGCTCTGGCTGGTGCTCAACCAGTCCGTGGATGCGGGCCATCTGCTGCTCGCTGCGATCCTGGCCGTCGCGCTGCCGCTGCTCGCCGCGCCGCTGCGCCCGCAGCCCGCGCGCATCCGCAGGCCGCTCGTGCTCGCGCGCCTGATCCTGGCGGTGGGATGGGACGTGCTGGCGTCCAACGTCGAGGTCGCCGCCGGCGTGTGGCGCATGGGCCGCCGGCCGCCGCGCAGCCGCTTCGTGCACGTGCCGCTCGACCTGCGCGACGCCGCCGGGCTCGCCGCGCTGTCGACGATCACCACCGTCGTGCCCGGCACGGTGTGGACGGAGCTCGCGCGCGACCGCAGCGTGCTGCTGCTGCACGTCTGGGACGTGCCGGACGAGGCCGCCTTCGTCGCGCATTTCAAGGCGCGCTACGAGCGGCCGCTGCGGGAGATCTTCGAATGAGCGCGCTGCTCGGCCTGGCGATCACGTTCGCGCTGGGCTGCCACGCGCTCGCCATGGCACTCGCGACGCTGCGGCTGCTGCGCGGCCCCGCCGCGCCGGACCGCGTGCTGGCGCTCGATTTCCTTTACGTCAATGGCGCGCTGATCATGCTGGTGCTGGGCGTGCTGCACGCGAGCGACGCGTACTTCGTGCCGGCGCTGCTGATCGCGCTGTTCGGCTTCGTCAGCTCCGCGGCGCTGGCGAAATTCCTGCTGCGCGGCGAGGTCATCGAATGAGCGCGGGCGTGCCGTTCTGGGTGGAAGCGCTGGTCGCCGCGCTGCTGGTCGCCGGCGGGCTGTTCTCGCTGACCGCCGCCATCGGCCTGCTGCGGCTGAAGGATTTCTTCCAGCGCATGCACCCGCCGGCCCTCGCCTCGACGTTCAGCGCCTGGTGCGCGACCTTCGCCTCGATCCTCCATTTCTCCGCGACCGGCGGCGGCCCGGCGCTGCGCGTCTGGACGGTCATTATCCTGCTGTCGATCACCGTGCCGGTCACCACGCTGCTGCTCGCGCGCGCGGCGCTGTTCCGCCAGCGTCGTGACGGCGACGGCGGCGTGCCGCGCCCGGTGACCCGGCCCGCCGGCAGCGCCGACCGCGGGGGACTCTAGGTCCGCGGCGTCAGGCTTTTCTGGCCGGGCGCTTGCGCGCCGCGGCCTTCTTCGCCGGCTTTTTCGCGGCCTTGCGGCGGGCGGGCTTCTTCGCCACGCCCAGGTTGAGCTTCACCACGGTCTCGCCGGATACCGGATCGGTCACGCCCAGGCCGCCGCCGAGGTCCTCCAGCGCGTCGCGCGTCTGGTCCAGCATGCCGATCATCTGGGCCCGCGCGGCGACGATGGCCTGGAAGCTGCGCCACTCGCCCACCAGGCAGTAGGCCCTGTCGCCGGTCTTGACCAGCGCCCCGGCGACGAAACCCTTGAGCTTCGGCCTGACGGTGCGGTGAAAGTCGACGAAGCGCTGCTCCTCGCCGGGCTTGACGCGAAATCTCACGATGTTATATGCGCTCATGACGGCTGCCTCCTTTCGTTTCGGCTGCGATGGGTTGCGGAACCTGCGGGCGGTCCGATCTCGCCGGCAACCGGCCGACGCAGGACAGGAGCATAGCCTACACCCGGACCGCCGGATCGGCAGAATCGTTCGCCGTGCCGGAGAATACGCCGCCGCGCACGGGTTGGATGCACCGCGGCGGGAAGTTCCCAAAGGAGGGCCGGCCCGAAGCCGGCCGCGGGCAGCTAGCGCGGCGGCTTGCCGCCCGGCCACACCGGGTTCTGCGCGAGCTGGGTCCACGCGATCGGCGCGCGGGTCTCGCGTTCCGCCGCCTCGGGCGGCTTCGACGCATCCCAGTGCATGGCGACGTAGCGGTTGCCGGTGATGCCGTCCGCGGCATCGGAGCACAGCCACACGATCGGCGGTGCCATGACGCCGGGCGGGACGAGGTCCTTGCGCGCGTAGCCGGATTCCGGCGGCACCATGGGCGTGTCCGCCGGGCCGCCGGGAACGACGACGTTGACGGTGACGCCGTGTTCCGCGAATTCCTGCGCGTGGCCCGCGGCCATGGCCTCAAGGCCGGCCTTCGCGGGCCCGTAGGGATGGAAGCCGCCGCGCAGCATCGTGAAGAAGCTGGTGGTGACCGTGACGATGCGGCCCCAGCGCTGGGCCCGGAACGGCCTGATGGCCGCGCGCGTGAGGTACCACGCGCCGGACAGGTTCGTGGCCATGAAGCGCTGCCACATGTCCGGCGTGATCTCGTCGATGCCGACCAGGTTCTTCATGCAGTCGGCACGGATCGCCCCCTGGCCGAGCGCGCCGTTGTTGACGAGGATATGCACGCCGCCGAAGCGGGCGATGGTCGCAGCGACGGCGTCCTCGCAGGCTTTGCAGTCCGAGATATCCGTCACGCGCGTCATCAGGCGGTCGCGCGCCTGCGCCGGCAGCGCGCCGGCGAGCGCGGCGAGGCCGGCTTCATCGACGTCGAGCGCGGCGACCTTCGCGCCCTGCTCGATGAAAGCCTGCACCAGCACCCGGCCGAATCCCCCGGCCGCGCCGGTGATGATCGCCACCTTGCCTTCGAGCATGCGCTTTGCCATTGCCTGCCTCCTCCGTGAACCTGCCGTCAACCAACGGTAACCGTTTCGTCCTGGTACAAATATTTCTGAAGTCCGCCGAAAATACCGCCGATCTCCTCGGACACGCCGAGGTCGGCCACGGCATCCGTAATCGGATCGTGGTACTTCAGGCGCAGCAGCGACGACCGCTCTTCACGCCTCGCGCCAGTCGTCTCCGGGCATGATCCGCTTCATGAACTGGTCGAACATCGGCACGGTGAAAGCGGTGTCACCATGATTCGGGCTCCAGATCATGCCTTTGGAAATCAGCTGATTCCGCATCGGCGCCAGCGCTGTGACCTTGCGACGCAGGACATTGGCAATATCGCCGGAACGGTGTGGTCCCGCCCCGAGTTCAGCCATGGCGCGCAGATAACGCTTCTCCGTGGGAGTAAGGCGATCGAAGCGTACGCGGAAGAAGCTCTCATCCAGCGCGGCAATGGCACTCCTGGAGGCCTGCTCCACGTCCCGCACGGCAATGGGAGTGCGCGCCGCAACGTCCCAGGCATGCTTGCCCCACTCCTGCAGGAAATACGGATAACCCCGGGTCTCACGCACGATCCTGTCGAGCGCAGCCGGTTCGAACACCACGTTCTGGGCCGCGGCCGGTACCACGAGGGCATCGCGTGCAGCAGGGGCATCGAGCGGACCAATGGGCGGAAAATCAAACAGGCGCTCGGCGTAAGACTTCGCGCGCCCCATGCGACCGGGCAACTGCGGCAAGCCCGCGCCCACCATCATCACCGGCAATTGCCGCTGCGCGATCCGGTGCAGGGCGGTGATCAGCGCCGCCATCTGGTTCTCCTCGACGTACTGCAATTCGTCAATGAACAGGACTAATGCCGTACCTGCGCTTTGGGCTGCCTCGCCGGCAGCTTCAAGCAGTGCCTGAAGATCATGCTCGAGGTCGCCGTTGTCGGCCAAGCCGGGCTCCGGATCGTAGTCGATGCCAACCTCGATATCCTGATACTTGATCTTCAGCGCCTTGGCAAAGCCGGCGAGTGCCCGCAAGGCCCGCTGCCCGAGATCGCGGGCCCGCTCAACGCGCGACAACCGCAGCAGTGCCTGCCGCAGTTGCGGCGCCAGTATTGCCGGCAGCGATCGCCCTTCCGGCGCTTCGATGCGCAGCGTATGCAGGCCGGCAGCCTCGGCATCGTTGCGCATCCGATCCAGCAGCACGGTCTTGCCCGTCCCGCGAAGACCAACCAGCAGCAGGCTCTTGGCAGGGCGTCCGGCTCGGATGCGTTCGGCTGCGATGCGCACCGTTTCGCGCAACTCGTCGCGTCCGGCAAGTTCGGGCGGCGGGGTACCCGCCCCAGGCGCATAGGGGTTGGTAATCGGATCCATGCGGCCAATTTATGGGGAATTTATTGAAATTACAAGAAAAATATAAATTCAATAAATCCCATATAAAACTGATCTTTACGGATCGTGTTCCTCCGGCAAACGTCAAGGCAACCTCTCCAGAGGGTACGCAGCAAACTGGCACGATCAAGCCAATCCCGCAACGGAACGACTGGATGCCGACGAGTTGCTGCATCTGGCGCGCGACGAATTCGAGCCGTGTGCGGAGAATTTGAAGAAGGGCATTGCCGCGAACCGGGACAATCCCGCCCTGAACCGGGACATGCAGCAGGTGCTCTCGACGCTCGCCGAACGCGAGGCGGCCACGGCCAGGCAGGCGGTCGATGCCCGCCAGGCCAGCCGGCCGGCCGCGCCGAAATCCGGCCGCGTGCTGAGCGCCTATCGCCATCGCACCGAGGGCAAGGAATAGCGGCGCGCCGGCCGCAGCCCGTGCCCGTTCCTGCCGATGACTGATCCGGTCGGCCCGCTCAACCGGGCGTTCGAAGTCCTGCAGCGGCAGATCGCCGAGCATGCGCGCCAGCTCGAGTCCGGCACGCGCACGCAGGCGCCCGGATCGAGCGGGCCGGCCGCGCGCCCGGGTGCGGCCGGCAGGGCCGATCTCGGCGCGCTGCGACAGCGCATCGTCGAGCGCCTGCAGGCGGTCGATCCCAAGGGCCCGCAGGCCGGTCGCCGGCGTCGAAGGATCTTTCTGGAGTCGACCCTGGCCTGGGAGTTCGGCGAGGACGCGTTGCGCGATCCGGGCTTTCAGGAGTTGCTGGACCGGCTGGAGGCCACGCTGGCCGAGCATCCCGACATCGAGCGCCAGTTTCAACTGGCGCTGGGCAAGGCATAAGCCCGTATACGAACTGCCTGCGGACCTGCGGTATCCGCGGTCGGGTGATAGACGGCTCCGACCAACTCGATGCTCCGCCGACGGACAGTGCCTCACGCTCCAGACTGGAGGCAAAAGGCAAGACCGGCGGATTCAACCGATCAACGCAACACCTTGCTGAGTGTATGGGCCGGGTTTGATAGTTCAACGTCTTCCTTGGCCTGGCGTTCAATTCTGCCGCGACGTAGTCCAGCTGTGATTGGCGCAGCTTCGACAGATCGACGCCCTTCGGGAAGTACTGCCGCAGCAGGCCATTGGTGTTCTCGTTCGTTCCACGCTGCCACGGACTTCTCGGGTCGCAGAAGTAGACCTTGACGTCCGTGGCAATCGAGAAGGCCCGGTGCGCGGCCAGCTCGCGCCCTTGGTCCCAGGTCAGACTGACCATCATGCCTTCGGGCAGCCGCTGCACGGCCTCGGTGAGCGCGCCCACGACGCTGCCGGTGTCCTTTCCATCGACCTTTACCAGCATCAGGAAGCGAGAGTGGCGCTCCACGAGCGTGGCAATGTGACTGTTGTTGGAGCCGGCGATGAGATCGCCTTCCCAGTGGCCCGGCACTGCGCGGTCCTCCACCTCGGGCGGGCGCTGCCGGATCGATACAAGGTCCGGAATGGCATTCCAGACAGGGTTGTCCTCAGATCCACCCTTGGGATGGCGAATCGCGTGTCGCCTGCGCAGATGAGCCGTCAGCTCCTTTTTCAGGACGCCGCGCGCCTGGATGTACAGGCTGCGGTAGATGGTCTCGTGCGACAGGTGCATCCGCATATCATGGGGGAAAGTCGTTCGCAGCCAGCCGCAGATTTGCTGCGGCGACCACTTTAGCGACAGCTTCTGCGCGACGAGCCTGGCCAGCAACGGTTGCTTGGCCAGGTGGCAGGGTTTGGGCCTGCGTGCCCGATCCTCAGCCTTGCCATCAGCCTCCAGCGGCCGGTAGCTGGCAATGCTGCCGTTGCGCGCGATCTCGCGCGAGATCGTCGAAGGCGCGCGGCTCAGCTCTGCGGCGATGCCGCGGATCGAGGTGCCCGCAGCCAGACCGCAGGCAATCCGTACGCGCTCATCCATGGACAGGTGCCGCGGCGCCCTGCGGCGTGCTGGAGGGACAATGCCACCCTTGAGGCTCAGCCAGCGAAAGATCGTCGCGGTGTTCCGGTTCAGCCGCCGGGCAATGCTGCTGATCGACTCGCCGGCCTGGCGCCTCAGCCAGATCTCTTCAAGTTCCGCTTTTGTGGTGGGCCTGCCGGCTTCCTGGGTTCGCATCGATCTTCACCTCGCTCTGGAGTTTTACCAAAACGTTGCGTTGATCGGCTGAATCCGCCCCTGACCCCGAGGTTGCGCTTGGGAGGAGGAATTACCGAGTGGGGTAGCAGGAAAAGGTGGTCTGAGCTGTCCCCTGTTGTTCTCACCTCCTGTTGTTCATTTGCCTCTATTTAATGTCAGGTCAATCTGGCATGCTTTCTCAAATAACTGACCACGACTTATTCCCGAGTGATCAAGGTTTCTACCAATTGGCAAATATGGAATATTGGCCCGATTGCGTAGGTCACTCTCGAGCTTGCGAAAGAAGTCCAAATACACAGTGCGAGTTGCCTCTGTCCAACCGGCAGCGTATTCCTCACTTGGCAATGATCTACTTAATGCCTCGCAAATATCACTGACCGCTTGCATCATTTCTTGAGATGTCATGTAAGTGACACCTTTAAGATTAGCGCGTGGCTTGCGTTTCATACTAATCGTACTTATATCCCGGTCCAAATAAGAACTTGCTTTGCTCTGGAATCAGAATTTGACGAACCCCATCGCCACCATTCTTAACGCCGCCTTCGAACACGATACTTCGTTGCTGCGTAGTTACTACCTGACGTGAAAGAGCCAGATTTGATTTGGATGCCTCCAGATAAAGACCCTTGTATGCGTCAACCGTAGAAAAGAATTCGCTCTTTGGACAACAGGGGACAACAGGGGACAGACCACGTTTTCATAAAGCCTCCGCGCGCGGCCGGCCCGGGATGCTGCGTGCCGCCCGCCTGCCCAGCGCGGCCTCGATCTCCTTCTGGAAGCGCGGATTGCCCAGGGCGTGATTGCCGTTCGTGGCTTGACGGATCTGGTCGAGGAGCGGCCCGTCGACGTGGGCCTTGAACAGGGCACGATAAGTCTCGCGCCGATCGGTGTCGGTTCGTCCCAGACGCAAATACTGCGCATGCGGCACGATGAGCTTGTCGCGCCTGCCCTCGGCGTTGGCAGCGTAGCTGGACCATCGATAATCCCGGGGCTGGCGCACCATGGCGGCTCTAACCGGGTTGAGTTCGATATAGCGATAACAGGCCAGCACGTAGTCTTCCGACTGCGTCAGGCAGGAGCGGAACCGGCCTTCCCACAGCGTGCCGCTGCGCCGGTAGATGCGATTGACGTACTGCACGTAGCGCTGTCCGAGATTCTTCATGAGCAGCGCCGCGCTGTCGGGCCTCTCCGGAGTGAGCAGCAGGTGGACATGATTGGTCATCAGCACATAGGCGTGCACCGCGCAGCCGAAGCGCACGGACAGCTCGGCCAGATGATAGATATAGAAGTAATAGTCGTCCTCGGCGTAGAAGCATACCGAGCGGTTGTTGCCCCGCTGGATGATGTGCCAGGGGATGCCGGGAAGGCTCAGGCGTGCGCGGCGGGGCATGACGGTTTCCTCCTGGAAGGAAGAATCGCCGCATAGGCTAGCAGAAAACGTGGTCTGTCCCCACCTCGAAGAGCTGCGCCTTGACTTCCCGAGCGCGCCAAGCCATAAACCTGCGGCGTCCCTTCAACAAACATCTATCGCGCAATGGCCAAGCCGCAGATTCGCTATTCCATCCTCCCCGCAAACCCCGAAGCCCACCTGTTCGAGATCCGCTGCACGGTCGACAACCCCGATCCCTGGGGGCAGAAGTTCTCGCTGCCGGCCTGGATTCCGGGCAGCTATCTCATTCGCGAGTTCGCGAAGCACGTCGTGCGCATCCGCGCGCAAGGCGGCCGCAGGCTGCTCGGGATCGCGAAGCTGGACAAGAACACCTGGCAGGTCGAGCCGTTCGACGGGCCGGTGACAGTGACCATGCAGGTCTATGCCTGGGACCTCTCGGTGCGCGGCGCGCACCTGGACACCACGCACGGCTTCTTCAACGGCCCGGCGGTGTTCCTGCAGGTCGACGAGCGCGGGGACGAGCCGGTCGAGGTCGAGATCCTGCCGCCGCGCGGCGCGAAGTACCGCGGCTGGCGGGTCGCGACCGCGATGCGCACGAAAGGCGCGCGCATGTACGGCTTCGGCACGTACCAGGCGGCGGGCTACGACGAGCTGATCGATCACCCCGTCGAGATGGGAAGCTTCGCGCTTGCGACTTTCCGTGCCTTCGGCGTGCAGCATGACGTCGCGATCACGGGCAGGCATCGCACCGACATGCGCCGCCTGTGCCGCGACCTGAAGACACTCTGCGAGACCCAGATCGCCTTCTTCGGCAGGCCCGCGCCGATGGACCGCTACGTGTTCCTCGTGACCGCGGTAGGCGACGGCTACGGCGGCCTCGAGCACCGCGCCTCCACCGCCCTGCTCTGCGCGCGCAACGACCTGCCGCTCGCGGGAGGGGATCCGCCGGCCGGCGGCTACCGCACCTTCCTGGGCCTCGCGAGCCACGAATACTTCCACACCTGGAACGTCAAGCGCATCAAGCCGGCAGCGTTCACTCCGTACGACCTCGACCGCGAGAACTACACCACGCTGCTGTGGGCCTTCGAGGGCTTCACCTCGTACTACGACGACCTGCTGCTGGTGCGCGCGGGCCTGATGTCCCCGGACGCCTACCTCGACACGCTCGGCCGCAACGTCACCACGCTCTCCCGCATGGCCGGCCGCAGGAAGCAGACCGTCGCGGAGTCGAGCTTCGACGCCTGGATCAAGTACTACCGCGGCGACGAGAACACGCCGAACGCCGGCGTGAGCTACTACCTCAAGGGCAGCCTCGTCGCGCTGTGCCTGGACCTGCACATCCGTGCGCAGACCGGCGGCCGGCGCTCGCTCGACCACGTGATGCGCGCGCTGTGGAGAAAATACGGCATGAAGCGCATCGGCGTGCCCGAGGACGGCATCGAGAAAACCGCGGAGCAGGCGACCGGCCTGAAGCTCGCGCGCTTCTTCGACCTCGCGGTGCGCTCGACGCAGGACCTGCCGCTGCAGCGCCTGCTGGCGACGGTCGGCGTGGACATGAAGCAGCGTCCCGCCCGTTCCGGCGCGGATCGCCGCGACCCGAAGTCCAGGCGCGAGCGCTCGGGCTCGCGCGGCGTCGCGATCGGCGTGCGCACCGGAGCCGAAGCCGGCGGCGTCAGGCTGACGCAGGTGTTCGAAGGCGGCGCGGCGCAGAAGGCGGGCCTCGCCGCGGGCGACGTCGTCGTCGCCATCGACGGCCTGCGCTGCGCGCCCGACAGCATCGACGCGATGCTCGGCCGCTACCGGCCGGGCGACATCGTCCCCGTGCACGCTTTCCGCCGCGACGAGCTGCACATGCTGCAGCTCACGCTGGAGGCCGCGAAGCCGGACGCGTGGTCGCTCTCTGCCAGCGACGACCCGGTCGCCGCCCGCGCCCGCCGGCGCTGGCTGGGCGCTGAATAGGGGTCTACCACCTACCGGCCCAATCTCAACACAGAGGCACAGAGAGCACAGAGGTCACGGAGAAAAGCAAAAAGAGAAGAAAGATTTCCGGGCGGTGATGGATGCGATGATGTGTAGAAGTCGTGACTTCTACAAATGATCGATGTCGACGATGACAGAGCATCGGCACCCGAATTCCCCATTCTATTTCTTTCCAGAACTTGCTTTTCTCTGTGACCTCTGTGACCTCTGTGTCCTCTGTGTTGGGTTGAGGATGGAGGGCAAGGAGCTAGCGGCGCCGGAACATGCGCTCGAGCGTCGGCCGCAGGTTCAGCCCGGTGCGGGCCCGCAGCGCATCGGCGCGCCGCAGGAGCACGTCGCCGGGCACGAAAGCGGGCCGGTCGCGCGCGGCCAGCGCGACGGTGTTGGCGTCATTGCGCGGCAGGACGAGCACGCAGTCGTCGAAGGCCCCGCGCAGGCGGTCGATGCTCGCCGCCGGCCGGCCGCGGCGGCTGACGAGGTTGGCGGCGACGATGCCGCCGCGCCGGAGCAGCGCGTGGCAGTTGCGGTAGAACGCGGGTGAATCCAGCCTGCCCGCCTCCACCTTCGCGTCGAAGCCGTCGAGCAGGATGAAATCGTAACGCCGGCGCGCGGCCGCGACGAAGTCATAGCCGTCCCCGATGTGCATCGAGATGCGGCGCGCATCCTCCGGCAGGCCGAAGAACTGGTAGGCCGTGAGCACGACCTCGGGCTCGATTTCCACGATGTCGATCGCGCAGCCCGGTGCGTGCCGGTACAGGAACTTCGCCAGCGCAGCCGCGCCGAGGCCAATGGCCAGCACGCGCCGCGGCCAGCCGCGCGGGCGCAGCAGCAGCGGGAACATCATGTCGCGCGCGTAGTCGAGCTCGAGCGACCAGGGCCGGTTGATGCGCATCGCGCCCTGCACCCAGTGGGCGCCGAACTGCAGATAGCGCACGCCGTCTTCCTGCGTGACGAGGATGGGCATGTGAATGCGGGGGGTGGGGAACGGGGTCCGGGGGAAGAGCGCCGCAAGCCCCGGAACGCGAAACGCAGCCTTGGTTTTGTTTTTTCGATCTTACCAAAAATGCAGACGAACACCGCGCGTGCTCGCCCCTTGACATCCGCCTCCCGCCTGACGGCTCGCGCATTCCGGACTATGCAAATGTCAGGAAGCGTAACCGTACTCGCGCCAGGCGAGGAACTTGGACTACGATCCGCTGTCTCCCGTTGATCCATCCGCGCCGCTGCTGCCGCGACGAACCCATAACCATAACCGAGATGCGACTCTCGCTGCGATTCGTCCTTCCCCTTCTGCTCATCCTCGCTGCGGTTGCGTGGGGCGTGACGCTGGTCGCGGACAGGCTGACGCTGCGCTGGTTCGTGCGGGACCTCGATGCGCGCACGGTGGTGATCGCGAAGGCCGTGGACGAGTCCCTGCGCGACCTCATCCCGACCGGCCAGGGCAAGCGCATCGTCAGCCTGTTCGAGCGCATGGTCCTCGACGAGCGCCTGCTCGCCATCGGCTTCTGCAATCCGCAGCAGGTGCTCGCGTACAAGACCTTCACCTTCCCCGCCGGAGTAAATTGCCGCACGCTGGAAAACGTCGAGCCCGGCTCGGGCAGCGTCCTGCACCTGCCCCAGGGCTCGCTGCACGCCGCCGTTGCGCCGGTGCTCGGAGCCGACGGCGAGGTGCTGGGCAAGCTGGTGCTGCTGCACGACATGGGGTTCATCGAGCACCGCAGCGCCGACACGCGGCGCTACGTCTTCTACCTGTTCGCGGCGCTCGGCCTGGTGATCTCGCTGGTCACGGTCACGGTCGCGCAGGTGAGCTGGTGGGGCTGGGTGCGCGGCATGCGCATCATGCTGTCGGGAGAATGGCTGGCGAAGCCCAACGCCGGCCCCGCGGAGCTGCGCCTCGTCGCGCGCGACCTGCAGGCGCTCATCCGCGACCTCGAGCGCGACAAGCGCGTGCGCGACGAGAGCCAGGTGAGCTGGAGCCCGCAGGCCCTGCGCATGATCCTGCACGAGGACCTGCGCGGCGACGAGCTGCTGATAGTCTCCAACCGCGAGCCCTACATCCACGTGCGCGCGGCGGACGGCTCCATCCAGGTGCAGCGCCCGGCGAGCGGGCTGGTGACCGCGCTGGAGCCCGTCATGCTGGCCTGCTCCGGCACCTGGATCGCCCACGGCAGCGGCTCCGCCGACCGCGATGTCGTCGACGGCACAGACCATGTCGCGGTGCCGCCGGGCAACGAAAGCTACCGCATCCGCCGCGTGTGGCTGACCGAGGAGGAGGAGCGCGGCTATTACTACGGGTTCGCCAACGAAGGCCTGTGGCCGCTCTGCCACATCGCCCACACGCGCCCGGTATTCCGCCCCCCCGACTGGGAGCAATACGTGAACGTCAACCGGCGGTTCGCACGCGCCATCATCCAGGAGGCGCGCACCGCCGACCCGGTGATCCTGGTCCAGGACTACCACTTCGCGCTGCTGCCGGCGATGATCAGGGACCGCCTGCCCGACGCCACCATCATCGCCTTCTGGCACATCCCCTGGCCCAACCCGGAGGCCTTCGGCATCTGCCCCTGGGCCGACCAGATCCTCACGGGCATGCTCGGCAGCAGCATCCTCGGCTTCCACACGCGCTTCCACTGCAACAACTTCCTCGACACGGTCGACCGTTTCCTCGAGGCGCGCGTCGATCGGGAGACCAACGGCGTCACCCACCTGGGGCGCAGCACGCTGGTCAAGCGCTATCCGATCTCCATCGACTGGCCGCCGGCCGGCATGCGCGGGCTGCCGGCCGCGGCGCAGTGCCGGGCGTGGCTGCGCGAGCGCCACGGCCTCGCGGAGGAAGCCCGCCTGATCCTCGGCGTGGACCGGCTCGACTACACCAAGGGCATCGTCGAGCGCTTCCTCGCCATCGAGCGCCTGCTCGAGCTCGAGCCCGAATGGATCGGCAGGCTGTGCCTGCTGCAGATCGGCGCGCCCAGCCGCTCGAGCATCCCCGAATACCGCCAGTTCGTCGAGCGCGTGAACGCGGAGGCGGAACGCATCAACGCGCGCTTCGGGCGCGAGGGCTGGCATCCGCTGCACCTGCGGCTGGAAAACGTCGCCTCGGCGGAGGTCTACCGCTACTACCGCGGCGTGGACGCCTGCATCGTGAGCAGCCTGCACGACGGCATGAACCTCGTCGCGAAGGAGTTCGTCGCCGCCCGCGACGACGAGCAGGGTGTGCTCATCCTCAGCGAGTTCACCGGCGCCTCCCGGGAACTCGCGGAAGCCCTGATCATCAATCCGTACAACATGGACCAGTTCGCCGCCGCCCTGCGCGCGGCGCTCACTATGCCCGCACGCGAGCAACGCGACCGCATGCGCAGCATGCGTTCGCTCATCCAGGAGTTCAACGTCTACCGCTGGGCGGGACGCATGCTGCTGGACGCCTCCGCGATGCGGCGGCGCACGCGCACCCTGCGCCACGGCGTCGACATCAGCTTCGACAAGCCCCTGCTGCGCGGGGAAAGGGAGGCCGCGCGGTGAGCGGCAGCAATGCCCTGCGCCACGAGGCCGGGGTCCCGGACTTCGCTCCGGACTGGGCGCTGTTCCTGGACGTCGACGGCACGCTGCTCGACATCGCCGGGCATCCGGACGCGGTGACGGTAGCTCCCGGACTGCACGACCTGCTCGAGCGCGTCCACCGGTTGAACGATGGCGCCGTCGCGCTCATCAGCGGCCGCAGCCTGTCCGACCTCGACCGGCTGTTCGGGCCGCTGCGCTTCTGCGCGGCGGGCCAGCACGGCCTGGAACGCCGCGACCGCGAGGGCCTCATCACCCGTTCCATCGGCGCCATGGAGCGCATCAACGAGGCGGCGCAGGCGCTGGCCACCCACGCGCGCATGCACGAGGGCGCGGTCGTCGAGCACAAGGGCCTGAGCCTCGCGCTGCACTATCGCAATGCGCCCGGGCTGGCGGACTGGGCGGCGCGGACGATGCAATCCCTGCTTGCCGCCCTCGGCCCGGCCTTCCAGCTCGTCCAGGGCAAGATGGTCCTGGAGCTGAAGCCCGGCGGGCGCGACAAGGGGACCGCGATCGCCGACTTCCTGTCCGAGCCGCCGTTCGCCGGCCGGCTGCCGGTGTTCGTCGGCGACGACGCCACCGACGAGGACGGCTTCGCGGTGGCCAACCTCGCCGGCGGGCATTCGATCAAGGTCGGCGAAGGCGCCTCGGCCGCGCGCTGGCGCCTGGCCGACGCGCGCGCGGTGCGCGGCTGGCTCGAGGCCTACACGGATTTCCTCGCAACGGGAGCGGCAAGGTGAACGACCTCAATCTGGCGCTGATCGGCAACTGCAACGTCGGCGCGCTCGTGGATGCCCGCGGCGACATCGTCTGGAGCTGCTTTCCGCGCTTCGACGGCGACGCGATGTTCTGCGCGCTGCTGCAGGGCGAACGCCAGCCATCCGACCCCGGCATCTGGAGCATCGAGCTGGTCGACGCCGAGCGCACGGAGCAGCACTACGTCCCCGATACCCCGGTGCTGGTGACGCACCTGCACGACCGCCACGGCGGCACGGTCGAGCTGACGGACTTCGCGCCGCGCTTCCTGCAGCACGGCAGGGTGTTCAGCCCCATGATGATCGTGCGCAAGATCAGGCGCCTCGCGGGCAGCCCCCGCATCCGCGTGCACCTGAAGCCCGCCGCCGACTGGGGCGCCGGCCACGCGGCGACCACCTACGGCAGCAACCACATCCGCTACATCGGGCCGGACGTGGTCATGCGCCTGACGACGGACACCTCGATCACCGCGGTGCTGCAGGAAACGCCCTTCTTCCTCGAGGACCAGGTCACGATGCTTTTCGGGCCCGACGAGACGGTGCCGGCCTCCGTGCGCGAGATCGCCCACCGCTTCGAGCACGAGACCCTGCGCTACTGGAACGACTGGGTGCGCAACCTCGGCATCCCCTTCGAATGGCAGGAAGCCGTGATCCGCGCCGCGATCAGCCTGAAGCTGAACGCCTTCGAGGACACCGGCGCGATCATCGCCGCGATGACGACCTCGATCCCCGAGGCCGTGGACAGCGGCCGCAACTGGGACTATCGCTACTGCTGGCTGCGCGACGCCTACTTCGTGGTCAACGCGCTGAACCGCCTGAGCACCACGCAGACCATGGAGCGCTACCTGGGCTACATCATCAACGTGGCCGCCAACGCGCCCGACGGGCGGCTGCAGCCGGTCTACCGCATCGACGGCCATCCCGCGCTGGAAGAGCAGACCGTGACCACGCTGAAGGGCTACCGCGGCATGGGGCCGGTGCGCCGCGGCAACCTCGCCTACCTGCAGGTGCAGAACGACGTGTACGGCTCGGCGATCCTCGCCGCGAGCCACGTCTTCTTCGACCGGCGCATGAACCGCCCCGGCAACAGCGACCTGTTCCGCCGCCTCGAGAAGCTCGGCGAAGTCGCGCAGCAGGTGTTCGACGAGCCGGACGCCGGGCTGTGGGAGCTGCGCGGCACGGCGCGCGTGCACACCTTCTCCAGCGTCATGTGCTGGGTGGCCTGCGACCGGCTGGCCCGCATCGCCGCGCAGCTTGGGCTGGCCGACCGCAAGGCGTACTGGCGCGCACACGCCGAGCGCATCCGTGCGCAGATCATCGAGCGCGCCTGGCACCCCGCGCTCGGCATCCTCGGCGCGTCCTTCGGCGGCGAGGACCTCGACGCCAGCCTGCTGCTGCTGCCCGAGCTGCACTTCATGCCGGCGGACGACCCGCGCTTTCGTGCGACCCTGGCCGCCATCGAGAAGGACCTGAAGCGCGGCGACTACATCTTCCGGTACAGCGGGGAGGACGACTTCGGCGTGCCGCAGAACGCCTTCCTGGTCTGCACCTTCTGGTACATCGACGCGCTCGCCGCCACCGGCCGCAGGCAGGAGGCGCGCGAGCTGTTCTCGGAAATGCTCTCGCGGCGCAACCCGCACGGGCTGCTGGCCGAGCACATCGACACCCGCACCGGCGAGCTCTGGGGCAACTTCGTGCAGACCTACAGCATGGTCGGGTTGATCAACTCGGCAACCAGGCTCAGCCTGCCCTGGGAGAAGGCCTTCTAGGCGACGCCGGCCGGCCGCGCGGAGCGGCCGCATCGACCGTCGGCGGAACGGGTGCGCCGGCGTCGAGTGCAGCGACACGCACGGGGCCGGGCGACGGCCGTTGCCGTAAGATCCGGGAAGGCGGAAACGCGCCGTGCGCGTGCCAACGGTAACGACTCCATGACTTTCACCACGTGCCGGCGACCACCGGGCTTCACGCTCATCGAGATCCTCGTGGTCCTGGCGGTCGTCGCCATCCTCGCGCTGATCGCCCTGCCGGGCTACCTCGACGTCTACGTCCGCAACGACATCAACGAGGCCCTGCCGCTCGCCGACGTCGCCAAGAAACCGGTGACTGACGCCTGGGCCGCGCTGCAGCCCTTCCCCGCGAACAACGCGGCAGCCGGCCTGCCAGCGGCCGACAGGATCGTCAGCAACTACGTGAGCGCGGTGACAGTCCAGGACGGTGCGATCCACATCACCTTCGGCAACCACGTCAACGGTGCCATCAGGGGCAAGGTTCTCACGCTGCGCCCTGCCGTGGTCAGGGATGCGCCGGTCGTCCCGGTGGCATGGGTCTGCGGCTACGCCGATCCGCCCGGCCAGATGACGGTGTTCGGGCAGAACAAGACCGACGTTCCCGCGCGCTACCTGCCGCTGCGTTGCCGGGCCGGCTGAACGCGGCCACGCGGCACACGCGAAAAACGCACGGCGGCGTTTGCGCCATACTGCGGCCTCGCGCATTCCGGGACCGCGCATGAACCAGAAGAAACTCGAGCAGGCCGTCCAGTTCGCCGTCGACCACGAGACGCCGTGGACGCGGCACATCCACGACAAGTGGGGCATCCACCACGAGGACCCGCCGCCGTGGAACCGGCTGCGCGGCCCGGTGCACGAGCGCGGCCCGGTGTCGGGCACGATCGTCGTGGACGGCGAGACGATCGCCTCCTGGGGCGAGCCCGACCGCGCCGACCTCACGTTCAGCATCGCCAAGACCTATCTCGCGCTGCTCGCCGGCGTCGCGCACGACCGCGGGCTGCTGCCGGACGTGGGCGAGCCGGTCGGCGCCAGGGTGAAAGGCATCGGCTTCGACGCCGGCCGCAACGCGCAGGTCACGTGGGAGCACCTCCTGCAGCAGACCAGCGAATGGGAAGGCACGGTCTTCGGCCTGCCGGACCAGGTCGACCGCTACCGCGTGCTGTCCTTCCAGGGCGCGCCGGCCGCCGGCAGGAAAGGCGATCCGCGCCCGCTGCAGGCGCCCGGCACGTTCTGGGAATACAACGACGTGCGCATCAACGCGCTGTCGCTCGCATTGCTGCACCTGTTCCGCCGCCCGCTGCCGCAGGTTTTCCGCGAGGCGATCGCCCGGCCGGCCGGCGCGGGCGACGGCTGGCGCTGGGAAGGCTATGACGATGCCTGGGTGCGGATCGACGGGGCCCGCATGCAATCCGTGCCGGGCGGCACGCACTGGGGCGGCGGCGTGTCGATCGGCAGCCGCGACCAGGCGCGCATCGGCCGGCTGCTGCTCGACGACGGCATGGCCGACGGCAGGCAGGTCGTTTCGGCCGGCTGGGTCCGGCGCATGCGCTCACCCTGCGCCATCGCACCCTTCTACGGCTACCTGGTCTGGCTCAACGCCGGCCGGCGCATCTTCCCGAGCGTGCCGGCTTCGAGCTGCTTCGCCATCGGCGCCGGCAGCTCCTTCACGTGGATCGAGCCCGAAAAGCGCATGGTGCTCGTGGTGCGCTGGATCGACGCCGACCACGCCGACGGCTTCTTCGGCCGCGTGCTGGCCGCGCTCGACGCCTGAGCGCGCATGGAATTCCTGCACCGGCGCTTCCACGCCGTCCTGGCCGCGATCCTGGTCGCCGGCTTCGGCGCCGCGCTCGCAGTCCTCGTGCTCGCTGACGTCACGCCGCCCGACCCGCTGGGCGAGTCGAAGAGGTACGTGCACGACATGGTGCTCTACGGCGGCAAGGCCAACATGGTCCTGGGCGAGGCTGCGCAGTGGCTCGGCAGCCTGTTGCACGGCAAGCGCCTGGCGGGCGCGCTCGCCGCGGCGACGCTGCTGGCGGCAGGCGCGTTCTGGTATTTCTTCGCGCCCCCGCGCAAATCGCCGCCACCCGGCAAGGACGCCTGATCGCGCCGGCGGCGCTCAGGCGCGCGCCAGCCTGAAATCGAACTCGGCCGTGTGGAACGGCACGGCGGAACTGCCGCCGTCGGGCGTGGGCCCCGCCGCGTGCGCCACGAAGTCCACGATGAGCGAAGGCTTGACGCCGAACACCGCGTCCGAGTCCAGGTACTCGTCGCCGGCGACGAACAGGTGCGTGGCGACGCGCTCGAAGCCGGGCGCGGTCACGATCGCGTGCACGTGCGCGGGCCGGTACGGATGCCGGCCCATGCCGAGCAGCATCCTGCCGACCGGCCCGTCGGTGGGCACGGGATAGCTCACCGGCTTGACGGTCCGGAAGCCGTAGCGGCCGTCCGCGCCGGTGGTCAGCACGGCGCGCGCGTAGCGCTCGTTGCCGCCCGGGCGCTGCACGTCGTAGAAGCCTTCGCCGTCGGTCTGCCACACGTCGATCTGCGCGCCCGCGACCGGGGCACCGTCGACTTCCAGCACGCTGCCGTGCACGTACGCCGGCTCGCCCGGCGCGCCGGCCGCGATGTCCGCCCACATCGGCATGTGCCTCGCACCGGCGACGTGGAAGGGCCCGAGCACCGTGTTCTCCGTGGCGCCGCCCGGCTTGCGATGGTTGATCGCGTCGACGAGCATGGACACGCCCAGCGTGTCGGAAAGCAGGATGAACTCCTGGCGCTTGTCGTCGCAGCGCTGCCCCGTCGCGGTCAGGAAGCGGATGCCCTCGGTCCACTCGGCCTCGGTCAGCTCCGTCTCGCGGATGAAGGCGTGCAGGTGCTGCACGAGGCTGCCCATGATCCTGCGAAAGCGCGCGTCGCGCGCGCCGGCGAGCCGCGCCATCACGGCGGCGGTCAGCGCGGCTTCGTTGGCATGCTCCATGGTCGTGTCCTCCCGGGATGCGGGTCCGTCGTCAGGGTGCCTGCGCGCGGCGCGCGCGGGCGCGCATGTAGCGCAGCACGCAGAAATGTACCGCCAGGGATACACCCAGCGCCAGCGCGAATCCCGCCGCCACGCCGGCCTGCGCCACCGCCAGCGCGACCGTCAGGCAATACGCGGAAAAGGCATAGAAGCCGAACACCATGCCGTGCAGCAGCAGGATGGCGAAGGCGCTGCCGCTCGACCGATGCGAGAACGCGGCGAGCACGATGCCCATGACCGGGAACACCGAGAGCACGCCGCTCAGCCCCGGCCCGAGCTGCGGCGACAGCCGCGTGACGGCCAGCGTCAGCACGCCACCGGCCGCCATGCGCGCGCCGATCTCCAGGCCCGGCGAGGAAGGTTGCGCGTGCACGGGGCCGGGCCGCGGAAATCCGCGCGGCGCAAGCGCGATGCCGGCGACGACCAGCAGGGCCACCACGGCGAACGGCGGCGCCGCGGCCACCACGACCATGGCCACTGCCGCGTAGGCACACAGCCCCGCGGCAAGCGCGCCCCACCAGCGCAGCCGGGTCGCGGCCCAGGCATAGCCCAGCGCGAAGCCGAGCCACGCGATGCCGCCGGCGAGCGCACCGGCCGCGGCGCCGGCGGCGAACTGCGGTCCGCGCTCGATGCCGATGAACAGCAGGATCGGCCCGGTCACCACCGGAAAACCCGACAGCCAGCCGGCGATGCCCGGCCCCCAGCGCCGGCCGGCCAGCGTGATGCCGCCGATCAGGGCCGGGACGAGGAGGATCTTGAGCAGCAGCAGGGGTTCGATGGGAAGGGCTTCGCGTCGAGGCGCCGCCGGCGCGACGGGATTTCCGCGGCCACGGCAATGCGCCGGGCGCCACTATACCGTGCCGCAGGATCGGCGCGGATGCCGCCCGCGGGCTACAGCGTGAAGCCGCGCACGCCGTCCATGCCCGCCAGCCGGTTCGCCGCGGCAAGCGCGACATCCTTCGGCACGCTGCGCGACAGGGCGAAGCTCAGCTGGTCGTCCGTCCCGGCGTCCCCGCGCACCAGCGTGATCTCGCGCACGCCGAGGCCCGCCTGCTCCAGCGCGGCCTCGATCTGCGGCAACGACACCCGCTGCCGGTCCAGCCGCACGACCATGCGCCGGCTGCGGTCGCGCCTGAACAGCCTGACCTCCAGCGGCTTGACCAGCGCCAGGATCACCACGACCAGGGCGGTCGTCCACACGGCCGCCAGGTACAGCCCGCTGCCCACGGCGAGCCCGACCGCGGCCACCGTCCACAGGCTGGCGGCAGTGGTCAGGCCACGGATGATCTCCTGGCGCAGGAACAGGATGGTGCCCGCGCCGAGGAAGCCGATGCCGCTGACGACCTGGGCCGCCACGCGCGACGGATCCAGCACCACGTTCCGCGCGCCGAGGATGTCGGAAAAACCGAAGGCGGAGACGATCATGACCAGCGCCGCGCCCAGCGACACCAGCATGTGCGTGCGCAGCCCGGCGACCCACTCCAGGCGCTCGCGCTCGAGGCCGACGATGCCGCCGAGCGCGGCGGCAACGGCGAGGCGGATGACGATTTCATGGGTGGCAAGCATGGGAGGCTCCTGCGGGCACGGCACCATCGGTGGGACCGCCGCCAACGCATGGAGTTTCGCGGCCGTGCCGCGCATGACAACCTGAAATCCGGCGCCCTTCAGCGTTCGCGCACGATGATGCCGACCCGCGACACGCGGCCGGCCCTCGTCTCGCGCACGACCAGGTTCAGGCGCCCGAAGCGCACGTAGTCGCCCACGGAGGGGCGGCGGCGGAACTGCCTGTCTATGTATTGCGCGAGCGACATGCCGCCCACCTCCACGGCCACCGAGCCGCCGTACATCTCGACCACCTCACCCAGCGGCGCATCGCCGTTCAGCGTGAAGCTGCCGAAGAAGCGCTGCTGCTCGGACTCCTCGCGGTCGTCCGCGGGCACGAACACCAGGTCGAGCTGCGTCATGTGCTCGTCCGGCGTGATCACGTAGACCAGGTCGCCCGCCGCGACCTCGAGGCGGGGGATGTGCTCCACCGACTTGCCCTCGCGGAACGCCGCCACGACGCGCACCTCGGTCGGCAGCGCGAGCTGCGTGACCGTGCGTCCGATCGCCGAGCTCAGCTCGTTCACGCGGTAGCCGAGCAGGTGCAGCCCCGCCCTGCCCGGCACCTCGACGAACTCCGAGTAGTAGGGCGCGTGCTCCTTGGGCAGCTTGAGCTTCAGCCAGCCGGCGAGCGGCGCCACGGTCCAGCCCTGCACGAGCAGCGACGTCAGCACCACGAAGAACGCGACGTTGAAGTAGATCGAGGACTGCGGCAGGCCGGCGAGCGCCGGGAACAGCGCAAGCACGATGGGCACCGCGCCGCGCAACCCCGTCCAGGAGATGAACACCTGCTCGTTGAGAGGGAAGCGGAACGGCAGCAGCGAGACGAACACCGCGAGCGGCCGCGCCACGAACATCAGCACGGCCGACACGCCGAGCGCGGCGGGCCCGATCTCGAACAGCGCGCTGGGCGCGACCAGCAGGCCGAGCATGACGAACAGCGTGATCTGCGACAGCCAGGCGAGCCCGTCGTGCACGCGCAGGATGTTGCCGGCGGCGTGCACGCGGCTGTTGCCGAGCACGAGCCCGGCGAGGTAGATGGCGAGGAAGCCGCTGCCGTCCAGCACCGTGGCGAGCGCATAGGTGGCAAGCCCGCCCGTCATGGCGAGCAGCGGATACAGCCCGCTCGCGAGCACGACGTGGTTCACGAGCCACACCAGCAGCCTGCCGCCGGCCACGCCGAGCAGCGCGCCCAGGCCGAACTGCTGCACGAAGTGCCAGGCGATCCCCCAGCCCGGCGAGTGCAGGTCGGCGCTCACCACGTGCATCAGCGACAGCGTCAGGAACACCGCCATCGGGTCGTTGCAGCCGGACTCGATCTCCAGCGTGGCGCCGACGCGCTCCTTCAGGCGCATGCCCGCCGCGTGCAGCAGCGAGAACACCGCTGCCGCGTCGGTCGAGCCGATGATGGCCCCGATCAGCATGCCCTGCATGACGTCCAGGCCGAGGATCTTCGCCGCGCCGTAGCCGACGATGGCCGTGGTCAGCACCACCCCGACGGTGGCGAGCGACACGGCGGGCCACAGGCCGACCCGGAAGGTTTCGTAGCGCGTGCGCATGCCGCCGTCGAACAGGATCACGGCGAGCGCCATGGTGCCCACCAGGTAGGCGAGCTGGTAGTCGCCGAAGCGGATGTGGCCCGCGCCCTCGTCGCCCGCGAGCATGCCGATGCCCAGGAAGACCAGCAGCAGCGGCGCGCCCGTGCGCGACGACAGGGTGCTCGCGAGAATGCTGACCAGCAGCAGCAGGGTGCCGATCAGGATGGCGTGGTTCGAGAATTCCAAGCGGATATGCGGATCAGGGGCCCGAACCGGTTTCTAGCACGGAGCGGCCCCTTCGCTCAAGGGCCTCGTCGCTTCCCGATCAACTCTCACCACGGAGGACACGGAGAGCACGGAGGAAAGCAAGGACGCGAGCCGGAATGTAAAACCGGCGTCATTGCTGCTTCGAGGCCGGTTATCTTCAAAATCCACGTTCCTTCTTGCCGTTGTTGTTTCTCTCCGTGTTCTCCGTCCCCCTCAAGGGGAGATAAAAGTGAATGCTCTCCGTGGTTCACGATCTTCCCGGCTTTCCGGATTCAGGCTCCCGTTGCCACGTTGCCCGGGCGCCAGCGCAAGAGCCGCCGCTCCGCCAGGGTGACGAGCCAGTCCAGCACCAGCGCGCAGGCCGTCAGCACCATCACGCCGGCGAAGACGGTGTTGATGTCGAACACGCCCTCGGCCTGCAGGATCAGGTAGCCCACGCCGCGCGCCGAGCCGAGGTACTCGCCGACCACGGCGCCGACGAAGGCCATGCCCACGGAGGCATGCAGGCTGGAGAACACCCAGGCGGTGGCGCTGGGCAGGTAGACGTGGCGCAGCAGCTGGCGGCCGTTCGCGCCCAGCATGCGCGCGTTCGCGAGGATCGTCGGGCTGACCTCGCGCACGCCGTTGTAGACGCTGAAGAACACGATGAAGAACACCAGCGTGATCCCGAGCACGACCTTGGACTTGATGTCCAGGCCGAACCAGACCGCGAAAATCGGCGCCAGGATCACGCGCGGCATGGAATTGAGGGCCGTGACGTAGGGGCTGAGCAGCCTGGAGGCGAAATCCGACAGCGCCAGCCACAGGCCCACCGCCAGCCCGAGCACGGTGCCGATGGCGAAGGCGAGCACGGTCTCGATGAGCGTCACGGCGAGATGCGGCCAGATCTTGCCGGTCACGAACCAGTCGCGCACGCGCGCCGCCACGAGCAGCGGCTCGCCGAAGAAGAACTTCGGCAGCACGTCCGTGGCCGTGAGCACGTGCCACAGCACGAACAGGCCCGCGAGCAGCCCGAGCTGGCTGGCGACCAGGACGCCGCGCTTCATGATTCAGGCATGAACCACGGAGGGCACGGAGAGCACGGAGAAATGCAAATCCGGACAAGTGAGTCGGCTGTCCCAAGGCGACGCGGGGTGGATCATGCTCAGGCCCACGGATGGCATGCTTTTTCCGTCTCCCATGGCTTTTCTCCGTGTCCTCCGCCCCCCTCAAGGGGGGATAAAAGTGAATGCTCTCCGTGGTTCACGATCTAGATCCCGGTCAGCGACAGCGCATGGGCCTTCCGGACTTCGTCGCGCAGCGCCTCCCAGATGAGCCGGTGCAGCTCCAGGAAGCGCGGCGTGAGCCGGATCTCGGCGACGTCGCGCGGGCGCGGCAGGTCGATCTCATAGTCGCCGATCAGGCGGCTCGCGGGGCCTGCGGACATCACGACCACGCGGTCCGACAGCGCGATGGCCTCCTCGAGGTCGTGGGTCACGAAGACGACCGACTTGCGGTCCTGCGCCCACAGCACCAGCAGCTCGTTCTCCATGAGCGCGCGCGTCTGCACGTCGAGCGCCGAGAACGGCTCGTCCATCAGCAGGATCCTGGGGTCGAGGATCAGCGTCTGCGCCAGCGCCACGCGCTTGCGCATGCCGCCGGACAGCTCGTGCGGATACTTGTGGCCGTGCGCCGCGAGCCCCACGCGCCGCAGCCAGGCCGACGCGCGGCTGCGGGCCTCCGCCGCGGGCACGCCGCGGAATTCCAGCCCGACGGCGACGTTGGCGAGCGCCGTGCGCCACGGCATCAGGGCCTCGTTCTGGAACAGGTAGCCCGCACGCGCATTCAGGCCCCGCAGCGGCTGCCCGGACACCAGGACCTCGCCGCCCGCCGGCGCGAGCAATCCGGCGGCCGCGTTGAGCAGCGTGGACTTGCCGCAGCCGGTGGGGCCCACCACCGAGACGAACGCCCCCTCGGCGATGTCCAGGCTCACGCCGGCCACGGCCGTGTAGGCGGCTCCGGCGCCGCGCGCGGGGAAGCTGCAGGTCACCGAAGCGAACCCGAGGGCGGCGCTCATTTCGCCTGCGCTCCGGCGAAGTGCGCGTAGGCCTTTTCCGCGAAGGCGTTGGTGTAAGTCTGGTCGATCCAGACCACGGGCGCGCGCCGCACGGCGTAGTTGTGCGCGAGCAGCACCTTGTAGGCGTTGTCCACGCCCTTGCGCGGGATCAGGCCGTCCTTCGAATACGTCGCCCGCAGCCGCTCGAAGGATGCCGCGTACAGCGCCGGGTCGCCCAGCAGGTATTCCTGCGGCACCGCGGCCAGCACGTCCTGCGTGCTGCTCTTCTGCAGCCACAGCAGCGCGCGCACGATGGCGTTGGTCAGCTTCTGGACGGTTTCCGGGTTGTGCTCGATGTAGTCCGTGCGCGCGTACAGCGTGGCGGCCGGCATGCTGCCGCCGAAGACGTCGCGCACGCCCTTGTCGCTGATGGTCTCGACGACGATCTTCATGTCGCCCGAGCGCTCCAGCAGCGTCATGACCGGCTCCGCGCCGCTCAACGCGTCGATCTGGCCGCTGCGCATGGCGGCCACCGCGGTGGGGCCGGTGCCCACGCCGATGACCGATACGTCGTCGGGCTTGAGCCCCACCGAGGCGAGCAGGTGGTTGACCAGCATGTGCGTGCTCGACCCCGGCGCGGACACGCCTATGGTCATGCCCTTCAGGTCCCTGGGCCAGGAATACGCCGCGGCCCTGTCCTTGCGGATGCCGAGCTCGAGGCCGGGATTCATGCCCTGCAGCACGAAGGCCTGCACCTTCTGCGCGAGCGTCTGCATCACGATGGTGTGCTCGTAGGCGCCGGAGACGACATCGGCGCTGTGGCCGATCAGCGCCTGCAGCGCGCGCGAGCCGCCGGGAAAATCGTTGATCTCGACGTCGAGGCCCTCGTCGCGAAAATAGCCGAGGCGGTCGGCGAGCGTCAGCGGCAGGTAGTAAAGCGTGGTGCGCCCGCCCACGGCCAGGACGACCCTGGTCTTCTCCGCGGCTGCCGACGCATCGGCGGCGGCCAGCGCGAGCACGAGCAGGCAGGCTTGCGCCATGGCCCGCCACGCGGGGGATTTCGCCCGCTCGCCCCTGACCGTCCGCAGCTCACTGCTCACCGGCCCGGCCCCGTCACTGCGAAGCACCCGGGTCGATCTGGCCCTGGTAGTCGAACGGATAGCTCCAGTCCGGCGCGAAAATGCGGCCGTAGATGCGGTAGCGGAAGCCGTTCGCGGCGACGTTTCGCCAGTCGGTGATCTGGGCCGCCGCGCGGCTCACGTCGCTCACCGCACGCACCTTGACCACGGCTTCGCCCAGCCGCGGGATCGGCGCCGGCTGGTTGCTCACGCCGCGTGCGAACTCCTTGCCGTTGGCCTCGAGCGTGAAGCGCATGCCGTTGGAGTCGATGTCGAAATTGTGCGGGTTCTGCACCCGCAGGGTGAGATCGTAGGTCTGCTCCAGCACGCTCATTTCCGCGGGCCGGATGTCGACCAGCGTCACGTCGAGCCAGTATTCGGGCGGCTTGGGCTGGTGATGGCAACCTGCGAGCAGGGGCAGCGCCAGCAGCGCGAGCAACATGAGAAGCCGATTCGCGAGTCTCCCGTCCATGTCATGCCCTCCCGCCGGTCATCGGTTACCGGCCACCAATCACGAATCACCAGTTACCAGCCACTGCCTTCCTCACACCGCCCCCGCCGCGTGCAGCAGGTCCGCCAGCGCCTGCGCCAGCCGCCGGTAGCCCGCCGCGTTCGGATGGATCATGTCGGATTTCAGGCTGCGGTCGAACAATATGTCGGCCAGTATCCCGTCCTGCAGCGGCAGCGCCTCGTCCCTGGCTATTTTCTCGTAGAACGGCGGCGGGCCGCCGAACAGCTCGGGCGTCGGCACGCCGATCAGCACCGTCGCCACGCCGCGCGACCGGGCGAGCACCACCATCGCGCGCAGGTTGGATTCTATGCCGGCGAAATCCTGCTTGCGCAGCATGTCGTTGCCGCCCAGGCACAGCAGCAGGATTTTCGGCCTGACCTCGTCGAGCACGGCGGGCAGGCGCTCGAGGCCTTCGCCCGAGGTCTCGCCCGGCACGCCGGCACCCACCACGGTGCGCCCGATCAGGCCTTCCAACACCTTGGGATAGGCCTCCCCGGGCGAGGCACCGGTGCCGTACGTAAGGCTGTCGCCGAAGGCGAGCACCACGTCGCCCACGCCGAGCTTCGGCAGCGGCGGCGGCTTGGGGCCGCAGGCCGCCAGGGTTGCGACCAGAAGGAAAGCTGTCAGCGTGCGCAAGGCGGTTGTGTGAAACCGTGAATGTCGTGAATATCGTGAATATCGTGAATGTCGTGAATGTCGTGAATGTCGTGAATGTCGTGAATATCGTGAATGTCGTGAATATCGTGAATGTCGTGAATATCGTGAATGTCGATAAGACCGTCTAGATCGCAGCCAAGAGGCCTGTTGCCTTTACGATATTCACGTCTTCTTGCTTCACGACATTCACGATATTCACGGCCCTCCCGGCCTTACTCCCCTGCCACCGTCATGCCCTCCACCAGGATGGAGCCGGACCGGCGGGAGCCGCGCACGACGACGTCCGAGCCGACGGCGGCGATGTTGCGGAACATGTCCCTGAGATTGCCGGCGACCGTGACCTCCTGCACCGGATGCACGACCTCGCCGCCCTCCACCCAGTAGCCCGCCGCGCCGCGCGAATAGTCGCCGGTGACCATGTTCACGCCCTGGCCCAGCAGGTCCGTGACCAGCAGGCCGGTACCCATGCGTTTCATGAGCGCCGGCAGGTCGCCGCCGGTGGCATCGATGCACAGGTTGTGGTTGCCGCCCGCATTGCCGGTGGAGCGCATGCCGAGCTTGCGCGCGGAATAGCTGCCCAGGAAATAGCCCTGCAGCACGCCGTCGCGCACGATGCCGCGGGCCTGCGTGGCCACGCCCTCGTCGTCGAAGGGGCTGCTCGCCAGCCCCTTCGGCAGATCGGGGCGGTCGTGGATCCGGATGCCGCGCGCGAACACCGGCTTGCCGAGGCAGTCGAGCAGGAAGGAGGATTTGCGGTACAGGCTGCCGCCGCTCGCGGCGGCGACGAAGTGCCCGAGCAGCCCGGCGGCCACCGGCGCCTCGAACAGCACGGGCACCCTGGCCGTGGCGACCTTGCGCGCGCCCACCCTGCGCGCCGCGCGCGCGCCCGCGCGCGCGCCCACGGCTTCGGCGCTCTCGAGGTCGGCGGGATCGCGCGCCAGGCTGTACCAGTCGTCGCGCTGCATGGCCTCGTCCCTGCCGGCGATGGCCGAGCAGACGATGCTGTGGCGGGAGCTCGGGTAGCCGGCGAGGAAACCGTTGGAATTGCCGTAGGCGAAATGCGACTGCTGCACCGACACCGAGGCCCCTTCGGAATTCGACACCAGCGGATCGGCCGCGAACGCCGCCTCCTCGCAGGTGCGCGCGAGCGCGATGGCCTGCTCGACGTCGATGTGCCAGGGATGGTAGAGATCGAAATCGGGAATGTCGCGCGCCAGCAGGTCGGCATCCGCAAGGCCCGCGAAAGGATCCGACGCGGTCAGCCGCGCGATCGACAGCGCCGCATCGACCGTGTCGCGCAGCGCCTGCGCGGAGAAATCCGACGTGCTGGCGTAGCCGCGCCGGTTGCCGACGTAGACCGTGACGCCGACGCCCTTGTCGCGGTTGTACTCGATGGTCTCCACCGCGCCGCGGCGCACGGTGATGCTCTGCCCGAAGCCCTCGCTGACCTCCGTCTCCGCGGCGGTGGCGCCGCGGCTGCGCGCGTGATCGAGCACGTCGGCTGCGATCTGCCTGAGGACGCCGGCCGGGTGCGTGAATTCGTTGCTTGCCAAGATGCCTTCCGATGCTCCAACGTGAAGCGGCGTGACGCCGGTTCGACCGGTGGCACGCCGCTGCGGGAAATGTTTGGCTATGATACCAGCTTGCCGACCACGAACCGCCGCAGCGTTGAAGAGTCCGCAGTGAAAGAGCCCGCGACCAGGGAATCCGGCGACGACGAAGTCAGCCGCACGCGCCGCAAGCACGACGACCGGGCGCTGCAGGCGCTGGGCGAGGCGCTGGTCGCCGTTGGCGAGGCGAGGCTCGCCGAGCTCGACCTGCCCGAGCGCCTGCGCGAGGCGATCGTCGAAGCCCGCGGCATGACCCGGTTCGGTGCCCTGCGCCGGCAGATGCAGTACATCGGCCGGCTCATGCGCGAGGAAGGCGATGCCGAGGCCATCCGCAGCAGGCTCGACGCCTGGAAAGGCACGGACGCGGGGGAAACCGCGCGGCTGCATCGCGCCGAGCGCTGGCGCGACCGGCTGATGGCCGATGACAGGGCCTTCGAGGCGCTGATCACCGAATACCCCGCCGCGGACCTGCAACGGCTGCGCGCGCTGGTCCGCAACGCGAAACGCGAGGCGGAGCTCGCCAGGCCGCCGAAAAGCTACCGCGAGCTGTTCCGGGCGCTGCGCGAAACTCTCAACCGGGAAAACTAGATCGGGAAACGCAAAGGACGCAAAGGAACGCGAAGGAATGCAAAAATGAGTACCGGCAAGAGCAACGTTTGCGACGGCTGCGCATTGCAGACCGGATTCGTTGGCAGCGGTATTCAATCCATCCCGGACTTCCTGCAAGTCGTCTTCCTTTGCGTTCCTTTGCGTCCTTTGCGTTAACAGACCATTATCGAGGTGGGAATAGATGCAGGACAACGAGCAAGTCGTCATCGGGCTGGTGTCGATCAGCGACCGCGCCTCGAAGGGTGTCTACAAGGACGAGGGCCTGCCGGCGCTCGACGACTGGCTGGGCAGGGCCGTGCGCAACCCTCGCCGCGTGATCGAGCGCCTGATCCCGGACGAGCGGCCGCAGATCGAGCACACGCTGAAGGAGCTGTGCGACAGGGAGGGCTGCCACCTCGTGCTCACGACCGGCGGCACCGGGCCGGCGGTGCGCGACGTCACGCCGGAAGCGACGCTGGCGGTGGCCGACAGGGAAATGCCGGGCTTCGGCGAGCAGATGCGCCAGATCAGCCTGCATTTCGTGCCCACCGCGATCCTGTCGCGCCAGGTCGCCGTGATCCGCGGCGGGACGCTGATCATCAACCTGCCCGGACAGCCGAAATCCATCCGCGAGACGCTCGAGGGGCTCAAGGATGCCGACGGCAGGCAGCTCGTGCACGGCATCTTCGCCGCCGTGCCCTACTGCATCGACCTCATCGGCGGGCCTTACATCGAGACCGACGACTCGGTCTGCAAGGCTTTCCGGCCCAAGTCCGCCATCCGTCCGCCCAAGGCTTGGTGACTACACCCAACACAGAGACACAGAGGGCACGGAGGACACAGAGAAAACCGAAAGTGACGGAAAAATTATCTTCGACTCGCTATTATCGTCAGGATATGAACATCTCGCGCATTTCTCCGTGCCCTCTCTTTTTCCTCTGTGACCTCTGATTTGACCTAGAAAAATCAACATGGCCGAACAACTGCAGGTGATTGAGATCGAGACGCGCCCCAGGCCCAGCCACAGCGTGATCTGGCTGCACGGCCTGGGCGCGGACGGCAACGACTTCGTGCCCATCGTGCAGGAGCTGCGGCTGCCGCCGCTGGCCATACGCTTCGTGTTCCCGCACGCGCCGATGCGCCCGGTCTCCGTCAACGGCGGTTTCGTCATGCGCGCCTGGTACGACATCGCCGCGCCGGACCTCAAGCTCCAGGAGGACACGAAGGGCCTGCGCGAGTCGCAGAAGGCCGTGGAGGCGCTGATCGCGCGGGAAGCCTCGCGCGGCGTGCCCGCGGGCCGCGTCGTGCTGGCGGGCTTCTCGCAGGGCGGCGCGGTCTCCCTGCAGACCGGGCTGCGCCAGGCGACGCCGCTCGCCGGCATCATGTCGCTGTCGGCCTACCTGCCCGTGGCGGACTCGGTGGAGAAGGAGCGCGACCCTGCAAGCAGCGACGTGCCGATCTTCCTCGGCCACGGCACGATGGACAATGTCGTGCCGCTGCCGCTCGGCACGGCCTCCCGCGACCGCCTCATCAGGATGGGCTACGACGTCGACTGGCACCAGTACCCGATGCCGCATTCGGTCTGCCCCGAGGAGCTCAACGACATCGGCGCGTGGCTCACGCGCGTGCTGGTCCCGGCCTAGCCGCCGGCGCGCTGCACGATGCGGTAGCGCGCCATCTCGAACTGCGCGTCGTGCTCGAGCAGCAGGCGCGGCTCCAGGACGTAGCCGGTGCTGTAGACCTGCATCTCGAGGTTCGCCTCGGCGTGGAAGGTCCCGGCGGGCAGCAGCAGGCTGACTTCGCCGAGGCTCGCATCGCCGCCGGAATGCGACGGCAGCAGCAGCCCCCTCCACTCCTCGCGCGCGTCGGTCCGGCGCCTGAGCGACACCGGGCGCGCCCCGCGCGCGAGCAGCTCGATGCCGGCGTGGCGCTGGCCGTCCTGCCCGGCGGCGAGCCGTCGCACGATGCCGATCGCCCAGATGCGCGTATCGGCGGCTTTCAGCGCGATGATCTTGCCCACCTGCAGCCAGTCGCCTTCGCCGCGCGGCACGGCGGCGCCGTAGCCGTCGGCGCTTTCGTTCTCGACGTTCCAGGTCTGGGGCGCGGGCTTGACCAGCTCGGCCACGTCCTCGGAGGCGAGCCGGGCCATGATCGGCTCGAAGCCGTGCACCACGCCGATCTGCCCGACCGAGCGGCGCCGCTCGGCCTTGCGCTCCGGACGCTGGCCCCACCATTGCCGGCCGAGGTGCTCCAGCACGTGCACGACCGCCCCCATGTCGGAGACATGGTCGAGGCTCATTTCCCGCGGCAGGATCTCGCCGGCCGCCAGGCGCGCGACGAGGTCGTCGATCTGCTCCATGACGCGCCCCGCGCCGAAGAAACGCGCGCCGGAGCGCACCACCGACACCGGCGTGTAGCGCTCGGGCGGCGTCCAGCGGTCGATGTCGACGAAGAAATTGCAGGCCTTGCCGGGATGGCGCTGCAGCTCGAAGCGGTCGGACAGGTGGTCGATGACGCTCCGGGCGATGTCGACTTCCTGCGCCGGCAGGCCGTCCGCCGCCGAAACCGCCAGCATCATCGGCTTGAGGAACTCGCGCACGAGCGTCGACTTGTCCTCGTAGACGACCACGCGCGCCTGCGCGAGCCCCTTGTCCTCGACGAAGGTCCAGAGCTGGCTCAGCGTCTGCCAGATGTCCTTCTCGACGGGCAGGTAGCGCATGTACTGCCATTTCAGGCGCATGGCCGTGGCGCGCAGTGCGCGCGCCACCACCATGGGAATCTTGTCGCCGACCTCGGCCCAGCCGAGGCTGTAGGTCTGGAACTGGCGCACGAGATGCACGTAGGCGGCCTCGAGCTGCGCGCAGTACAGCGACAGCGCGTCCCAGGCGCCCGACTGCCTGTCGGCATCGGCCGCGGCCCCGCCCGCGAGGTGGCGGGAGCCGGCTTCCTTCACGAGCTCACGCGCGCCGCGGTCGGCCTGGTCCACCATCTCGACCTGCAACGCCAGGCGCAGGTCGGCCTGTGCGTGCACGGCATCGAGCCGGGCGCCGTACTCGGTCAGCAGTCGCAGGTCGTCGGGGGCGGCCATGGGAATGCAGGACGCGGCCGCCTTGCGCTCAGGCGGCCCGGGCCATGACGCGGAAGCGCGCCATGTCGAAATCGCCGCCGTTTTCCATGAGCCTGCGCGGCACCAGCAGGTAGCTGCGATCGTAGGCGCGCATCTCCATGCTCTTCTGCAGGGAGAACGCCCCCGGCCTGAGCAGCAGGTTCATCTCGGCGCCGCCGTTGGTGTCGGCGGCGTTGGACGGCAGCAGCAGCGCATTCTCCGCGCCGTTTTCGGCGGCCCCCACCGGCACGAGGTTCACCACGGTCGCGCCTTTCGTCAGCACCTGGATGCCGACGTAGCGCTGCTTCTCGTCGAAGGCCGAAAGCCGCCGCACGATGCCCACGCCCCAGGCGGCGCCGTCATCGAGCTTCACGCCGAGCAGCGTGCCCACGCGCAGCCAGTCGCTGCGCGCCTGCGGCATCAGCGCGCCGTAGCCGCCCTCGCTCTCGTTCTCGACGGTCCAGACCTCCATGGAGCTGTCGAACGACAGGTCGTGCGTGTCGCCGGAGATGGTCGACACGATCTCGTCGAAATCGTGCACGACGCTGATGCGCGAGACGCTGTTGCGCCTCTCCTCGCTGCGCGCCGGCGGCACCGGCGCCCAGTAGCGCGCCACGTGGCGCAGCGACTCCAGCACGAACTCGGGGTCGAACGTGCCGCCGAGGTTCACGTAGGACGGCACCGCGCCGTCGGCCTGCACCAGCCCGATCAGCTTCCCGATCTCCTGCGCCGCGGTGCCGGGTCCGAAGAAATGCAGCCCCGGCGTCATCTGCAGGCGCGACATCATGCGCGCCGGCGCCCTGTCCCGGCTCACGTCGACGTAGTAGTGGCAGCCCTTGCCCGGCTGCTTGCCCATGACGAAAAACTCCGAGAACTGCGCGACGATGCGCTCGGCGACCTCGAGCTTCTCGGGCAGCAGGCTGTCGGTCGAGGAGATGCCGAGCATGGCGCCCTTCAGGAATTCGCGCTGCGGCGTCGAGCCGCCGAACTTGCCGGGATAGACCACCGTGGTCGTCGCGACGAAGCCCCTGTCCTCCGCCCACGCGTACAGCGCGCCCATCTGCTGCCAGATGCGCGGCTCGACCGGGCCGTAGCGCAAAAGCTGCCACTTCAGCTGCAGGGTCAGCGCGCGCAGCGCGCGTGCCGCGACCATGGGCATCTGCGCCTTCATGCCGCCCCAGCCGGGCGCCCCGGCCTGGTAGCGCGCCACGCAGAGCCGGTAGGCATCCGCGAGCTGCTTCCAGAACGTGAACACCGCCGTCCAGATGCGGGTTTCCTGGAATTTCTGCAGGCGCGCGCTGCCGGCGAGGTACTCCTGGGAGAGCCTGCGCTGGTGGCTCTTGGCGGTCTGGTCGATCAGGTCGACGATCTCCAGCATGCGCGGCAGCTTCAGATCCTCCGCGCCGGCGAGCGAGTCGAGCCAGTAGCACAGCTCCTGCAGCGATTTGTGCGAATCCGCCGCCGGCAGCTCCGCGACGAACTCGCGCGCAGCCTTGTCGTCGGCGAGCGGATGCCCGGACTTCGAGCCCTTGATCCAGTTCAGCATCGGCCCCCTCCCCAGGGCGCGCCGGCATCCCGGCGGACTGGGCCGGATTATAGCGTCTTGGCCCCCGCAGCCATCAGCTTCGCGAAAGGCTCGCCGGCGGCATCGGGCAGGATTTGCGGATCGCCGGGCGGCGCGCGTTCCGCCCGGGCGGTGCCTTATGATGCGCAATGGTCGAGGCCCGGGCTGTCGGGCCGAATCGCGACCAGCCCATAGGATGCCTGGACGCGGCTCGAGGCCGCCCCGGGCACGCAACGAGGAGAGCCGGCGCATGACCGTCCGCAACCACAATCCCGAGGAGCTCTATCCCCGGTATCCGGGCTACGCGCATGCCGTCGAGGTCGCCGCCGGCGCACGCACGCTGTACATCAGCGGCCTGAACGGCTACGAATCCGACGGCAAGACCCTGCCGGAATCGTTCGAGGCGCAGAGCGAGCTGATCTGGCGGCACATGAAGGCCGTCCTGGCGTCCGCCGGCATGGGCGTGGAGAACATCGTGTTCCTGCGGACCTATCTCGCCCGCCCGGAATACATGGAAGAGAACAGGCGCATCCGCACGAAGCACCTCGGCGGCCGCGAGGTGGGCATCACGGTGGTGGCCGCCACGCTGCTCAAGCCGGAGTGGAAGCTGGAAGTGGAGGCGGTCGCCGCGGCCTAGCCCTTCGGCGGCACCGCCAGCATCGCGGCGGAAATCACTTTCTCGCCGTGCCGCGCCAGTTCCTGCGCGGCGCCGACGCGGTCCCGGTCCTCGCGGTTCTGGCCCAGCTTGCGCTTGCCGACCATCCGCACGACCTCGACCTCGATGCCGACGATGTTCGCCAGCATCTGGTCGATGTACTCGGGCGCGGAGTCCGTCATCTTCCAGGGGCGCTGCGCCCCCGTGCGCGCCTCGTGGGTGCGCGTGAGGCGCGCCACGACGCCGCGCACGAACCGCTCGTCGTCGTGGATCCGGAGGTGTCCGTGGACGTGCACGACCTGGTAGTTCCAGGTCGGCACATGACGGTGGGTTTCGGGCTTGCTCGGATACCAGCTCGGGGAAATGTAGGCGTCCGCCGCCCGGAAGATCACCAGGACCTCGTCGCCGTCCTTCGCCTCCCTCCAGAGCGGATTGGCACGCGCGACGTGGGCGAGCAGACGGCCCTGCCCGCCGGCCACGGCGTCGAATTCGAAGGGAACGTGGTTGGCATCCAGCCCCCCGGGACCGTTCACGACCAGGATCCCCAGCGGATACTCGGCGATGAGCCGGTGGAGCTCCTCGGGGCGCTTTTCCTGGAAGTGCGCAGGCTCGTACATGGCTCCCTCGCAACCGTCGGGTGACGGGAAACCGGGAAAGTCTACAGGATGGTGCGCCGTGCGATAAGGCACGGCGGCACCTCGATCCGCAACCGGCAGGCGGCCAGCCGTCCGGAAGCATGCCGGGATACTTCGCGGGCGCCGGCCGGATTACGGCTTTGCGGAATCGTCTTCCGGCCAGTTCTTGATGTACTGCTTGAGCAGCCTGTTCTCGAAATTCGCCGCGCGCAACGACGCCTTGGCGACGTCGTGGAAGGACAGCACGCCGACCAGCGCGGCACCGTCCCGGATGGGCAGGTAGCGCACGTGGTTGTCGGTCATCACCGTGCGCATCTGGTCGATGCTGTCGTCGAGGCTGCCGCAGATCGGCTCGGACACCATGACCTGCCCGACCTTGACGTCCTGGATGTCGCCGCTGAAGCGGTGCATCGCGTCCAGCACCTCGCGAAACGTCAGCAGTCCGGTCATGCGGCCCTTTTCCATGACCACGAGCGAGCCGATGTCGTGCTCGACCATGAGGCCCACGGCCTGCGGCAGCAGCGCCGCCGGATCGATGCTGAAAATCTGCCCGCCCTTGATCTTGAGGATGTCCCTGACCTGCATGCTTCGCTCCCGCACCCCGCGTGGGGCCGTCAAATGACGCCGCGCTCCCTCAGCGCGGCGACCCGGGCGCCATCGTAGCCGAGTTCGGCCAGCACTTCATCCGTGTGCTCGCCCAGCCGCGGCCCCAGCCAGCGCGTGCCGCCGGGCGTGGCACCGAGCCTGGGCACGACGCCGGGGATCTTCATGGGCGTGCCGTCGGGCAGGCTCGCCTGCACGATCATGTCCCGCGCGCGGTACTGCAGGTCGGCGACGATGTCGGCCGCGTCGTAGATCTTGCCGGAGGGCACCTGCGCTTCGGCCAGCACCGCCAGCACGCGATCGAGGTCGTGCGCCGCGCACCAGTCGCCGATGACGCGGTCGAGCTCCGCGGTGCGCGCCACGCGCCCGTCGTTGTGCGCGAGCGCAGGGTCATTCGCGAGATCCTCGCGGCCGATGGCGGTCATCATGCGCCGGAAGATCGAGTCGCCGTTGGCGCCGATGACCACGTACCTGCCGTCGCGCGTCGTGTAGGTGTTCGAGGGCACGATGCCGGGCAGCGAGGCGCCGCTGCGCTCGCGCACGAAGCCGGCGACGTCGTATTCGGGGAGCAGGCTTTCCATGAGGCTGAACACCGATTCGTACAGCGCGACGTCGACGACCTGCCCCCTGCCGCCGCCGACCTCGCGGTGGCGCAGCGCCATCAGCGCGCCGATCGCCCCGTACAGCGAGGCGATGGCGTCGCCTATGCTGATGCCCACGCGCACCGGCGGCCGGTCGGGGTAGCCGGTCACGTAGCGCAGCCCGCCCATGGCCTCGCCGATGGCGCCGAAGCCGGTGCGGTCGCGGTAGGGGCCGGTCTGCCCGTAGCCCGACAGGCGCACCATGACCAGCCCGGGGTTGACCGCGGAAAGCGCCTCCCAGCCAAGGCCCCATTTCTCCAGCGCGCCGGGGCGGAAATTCTCGATGACGACGTCGGCTCTCGCGGCAAGCTCGCGCACGATCTGCTGCCCCTCTGGCTCGCGCATGTTCACGGTCACGGACTTCTTGTTGCGCGCCTGCAGGTACCACCACAACGAGGTGCCGCGGTGCAGCTTGCGCCACTGGCGCAGCGGGTCGCCGCCGTCGGGCGCCTCGACCTTGACCACCTGCGCGCCGAACTCGGCGAGGATGCGCGAGCAGAACGGCCCGGCGATCAGCGTGCCGAGCTCCAGAACCTTGACGCCTGAGAGGGGTCCCATGAAAACCGTGAATATCGTGAATATCGTGAATATCGTGAAAACGAGTGAAACGGAGTTTCAGTGAAGGCTGACATCTGGCCGGCAGGGCCGGATCGATGTTATGCCGGAACTAATATCGTGACTGCATGAGCGTGGCTGCGGCGACCATGCCGGAACGCGATATGATTATCGCAGGACATGCCCATGTTCGGAGGTTTCCCATGAATCGATCGTTCGCCCTCCCCCTGTCGTTCCTTTCCCTTTTCCTTGCCTGCGAGGTGACCATGGCTGCCTGCCCGGACGTGCTCAATCACAAGCTCAACAACCTCGACGGCCAGCCGGTGAACCTGTGCGAGTACACCGGCAAGGTGGTGCTCGCCGTGAACACCGCGAGCTACTGCGGCAACACGCCGCAGTACAAGGGCCTGGAGGCGCTGTACTCGAAATACAAGGACCAGGGCCTCGTGGTCGTGGGCTTCCCGGCCAACGACTTCGGCGCGCAGGAACCCGGCTCGAGCAAGGAGATCAAGGATTTCTGCGAGCTGACCTACGGCGTCAAGTTCCCGATGATCGAGAAAACGAGCGTGGTGCCGGGCAAGGCCAACCCGGTGTTCGCGAAGCTCGAGAAAATGACCGGCGAGGCGCCGGAGTGGAATTTCCACAAGTACCTGATCTCGCGCGACGGCAAGCGCGCGGTCAGCTTCTCGGCCCGCACGCAGCCGGAAAGCGCGGACGTGGTCAGGCAGATCGAGGCGCTGCTCGCCGAGCAGCCCTGATTGAAAGTCTAGTCCTCACCACGGAGGCACGGAGGGCACGGAGAAGAACAAAAATAGGAACGGGCAAACGGAAACGGATGGATTCCCGCTTGCCCCTTTTCGCTACCAGGCGGTGATCCCGGCATGTTTCGGATCCACGCACCCTTCAGTTCATGGGCTTGTTTTCTCCGTGCCCTCTGTGCCTCCGGGGTGAATCGCAGCAGCCCCGGTACTTCGACGCACGCGTCGACCCGACCGGGCCTCAGGCGGGCGGCGCAGGGTCTTCGCGGATCCAGGATTCGAGCAAGGTATAGGTCACAGCCAGCAGCACGGGGCCGATGAACAATCCCACGACCCCGAAAGCGATGAGCCCGCCGATCACGCCGGGGATGATCAGCAGCAGCGGCAGGTCCACGCCGCGGCGGATCAGCACCGGGCGCAGGAAGTTGTCCATCGTGCCGACCAGCACGGTCCACACCAGCAGGGCGGCCGCCCATCCCACGTTTCCGGTCCAGTAGAGCCATCCCACCGCGGGCAGCAGGACCGGCAGCGGCCCGATCTGCGCGACGCCCAGCACGAAGATGACGGCGAGCAGCAGGCCCGGGCGCGGCACGCCGGCGACCCACAGGCCCAGGCCGGCGAACAACGACTGCACGATCGCGGTGACGACCACCCCCAGCGCCACGCCGCGGATGGCCGCCGCGGCGAGGCGCACGGCCTTGTCGCCGCGCGCGCCGCCGACGCGGCGCGCGAACATCAGCACAGCCTCGGCCGCCGGCTCGCCGTGGGCGTAAAGGATGGCGGCGATGACCGCGGTGAGCATGAAATGCAGCATCAGCATGCCGAGGCTGCCCGTGGCCGAAAGGATCCAGGCCGCGATCGAGTGCAGGTAAGGCTGGACGGCCTCCGTGATCGCGTCGGGCCCGCCGGCGACCAGCTCGCGCCAGGGGTCCGCGATCCTCTGGCCCAGGATGGGGACCCGTTCCAGCCATTCCGGCGGCGGCGGCAGTCCCCGGGCCAGGAAAGTCTGGGCGAGATCGAGGCCGTCGGAGGCCCCCGTCAGCAGCTTGCCGATCGCCAGTGCGAACGGCGCGACGAAAATCGCCAGCATGACGCCCGTCATGATCGTGGTGGCGATCCAGCGCCGGTTGCCCGTGGCACGCTGGGCCCGCAGCAGCAGCGGCCACGTCGCCACGACGATCATCGTCGCCCACGTCAGGGCGCTCAGGAACGGCAGCAGCGTCCACAGGCTGCCGGCGATCAGGATGCCGATGATCAGCACCACGAGCGTGATGCGCGTGAGATCGTTCGGGGCTCGGGGATTCATCGGTCAGTCCTCCGCGGGCTCGATTACCCGGCCCGCGCGCGCTCCGGCCCCGTAGATCGTCCCCCTGTTCCAGCTGTCCACGTATTCCCGGATGGAGAGCGTCCATCCGTTCTGCATGTGCTCGTCGAAATACTCGAACAGGATGCCGTCGCTGGCGGTCATCGACAGCAGGACGGTGCCGCCCTGCTCCCCGCCGTGCTCGTCGTGGGGATGCGCATCGGCGGCCGCGAGCGCGTAGTCGCCCTTCTTCCGGTGCACGTGGCGGACCGTGCCGTCCGGCAGCCTTTCCTCCAGGAACTGCTCGCCCTCCAGGACCAGCGTGACGGTCGCGGCGACGTGGCGGTGCGGCCGGCAGTGGCCGCCCCTGCCGTAGCGCAGCAGCATGTCCAGCCGTCCGCTGGGCAGGTCATAGCCGAGCAGGCTGTACTCGAAGTCGACACGAAAGGCCTTGCAGGCCGGGTCGGTCACACGCCGCCATTCGACGGCATCGAGGTCGTAGGTCGGGGAGATCGCCGGCATGGGATCAGTGTGCGGGCCTGGTCGGTGGCACGGGGTGTCGCGGTCCATCCATGCGCCTATTCTGTTCGCATGGCGCGCAATCGTCCATCGCGGCGCGCTGCGGGCAGGTCAGTTCACCGCTCGCGCGCGGCCTTCCCACCAGGGCTTGCGCAGCTCGGTCTTCTGGATCTTCCCGGCTCCCGTCATCGGCAGCGCGTCGCGAAACTCCACGCTGCGCGGGCACTTGTAGCCGGCGATGAGCCGGTGGCAATGCGCCGACAGCTCCGCGGCCGTCGTGCCCGCCCCCGGCTTCAGGACGACCACCGCATGCACCGCCTCGCCCCACTGCTCGCTGGGAATGCCGATGACCGCGCTGGCAGCGACCGCAGGGTGCCGGGACAGCGCGTTCTCGACCTCGGCCGAGTAGACGTTCTCGCCGCCGCTGACGATCATGTCCTTCATGCGGTCGACGATGTAGAGATATCCCTCCCCGTCCATGTAACCGCCGTCGCCGGTATGCATCCAGCCATCGCGCAGCGCCGCCGCGGTCTGGTCGGGCTTGTTCCAGTAGCCGAGCATCACGTTCGGGCCGCGCACGGTCACCTCGCCGACCGTGCCCCGCGCGACCTCGGCCCCCTGCGCGTCCACGATGCGCACCTCGTTGATCAGGGACGCTCGCCCCGCCGAGCGCAGCAGGCCCGGCCTGCCGGCGTCACGGTGCTCGGCGGGCTTGAGGTACGTGGCGCACGGCGCGATCTCGGTCATGCCGTAGGCCTGGATGAAGCCCGCGTTGGGGAAGCGGGCCATCGCCCTTTTCAGCACGGCCTCGCTGATCACCGAGCCGCCGTACGCCATCACCTCGAGGCTGGACAGGTCGTACTGCGGCGCGTCCGGATGGTCGGTCATGAGCTGGATCATCGTGGGCACCATCAGCGTGTGCGTGGGACGGTATTGCTGCATGGCCTGCAGGGCGGCAAGCGGAGCGAACGCCGGCACGATGACCTGCGTTCCGCCGGCCATCGCGTGCGCGTGCATCAGCGCACCGATGGCGATGTGGAACATCGGCGCGATCAGCAGCGCACGACCATCGGCGTGCGTGACGCCCTCGGCCAGGTAGCACAACGCGTTCGACGCGAGGTTGCGGTGGCTGAGCATGACGCCCTTGGGGAAGCCCGTCGTTCCGCCCGTGTACATCACGGCCGCGAGATCGTCCCCGCAGTGGCCCGCGTCGGGCATCGGCGCGGCCCGTGCCAGCAGCTCCTCGTAGTCGAGCATGCCGGCGGGCGTGGCGGCGTCGCCCGTGTAGACCAGTGTCTCGAGCTTCCGGCTGCGGGCTTTCAGGTCGCCGGCGACCTGCCTGAACTGCTCGTCGACCAGCAGGATGCGCGTGTCGCAGTCGTCCAGCGAATAGGCGATCTCGGCCGGGCTCCAGCGGATGTTGACCGGATTGACCACGCCGCCGCCCCACCAGGCGCCGTAGAAAAACTCGAGATAACGGTCGGAGTTCAGCGCCAGCATGCCGACGCGGTCGCCCGGATTCATGCCGAGCTGCTGCAGGGCGGCGGCCAGCCTGGCCACGCGGTCCGCGTACTGCCGGTAGCTGTGCCGGCGCTCGCCGCAGATCGTGGCGACGCGCTCCGGGTGGCTCTGGACTGCGCGGTGCAGGCCCTGGGTCAGGTACATCTGCATCGGATCTCCTCGGGTTGCGCCGCAACGATACACCCCGCCGAGGATCTCCGGCGCGCGTGCGACGGGTTTCTGCCGGTATCCCTCCCGGGCGCGCGAAGGAAATTGCGGCACTTCCCGGGGATGCCGTCCGGCAACGTCGAATTCTCCCCGGGACCGCCCTCCCTACTGCGCAAACGCCGAATGGACGACGTTCATGTCGAACGCCGCCGCCTGCGACACCCATGACTCCCGCAGGCGTTTGAATTTCTCGATGCCCTCAGCCGAAGCGTCCGTGAGGCGGTGCGCGAACTGCAGCGACACGACCGCGTTCCCGCCCTTGCTTCGCACGCAGCGGAAGACGTTGAATTCCGCGTAGCCGGCATTCGGCTGCCAGGTAATGAAATCGACGATCGCCTCCGTCTCGTCCTTGTTGACGATGACCCTGGACTGCGCCTGCGGATTCGAAGACTTGACGAGCTGGGCCATGACGCCGGCGAACTTTATCGGGTCGTTGTCGATCCTGGGCAATTGCTGGTAACGGAACCCGACCAGCTTCGTCCAGTTCCCGAACGATTCGCCTTCGCGGACGAGCTCGATGAGCCTGTCTCCGGACGGAGAGCCGGCCGTGAACGTTTTCGAGAACGCTTCTCCATCGATCGTGACCACGGGGTCCTTCGCGAACAGCAGCGCAGGACCGGAAAGCGACAGGCACAGCACGAGGCAATGCAGGCACTTCACTCGTCTCATGGAACCTCCGGATCTGCAACGTCCCCATGCGGCAAACAGGCAGGCGATGCATCCCGGCTCCCGATTTTCATCGGGACCGGGACGCGGGTCGAAGATCGGAAAATGCTAGCGGAATGCCGTGACCCGTCAAGGAATTTCGCCCATCCGTCCTCCCCGCCGGGAGCGTTTTCGGCTAGACTGCGCGGGTCATCGGGGAGTAGCCGCTCTTCCTCCGGGAAGAGGCCTGCGTCAACACACTTGGCCGGCCGGCCATGGCGCAGGCGGTTTCCTTGCCTGGCGAGACCTTTGACCATGTTGCCGCCACGAAGGCCGGGGCTGCGGCATGGTCAATCGTCGAACCTCCGGCCTCGGAAACCACATGGAAGCTTTCCTCGTATCCGCCGGGGTCGTCGCGCTGGCCGAGATCGGCGACAAGACCCAGCTCCTTGCCTTCGTCCTCGCCGCCCGCTTCAAGCGGCCGCTGCCGATCATCGCGGGCATCCTGTGCGCAACGGCCGTCAATCACGGCCTCGCCGGGGCGCTGGGCGCCTGGATCACCTCCGCGGCGAGCCCGGACGTCCTGCGATGGGTGCTGGGCCTTTCGTTCATCGGCATGGCCGTCTGGACGATGATCCCCGACAGGATCGGGGAGGAAGAGACCCGGGTCGCGCGGCACCTGGGCGTATTCGGCGCGACGCTGACGGCCTTCTTCCTCGCCGAGATGGGCGACAAGACGCAGATCGCGACGGTGGCCATGGCCGCGCACTACGCGAGCCCCCTGAGCGTCGTCATCGGCACCACGCTCGGCATGCTCATCGCCGACGTGCCCGCCGTGCTCGTCGGCGGGAAGCTCGCGTCCAGGATACCGATGAAGCCGGTGCATGCCGTCGCCGCCGGCGTCTTCGCGCTGCTCGGCCTGGGTACGCTGCTGGGCCTGGGCGGGAATTTCCGGCTCTGAGCCGCCGGAAGAAGAGACGCGCTCACGAGCACTGCTTCTTGTATTGCTCGACCTGCTGCTTCAGCGCCGCGTCCTCGATGGGGCCATCCAGGGATTCGCAGGTGTTCAGGAGGTTCCTGCAGTAGTTCAGCTCGCGCATGGGATTGGTGGGGCCCAGGTCCAGGCAGCGCTGGTACTGCGGCTTGCATGACCTGGCGACATCCAGCTCTGCCTTGAGCTTCGACTCCCATTGCGTGCACCCGGGGGTTTGTGCGTGCGCATCGGAGCCGAGCAGCAGCAGCAGCGCGAACGCATGGCGGGTTCTCATGGCGATATCGGGCTCCGGGGGACGGCCGGGAATTATCGCCACCGCCCGGTACCGCGATCAATCGCGAAAGGGGTCGGCGCGTGCCATGGTTCGGAAATGCATCCCGGACTTTTTCCCGGATACACTTCGCCTCAAAGCATCAAGTCCGCCAGGCTCTTCATGTCCGGCACGACGATGTCCGGCTGATGCGGGGTCATGCCGAAGGGCCGCTGGCGGCGATCGATGAACGCCGTGTGCATGCCTGCGGACTTGGCGCCGATGCAGTCGAAGGCATGGTTCGCAACGAAGAGCACTTCGTCCATCCTGACGTCCACGATCTGCGCGGCTTTCGTATAGGTTGCCACGTGGGGCTTGAACGAGTTGGCCTCGGCAACCGAGATCACCGCGTCGAACGCAATGCCGTGGGCGGCCTTCGCATTCTCCAGCATGTCGGGGTCGCCGTTCGAGAGCACGACGATCCTGTACCGCGACTTCAGGCGCCGCAGCGCATCCGGCACGTCCGGGAAGGGCTTGAGCTGCTCGATCTGCGCCACCAGGAAGCGGACCTCGTCCATCGTGTACGCAATCCCGGCACGATCGAGCGTGTAGGCCACGGCGCGGTGGCCGATCTCCCGGTACGGCGTGTGCTCCCTGTGCAGCAGGGCATCGATCATGGAATTCTCGAAGTGCGTCCGCCGCCACCAGGTCACGAATGCGTCCGGCCGGCCGTTCCAGCCCTTCTCGCGCAAGTACGGCGTGACCACCTCGGTAAGGCCCTTCTGCATGTCCACGACCGTGCCGTACTGGTCGAACATGCATACCTTGACCTTCGCCTTGAGCCCTTCCGCTGCGCTACTCATGGCCGGTCAGGTATACGGACAAATCCGTCTCCGGCGGTTTTGCTCCGTCCTCGAAAAACATCTGGCTGACCCAGCCGCGGTGGTAGGTCTTGTGGTTGATGACGTGCAGGAACATCGCGCCGCGCTGCATCTGGCCGGGATTGCCGGACGTGAAGCGGAAATTTATCGCCTCGGAAAGGCTCTCGCCGTCCTGGCTTTTCGCCCAGTCGACGAGCCATTGATCGGCTTCCGACTGCGCCCGGACCAATCCTTCCAGCCGAGGATAAAGCATGTCGCGACGCGAGGTGAAACCATGTTGCCTGCCGCAAAGATGCGCCTGCCAGATCAAATCGACCTGGTAGTTATGGTTGAGGGTCCCGATCATGGATTTGAAGAGGGTCCTGGTTTCCCGGTAGATCGACTCTTCCGGCAATTTCGCCAGCGCTTCGAACAGCGTTCGGTCGGCCCACGCGTTATACCCGGCGAGGAGGTTCAGGGTTTGCGTATCGATCATGTCCGGGAGCTCTGCGAGTCAACGACAAACAGGGTCGACTAGCTTTCAAACCGAATCGATATTGCAGCTTATATTTTCCCGATCAATGCGTTGTGGTGGTCCGACCCCGAACGTAACGCTACGAGGCGGACTACGCACGCCTTATGTAGGCCGGCGCCTGAGCATGCCCGGCGTAAGAGCCGTAGGTTGCTGAAGAAGGGTAGTACTCGGACGCGAACTGAACTTTGCCTGCGGCATCGTCACCAGCTACTTCGGCGATGAAGCGTAGGGTCATGTCGATGCCGGCGGAGACGCCCGCAGAGGACCAGATGTTGCCATCTTGGACGAAGCGCTCTTCCACGACCTGGATGTCGCCGAGCGCTCGCAGCCTATCCAAAGATCCCCAATGAGTTGTTGCCTTCCTGCCCGAGAGCAGGCCCGCGGCGTGGAGGATGAATGATCCAGTGCAGACCGATAGCACCGCCTTGCATTCCCTGGCTTTGCGCGAAACGAAGTCTACCAGCACAGAGTTGTTGACTTCCGTCCGCGTACCTTGACCTCCGGGGACCAGGATGTAGTCCAGCGGTGGCGAATCCTCGAACGTGGCATGCGGGAGCACCGATAGCCCCTTGGCGCATTGCACGGGATCGGCGGTTTGAGCGATCACGAGGCAGTCTTGAGGTCCGTTGGCGACCTGCTTCCACATCGTGACCAACTCCCATGGGCCTACGAAGTCGAGTTCCTCGACTTGGGGAAAGATGAGGATTCCGAAGCGCATGCGCAGTAGTGTAAGGGCTGGTGGCGCCGAGTGGAAGCTCATCGGCGGCGGATGTGGCGGTTCGGTGGCCTGCGACGCCTAACGCCCCTGTTCTGGCGCGAAAGTATGTTGGCGTGGCTTTTGCGCCCTTTGCAAAAGGCATGACGACATACTTTTGTCGCTCAGGAACGGTTTGTTATGTTTTCTCAAGCCATGCCCCCAGATCATTCTCCACAAACCCTCCTGCCCTTACTTGTTCCGCCAGCTCCGTGAGCTCGATCAATGATCGCGAAGCTTGCTCTGCGGCTGCGCCTGAGCCAAAGCGGGCGGCAATGTACTCTAAACACTCGAGATAATATCGGAGGCTTAAGATCGAAATGTAAATACTGAAATTCCCAGTCTCGCGTTCAAGTTTAGCGGATAGGCCACCTATACCTTGAACGGACTCTACCATCAGAAAATTAAGTATATCCTCGGCATCGCTGTGGGCTTGAGAGCACATAGCCATGTAGACAGTGCGGTAATCAACCCCTTTATCTAAAGCACTGCATAGGTCATAAAATTTAGGCCACCCTTTCTTGGCAGGATAAGGAGTGCTTATCGCAGATGCGAAGCTTTCGATAAACGACTTGTACGAATTTAGGGAAGCCGACTTTTCATTTATCCTGCCCAAGTGCTCCTCTCGCCAAGGTGAAGGAACGGCCTCAAGCTCCTGCTTCCATTTTCGATTCTGCGCCTCCTCATTCCGAATGTAGCTTTCAAAATACTGAACCAATCTTTCGGCAGTATCGTCTTTGGCTATGAATAGCAGCGATAGGGAGCTTTCCATGAGCGTCCTAGACAAGACCTCGGCCTGCTGGAGCCTGCCAATTGCAAGCAGAGAAAGAATCCCGGAGGCAGCTTCATACATGCGCTTCGTTAATGTGATTAAGAGGCCATCGCACGGATTGGTAGAGTTCGCGACATCGAGAAAATCAAGAGACTCTACAAAAAGGTAGAAGGGCGAAACAGCCTCTGCGATCAAGGTTTTGATACGAGGACGAATTCTCGAATCAATCAATCGATTCTGCCGAATGTAGATTTCGGCGATCTTTGCCCTAGCATCTGGTGTCATGTGCGAGCTCTGGAAACATAACTTGTAGCTGAACGGTGCCGCGCACTACTGCTTGCGATGTCCGGCAACGGTTCACGCGGCATCCGTTCTAGCGCAAGGTTCTCCCGCGAGACGCGCCGACGCGTCTCGCGCATGACGACCGTTGCTCGATCGAACAGCGCATCAACGCGCAACAGGAAATTTTTATCGTTATGGCAGTGAAGCAGTGAAGCGTTGATGCGCTGTTCGTCCTGAAGCTCGCTTCAGACGACAGCGTCAGCAACGCTTCACTCAATATCACTTTTCCGTCCCTCATGCAGTGAATCTTTGTTTCGCCAGTCAGCATCCGACGATGCGCACTCTCGGCGTGTCTCGTCGGCGGGAACGTTCGCGTTGTGGCGCGTTGTAGGAGGCGCGCAGCGCCGCCGCGCAAACGTCGCTCACCGACGCGCTGTTAGCCTGCCTTGGCCGCATAGTACTTCGCACAATAGGTCTTCCAAACGGAGCGTTTTACCTCTGAGTCGGCGCGTACTCGAATTTTCTTACCCACTGAAGTCATAAGCTGAAACTTCAGAGATCTAGCTCGCAACCACGCGAGCCACCGAAGCCGAGTGCCATGGAGTTCGTGGTCCGGTTCGGGCAACGTGAACGTATCAAATACAAAACGGGCGCGCTCGCCGTACTTAAGTGTGCAAGGAAGTGTCGTTTGCATTTCCTTCACGAACGGCGAACTGGAGCGGTTTGATTTGATCAGAAGATGCTGCCGTCTGTTAAGCCTCATGAGCCAGCCACACTGGTCAATGATCACTGGGCACTGACCGATGTTGACCACCTGCACTTCAAAGAACGGCGTGAAATCATTCGTGCTAACAGTGGCGGTACCGGACGGCCCAAGAACGATCGGCGCACCCGTGAGGAGGACGTTGTTCTGCATGCGAACGCGAGGGCGTCGGTCTCGCGTTGCGATCATCAATGTGCCAATTAGTGTGCCGACGGTCCCGACCGCCGCCAACCACGGAGCAAAGCTATTTATGCAGCTCCATGTGTCGCACGTTGGAAGCGTCATTCGGGCAGGCTAACGCCCCGGTTCAGCGGCGGGCCGCGCAGCGGACCGTCCGCTGCAACCGGTTGTTAGCCGACCAAGGGATGGGTTTCGGTGGCGGCCTCTGAGAATTTGACTCACAGAAGTCTGTTGACTGAATCGGTAAACATCGCTATTCTTTTGCGCATGAGGAAAACGAGGGACGCTCAGAAAACGCCAACGGACGGCCACCCCGAAGCGGCGGCGTCGCAGCTTGGAACCGCTCTTCGGTCGGAGCGTGAATCTCGTGGTTGGACGTTGGAGCAACTCGCTAAGAAACTGCAAGTCACCAAGGGTTACATCTCGCGTCTCGAAGGAGGGAAGGCGAGACCGGCAGCCAAGATGATCGAGCGTCTGGCAAAGACCTGGCAGATCGATCCGGCCCCTCTCTTGATCCTCGCCGGTCATGTTCCTGCGGATGTGCGGGAGATTCTTCAAAACCACCCCGTGGAGGCACCAACCATGCTGCGTGATTCGTTCGGAGATCGGACTTACGTCAGCACACTCCCAGACACGCCGCCCTCCACCGTTCGCGAAACCCACGCTTCGTACGCAACCGGCAAACCGGAATATGAGTTGGTCGAGGACGACTGCTTCGCCTGGCTGGACCGACGCGAACCCGGCTCGATTCACGCAGTCGTCACGGACCCACCTTACGGCCTCAAGGAGTACACACCAGAAGAGAAATCCAAGCTCCGCCTGGGAAGAGGCGGCGTGTGGCGGATTCCGCCGGCACTCGGTGGGTGCATACGCCAGCCCGTTCCACGTTTCACTGTGCTTAGCGAGGAAGAGCGGCGCGAACTGGGCGTGTTCTTCTCTCGCTGGGCCAAGAGCGTCTTGCGAGTGCTTGTTCCGGGCGGGCACGTTTTCATCGCAACCAACCCGCTTCTTTCGCATTTGGTCTACGTTGCAATGATGGATGCTGGCTTCGAGAAACGGGGCGAGATCATTCGACTGGTTCAAACGCTGCGTGGCGGCGACCGCCCCAAGAACGCCCACAAGGAGTTCGAGGATGTGACCGTCATGCCGCGGTCCTGCTGGGAACCATGGGGTCTTTTCAGGAAGCCTTGTGAAGGGCGGGTGCAGGACAATCTTCGCAAGTGGAAGACTGGCGGCTTGAGGCGTATTGGAGAAGAGCAGCCATTCTGTGACGTGATCAGGAGTTCGCCGACGCGCTCCCCCGAACGCGACATTGCGCCGCACCCATCTCTGAAACCGCAAGCCTTCATGCGCCAGATTGTCCGGGCAGCGCTGCCACTCGGCGAGGGAGTTGTTCTCGATCCTTTTATGGGTGGCGGCTCGACGATTGCTGCAGCCGCAGCCGTTGGCTACCAAAGCATCGGCATCGAGAGCGACCCTGAATTCTTTGCCATGGCCAAGGCGGCGGTTCCTCGACTGGCCGCGTTCGTGCCAAACGGCGACGGGAACGCGCGGGGTGCTGGAAATGGTAAGACTGCGACCCGCGACCAGCAGAGTCTCTTTGTCTGATGGCACCATTGGTGGACAACAGCCGCTCACGGCTTCGCCAACACACCCCGATGTGCGCCGACGCCGACATCGGGGAGGCGATACAGGAAGTTCCGCCGGAGTTTCTCGACGCCCGATGCCGTTATTGAAGCCGTAGGAGTCCGACGAGACGCCCCTTTCCGCCCCGAGAAAGACCAGTCGGATTGCTTGACCTCTGCACACAAGATCTCGACAAACGTGAGGGGCTGCGTGGTTCCATCCTCCTGCGCACCGACTGCATATCGAAACACCATCAGCCAACAGTCCTCAGGATTGTGACCTTGCCAGCCGCCCGCCTGGATTGAGGACTTGACCTCAATTCCAGCATCCCCCTTTAGCACGAGATTGGACGAATAGTGTCCTTTCGGAAGAAGGTCCGGGTGACCTCCGACTTTCAAGTTCGCCTCAAGCGTAGAGGAGGCTCTGGCAATGTTCTTTACCAGAAACTCGGAAACGATCCCGGAAAGCGAATTGCCCAGAAGGAGCGATTCTAAGGAGAGAAACCCCGCGCCAACGAGATAGTCGTTGACGCCATGCAGTAGCCGGTACGTCTCCGACACGGCCTTCTCGACCTCATCGACGCGCAGGCCATATGGAAGTGAGGCGCGTCGATTCACATAGCGCGGGTCGAGTTTTGTCGGTCGTGTCACGATCGCTCCCGTGGTGGTGGCGGCTTCTGGTCGGCTAACGTTCACGCTTACCGGCGCGCGCGGCTCGGCAGTTGATAAGACAAGACGCTCGCGCGCGCGTCCGGTGCAGCGTGCTGTTAGATGGCACCAGGCGCTCGATCATTCGAGCTCCTTAGGCTTGAGTTCGGGATGGGCCGCAAAGATCGGGAGAAGTAATTGGTCAAAGGTTTCGCTCATGACATCACGGATGGCCTTCCGGTACGCCAGGAACTCTGCCTCCGAGCACTGCTTCTGCGCGCGAGCGACCGATTCATCGAGGCGGCCGGAGCAGTCGAGCAGCATTTCGACGACCTCCTTAGCGAACACCTTGTCCTTGATCACTCGGGGCTCCCATTTCGTTGTGCCATCTAACGTGCCCGGTAATCGGCGCGCGCAGCACGGCGCCCCGCAGATGGCGGCACGTCGCGCGCGTCCGTGTTGACCGGGAGGTTAGGTTGCACTTCGAGTGGCGGTTAGACTGAGGCGGTCGCTTGCCATCGCGGACACCTTCTTGCTGTTGTCGCTCTTGAGTCTGATAGCAAGGTCCGTGCGGCAGGGCTCAGGTATGAGATTTAGAACGCACGCTACGCGGAAACGAACCTCGGTCTTTGGGTGCGCCGCAAGTTCTGCCCACAACTGCAGGAGGCCAGGATAGTCAGCAGACGCTTTTCTAAGCCACGATTCAGTATTCTCCCAAACACCCGATCCTCCTTCAGTGAACGCGGTCCGAATCGCGTCTCTGAGCGCGCGCTCACTGCCTTTGCCTTCGATCAAGTCGTGTACCGCATCAATTACCGAGTCGAGAAGTGGAACTTGCTCGGGATTACGCACGTACCGTGCGCAAACCTTCTTTTCGTGATCGCGTCCAAACGTGAACATATGCAACCTAACTTGATTTATACGTCAAAAATGACATCTAACTAGACCGACTGACATCTAACCAATCGCCAATATTCTCCAATTTTCCCTTTGCGTAAAGCGCTTGGCGGTGAACCCTGTTCGTACATCCAGCATTAACCAAACCGACAAACCGGGCAAGTTGCCTCTGCGGTCCGTCCAGCCGCCGGGAAAGGGAGATAAACGGGATCGGAGTCGAATCTTGTTCGTGTCCCTTCGTTTCCGGCTCTTGCCTTCCTTTGCGCCCCCTTTGCGCCTTCGCGCCTTTGCGGTTAGGGAGTTGCGGTAAACCAGCTCACCAGGTATCGACGAACGGCCGCTTCTTGCCTTCCCGCGGCGCCTTCGGCGGCAGCGAGCGCAGCCCCGCCATGACCCACGAGCGCGTGTCGGCCGGGTCGATGACGTCGTCGATCTCAAATAATGTAGCCGCGCTGAGCGCCTTGCCGCGCTCGTAGGCATCCGCGACCATCTTGTCGAAGAGCGCCTTGCGCGCCTCCGGATCGGTGACGGCTTCGAGCTCCTTGCGGAAGCCGAGCTTGACCGAGCCTTCGAGGTTCATCGGCCCGAACTCGCCGGTGGGCCACGCCACCGCGAACATCGGCAGGTGGAAGCTGCCGCCGACCATGCCCTGCGAGCCCAGGCCGTAGGCCTTGCGCAGCACCACCGAGAACACCGGCACGGTCATGTTCGCGCCCGCCACGTAGAGCCGGCAGCAGTGGCGGACCAGCGCCGTCTTCTCCGCGTCCGGCCCCACCATGTTGCCCGGCGTGTCGCACAGCGACAGCACGGGGATGTCGAAGGCGTCGCAGAGCTGCAGGAAGCGCGCGGCCTTGTCCGCCGCGTCGGCGTCGATGGCGCCGCCCAGCACCATGGGATTGTTGGCGATGAGGCCCAGCGGGCGGCCCTCGATGCGCACGAACGCGGTGAGGATGGCGGCACCGAAGTCGCGCCGCAGCTCGAGCACCGAGTCCCTGTCCGCGACGAGGTCGATGACCTTGCGCACGTCGTAGACGCGCAGGCGGTTCTCCGGGACGACGTGCCGCAGCTCGCGCTGGTCGGCGCATTCCCATTCGTCCACGGCTCCCTGGAAGTACGACAGGTATTTCTTCGCCGTCCGGACGGCTTCGGCTTCGTCCTCGACCACGATGTCGATGACGCCGTTGCGCCGCTGCACTGAGGTCGGCCCGACCTCGTCGGGATGGAACACGCCGAGCCCGCCGCCCTCGATCATGGCGGGGCCGCCCATGCCCAGCGACGTCTTCTCGGTGGCGATGATCACGTCGCAGCAGCCGGCCACGACGGCATTGCCGGCGAAGCAGCGCCCCGACACCACGCCCACCAGCGGCACGAGGCCGCTCAGCTTCGCGAGCATGGTGAACGACATGAGGTCCAGCCAGCCCGCGACGATCTCGTCGACGTCCCCGGGCCGCCCGCCGCCGCCTTCCGCGAAGATCACCATCGGCAGCTTCCACTCGGCCGCCAGCGAGAAGATGCGGTCCTTCTTCTTGTGGTTCTTCGCGCCCTGCGTGCCGGCGAGCACCATGTAGTCGTAGGACATGGCGATGCAGCGCGCCCGGTCGTCGGGGAACTGCGCGCCGTTCACGCGCCCGATGCCCATGACCAGGCCGTCGGCCGGCGTGCGCGCGATCAGGTCTTCCATCGTGCGCCGCGTGCGCTGGGCCGCCACCGTGAACGCGCCGTACTCGTGGAAGCTGCCGGGGTCGCACAGGTCGGCGATGTTCTCGCGCGCGGTGCGCAGCCCCAGCTTGTGGCGCTTGTCCACGGCATCGGCGCGCGCCGCGTCCAGGGTCAGCGCGCGGCGGCGCTGCAGCTCGGCAAGGTCCGGGCGCACGTGGTCGAGGTCGACCGATGCCGCGGCGTCATCCGCGTCGTCCTGGTGCTCGGCGACCTCCATGACCACGAGGACCGTGCCTTCCGCCAGGGTTTCGTCCGCCGCGACGCGCACCTCCTGGACCACGCCCGGGACCTGGGACGTCACGACGTGCTCCATCTTCATGGCCTCGAGCACCGCCACGGGCTGACCGCGCCGCACGGCATCGCCCACGCCGACGTCGATGCTGACCACCGTGCCGGAGATCACGGCCACGATCGCATGCATGCCGTCCGGAACCGCCTCTTCCGCGCGCGCAGCAGAACCGATCTCGCGCTTGCCGTGACTGAGAATGGCCAGCGGGTCGCTGCTGCTGCCCCGTGCCGCCGGCGCCGCGGTTGACGATGCGCACAAGGTCCCGAGATTCTCCTCGATCAGGCTGGTGTGCCAGCGTCCCTGCGCGACGACGGGAAGCGACAGCAGCTCCAGCAGGAAATCCCGGTTGCTCGCCACGCCCACGATGCGGAAATCCGACAGCGCGCGCCGCGCCTTGGACAGAAGCTTGCCCAGGTCCGGCTCGGGCACGTGCACGATGACCTTCGCGAGCAGGGAATCGAAGCGCGGGTTCACGCGGAATCCGCCGTGGCCGCAGGTGTCGACGCGCACGCCGGGCCCGGCCGGCAGGTCGAAGGCCTCGACCACGCCGCTCGCGGGACGCACGGTGCCGTCGGCGAGCAGGGATTCCGCGTTCACGCGCAGCTCGACGGCCATGCCGCGCGGCGGCGGGACGTCACCCGCCAGGCCCAGCATCCGCAGCGAGCGGCCCTCGGCGATCTCGAGCTGCGTGCGCACGAGGTCGATGCCGGTGACGGCTTCCGTGACCGTGTGCTCGACCTGCAGCCGCGGGTTGCATTCGATGAACACGACGTCCGATTCCCCGACCAGGAACTCGAAGGTGGCGAGGCTGCGCAGCTTCACCGCGCGCGCCATGCGCAGGGTGCAGTCGATCAGCCGGTCACGCACCGCCGCAGGCAGGTCCGGCGCGGGCGCGATCTCGACGAGCTTCTGGCGGCTGCGCTGCAGGCTGCATTCGCGCTCCCACAGGTGCGCCGCCTCGCCGCTGCCGTCGCCGATCGCCTGCACTTCGATGTGCCGCACTTCATGCAGCAGCTTCTCGACGTACACTTCGCCGTTGCCGAAGGCCTGCAGGGCCTCGGAGCGGCAGCGCTCGTAGGCCGATGCGAGCTCGCCGGCCGTGCGCACGGGCCGCATGCCGCGGCCGCCGCCACCCGCGATGGCCTTGACCATGATCGCGCCGTGCGCCTTCAGGAACTTTGCCGCCTCGTCGAGCGAAGTGGTGCCGTTGGTCCCCGGCAGCACCGGGACATCGCATTCGATCGCCAGGCTACGCGCCCTGCCCTTGTCGCCGAACATGTCCAGCACTTCCGGCGAGGGACCTACGAAGACCAGCCCGGCTTGCGCGCAGCGCCGCGCGAAGGCCGCGTTCTCGCTCAGGAAACCGTAGCCCGGATGCACCGCATCGCAGCCCGCCTCGCGCGCCACGCGCAGGATCTGCTCGATGTCGAGGTAGGCCGCCGGCCCCTTGCCGGCCAGGCGATGGGCGGCGTCCGCCTTGCGCGCGTGGTCGGCGCCTTCGTCGTCCTCGGAGAAAACGGCATGCGCGCGGATGCCGGCGTCCATCGCGCTGCGCGCGATGCGGATCGCGATCTCTCCGCGGTTGGCGATGAGCAGGTTTCGCAGGTTCATGGAAGTCAGGCGGCGCCGCTGGCGCGCAGTTTCTCGATGTCGGCCGGGCTCATGTCCAGCCATTCCTGCAGGATGTCGCCGGTGTGCTGGCCGAGCACGGGCGGCGCATGGCGCAATTGCATGGGGGATTCTTCGAAGCGGACGGCGAAGCCCTGCATGGGCACCTTGCCCGCCTTCGGATGCGGTATTTCGATGATCTGGTTGCGATGGACGAGGTGCGGGTGCTCCACCAGGTCGGCGACCGACGCGACCTTGGCCGAGGGAACGCCGGCCTCCCTGAGCCTGTCGAGCAATTCTTCGGCGGCGAGCGTGCGGGTCCAGCCGGAGATCAATTGCTCCAGCGCCTCGACGTTGCGCATGCGCGAATCGTTGTCCCGGAAGCGCGGATCGGCGGGCAGCTCCGGGCGGCCCATGAGCCTGGCGAGCGGCGCGAACATCGCATCGCCGGCCGCCACCAGGTGCACCCAGGCGCCGTCGCGCGTGGGAAAGGTGTTCGCCGGCGCGGCGTAGCGATCGCGGTTGCCATAGCGTTTCATCGTCCGGCCCAGCAGCTTCTGCTCGGGGATCGCCGTCATCAGCATGGACATCGCGGCGTCCAGCAGCGCGACGTCCACGACCTGGCCCCTGCCCGTGCGGTTGCGCGCCTGCAGCGCGCCCAGGGTGCCGATGGTCGCGTACAGCCCTGTGGAGTAATCCACGACATAGGTGCCGGCCATGGTGGGGCGTCCGTCCGCCTCGCCGGTGATGTCCATCAGCCCGCTCATGGTCTGCGCGATGACGTCGAAGCAGGGCTTGCGCGCGAGCGGCCCCTCCTGGCCGAAGCCGGAGATGCGCGTGACGACGAGGCGCGGGTTCAGGGCTTCGAGCGTTTCCCGGTCGAGGCCCATTTTCTCCAGGGTGCCGGGCACGAAGTTCTCCACCAGCACGTCGGCCTTCGCGAGCAATCCGCGCAGGACCTGCTTGCCCGCATCCGAGCGCAGGTCCAGCGTGAGGCTGCGCTTGTTGCGGTTGAAGACCATGGTGTACAGGCTCTCGCCTTCCACGAAGGGCGCGTAGCCGCGGCTGTTCTCGCCGCGGCCCGGCGGCTCGACCTTCACGACGTCGGCGCCCATGTCCCCGAGCAGCATCGCGCAGTACGGCCCGGCGATGAAGCGCGAAAGGTCCACGACCCGGATGCCGTCCAGCGCCCCCGGCGCGGCGGCGGGCTCAGCCGCAGGTTGCGACGACACGCCTGCTTCCTCCCAATGTGTGTAGGATGACCACTTTCATCATGTGTGTAGGATGACCACTTTCATCGTTTCCGCATCGGCCTGCCGCCGCACCCGATGACTACCGCGAACGTCCAGACATCGCGCGACCCCGCCGCCACGCCGCGCGCCGTCCTGCTCGGCGCGAAGGGAATCGGCAAGAGCTATGGCGGGCTGCGCGCCGTCGGCGATGCCTGCCTCGACCTCTACGCCGGCGAAGTGGTGGCGCTGGTCGGGGACAACGGCGCCGGCAAGTCGACCTTCGTCCGGATGCTCTCCGGCGTCATCGCTCCCGACACGGGCACGCTCGCGATCGACGGCCGCGAGGTCCGGTTCGGCTCGCCCGCGCAGGCGCGCGCGGCCGGCATCGAGACGCTGCACCAGAGCCTCGCGCTGGTGGACGTCTTCGACGTGCCCGGCAACGTCTTTCTCGGACGCGAGCTGGTCCGGCGCCGCTTCGGCGTCCTGCCCGTGCTCGACAAGGCCGCCATGCGCCGCCGCACCGCCGAGCTCCTGCAGCGCATCGGTGCGAACCTGCCCTCGATCGACCGCCCCGTGCGCGCCATGTCGGGCGGCCAGCGCCAGGCGGTGGCCATCGCGAGGCTGCTGCTCAACGAGGTCCGCCTGCTGATCATGGACGAGCCGATGGCCGCGCTCGGCGTGGACGAGGGCCGCAAGGTGCTCGACCTCATCGCCGAGCTGCGCGCGCGCGGGCTGGCGGTGCTGATCATCAGTCACAATCTCGAGCATGTCTTCTCCGTGGCCGACCGCATCTGCGTGATGAAGAACGGCGGGATAGTCGGCGTCGTCGAAGCCGCCGGGACGAGCCACGACCGCATCGTGCGCATGATCGTCAGCGGCACGGCCTAGATCTTGAGCCGGGACTTGAAGGGCCTGACCTTGCGCTCCTTCGCGTCGTAGTACTCGGCGACGTTGTCCCGCGTGATCAGCGGCGAGGGAAAGACGATCTCCCTCGGCACCTTCGCCCCCTGCAGGATCCTCACCGCCGCATCGACCGCCTCGGTCCCGAAGGGCAGGTACTGCCAGGTGGCGCGAAGCTCGCCGTTGTGGATGGCCTCCAGCGCGTCGGCCTGGATGCCGTCGTAGCCGGTGACCCACATCTCCTTCGACCGGTCCGCCTCCTTGATGGCCTTGATGGCCCCCAGCGCCATCTCGTCGTTGTGGCAGTACACCGCAGCGATGTCCTGCGTCGAGCGCAGGATGTCCTCCATGTGACGCAGCGCCTGCATGCGCTCGTAGTTGGCCACCACGTGCTTGACGATCTCGATGCCGGGGTTGCGGGCCAGGACCTCCGTCCAGCCCGTGCCGCGCATCTGGTTGACGACCGATCCGGGCTTGCCCTCGATCTGCACGACGCGTCCCTTGCCGCCCAGCTTCGAGACGAAGTACTCGCCGGCGGTGCGCGCCGTGCCCAGCGTGTCCGTCGAGAGATGGCAGGTCCAGCTCACGTCGCCCTTGATCGTGGAGCTCAGCACCACCAGCGGGATGCCGGCTTCGTTGATCATCCTGACCGCCGGCGTGATCGCCTCGGCGTAGTACGTCGACACCAGGATCACGTCGCACTTCTGCGTGACCATGTCCTCGAGGTCGCGCACCTGCTTGGCCGGGTTGTCGCGCGCGTCGGCGAACACCAGCTCGAAGCCGGCCGCCCGGGACGCCTCCTCGACGCCGCGCCGCTGCGCGACGAGCCACTCGATGGTGGCGAAGCTCATGGAGTAGCCCATGCGCTTGCCGGCCATGGGGCCCGCGGCGCGCGAGTACTTCGCGATGAACGGGGCGGCGAGGACGGCGCCGGCCTTGAGCGCGTCGCGCCGCGTGAACTTCCTGTTGTCGTTGCGCATGTCTTCCTCCCTGGTTGGTGCGGCGCTAGCGGCGGCGCTGCCTGAGCTCGCTGACCACGACCGCGATGACGATGATGCCGCCCTGCAGGACCATCTGCACGAAAGGCGACACGCCCTTGAGGTTGAGCAGGTTGCCCAGCACGGCGAGGATCAGCACGCCGAGCACGGTGCCCGCCACGCCGCCGATGCCGCCCTCGAACGTGGTGCCGCCGATCAGCGTCGCGGCGATGGCGTCGAGCTCCAGCAGCTGCCCGGCGTTGGGCTCGGCCACCGTCAGGCGGCTCACCTGGATGATGCTCGCCAGCGCCGCCAGGAAGCCGCTTAGGCAGTAGACGATGATCCTGGTCCGCCGCACGTTGACCCCGTACAGGCGCGCGGCCTCCTCGTTCGCACCCACAGCATAGACGTGGCGGCCGAAGCGCGTCTGCGTCAGCAGGAACACGAAGGCCAGGACCACGCCGGCGGCGATGAGGATGGGCACGGGCACGGGACCCACATGGCCGGACCCGATGGCTTCGAACCACGCCGGCGGGCTGCGCACGATGATGTTGGCGCCGTCGCTGACGATGTAGACCAGGCCGCGCAGGGCGATCAGCGTGGCCACCGTGGCGATGAAGGGCTGCAGGCCCAGCCCGGTGATGAGCACGCCGTTGACGAGCCCCGCCGCGGTGCCCGCCGCGAGCGCGGCGACGACGGCCAGGGCCGGGCTCGCCGCGCACAGCAGCGCCACTGTTGCGCCCGACACGCCGAGGATGGACCCGACCGAGAGATCCACGCCGCGGCTCAGGATCACGAGGGTCATGCCGACCGAGACGATGCACAGCACGCTCGCGCCGCGCAGCACGTTCATGATGTTGCGCAGATCGAGGAAATACGGCGACAGCAGGCTGGCGGCGAGGATCAGCACGAGCAGCGCGAGCACGTTGCTCCACCGCAGGGCGATCCCCAGGAAACGGGCGTGGCTCATCGCGGAAATGGCCCGTCGCTCCGGCCGCAGCCCCTCACGCGGCGAATTCGCGCAACACCCTGCCCGCCCTGGGCGCATCGGCGACGAGGCCGTTCGCGTCCGCCACCTTGCGGCCGTTGACCCAGACGCCGTGCACGCCGGTCGCCGGCGTGGTCAGGCGCGAGGCGCCGGCCGGCAGGTCGAACACGCGCTTCGCGGGGCCGCGCCCCACGGTCTTCGGATCGAACAGCAGCAGGTCGGCCTGCATGCCGGGCCGGATGCGGCCGCGGTCGCGGATGCCGAACAGATCGGCGGGATCCGCCGTGAGCTTGCGCACCGCCTCCTCGACCTTCATGGCCTTGCGGTCGCGGACCCAGTGGCCGAGCACGTGCAGGCCGAAGCCGGCATCGCACAGGAAGGTCAGGTGCGCGCCCGCGTCGGACAGCGAGAGCAGCGCGTTCTCGTCGCGCATCATGCGCCCGACCGCCTCCTCGTCCGAGTTGAGCAGCGTCGCGGTGAACATCGTGTCCAGGTCCTCCGCGAGCGCGAGGTCGAGCATGAAGTCCACGGGATGCGCGCCGGCCGCCATTGCCAGCGCGGCGATCGACCCGCCTTCGTAGTCCGCGTGCTTCGCGTCCGCGACCCTGGCCACGAACGCCTTCTCCCATTCGCCGGTGAACATGCGGCGGCTGCGCTCGGCGAGCTCCGCCTTCAGGCGCCCGCGCAGGCCGTCGTCGGCCAGCGCCGCCCTGAAATCCGCGTCGCCCATGCTCATCAGCGGCTGCCATGCGCGCAGCCCCTCGAACACGTAGGGCTCGTGCAGCGTGAACTCGAAATTGAGCGGGCAGGGCGACACCGCGCCGACCATCCTGTGGCCGCGCCTGCGCGCGCCGGCGATGTGGGCGAGGTCGTCGAAGGTCGCTTCGGGCGTGAGGTTGGAATGCAGCAGCGCCGCCACGAGGTAGGGCCGGTCCGCGGCCGCGCAGAGCTTCTCGATCCAGGGCACCGGCGTGTCCGCTCCCTTGGTCATCATCAGCAGGCCCCTGCCGTGGTCGCGCAGCGCGCCGGAAAGCGAAAGCATCTCGTGGTCGTCCGCGAGGCGCGAGGGCATGGGGATGCCGGCCTCGCCGTTGTGCTGGCCGGAGCGCGTGGTGGAAAAGCCGCAGGCGCCCGCCTCCATGGCCTCGGAAACGATGCTGCGCATCTGCTTCACCTCGTCGGCGCTGGCCGCGCGCCGCGGCGCCTCATTGCGCATGACGAAGGTGCGCACGCCGGAATGGCCGACGAAGCAGGCGACGTTCGGGCCGACACCTTTTTTCTCGATCATGTCGAGGTACTCGGGGAAGGACTCAAAGCCCCAGTCGATGCCGGCGCGCAGCGCGTCGATCGACATGCCCTCCACGTGCGTGAGGTTGCGCATGACCAGGTCGCGGTCCGCCGGCCGGCAGGGGGCGATGGTGAAGCCGCAGTTGCCCATGATCACCGTGGTCACGCCCAGCGCCGGCGAGGGATTGGCGAACGGGTCCCAGGTGATCTGCGCGTCGTAGTGGGTGTGCGTGTCGATGATGCCCGGCATCAGGGCCAGGCCCGCCGCGTCGACGCGTTCACGCGCGCCTTCTTCCGGCCTGCCGATTGCCGCGATGCGCCCGCCGTCGACCGCCACGCTGCCGCACCGCGGCGGCGCCCCGGAACCGTCGTAAATGGTCGCATTGTCGACGATGAGATCGTGCATTTTTTGTCCCCTGCCCGCTCGTTTGAGTCCCGATGACGCCGGCTCCTCCGACGGTCTGTCGGCGTTCCGCGTTCCGGGCCGCCGCCGTGGGGCCCGGCCTGCCCGCATGGTAGCAAGAACCCTCGCCGCACGCCGCGGCGGCGAAGTTCAGCGGGATCCGGACGATTCGGGGGAATCCGGGCAGGACTGCGGGGCGCACGGCATCGACCGTGCATCGGGGACCCGGTGCAATCCCGGCAACTGCATCCGGGTCAGTCCATTCCCGGCACTTTTTTTATCTGTAATAGCGCCGGGCGCGGCTCTCCGCCTGCTTCATCGCCGCCTCGATGCCGGATGCGCCCGATGCGGCCTGCGCGAACATGTTGACCACGATGTAATCCGCCATGGCGCCCGCGGAGGACGCTCCGAGCCTGCCGGCATAGCCATTGTCCCGGGTCAGCGCCGGCACGTTGCGGTAAGGCAGCAGCTTCGGGTCGCTTTTCCAGAATTTCGTGTCCGCGTAGGCCTTGAGAGGCTGCTGCACGTAGCCCAGCGACGCCGCCTGCCACGCCTCGTACTGCTCGCGCTCCATCATGAAACGGAGATACTCCCTGGCCGCGTTCGGATACTTCGTATACTTGAAAACGAACATCGGCGTAAACGGATTGAGCTCGGCGGCTTTCCCGGTCGGGCCGACCGGCATGTTCACGTGATGGATGTCGGCCGCGAGCTTGCGCACGGCTTCTTCCTTGGAAGTCTTCGCGACGTAGTACACCGAAACGCCGTTCAGGGTAAGGCTGATGTCCCCGGCCAGGAATGCCTTGTTGTTGTTCGGGTCGAGCCAGGAAAGCGTGCCGGGAATGAAAGTCTGGTAAAGCGCCCTGGCGTAGTCGAGCGCGGCCGCGGTTTCCTTCGAGTTGATGACGACCTGGTTGCCTTCGTCCACGAGCCGGCCGCCGAAGGCCCACAACGCCCAGTGCGTCCAGGCATTGGCATCCCCGACGGCGTTGCCAAGCGCGAAACCGACCGGCGTGCCTTTCGCCTTCAGGGCCTGGCACAATTTGAGGAATCCGTCGGTCGTGGCCGGCGGCTTCTCGTATCCGACGGCTTTCAGCATGCTCCGGCGATAGACCAGGCAGCCGCCGAGAAAGCCGCCGCCGATCGCGATCCAGTGCCCGTCGTGCATGCAGTAGCGCCTGCACACGTCATACCAGCCGCCGTACTTCCCGTCCAGGTAGTTCGCCAGTTCGTCCAGTTCGAGCAGCTTGTCGGCGTATTGGTGCGGGTCGTCGTACCAGCCCAGGACGATGTCCGGCCCGCTGCCGACACTCGCGGCCACTGCGGCTTTCGGCCGGATGTCTTCGAAGTTTTCCGAGTCCACGCGCACCGTGACGCCGGTGAGCTGCGTGAATTTCCGGGTGTTGGCCATCCACTGATCTTCGTCGCCCTGCACGAAGCGCTTCCAGCGCAATACGCGCAGTTGCGCGCCCGTTTCCGGCTTGTAGCTCAGGCCGGCGGCTTGCGCCGGACGCGGCTGCAGCAGGCCGCCGGTTGCCGTCGAAAGCGCGGTCGCGCCCATCGCCTTCAGAACATCACGCCGGGAAAATTCGCTCATGTCGCGCTCCTCCTGGTCTACCCTGGTCCGTGAACTCCAGAACGCGCCACCATCGGTTCCGTTTACTTCGAATATCCGGCGGCGGGCGCAGCGCAGCCGGGCAACGGCGCCAGCCGGGCCGCATCCGATCAGGTTCACGCCGCCGTCCGCCGGCCGGCGCGCACCGGCAGGCAGCCTCGGGGCCCCTGGTTGCGGCCGCCGGCAGTTGCAAGGAAGGTTCCATGCTGCAAGGATATCGACTTCGCTCAAACCACGAACCGCAGGATTCCATGGTCCGTTACGTCATCACGGTCGATTTTTTTCTGCATGCCGGCGCCCTGGAGCCTTTCCTGCGGCTGATCAAGGACAACGCTCGCCAGTCGCTCGCCGACGAGCCGGGCTGCGACCGTTTCGACGTGCTGATCGAGAAGGGCTCGCCCGACCACGTCCTGCTCTACGAGATCTACAAGGACCGCGCGGCTTTCGACGTGCACCTGAAATCCCGGCATTTCGCGGAGTTCAACGCGGCCTCGCAGCGCTACGTGAAGAGCAAGAAAGTCGTGGAGTACGAGTATCCCAACGACGAGGGAACGTAAGGGCCGTGAATACCGTGAATGTCGTGAATACGTGAATGTCGTGAATACGTGAATGTCGTGAATGCCGTAAAAGCGTGATTGGCCGGGGTCAGCTGAAAGAGCAATTTTCAGGCTGCAATCGGTCCTCACGGCAGTCTTGCCAGGGCCCGGCTTTACCGTCTCGCAGCAATTTGCAACCGTTACGACATTCACGTATTCACGATATTCACGGTACCAGGCCCGGCATAACATCGATCCGACGCTGCCGGCTAGATGTTAGCCTTCACTGAAACTCCGTTTCGCTCGTTTTCACGGCCTTTCCGGCATTTAACGTACAATCCTTCGCATCCGGTCCACCGTGACCGGCGACCAAGGCGACCTAAGGGAGATCGCGGATGTCGATGCTGGACATGATGATGGTCGGCGGCGTGGTGCTGCTGATCGTCCTGATCGTCGTACGCAAGAAGGGGCGCTGACCCCCGCGCGGTCGCGGCGGGCGCGACGCGCCGCCGTCAGCCGCGATCCAGCAGGGCATGCACCGCCCCGGGCCGCGGCAACGGGGTGACGGCACCGTATCCCGTCGTCGCCAGCGCCGCCGCCGCGTTGGCATGGCGCAGCGCTTCCCAGAAATCGTCCCCCGCCGCCATGCGCGCCATCAGCGCGCCGGCGAAGCAATCCCCCGCTCCCGTGGCATCCACCGATTCGACGCGGTATCCCGGCACGCGCCCGCGCCGTGCCCCGTCGCTCGCCGCCACGCCCTCCGCCCCGAGCTTGAGCACCACCACCGGCGCGCCGGCGCCATGGCACCAGTCGAGCACGGCATCGGGTTCCTGCAGCCCGCACAATGCCTGCGCGTCCTCCAGGCTCAGCAGGAAAAAATCCGATCGCGCGAGCGTGCCCGTGACGGTCTCGCGCGCGAGCGCCAGCGGCCACAGGCGCAGCCTCAGGTTGGCGTCGTAGACGAAGCGCGCGCCGGCCTGCTTCGCCGCGCCGACGGCGGCCTGCACGGCCTCGGCCGCGCCGGCGCTGATCGCCTGGCTGATGCCCGAGGCATGGAAGAAGCGCGTGCCGCGGATCAGGTCGAGCGGCAGGTCGCGCGCCTGCATGAGGCTCGCGGCCGAGCCCCTGCGCAGGTAGCTGAACACGTGCCCGGAAGGCCCGTGCGTGATGAAGTAGACCGCGGTATGCGCCTGCGGATCCGTCGCCACGCCGCGCGTGTCGATGCCCTCTTCGCGCCAGAGCTTCAGGAACTGGCGGCCGAACTCGTCGTCGCCCACGCGCGTGACATAAGCCGTGCGCGCACCGAGCCGCGCCGCCGCGATCACGCAGTTCATCGTGTCGCCGCCGAAGCCCTGCAGGTAGCGCCCGGGGTCGCCGGGAATCTGGCTGAACTCGTAGAGCGGCTCGCCCAGCGAGACGACGTCGAGGGCCGGCGGCGTCACGTCGCCGCCAGATCCAGGAAACCGCGCGCGTGGGTGATGACGCCGCCGTGGTCGCCCGCGGCGAGCGCCTTCTGGTCGATGACGTTGTTGCCCACGCCGACGACGGCCGCTCCGGACTTGAAGTAGTCGAGCATGTTGGTCATGGACACCCCGCCCGTGGGGCACAGCGGGATCTCTGGATACACGGCGTGCAGCGCACCGAGGTGCGCCGGGCCGCCGCTGGAGGCGGGAAACACCTTGACGATGGCCGAGCCTTCGCGCCAGGCCGCGAGGACCTCGCCGGGAGTGAAGCCGCCGCAGAGCGCGGCCGCGCCGCAGTCGGCGGCGAGCTTGCCCAGCCCCGGGACCAGGCAGGGCGCGACGAGGTAGTCGGCCCCCGCGTCCAGGCAGGCCTTCGCGGTATCCAGGTCCAGCACGGTGCCCGCGCCGACGAGGAACCCCTCCTCGCCGCGCGAGCGCAGGGAGCCGATCAGGCGCACGGCATCCGGCGTGGTCAGCGTGACCTCCACGGTGCCGAAGCCCGCCTCGATCAGGCAGTCGATGGCGGTTTCCGCGCTGGCGCGCGACGCCAGCCGCAGCACGGGGATCACCCGCACGGCCAGCAGGCGCTTCACGAGCCCGGTGGTGTCCATGGCAGTCATGTTGTCACGGCGCCCCTGCCGGGGCGCCGACGAGTGGGGCGCGAACCGCGATTCTAGAAGCAAATGCCCCGGTTCGTGCTTGCCCGCTCCGGCGACGCGGCTGCCGCGCTAGCGATTGCCCCCGAGCAGCGCCGAGATGGGCCGGTTGGCGTTGCTCTTCGGCTGCCGGTCGCCGCGCCGCGGCTCGCTGGCGGCGGGCTGGCGGTTGCCGCTGCCGTCGCGGCTGCGGTGGCCCGCGCCGGCATTGCGTCCGCCGTCGCTGCCCTCGCGCCGGCGGTTTTCGCGGGGATCGCGCGCGTCCCGCCCCTGCGGGCGGCCGCGGCCTTGCGGCTGGCGCTGCTGCCTGGGCGGCGGCGGCAGCCTGCCTTCGGTCACGACCGGCAGCGCCGGCTCGAAGCCGGGAACGACGACGCGATCGATGCCGCGCTTGAGCAGGCGCTCGATGTCGCGCAGATATTCGCTCTCCTCGGCGCAGACCAGCGAGACGGCCTGCCCCGAGCTGCCGGCGCGGCCCGTGCGCCCGATGCGGTGCACGTAGTCCTCCGGCACGTTGGGCAGCTCGTAGTTGACGACGTGCGGCAGCAGCTCGATGTCGAGGCCGCGCGCGGCGATGTCGGTGGCCACCAGCACGCGCACCTTGCCCTCCTTGAACTGCGCCAGCGCGCGCGTGCGCTGGTTCTGGCTCTTGTTGCCGTGGATGGCGTCAGCGCCGATGCCGTCCCTGTCGAGCTGCTGCGCGAGCCGGTTGGCGCCGTGCTTCGTGCGCGCGAACACCAGGACCTGGCGCCAGTCGCCGTCCCGGATGAGCTTTTCGAGCAGCGCCCGCTTGCTGTCCTTGTCAACGGGGTGCACGACCTGCGAAACCAGGTCGGCGGTCTCGCCGTTGCGCGCGATGGCGACCTCGGCGGGCGACCGCAGGAAGGAATCCGCCAGCTCGCGGATCTCCTTCGAGAACGTCGCGGAGAAGAACAGGTTCTGGCGCTTGCCCGGCAGCGCAGCGAGCACGCGGCGGATGTCGCGGATGAAGCCCATGTCCAGCATGCGGTCGGCCTCGTCGAGCACGAGCATCTCGACGCGCGACAGGTCGGCGGTGCGCTCCTGCAGGTGGTCGAGCAGCCGGCCCGGGGTGGCGACCAGGATGTCCACGCCGCGGCGCAGGGCCGCGACCTGCTGGTTCATGCTGACGCCGCCGAACACCGTCGCCGACCTCAGGCGCAGGTGGCGGCCGTAGATGCGCACGGATTCCTCGACCTGGGCCGCGAGCTCGCGCGTGGGCGTGAGGATCAGCGCGCGCACGGGGCGGCGGCCTTCGCCTGCGCCCGGACGGGCTGCGAGCAACTGCAGCATCGGCAGCGTGAAACCGGCGGTCTTGCCGGTGCCGGTCTGCGCGCCGGCGAGGATGTCGCGTCCCTGCAGGATCAGCGGAATCGCCTGCGCCTGGACGGGGGTGGGTTGCGCGTAGCCTTCGTCGGCAACGGCGCGCGTGAGCTCGGCGCGAAGGCCGAGCGCTTCGAATGAAGTGCTGATGGAAATCTCCTGAAACAGCCTGCCGGGGCCCCTTGGGCGCCCGGAACCGGTTCAGGCGGAATCGAATGGGTTGGAAAAGCTTCGGGGAAGACCTGCTGCCACGAAAAGGCTGCTGCGCGGACCGATTGACGCGAAACAAAATCCTCGGCGCGCATGATACCCGAATTCGCCGGCCGCCACCTGCCAGGCGGCGCCCGCCTCCACGGACATCGCTCCGTGCCTCATCCCCGGTGCCGGTGATCGGGACGACCGGCCAGCCGAGGACGCTCGCGTGGAAGCCGTGACGAGGTAAGTCAGTGACGAGGTAAAGCGAGTGACGAGGTGAATCAGTGACGAGGTGAACCGGTAACGGATGGGGTCGCGACGATTGTGACTACCGTATCCCGGTTCTCTCGATGTGGGCGGTACTCAGCATGCTTTTCGTCACGTTCCTTCTCGTCACGAGGTTATCTCGTCACTCACTTATCTCGTCACTCGCTTCACCTCGTCACCGCTGTCCTTCTATCCGCACGCGCCGACCGCGCCGCAGGCCGTGCAGAACTCGCAGCCGTCCTTGCGGATGACCGCGCTGTTGCCGCACTCCGCGCAGCGCCTGCCCGGCAGGACCTGCAGCCTGCCCGCCTCGCTCTCGCGTGCCGCGTCCGGAATTTCCAGCACGCCCATCTCGTCGACCGGGTAGCCGCGCTCGTCGAGCACGCCGAGCATGGCATAGCGATGGATGACGAGCTGGGCGACATAGGCCACCGTGCTCGGCCAGTTGCGCTGCTTCTCGCTGCCCGGCACCTTTGCCATGAAGTCGCCCAGCGGCTCGGCGTAGCTCAGCAGCTTGCGCAGCTTCATGCCGATCCAGGCCGGGTCGATGACGCGCATGTCGAGCGACAGCAGCTTGCACAGCCCGTCGAGCGAGCGCGGGTAGCTGCCCGCCATCCAGATCGAATAGGGCCGGCGCTGGCCCGAGGGCAGCACCAGCTCCTTCAGGATCAGCACGAAGTCGTCGCCCGAGCTCGGGTTGTAGACGTCGACCGACCACGACATGGTGCCGTCCGTGCCGGTCTTGGGCTCCTTCTTCGCGAACAGCGCGTCCAGCACCGGCGAGCGGTCGTCGCGCGGCTTGAAGCCGCCGAGCTGCTCGACGCGCCAGCTCACGATGCGCGCGAAGGCCGCCACCGTGCTGGGCATGCGCACCAGGACGCCGTCCGGCGGCATCGGGCAATCGAAGGCGTCGTCGCCCGCGGTGCGCGACAGGATGTCGAGCTTCGTGCGCAGCCAGGCGCGATCCTGCGCGCGCATGTCCATCGACAGCGTCTTGGCGACCGCACCGAGTCCGCGCGGCTGCTCGTTACCGTTGACCCAGACCTCGAAGGCATGCGGATCGGCGGAATCGACGTGGCCGACGAAAATCGCGAACTGGCCGAACGGCGACTCCACCATGTAGGTCCACGCCGGGTTGCCCGCCGCGAGCTGCGGCCGACCCGGCCAGCGCAGGCTCGACAGCGCGGGCGTGGGCGCCGCCTCCAGGCGGATGCGGCGGTCCGTGTCCGACATGTCGAGGTCGTTCGGCGCCTCGCTCTTCGGCGTGGCCGACAGCACGGAGCCCAGCACGCCGTTCGGGCGGTAGGTCGTGATGCCCTTGAGGCCGGACTTCCACGCCTCGAAGTAGAGGTCGCGGAAATCGGCGAAGGGATAATCCTCCGGCACGTTGACGGTCTTGCTGATCGCCGAATCCACGAAGGGCGCGACCGCGGCGACCATGCGCATGTGATCCAGCGCGGAAATCTCCAGCGCGGTCACGAACTGCGGCGGCAGCTTCGCCACGTCTCCACCGGCGTGCCTGTACAGCCGCCAGGCATGGTCCTCGACGTCGTAGACCTTGTGCGAGCCGTCGGCCTCGCGCTTCTTGCGCTGGTAGGTCCACGAGTAAGGCGGCTCGATGCCGTTCGCAGCGTTGTCCGCGAACGCGAGCGAGATCGTGCCGGTCGGCGCGATCGACAGCAGGTGGCTGTTGCGCAGGCCGTGCCGGCGAATCTCGTCCTTCAGCTTCTCAGGCAGGCGCGAAGCGAAGCGCGGCGCGGACAGGTACTTCTCCGCGTCGAGCAGCGGGAAGGCACCCTTCTCCTTCGCCAGGTCGACCGATGCGGCATAGGCCCCGTCGCGCATGACCTCGGCGATCCTCGCGGCCATGTCGCGCGCCTCGCCGGTGTCGTAGCGCAGGCCCAGCATGATCAGCGCGTCGCCCAGCCCCGTGAAGCCCAGTCCGACCCGGCGCTTGTTCTTCGCTTCTTCGGCTTGTTGCGGCAGCGGCCAGACCGTGACGTCGAGCACGTTGTCGAGCATGCGCACCGCGACCTTCACGACCTTCGCGAACGCGTCGAAATCGAAGCGCGCCTGCGGCGTGAACGGCTTCGACACGAAAGGCGCGAGATTCACGCTGCCGAGGCAGCAGCAGCCGTAGGCGGGCAGCGGTTCCTCGCCACATGGATTCGTCGCCTCGATTCTCTCGGCGTACGAAAGATTGTCATCGGCATTGATGCGATCGATGAACAGCACGCCCGGCTCGGCGTGGTCGTAGGTCGACTCCATGACCTGCTTCCACAGGTCGCGCGCCTTGACCGTGCGGTAGATCCAGCGGCCGTCGGCCGCCTGCTTCGCCGGCGTGCCGTGCAGCTCCTTGCCGGGCGCGGCTTCATGCACGAGGTCCCAGTCGCCGTCCGACTCGACGGCGCGCATGAAGGCATCGGTGACCGCCACGCTGATGTTGAAGTTGCGCAGGTCGCCTTCGTCCTTGGCGTGGATGAATGCCTCGATGTCGGGGTGGTCGCAGCGCAGGATGCCCATCTGCGCGCCGCGCCGCGAGCCGGCCGATTCCACGGTTTCGCAGCTGCGGTCGAACACGCGCATGTACGACACCGGACCGCTGGCGCTGCTCTGCGTGCCGTGCACCAGCGCGCCGTGCGGCCGGATGGCCGAGAAGTCGTAGCCGACACCGCCGCCGCGGCGCATGGTCTCCGCCGCCTCCATGAGCGCGACGTAGATGCCCGGCTTGCCGTCGACGACCTCGGATACCGAATCCCCGACCGGCTGCACGAAGCAGTTGATCAGGGTCGCGCTGAGGTTGGTGCCGGCGGCGGAGTTGATGCGCCCGCCCGGGATGAAGCCGTTTTCCAGCGCCTCGAAGAACAGCGGCTCCCATCTGGCCGGATCGGCCTCCACGACCGCAAGCGCGCGCGCCACGCGCCGGCGCACGTCGGCGATGGTCTTCTCGTCGCCCTTGGCGTACTTCTCCAGCAGCACGTCGATGCTGACCTGCTGCGGCGCGAGCGCGATATTGGTGTCGTTGGCTTTCACTGATGCTATTCCCTATCTCCGACTCTTGATGATACGCCCGCCGCAGAATTTCCCCTCACTTTCTTCGGTCTCCTCTGCGTCCTTTGCGTCCTCTGCGCCTCTGCGTTGGGTGGATGCTTTAAGTCGCGACCGCCGCAACCTTTTCCTGCTCCCTGTCACGTCCGCGCTCGGCCAGGAAGTCGGCCAGCACGCGGCCGGTATGCGACTGCTTGACCTTGGCCACGTCCTCCGGCATGCCCTGCGCCACGACTTCGCCGCCGCCCTCCCCGCCCTCGGGTCCGAGGTCGACGATCCAGTCGGCATCGGCCATGACGTCCAGATTGTGCTCGATCACGACCACGGTATTGCCGGCGTCCACCAGGCGGTGCAGCACGCGGATCAGCTTCTCGACGTCGGCCATGTGCAGGCCGACCGTCGGCTCATCCAAAACATAAAGGGTTCTCTTCGATCCCTCCCTCCCTCTGCGCCCTTCCGGGGGGAGAGGGCCGGGGTGAGGTGTCGTGCGCACCTTCGCCAGCTCGGTCACGAGCTTGATGCGCTGCGCCTCGCCGCCGGACAAGGTGGGACTCTGCTGCCCGAGCGTCAGGTAGCCCAGGCCCACGTCCTGCAGCAGGCGCAGCGCATGGTGGATCGCCGGGTGCGCGGCGAAGAACTCGACCGCCTCGTCGACGTTCATGGCGAGCACGTCGCCGATGGACTTGTCCTTGTAGCGCACCGCCAGTGTCTCGGGATTGAAGCGCGCGCCGTTGCAGACGTCGCAGGCGACCTTCACGTCGGGCAGGAAGCTCATCTCGATCTTCTGCAGGCCCTGCCCCTCGCAGGCATCGCAGCGCCCGCCCGCCGTGTTGAACGAAAAGCGCCCGGCCTCGAAGCCACGCATGCGCGCTTCCTGCGTGCCGGCGAACAGCTTGCGGATCGCGTCCCAGAAGCCGACATACGTGGCCGGGCAGGAGCGCGGCGTCTTGCCGATCGGCGTCTGGTCGACTTCCAGCACGCGATCGACCGCGTCCCGGCCCCTGATGGCCTTGCAACCCGCCGGCTCGAGCGTCGCGCTTTTTCTCCTGTTGCGTTCGCCGACGAGCGCAACGAGGTTGTCGTGCAGGATATCGCGCGCCAGCGTGGACTTGCCGCTGCCGGACACGCCGGTCACGACCGACAAACGCGCCAGCGGAAAGCGCACGTCGATGCGCTTGAGGTTGTGCAGCGCCGCGCCCCTGACCTCGATGGCCGCGGTGCGCATGTCCGTCGGCCGCCACGGCTGCACCGGATGCAGCAGCGGATGGCGCAGGAACTTCCCTGTCAACGATGCCGGCGACTCCATCAACTCGCGCACGTCGCCTTGCGCGATGACCTCGCCGCCGAGCCGGCCGGCGCCCGGACCGAGGTCGACCACGTGATGCGCACGCCGGATCGTATCCTCGTCGTGCTCCACGACCAGCAGCGTGTTGCCCTTCCTCTCGAGCTTTTCCAGCGTGTCGAGCAGGATGCGGTTGTCGCGCGGGTGCAGGCCGATGGTCGGCTCGTCGAGGATGTAGCACACGCCCCTGAGGTTGGAGCCGAGTTGCGCGGCCAGCCGGATGCGCTGCGCCTCGCCCCCTGACAGCGTGGGCGCGGAGCGGTCGAGCGTCAGGTAGCCGAGGCCGACTTCCGACAGGAAGCCCAGCCGGCTGCCGAGCTCGGCCAGCAGGTCGCGCGCGATCTCCCTCTCGCGGCCTTCGAGCTTCAGCGAGGCCACCAGCTCCGCCAGCTTCGCCACGGGCAGCGTGCCGTAGTCGGCGATCGAGCGGCCGCGCCACGACACCGCGAGCGCCTCGCGGTTGAGCCGCCTGCCCTCGCAGTCCGGGCAGGCTTCGTCCACCTCCAGCCAGTCGATCCAGGAGTCCAGCACGTTGTCTTCCGTGCCGGTGCGCGAGCGCTCCTCGTCCCAGCCGACCTGGTCGATCTTCAGCCCGGTGCCGTAGCAGGAGCCGCACCAGCCGTGCTTGGAGTTGTACGAGAACAGCCGCGGATCGAGCTCCGGGAAGCTGCGGCCGCACGACGGGCAGGCGCGCTTCGTGGAGAACACGGTCTCGCTCGCCTTCGCCTTGCCGTCCATCAGGCCGTCGAGCGGCGAGAGCACGTGCGCCACGCCCTTGCCGTGCTCCAGCGCAGTGTGCAGCGCCTCGCGCAGGGTCTTCTCGTCGGCCGCGCTGACGCGCAGGTCGGCCACCGGCAGCTCGATCGTGTGCTCCCTGAAGCGGTCGATACGGGGGAATTTCTGCGTCGGCAGGAACTCGCCGTCGACGCGCAGGAACGGGTAGCCCTTGCCGTGCGCCCATTTCGCGAGGTCCGTGTAGACGCCCTTGCGGTTCACGACGAGCGGCGCCAGGAGCCCGATGTGGCTGCCCTTGTACTCGCGCAGGATGCGCGCGGCGATCGCTTCCTCGCTTTGCGGCTCGATGGCGACGTGGCAGTCCGGGCAATGCTGCGTGCCCAGCTTCACGAACAGCAGTCGCAGGAAATGGTGGATCTCGGTCAGCGTGCCGACCGTGCTCTTGCGTCCGCCGCGGCTGGTGCGTTGCTCGATCGCCACCGTCGGCGGGATGCCGTAGATCGCATCGACGTCGGGGCGCGAAGCCACCTGCACGAACTGGCGCGCATACGCGTTCAGCGACTCGAGGTAGCGCCGCTGGCCCTCGCCGAACACGATGTCGAACGCAAGCGTCGACTTGCCGCTGCCCGACACTCCGGTAATCACCGTGAATTTTCCGCGCGGCAGCGAGAGGTCGACGCCCTTGAGGTTGTGCTCCCTGGCATTCCTGATCGTAATGCCGGCGTGAGGAGTGAAAAGTGAGGAGTGAGGAGTCTCCTGCGCTCGCGCGAATATATTCTTGCCGAGCGCTTCCTCGTACTCGCGCAGCGCGGCGCCGGTGTGGGACTTCCGGTCGGCCTTGATCTGCGCCGGCGTGCCCTCGGCGACGATTTCGCCGCCGGCCTCGCCGCCCTCGGGCCCGAGGTCGACGATCCAGTCGCAGGCCGCGATGACGTCGAGATTGTGCTCGATGACCAGCAGGGAATGCCCGGCCTCGACCAGCCGGCGGAAGGAACGCAGCAGCTTGGCGATGTCCTCGAAATGCAGCCCGGTCGTGGGCTCGTCGAACAGGAACAGCGAGCCTTTCGCGCGCGTGGCATGGGGCGAACCTGACGGTTTGGCGGCCGCCGCCAGGTGGCCGGCGAGCTTCAGGCGCTGCGCCTCGCCTCCTGACAGCGTCGGCACCGGCTGGCCGAGGCGCAGGTATTCGAGGCCGACATCGGCCAGCGGCTGCAGGCTGCGCAGGACGTCGGGATGGGCATCGAAGTAATCCACGGCCTCCGAGACCGTCATCTCCAGCACGCCGGCAATGCTCTTCGGCGCCTTGCCCTGCGGCGCGATGGTCACTTCCAGGATCTCGTCGCGGTAACGCCGGCCGTCGCAGTCGGGGCAGCGCAGGTACACGTCCGACAGGAACTGCATCTCCACGTGCTCGAAGCCGTTGCCGCCGCAGGTCGGGCAGCGGCCGTCGCCGGAGTTGAAGCTGAACATGCCCGGCTTGTACTGGCGCTCCTTCGCCGTGGGCGAACGCGCGAACAGGTCGCGAATGGCGTCGAAGGCGCCGACGTAGCTCGCCGGGTTCGAGCGCGTGGTGCGTCCGATCGGCGTCTGGTCGACCATGACGACGTCGCCGACGAGGTCCGCCCCTACGAGCTTGTCGTGGGCGCCTGCCGCCTCGGTCGGCTTGCCCTTGTGCTTCAGCAGCGCCGGATACAGCACGTCCTGCACCAGCGTCGACTTGCCCGATCCGGACACGCCGGTCACGCACACCAGCCGGTTCAGCGGGAAATCGACGTCGGCGTTCCTGAGGTTGTGCTCGGTCGCGCCGCGCACACCCAGCCGCGGCGCGTCCGGCGCGACAGGCATCTGCCTCAGCCCTGCGTCGGCGCGCTTGCGGCCGCGCAGGTAGTCGCCGGTCAGGGAATGCGCGGTCGAGGCCAGCGCGCCGGGGCGGTCGAAGAACACGATCCCGCCGCCCTTCTCGCCCGGTCCCGGCCCCATGTCGAGGATGCGGTCCGCCGCGAACATGATCTGCGGGTCGTGCTCCACCACCACGAGCGAGTTGCCCGCGTCGCGCAGCTTCTGCATGACGGCGATCACGCGCCCCATGTCGCGCGGGTGCAGGCCGATCGAGGGCTCGTCCAGGACGAACAGCGTGTTGGTCAGCGACGTGCCCAGCGCGGTGGTGAGGTTGATGCGCTGGACCTCGCCGCCGGAAAGCGTGCGCGACTGCCGGTCCAGCGTCAGGTAGCCAAGTCCGACCTCCTGCAGGTAGGAAAGCCGCGTGCGGATCTCGCCGAGCAGCAGCTCGGTTGCCTCGTCCAGCGGAGCGCCGGAGGGCGGAACAGGGGCCGGCGAAACGTCGGGCGGGGGCCCCGCTTGCGGGGATGTGCTCCCGGAAGCGCCCGTCATGGCCGCGTCGATACGGTGTCCCGTTCCCACGGCGCGTGCGGCGGACATGGCCGGTAAGTGAACGGAGGCGAAGAACTTCGCGCAGCGGTCGACCGGCAGCTGCATGAGGTCGTGGATCGTGAGCCCGGGCACCGCCTGCAGCTGCGCATCGGTCCAGGCGACGTCCTTCGGCCGGTAACGCAGCTTCGGCTCGAGCACGGCATCCGCGTCGGCCTTGCTGCCGACGCGCCAGAGCAGCGCATCGGGCTTGAGCCGGCTGCCCTCGCACGCCGCGCAGGGCGTGTACGCGCGGTAGCGCGACAGCAGCACGCGGATGTGCATCTTGTAGGCCTTGGTCTCGAGCCAGTCGAAATAGCGCTTCACGCCGTACCAGGTGCCGGGCCAGGATTTCTTCCAGCTCACCCATTCGGGCTCGCCGTCGATGACCCAGCTCTTCTGCGCGGGGGTCAGGCTGCGCCAGGGCTTGTCGAGCGGGATGCCGCGCTTTTTCGCGTACTTGTCGAGGTCGTCCTGGCATTCCCTGAAGCTCTGCGTCTGCCACGGCTTGACCGCGCCGCCGCCGAGCGTCTTCGACTCGTCGGGAATCACCAGCCCGTAGTCCACGCCGATCACGCGGCCGAAGCCGCGGCAGGTCTCGCACGCACCCACCGGCGAGTTGAACGAGAACGTGCTCTGCGTGGGCTCGCGATAGTGGATGTCGCAGTCGGGGCAGTGCAGGCCCGTGGAATATCTCCACGGGCCTGCGGTGAGGGGTGAGGAGTGAGGAGTGAGGGGCTGCTCGTTCGCGGCTTCGCCTTCTTCGAGCCGGTAGACCGCCACGTTTCCGTTGCCGACCCTGAGCGCGGCTTCCAGCGCCTCGATCACGCGCGCGCGCTCCGCATTCGAGAAGCGGAAGCGGTCCTGCACGACCTCGAGCCTGTCCGGGGACTTCGAGTGGATGCGCGTATAGCCCTGGCCTTCGAGCAGCTTCAGGATTTCGCTTTCCGTGAAGTTCTTCGGAATGTCCACCGGGAAGGTCACGACGAGCCGCGGATCGCCGGCGTCCCGCGCCCTCGCCTGCAGCCCGGCGTAGATCGAGTCCGGGTTGTCCCGCCTGACCGGGCGGGAGCAGCCGCGGCAGTAAAGCTGCGAGGCGCGCGCGAACATGAGCTTCAGGTGGTCGGCCAGCTCGGTCATCGTGCCCACCGTGGAACGCGACGTGCGCACCGGATTGGTCTGGTCGATGGCGATCGCCGGCGGGATGCCCTCGATGCGCTCGACCTGCGGCTTGTCCATGCGGTCGAGGAACTGGCGTGCATAGGGCGAGAACGTCTCGACGTAGCGGCGCTGCCCTTCCGCGTACAGGGTGTCGAACACCAGCGAGGACTTGCCGGATCCGGACACGCCGGTCACGACGATCAGCTCGTTGAGCGGAAGGTCGACGTCGAGGTTCTTGAGGTTGTTCTGGCGCGCGCCGCGAATGGCAATGGCGCCGCGCTCCGGCACGGGTTTGTAAGAGTCAGGCATATCAGGGAGTTAACGACCAGGGCACGGCCGGGCGGAACGCCGCGGTCCGCAGTGCAACCGCATTCTAAACGCGCGCCGCCCGTCCCGGGCAGATGGTGGTGCCGGCGCGCGGAATCAAGCCGCGACGCAAAATCGAATCTGGTATAACCCGGCGATGCGTCCGCGATTCGCCCTGGCCGGCCTGCTGATCCTGCACCTGCCCCTGACCCTGCGCGCCGAACCCGTCCCCGCGCAATTTCGCGGCTGCGACGCCGCCGGCTGGTGTCGCTTCCGGGTCGAATCGCCCGATCCGACGCAACCGCTGTATCGCGTGCGCCCCGACGGCGTGCCGGCGATGCACGGCAACGACGCCTCGTCGATCGCCGTGCGCAACCGCCTCAATGCGCTGATGTCGGATTTCATCCACCAGGCCAAGCACATCGTCCTGCACGACCTGCGCGAGCTGGGCGACGGCACTTTCGCGGCCTCCGTGACCGTGACGGGCATCGACCTCGCGTCGGACCCCGTACTCGTGGAACTGGGCGCGAAAGCCGCCGCAACCAGCCGATAGCCGCGCAGGACTGCGGAATCCTTGCCACAGAGGACACGGAGTAAGGGCAAAAAGCGTAAACACGAAGGATCACAAAGGAAAAGGCAGGGAGAGTTCGTGTTCCACCGTCATGTTTTTCTCCGTGCTCTCCGTGTCCTCTGTGGCTCATATTTGAGCCTGCCTTGCACAAAAAAATCCGGCGACCCTCGCGGGCCGCCGGACCGGGTGAAGCGAGACCGCCTTATTCCTTGGTGATCTTCCACACGATGGCCGACTTGGGCGTCGTGTAGAACGGCGATTCCATCTGGTAGTTCACGTACAGCTCGCCGTAGTCGGCGACGTACATCGTCTTGCCGTCCGTGCTGAACTCGACGTCGTTGGTGCGCTCGAACCCGCCGCGGTTTTCCTTCTTCTGGTAGGCGTTGGGGCCCGGGTCGATGTTCTCGGCGAAGATCGACCACTTGATGCCCGTCGGGTTCAGGAACTCGACGCGCACGATGGCCGGCCACATCGGACGCAGGCTTTCGGGCCCGTTGTCGATGATGCCGAACACCGCGGTGTAGAGCACGTCGCCGCCCGCATCGAAGGCCTTCGGCGCCCACGCCAGGCCGTCCATGGGGTTGTTCGTGTCCCATTCCATCACCGGGTTGATGTAGCCGTTCGGGTTCGGGTTGGCCACGATCAGCGGGGTGCCGCGCACGCCGATCGAATGGTCGATGAACCGGTACGGCGGCAGCGTCGGCACGAAGGGCTTGTCGCCGATGTTGAGCTGCGGGTTCGGCCGCGTCGGGTCGAACTTGTTGCCGCGGTACACGTCGGGGCCGTAGCGCTTGATGTTGACGAAGTTCATGCCTTCCTTGTCGGGAAAGCCCGCGTCCTGGCCCTTCTCGGTGACGATGAACAGCTTCTCCGCGCCGTTGGCGACGCGGCGGTTGCCCTTGTCGTTCATGCCGTTGTCGGACACCGCCAGCGCATGCTCGAAGCGCGAGCCCTTGGGCCCGAACGCCACGCCCGAGGAGTTGCGCAGGCCCATGGCATACACTTCCCAGTCGTCGGTCGTGTAGCTGCTGTCGGCCTTGAGCCTGGCGCGGTGCACGGCGCCGCCGCAGGGTTTCTGCGCCTTGATGACCTGGCCCGGCTTGGACGGCGTGCCCTTGGGCAGGTAAGCGCCCGTCAGGTTGCCTTCCGTGTCGCGGATGTTCAGGCCCGTCAGCACGATGTCGCGGCAGGGCGGATCACGCGGCAGCGGCGGCATGCCGTCGGTGGTGCGCTTTTCCCAGTACGGGTCGATCGCATCCGTCCAGCCGTGGATGTTGGGATCGGAGTAACCAGAGTTGGTCGGCGCGCCCACTGCGTAATAGAGATAGCCGTCGCGGCAGGTGATGCCGCCGAGGGCGTGGTCGCCGATCGGCACCTCGTTCATGATCAGCTTCGGCGTGCCGTTGACGCCGTCGATCTCCCAGATGCCGTAGCTGTAGTCGCCGACGTAGGTGCGGCCGTTCTCGGGGCAGTAGGCGATCTCGTTCAGGGCGAAGGACTTGAAGATACCCAGGCCGACCTTGTCCTTGATGAGCTTGCCGGACTTGTCGAAGATCTTGACGTGCGGCTTGTCGATGCCCTGCGGCGGGAAGCCGAAGGTGTTGCCGGAGATGGCAACCCAGACGTTGTCATGCTTGTCGACCGTGATAGAGGTGATGGTGTCGAGGCCGGCCGCGAAGACGCTGACCTTGTAGCCCGCGGGCACCTTGATCTTGCTCGGATCCGGCTTGACCGGCACGCGCGTGGACCACTTGCCGGCAGGACCGCCCGGCTCGGCGGTTGCACGATCCTCCGCCGCGAAAGCCACCGAGGACAATCCCACTGCCACTGCAATTAAGGCTAGTACTCTTGGCACTTTCATTTCTTCCTCCTCCTGGGACGTTTCTCTTTTATGGACCGTCACTGCACCTGCCTTGCTTCCTGCAACCGAAACCGTTGCGGATCCGCCCGCCGCCCTCAATGCCCGCTGGTGAACGTGCGGATGTGGGCCACGAGATCGTCGACCTGCGCATCGTTGAACTTGTGCTCCCAGGCGGGCATGGCCGCGATCTTCCCCATGTAGGCGCCGCCCTTCTTGATGATCAGCCTGATGTAGTCGTCGGGCACCGAATCCATGTACTCCTTGTTGGCGAGCGTGGCGATGCGCGGCACGAACCCGCTCTTGGTTCCCTCCTGGCCGTTGCCGTAGGTGCCGTGGCAGCCGGCGCACATCTGGTCGAATATCTCCTTGCCCTTCGCCGCGTCGCCCTTCTGTTGCTCATCGGCACCGGCCGGCGAAGCCCCGAGCAGCGCAGCCGCGCAAAGGAGGGCGGTCCCCGCACGGATACCGAAAACCTTGTGCTTCATTCGCTTCCTTGGAAATTCCGGCAGAGCCCGGACGGACGGGATGGAAAGCATTCACCGTATCACTAGTGGCGGAGGTGCTCAAGGAACTTGCGCGCGCGGCGCCCATCCCGGGATGCTGCGACGCACTAACCCACACATCGGGATTTATTCCCTTGACTTCGCCGTGGCGGCGAACGCCCGGGGAACGCAGCCTTGCTTTCTCTTGCTACTTTTTCGGTGCTTTCTCGACGAACTCGTTCGTGTACGTGTCCTCGGCCTTCAACCCGGACGCGTCCTTCACGGCCTGCTCGAACCCGGCCAGCACCTTGAGCTGCGCCTGCGCGCCGGCCGGGGAAATCAGCCCGTCCTTCGAATAAGCCTCGCTGTTCTTGCGATAGGCCTCGAGGTAGAGCGCGCGGTCGCCGAGCAGGTATTCCGGCGGCACCGTCCCGGCCACGTCGTCGGGCGAGGCCGATCTCAGCCACGTCAGCGCGCGCACCATCGCGTTCGTCAATGCCTGCACCGTGCCCGGGTTGGACCTGATGAACTCCTCGCGCGTGTACAGGGAGCCCGACGGCAGCGGGCTGCCGTAGAGCGCCTGCGCGCCGCGCACGCTCACGGCCTCCGCCACGACCCTGATGGCACCCGATCGCTCCAGCATGGTCATCACCGGCTCGATGTTCGCGAGCGCGTCCACGTGCCCGGCCTGAACGGCTGCGACGGCCGACGGCCCGGTGCCGATGCCGACGATGGAAACCGAGTCCGGCGCCAGCCCCACCGAGGCGAGCAGGTGGTTCACGAAGGCATGCGTGCTCGACCCGGGCGCGGAAACGCCGATCTTCATGCCCGCGAGATCCTTCGGCGACCTGTAGCGCGCGGCCTTGTCCTTCGCCACGCCCAGGGAGATCGCGGGGGTGGCCACCTGCAGCACGAACGCCTTCAGCGGCTGCCCGCGCGCGCGCATGACCACGACGTGGTCGAAGCCGCCGGACACGACGTCCGCGCTGCCGCCCATCATCGCCTGCAGGGCCTTGGCGCCGCCGGCGAAGTCCACGATGTCGACCTGCAGGCCCTCGTCGCGGAAATAGCCCTTGCGCTCGGCGATCGTGAGCGGCAGGTAGTACAGCGACGCCTTGCCGCCGACGGCGATGGTGACTTTCGGCTTTTCGGGAGCAGCCGCCGCCGGCAGGCCGAAAGCGGCCAGCGCGCACAGCGCGACGAGATACATGCGGGCGGATTTCATGGGACGTCTCTCGGGAAGGGGCGACGGGCGCCGATTGTAGCGCCGCAACCGCCGGCGCGTGACGCGCTACACTTCCGGCCCCGACAACCGGCAACACGACCAGGGAGCTCACGGCATGATCGATCTGTATCTCGCGGGAACCGCAAACGGCTATCGCGCCTCGGTGGCGCTCGAGGAAGCCGGCCTTTCCTACCGCACGCACAAGGTGGACCTCGCCGCCGGCGAGCAGCGCAGCCCGGAATTCCGCAAGCTGAATCCGGCGGGCCTGATCCCGGTGATCGTCGACCCCGACGGCCCCGGCGGCAAGCCGGTCACCGTCTCGCAGTCGGGCGCCATCATCCTCTACGTGGCCGAGAAGTGCGGGGTTTTCCTGCCGAAGGACCCGCGCCGCCGTGTGCTGGCCCTGCAGTGGTTCATGCAGGCGGCCACCGACGTCGCGGCGACCAGCGGCGCCCTGTTCCGCGTCGAGAACAGCGTGCCCGACAAGACGCCGGGCAACACCGCCTATTTCCGCAACCGGCTCGTCGACTTCTTCCGGGTCTGCGATGCGCATCTCGCGCAGCACGAATACTTCGCCGACGAATTCTCGGTCGTCGAGCTGCACCTGTATCCGAACTATGCGCTGCGCAAGCCCATGCTCGACGAGGCCGGCTGCACGAACCTCGCGCGCTGGGGCGCGGCCGTGGGCGCGCGTCCGGGAATGCAGAAGGGGATGAAGGTACTGGGGTGAGGGAGGGCTGAAAGGGGAAAGGGGAAAGGTGAAAGGTAAAAGGTGAAAGAGGAAAAGGGAAAAGACCAAATTGCAGTAGTCGAGCCCCGGCCTGCCGTGCAGGCTTGCAGCGGACAGTCGCCGTCCGATCAGGTCTCGACTGCTACACCTGAGAGCTACTTCCTTTCCTCTTTCACCTTTTACCTTTTACCTTTCACCTTTCACCTTTCCCCTTTTACCTTTCCCCTTTCCCCTTTCAGCCCTCCCTCAC